>NZ_JBPUGM010000001.1:0-989716 GCF_051549525.1 Rhizobium sp. G187
CGGCGGGGATGCGAGGGGATCGCCAATGATCCAAATGCATCCCCCGGGCGAGGGTCCCGGTCGGAATGGTGCACCATCCGGCGGGAACCTCCCGGGCCACCGGCCAGGCGGACGTGTCACACTCGTTGTGATGCGGATGCCGGACCCGCGCCCGGTCCATCTTTGGGGCAACTCAAAGACCGTCGCCGCCTTGCCAGAGAGACGCATGCAAGCGGGAATAGACGCCGAACGGGGCGCCGGAAGGAGCCACATACTACTACTTAGACAGGCTGCTTCTGGCGCCTCGTCCGAGACAAGTTTCAAGCACACCCGGAGGGAGAGATCCCGCCCGGCGGCGAAGCTTGGTTTTTTGACAGATTGAACACCACCGCTTCCCCCTCATCCTGAGGTGGGAGCGAATGCGACATCAGAAGCACAAGGCCAGCCCAGCGCCAGGTAAATGAGATGCTTCGAGGCCCGCGCTCTGCGCGTGCGCCTCAGCATGAGGGCGTTGCGACAAGCAGCTTCCCTCGCATCTGTCCTCAGACAGTCCTGCAGGCACTCCCTGCCCACACGCGCACCACCGCCTCCCCCTCATGCTGAGGCGGGAGCGACATCAGAAGCACGAGGCCACCCGCGCACCAGATTACAGGAACACTTCGAGGCCAGCGCCATCCGCGTGCACCCCGGCATGAGGGCGTTGCGACAAGTGGCCTCCCGGGCCTTCTCCCTCACAAACAAAAGCCGCGGCGCTTGTCGCGCCGCGGCCTCGTGGTCAGATCGATGTCAGCCGATCAGTTCGGCAGGGCATAGGCGATCACGTAGTCGCCGCGGTCGGGCGACTGGCGGGCGCCGCCGGCCGAGATGACGACATACTGCTTGCCGGTTTTCGGCGACTTGTAGGTCATCGGGGTGCCCTGGCTGCCAACCGGCATGCGGGCCTTCCAGATTTCCTGGCCCGTCGCGGAATCGAAGGCGCGCAGGTAGTAGTCCTGGGTGGCGGCGAAGAAGACCAGGCCGCCCTGGGTGGCGAGCGAGCCGCCGATGGTCGGCATGCCGATCGGGATCGGAACGCCCATCTTGATACCGAGCGGGCCGGTATCCTCGACAGTGCCGAGCGGCACCTGCCACTTGATCTTCTGGGTGTCCATGTCGATTGCCGTCAGCGTGCCGAAGGGCGGTTCCTGGCAAGGAATGCCGAGCGCCGACAGGAAGCGGTTCTTGTTGACCGCATAGGGCGTGCCCTTCATCGGCACGACGCCCATGACGGTGTTGACCGCTTCCGAGCCGCTGGCGACTGTGGTGGCCGGTGCTGCTTCCGCCATCTGGATCCACAGGCCGAGACGCATGTCGTTGACGAAAATGGTGTTCGTCGTCGGGTCGGTGGAGAAGCCGCCCCAGTTCATGCCGCCGAGCGAGCCCGGGAAGTTGAGCGCGAGATCCGTGCCGGGCACCGTGTAGACGCCGTCATAACGCATGCCCTTGAAGGCGATGCGGCACAAAAGCTGGTCGAAGGGGGTCGCACCCCACATGTCGCTTTCGGTCAGCGTCTGGGCGCCGATCTGCGGCATGCCGACCGACAGTTTCTGCGTCGGTGCATAGGGCTCGTTCGGGATCTTGCCCGGCTTGACCGGCACTTCGGCCACTTCCGTCAGCGGCTGGCCGGTGGCGCGGTCGAGCACCCAGATCTGGCCAGCCTTGGTGCCGAAGGTGAGGGCCGGAACCGTGGTGCCATCGGCCTTCTTGAAGTCGATGAAGGACGGCTGCATCGGGGTGTCGAAATCCCAGAGGTCATTATGGACCGTCTGGTAGACCCATTTCTCGCGGCCGGTGGTCGCGTCCAGGGCCAGCATCGAGGCACCGTATTTGTGGTCGAGTTCGGTGCGGGTCGCACCATAAAGATCGACCGAGGGGCTGCCGACCGGCAGGTATACGGTGTTGGACGCAGCGTCATAGGACATGGCGGCCCAGACGTTCGGGGTCGAACGCGTGTAGGTCTGGCCTTCCGGCGGCAGCGCGGTGATGGCCGGATTGCCGGGGTCGAAGGCCCAGCGCAGCTGACCGGTGATGACGTCGAAGCCGCGCATGACGCCGCCCGGCATGTCGACCTGGACGTTGTCGGCAATACGGCCGCCAACGACGACAGTGGTGCCGGCAAGTGTCGGTGCCGAGGTCAGAACATAGCTCGGATCGGCCGCTTCACCGAGGCCGACCTTGAGGTCGACGCGGCCATTGGTGCCGAAATCGGGGCAAAAGGCGCCGGTGTCGGCGTCAAGCGCGATGAGTTCCGCCGTGATCGTGTTCATCAGGATGCGGCGTTCGCACAGCGCACCGGGGGCAACCGTTGCGGCCATGACCGGGGTGGAGCCAGGTGCCGTCGGCTGTTGCAGCGGCCGGGTCGCGTCGAAATAGGCAAGACCGCGGCACCGCATCCAGACCTTGGACTGGGCGTTGATCTCGTTCTTCCAGATTTCCTTGCCGGTATCGGCTTCGAGAGCGATGACATTGTTGTGGGGCGTGCAGAGGAAGACCTTGTCGCCGACCTGCAACGGGGTCTGCTGATCTTCCGCGCCGCCGCCGCCGGGGCTGATCGGGGTGTCACCGGTCCGGTAGGTCCAGGCGACCTGCAGTTCCTTGACGTTGTTGCGGTTGATCTGGTCGAGCGCAGCGAAACGCGAGCCGCCGGGCGTGTTGCCGTAATGCTCCCAGTTCTTCTGCTCGGTTGCCGGGTCGACCGGCTTCAGGTCCGCGACCTGACCCGAGAAGGGGACCGTCGGATGCGGGATCATCATGCCGGCAAAGCCGGCCGCCGAGACGAGGGCGATGACCGCGCCGAGGACGACGGATGGTACGGTGGCCGGTGTGCGACCGGCGGCCTTCTGCAGCAGCGGATAGGTGAAGGCGATGACGGCGGCGCCAACGCCGAAGGCGAGGAGGCGCGAAATCAGCGGCCAGAAATCAAGGCCGGCGTCCCAGAGGGCCCAGGCTATCGTCGCGATGGTGACGAGGCCGAACAGGAGGGCGCCGGACGGCTTGCGCAGGAGGACGAGCAAGCCGGAGACAATGATGGCGATACCAGAGATGAGGAAGTACCAGCTGCCGCCGAGCGAAACGAGCTTGCCGCCGCCAATGGCGAAGAACAGGCCTGCGATGATGAGGACGGCACCGAGCACGAACAGCCAAATCTTGGCGATCGCGGACAGGGTGCCCTGAGAGTTTTCCATGGGTGTCACTTGCTCCGATTGTGGATTCGACAGTGTCGACGGCCGAAGTCCAGGGCGGTGCCATCAGAAGCGGGAGAAATCATCAAATGCGTTTACCGTACTGCTGTCGATGAAGCGCAGGCGGCGGGCCGATCTTGCGTCGGCGGGTCGGGAGCGCCTCGATCGAGGACTTCGAGCACCATCCGCGCCTCCCAACGCATGACAGTGGTTGGATTTTTTGGCCCAACGCATGCGGTATAGTGCTGCGTCCGAGATGATGGCAAGTGAAATTGGTGCCTGCCTAGGCAACACTGATTTCACAAATCCGACACTGCCTGTTGCTGCAGCGATCGCGTGCCCGGTCGCCTATGGTTGGGTCCGGATCGACCCGTCGCGGCTTTTGGCTGGCAGGCAGACCGAGCCGGAAATGCTGAAGAGGCCTTTATCTTCGGCCTATCCGGGAAAAGGCACGTATTCGACATTGTCCGGGCTTGAACAATGAGGGGGGTGTTGCCCATGTTGCAGGCGAGGCAATGATGCGGGAGGTGACGTGATGACGATAGAGGCAAGCAACAGCGGTTTGACCGCGACGGCGGAAGCGCGGATCCTGGACTTGCTGCATCGGCAGAAGGCTGGTTGGCGGGCGCAGATCAATCCGGCGCTTGAGATCCGGCTGGACCGCCTGGCGCGTCTCGATTCCATGCTGACGACGTGGCAGGACAGGTTTGCCTCGGCGATCTCGCAGGATTTCGGCCATCGCCCGGCCATCGTGACGGAGCTCACCGATGTCGTGCCGGTCCGGGCCGCAATCCGCCATGCGCGCCGGCATCTGAAGGAATGGATGCGTGCCCGACGCGTGGCGCTCGGCTGGACCGGCAAGCCGGCTTCGGCCATTGTGATGCGTCAGCCGCTTGGCGTGGTCGGCATTGTTGCTCCGTGGAACTATCCGCTCAACCTGATGCTTTCCCCGCTCACCGGAGCGCTTGCCGCCGGCAATCGTGCCATTCTCAAGCCGTCCGAACTGACGCCCGCCTTTGCCGAGGCGCTTGATGCCGCCGTGCGGGAATTCTTCGCCGAGGATGAGGTGGCGGTGGTGACCGGCGGGCCGGAGGTTGCCACCGCCTTTACGGCGGCGCCCTTCGATCACCTGATCTTCACCGGCTCGACCGCCGTTGGCCGCAAGGTGGCGGAGGCGGCGGCGAAAAACCTGACGCCGGTGACCCTCGAACTTGGCGGCAAGTCGCCCGCCATTCTCGATAGTTCAGCCGATTTCGGCCAGGCCGTGCCCCGGCTCATCTGGGGCAAGCTCCTCAATTCCGGCCAGACCTGCGTCGCCCCCGATTATGCACTGGTGCCGCGCGAGAAGGTTGCGGATTTTGTCGCGGCGGTGAAGGCCGAGGTGGCGCGGCAATATCCTGGTCTTCCCGACAATCCCGACTATACCTCGATCATCAGCCCGCGCCATTTCGAGCGACTTGTCGGACTGGTCGAAGAAGCGCGCGCGGGCGGTGCCGAGATCATCGATTGTGGCGGGGCGAGGGACGTCGAAAGACGGCTGTTTTCGCCGGTCCTGGTGATCGGGGCGGGTGACGAGACGGCGCTGATGCGCGAAGAAATCTTTGGGCCGATCCTGCCGGTCGTGCCCTATGACACGCTCGATGAAGCGCTCGACTACATCAACACCCGCGACCGGCCGCTGGCGCTCTACTGGTTCGGCACCGATATGGCACACCGCGACAGGGTGCTCTCCGGCACGATTGCCGGGGGCGTGACGGTCAATGACACGATCCTGCATCTGTCGCAGGACGACCTGCCATTCGGCGGTGTCGGTGCCTCGGGCTATGGCAGCTATCACGGCGAGGCGGGTTTCCTGGCGCTCAGCAAGGAAAAGCCGGTGCTCAAACAGTCGAAATGGTCCGGCGTGAAGTTGCTCTACCCACCCTATGGCGGGCTCGCGAAAGGCATGTTGAAGTTGCTCGGGCGGATGGGGTGAGGGGCGGCAGGGTGCCGTAGGCGGCTCAGCCGGCGGCGAGACGGGCAGCTGGTCGCAGTGTTCCGCTTGCTGCCGGCCGCTCCGGTGGTGCGGAGAGTAAGGCCTCGAATTCAGCCAGCGGCATGGGGCGGCCGAAGAGCCAGCCTTGAAAGATCTCGCAACCGACCCCGTCGAGGAATGCGAACTGGGCCTGCGTTTCTACCCCTTCAGCGACCGTGCGGAGACCGAGATCCTGGGCGAGCGTGAGGATCGAGCGAACAAGGGCGGCGGCGCGGTCGCTTTCGGTAATGCTCGCGACGAAGCTGCGATCGATCTTGAGCTCCGCCACCGGCAGGCTGCGCAGATAGGCAAGCGAGGAGAAACCCGTGCCGAAATCGTCCAACGAAAAGGTGACCCCGAGCGTGGTAAGCTCCGCCATCTTGTCGGCGACGGGTTCCAGGCCGGCGATCAGGACGCTTTCGGTGAGCTCCAGCTGGAGCCGTTTCGGATCCACGCCATGGCGCGACAGGAGGTCTCGCACCGTGACGCAGAAATCGCTCTCGTTGAACTGGCTGGCGCTGACATTGACCGAAAGGGTGAGGGCCGCACACTTTGGATCTGCCTGCCAAAGGGCGAGGGTGGAGAGCGCTTGGTCGAGTACATAGCTGCCGATGATCGGCATCAGGCCGACATCTTCGGCGGCGGGAATGAAGCTTGCGGGCGAGATTGCCCCTTTTGTCGGATGATTCCAGCGTAGCAGCGCCTCGGCGCCGACAATCTTGCCCTCGCGATCGACCTGCGGCTGGTAGGCGAGTGTCAGCTCCCCGCGTTGCATCCCCCGCACGAGATCACGGGCCAGGCCGGTTGGAGCCGAAAGGTGCTTCTGCAGGACGTAGATCGTGCTGCAAAAGACGAGTGTTGCAATTGCCGGGTTCATCCAGATCCCGACGCTGCGCAGTTCAGCCGGCAGGGGTTCGGCGAAGGGGAGCCTCAGGTCGGCGGCGTGCAGGACAATAAAGGTGATGACGCTTGCCGCGATAATCAGGATTTGCAGGCGCGATGGCCGGCGCAGGTGGTTGAGGTAGCCGAGCATGCCAAGCACCGGCAGGAAGAGATGCGTGACCCTCGGAAAGCCAGGTTCTGGTACATCGAACATCAGCGAAAAGCAGATGATGAAGACCAGAAAGGAGATCTGAACGATCAGATTGACCAGGCCGAACTTGCCCCGGCTGACGAGAACGAAACAGGCGAGAGAGATGATGACCGGGACGCTCTCGGCGACAGCAACTGCAAGCAGGCCATTCATGGCGAAGATAAGCGTCCAGACGGAAGAGAACAGCGCGACCGCAAGCGTGGCAGCCTGATAGGCGCGGATCACTCGGATGGTCTTTTGTTCTTCGCTGCCCTTGCCGATCATACTCCGCCTGTCAGAACATGCCGTGCCTTCGAAAGTGCCCTGATGCTTGTGCGCGCAAGGCTCAATTTAGCACAACCTAACATCGAAATCGGAAAGAATCAGTGTTGTGGGATGCTTAAGGCGCGGTTAGTCCGACCGTTTCGGAACACACTTGCTGGAAGAGAGAAAGCGGCCGACCATTGCTGGCCAGCCGCTTGCCCGCGGACCGTTTGGTCCCTTCTCCCCCCGGAGATTTATCAACCAGCCTTTGCCATGCGCATGACCTCGGGGTCATAGACCCGGCCGAAGCGGTTTTCGAGGAAGGCGGGAAGGCTGATTTCTTCCTGGCGGACGAAGCCCTTCTGCGGCAGGGTGCCGTCGGCGAGCAGGTCGAGCACGGTGCAGATGCCGGCCGCCGTGGTGATCTGGATGGCGCTCATCTTCTTGCCCGCGACCACGCCGGCATAGACCTTGTTGGCATAGGTTTCCTGCAAATAGCGGCCGTCCTTCCAGCCGCAGACGGTGACGAAGACCACGACCACGTCTTGCATCGTGGCGGGCAGTGCGTTTTCGAACAGGTCCTTCAGGACATCGCGGCGGTTCTTCAGGTTAAAGTCGTTCAGAAGCGCCTTGATGATCGCCTGGTGCCCCGGATAGCGGATGGTGCGGTAGTTCATCGTGCGCACACGACCGTCGAGCGTTTTGGCCAGCGTACCGAGGCCGCCCGAGGTATTGAAGGCCTCGTAGGTGACGCCGTCGAGCGAAAATTCCTCACGCTCTTCCATGGCTGGCACGATCGTCAGCTTGCCCTCGACGATGGCTTCGCAGGGCTCGATATACTCGTTGATCAGGCCGTCGGTCGACCAGGTGAGATTGTAGTTGAGCGCATTCGACGGGTATTGCGGCAAAGCGCCAACGCGCATGCGAACCGTGTCCAGCGTGTCGAAATGCTTGGTCAGGTCGTTGGCAACGATCGAGATGAAGCCGGGGGCGAGGCCGCATTGCGGAATGAAGGCGGAGCGGGCGCCGCGAGCGAGTTCTTCGACCTTGCGCGTCGTTGCAACATCCTCGGTGAGGTCGAGATAGTGGGTCGCCGTGCGGGCGGCACTTTCGGCAATCGCGCCGGTCAGATGGAAGGGGGCGGCGGAAAGCACGGCAAACTGGCCGGCAAGGGCGGTGTCGAGCGCTTGTGCATCGGAAATGTCAAGTTCCAGCGTCTTGACCGCCGCATGGGCGTCGAGCTTCGCCAACTGCTCGGCGCTCCGGTCGGCGATGGTTACGGTGTAATCGCCTGTTTCGGCCAGCATGCGGGCAATCGCTCCGCCAATCTTGCCGGCGCCGATAATGGTGACATTTTTCATGGTGGCCCCTCGTAAGCTTGCCCTCACGGCGCGGGCCGGAAGGCTTGTCATTGGTCAAGCCAGTGTGGTTCCAAGCCCTGCCGATTCCAAGTGACGGAATGGGCAATTCGTCGTATGAATTTCGGCGAAACGACATTGGATTTGATCGGAATGCAAATATCGGACAAGGATCGGGCGCTTCTCGCGCTGCTTTCGGAAAATGCCCGCATGCCGGTGGCGGAACTGGCCAGGCGGCTCGATCTGTCCCGCACCACGGTGCAGGCAAGGCTTGAGCGACTGGAGGGGCAGGGCGTCATTGCAGGATATCAGGTGCGGCTCACGGATGCCTATCAGAGTGGCTTGATCCGGGCGCATGTCATGATTGTGATTGCGCCCAAGGTGCTCAATGCGGTGACGGCCGAGCTGTCGGCGATCGGCGAAGTGACGGCGCTCTATTCGGTCAACGGACCTTATGACTTGATCGCGATTGTCGCGGCTCCGTCAATTTCGGAACTCGACCGGCTGATAGACCGGATCGGTGAGCTTTCCGGTGTTGAACGCACAGTGTCGTCGATCATTCTGTCGACCCGCATTGCGCGCTAGATCGTCTCGACCAATCTACCGCAGACGCAACTGAGAAAATCAGAAGGCGAGGGATGGGAAAAAGCGCAACCTGATGTAAACTCAACTTAATGGGGTTGGGGGACGTCATGAAAAAACTACTGGTGTTTCTAGTCGCGCTTCTGTTTTCTTCTTCCTTGGCGGCACACGCACCCTTTAATGCGCAAGGCTTCACCGATTTCGACAGTCTGTCCGGGACCTCCACCACCTGGGTCAACGAACTGGGGTCGGTGATGACGATTGACGTTGATCGGAAGGGCGGAGTCACCGGCTATTTTGTCAACAATGCCCCCGGGACCGGTTGTCGGGGCCTGCCCTATGACCTGAGTGGCCACGCGCATGGCAGCACGATTGCATTCAGCGTGGTCTGGTCGAATGGGATTGCAGACTGCAGGTCCGCGACATCCTGGGCAGGGTATGCGCGCAAGACCTTTGGCGGCGGCGTACAGATCGTGACGCAGTGGTCGCTGGCCTTTGTCGGCAAGGCCGGCGGGAAAATCGAAACCGGGCAGAACGTCTTCACCTATCAGGCTTACGATGCGCAGCCGTCACCGGCCGACAAGTAGTCGGCCATGAGGGCGTTGCCTGCATTCGCCGGGATCAGGCAGCGATCAATTGTGCACTGTTCAGGGCGCGTTCGAGCGCGTTGATGCAGCTCGCATCATGATGCCGTCCAGCCGTTTCCCAGAGGATTTCCAAGGCTTTGTGGACTGGCAGGGCTGCGCGATAAGGGCGGTCGGCGGTCAGCGCGTCGAAGACGTCCGCAGTCGCGACGATGCGCACGTCGAAGGAAATCTCGTCGCCGCGAAGACCACGGGGATAGCCGGTGCCATCGAGCTTCTCGTGGTGGCTACCGCCGATCTTGGCAATGTCGGCGAAGGCAGAGATGCGTGACAGGATTGCTTCGGAATACTGGGCGTGGCGCTTCATCTGCTCCCACTCCTCGCCGATCAGGCGACCGGGCTTGTCGAGCACCGCATTGGATACGCCGAGCTTGCCGATATCGTGGAGAAGGGCTGCGCGCTTCAGACGCCGGCGCTGCGCGGGCTGCATGTCCAGCTGTTCGGCGATCATGTCGGAGAACAGTGCCACGCGATCGCTGTGACCGGCGGTAAAAGGGCTTTTGGCATCAATGACGCGGGCAAAACCGGCCGCGATATCGTCCAGATAGTCTTCGTCTGCAAAGATCTGCTGCTGGCCTGGTTCTGCCGCAAGCACGATCTGCTCGATGTCCGGGCGCACCAGATCGGTCCAGAAGCGGGCTTCGCTGGCGCTGCGCAGGAAGGCTTCGACAATGGCCGGATCGAACCAGCCGCCGGACCGCTTGATGACTTCCGCAACTGCGGCTTCAGGTCCGGAAGCGCTGAAGAAGATATCGATGATCTGCGCCATCAGCGCGATCCGGGCAAAGATATGGATGTCGTTTCCGGCCTTGCCGAGCGGCTTTCCGCCACCATCGAAATGTTCATCGAGATCGAGGATGCCCTGCGCCACCGCTTCGGAAAAGCGCATCTGGCGGGCAATGTCGGCACCGCGCTGGCAGCGCGTGTGAATCAGGCTGGTGGCGATTTCCTGGCCGTTCTTCAGAATGTTGACGAGGCCGCGGAAACGCTCTGCGAGGCCTGCCTGCATGCCGGTATGGGAGAGGACGAATTTCAGCACCTGCGGGAAGGTGCCGTCGACCAGCTTGAAGTCGCGCTTGAACTTCAGGTCGTCAGCCAGATAAAGTTCACAGATGCGGGCGGCATTGGACGAGCAGCCGAGATCCTTCAGCAGCAGCGTGTAATAGAGGTCGCGCAAAGCGCCTTCGCTCAAGCCGAGCTGGCGGCCGATCGCAGTGCCGATATGACAGCAGCGAACGCAATGACCGGCCGGCTGACCTTCGGTCATGTCCAGGGCATGGCTTAGCGCCTCGATGATTTCGGCCAGTCGGATTTCCGTCGCCATGTCCAGGTTTCTGTTGCAGTTTGGCGGGATCGTGACAGCGGGGAGTTAAAATCCCGTAAGTTGCGACGGGGCTTTGCATCTGCGAATTCTCTTGAGGAGCTAACCTCCTGTTCATCGCTTGCATGCTTGTCTTTTTCCCGCATTGTCTTAAGCCTGCAGACGCACTATGTGCGGATGAGCCAAACGCAAAAAGGACTATCCCCTGTGATGAACGAAGACGAAGACGACAAGAGCAAGGAACTGCCGATCGGCAAGGAAACGGAAGCGAACCTCTTCAAGTCGCGTTCGATCTTCATCTATGGCGGTATCACCATGGAACTGGCGCAGAAGGTCTGCACCCAGCTCGTGGCGCTCGCGGCCGCTTCCGACGAAGATATTCGCGTGTTCGTCTGCTCGCCCGGCGGCCATGTCGAGGCTGGTGACGCGATCCATGACATGATCAAGTTCATCAAGCCGAAGGTTTATATCATCGCGACCGGCTGGGCCGCTTCTGCGGGCTCGCTGATCTTCGTTGCCGTGCCGAAGGAGCGCCGTCTGGCGCTGCCGAACACCCGCTTCCTGATGCACCAGCCGTCTGGCGGCACGCGCGGCATGGCATCCGACATCGAGATCCAGGCACGCGAAATCATCAAGATGAACCAGCGCCTGATCAAGATCTATTCCAAGGCCACCGGCCAGTCGGAAGAGAAGATCGCCAAGGACATCGATCGCGACTATTGGCTGACGGCGGAAGATGCGGTCACTTACGGTCTGGTCGGCCGGATCATCGAAAGCCATGCCGACATCGGCTGATCGCTTTTGACATTTGGATACAAAGAAACCGCCGGAATTCCCGGCGGTTTTTTTATTGCGATATTAATGGAGTGTCCGTTCAGATGATCGGGCAGCCGCGGCGGTTGGCAAAGCGGATGCGCTCCGGTCCGCGACGCGTCATGCCCTGGACGGTGACGCTGCGTTCCGTGACACGAACGACTTCGGGGCGGCGCAGTCCTTCCTCAGCGGCCGCGGCGCGGGCTTCGCGCGGGCTGCAGCCGCGATCGCGGTCACGTTCCCGGATGACAGGACGGACACCATTCGGGCCGATGCGCAATTCGACATCCTGTGCGGACGCTGTCGCTCCGAAGGAGAAACTGGTTGCGAGCAGGGCCAGAGCAAGGGCGGATCGGGTGAAGGTGATGGGCATCGGCATCCTGAAATTCCTCATGGGGGTTCTGCGGCCAAGAACGGTGATCACGCCACAAAGGTTCCGTCACTGTCAGGCTCAGAGGCGCTTTATCCGCGTTATCCGCGACGTCCTGTGAAACCCGTCACGAAGCGTGCGAGACGGAAGGCGAGCGGACCGACGCCAAGCGAAAGGACAAAGGCGGTTGGGAAGGCGATGAGGAAGCTTTTTGCCCATTCGGTCAGCCAGGCGGTTGTCGGGCCGAGATGCAAAAAGCCGAATATGCCGGTCATCAGGCCAGCCATCATGCAGGCGATCAGGGCCTGGGCGAGGATCAGGGTTTTCTTGTCGGTCACATGTGTCTCCACGTCAAAAAGGGGTGGAGCGTGTTGGGAGCCTTTTGTCCATCACAGCACCACCCGGTCAAGGGTTGGTGCCGTGGATTCACTTGCGCACAAGCGATTAGGTCTCGCAGGGGCTGCGAGGGCCGGGCTAACCTGACCGGCCTGACGTTTTTCGGCAGGACGAGGGATAGGCGAGGGGCATGACCCTGTCAACTGCGGCCTGTTCAGGCGGGTGGCATGCATTCGAAAGAGGGTAAATGCGGCGGTGCGGGGTCGAAGGGCTGACCGGATTTTGTCCAGGTGGTCATCTGCGGCGCGTAGAGTGCCGGGTCATCGAGGCTTGCCGGCGTGACGATGAAGACCTGCGGCATGGCAGGGAACGTCATCCAGACCGCAGAGCCGCAAACGGGGCAGAAGGCGCGCTGCTTGACCGTGCCGCCATCGCCAACCGACGGCCAGTGGCTTGGCTCACCCTCGAGGGTTACCTCGGCGTTGACAAAGGTCATATGCGACTGATGGCCAGTGCCGCTGTCGCGCTGGCACTGCCGGCACTGGCAATCAAGCATGATGGCGGGCTCGCCCTGCACGGCATAGCGGAGACGGCTGCAGGCGCAGCCGCCAGAATAGGTCTTTCCCATGGTGTGGTTCTCCTGACGGTCTGTCGATCAGTGCTGTGTGTCGGCCAACAAGTCATCGCTGATCAGGCTGTCGAGCCGCCCGACGACGGTCTTCCAGCCCTCGCTCATCACCTTATGAGCGCTTTCATTGGACGGCAGGACAAAGCCCGAATGGATCAGGCGAATTCGTGTGCCGCCCTCGACGCGGGCAAGGCTGAAGGTCACCACCGTATCGAGCCTGGAGCCATAGCCCTGATTGCCGGCATCGCCGCCGCGCCATGCATAGGAGAGCCGTTCATTCTCGATGACTTCCAGCACTTCGCAGCGGATGGTGCCATCCCAGGCGCCAGCCGGCCGCGTGGTGAAGGTGAATTGCGTGCCGACGACCGGCTGAAACCCCTCAGGTGGCATGAGCCAGCGGGCGATCAGCGCTGCACTTGTCAGCGCCTGCCACACGATCGGGAGGTCATGGGGAAAGACTTCGTCGAGGATGATGGATGCGTGCTCGGTGCCTGTGGTGGTCGTCATGGGTCGATGTCCTTCAGCAGGGATCTGAGATTGGTGAAACGCTCATGCCAGAAGAGGTCGTAGTGCTGCATCCAGTCGATCAGTGGGGCCAGTCCTTCGGGACGGGCGCTATAAAAGACCTGTCGTCCTTCCGGCCGGTCACTGACGAGCCCTGCCTGTTTCAGAGCTTTCAGGTGCTGCGATACAGCGCCCTGGGTGACGCTGCTGGCGCGCGTGAGCTCGATGACGGTGACTTCCCTGGCGCGGACGATGCGCTCAAAGACGGCCCGACGGGTCGGGTCGGCCAGGGCGCGCATGATGGTGGTGACGGTCTCTGTGGTTTCCATGCTGAATCAGTAGTCGAGACTAATTGAATAGTCAAGACTAATTGATTTGTGCTGTCGCGGGCGTGGGTGGCCGGTTCAGCGCTCGCTCATGCCCATTCGTAGAGTTTGGCGCCGCTCAGTGGGCGGGTGTTGACCAGGGGCAGGCTGCCTCCCACGCTTTGTGCATGGCCAAGCGCCTCTGCCGCGTCGTTGAAACCGATGAAGACCATGGACAGCGTGCGGGTCTTGGGATGGCCCTTCTTGCGATAGGAGAGCTTGACCGCGCAGTGGGGATAGGCCGCGTCCAGCACGGCCCCCTCGGGCAGCGCATCCGACAGAGCGAGATGGGCGCCGAGGCCGAGGAACCGGTCGATGGCGGCAAAGGCGGTCGCTTCCGGCAGCTGCTTGTTCTCGGTCGAGCCAGGCGCACGGCCCCAGAACAGACTGTCGACCACGCCCTTGGCCCGCTTCGACTTCACCACTACGAGACCACCGGCTGCGACAAGCTCCAGATGGGCGTCCCAGGTCTGGAAGAGGTCGGGGGACTGGTGGAGTTCGGTGAGGAGCGGGCGGAGTGCGGCGGTGAGGTTGGCGTAGAGAGCAGGGGGCATGGGCGGGTGTCTCGGCGAGTGTGGGATGGCGTGTGGCGGCCTCGTAGCATGGTGGGGGCGGGGTGGATACGGGGATGGCCAGACTGGCGCACAGCGCAGGCTTCAATCGAGGGGTGCCGAACATCACACGCCCTATGTTTTTGAGAGAAAGCGGCAAGTTTTAGACAGGCAATCGCCTGAAGACGCAGATACGATCCGGCCAATCACGAATCCCTTTTCCGGAACACAGAATTTCGACGGTGTTGATGATCCGCAAAACATTTCTGTCGGCCCTGGCCGGCGCAACATGCCTGCAGCCCAGCATGGCCGGAGCTGCCACGGTTTACATCAACAGTCTGACGCCAATCTATACTGGGTCAGAATATGGATCCGACATCATCGTCCTCAACGACCATCTCCGGCTTGGCACCGTGGACGTCGATGCGACGCTCACATCCCCTCTCTACATGGAGAATGAAGACGGCACGCTGTCCGTGACAACAGGCTCGACGCTCCGTGTTTCCGATATCTCGCTCAGGCTGAACTATGACCTGACGCTCGGTTCGGCAGTCGACCAGGGGACACTCGTGCTCGGGTCATCCAGTTCGCCTGTTATGATGCCGACGACCCCGGCGGAGGCGGCAGACATCACCATTGCCGGCGGGACGGTTGATGTGCTGGATAGCGGATACTTCTACCGGGCTCACTCGACCACCATGGCGGCCGGGACAGAGCTTCTGATGAACGATTATGCCACCCTTTCGTCCCTCACGGGGACTGGTACGCTGGATGGCCGCGGCAATGACATCGTCATCCATGGCGCGAGCTTTTCCGGCTTGATCGAAAATGTCGGCACGCTCGTTTTGTCCAGCGGCTTCTCCTGGTCGGAATACAGCCAGTCGTCGATGCAGGGCGTGTTCAGCAATGTGGACGTCATCATGATCGGTTCGGGTGTCACCTATTTCGGCGCTGCCCAGACGGTGGACAGTCTGGCCGATGTCTCGGAACTCTATCTGTTGGCGGGCTCATTGCTGAACATGTCGACACTCTCCGGCACGATCAACAACCTCAGTGGCGGCGGGGATATCGATACGACCGGCTCGCTGACGGTCAATGGTGGTGCCTTCGACGGCAATCTGGATGTCGACGGGACCCTGACCTTTGACGGATATACGCAATGGAGCGGTCTCTTCCTTGGTACGGGGAGCGTGCGGGTTTCCTATAGCGGCGACCTATCCACTTTCAATTCCGATGTCTTTGACAGTGATGTGGCTCTGGCGGTCGATGGGGTCTACAGGGTCAATGCCAGCACGGAAATCGGCGCTCTGACGGGCAGTGGTGCAATCTTGCTTGCCTCTGCCGATCTGACCGTCGACACAGGCGGCGTCGACAGCCTGTACAGCGGCCATACCCTCGGTGACGGTTTCCTGATCAAGGACGGCGCAGGCGCTTTGACGATCGGCAGCAGTGGTTCTCTTCAGGTCGATACCATTGTGGAGGACGGGTCGCTGGTGCTGCAGACATCTGTTCTGAATGGCGATATCGAGAACAATGCCGACCTCATCTTCGATCTTGGCGCCACCAATATTGCGTATAATGGCGCGCTCTCCGGCACGGGCGATTTTACCAAGCTTGGCAATGGTACGCTGACACTGACAGGCTCGAACGCCTATTCCGGCAGTTTTTCCGTACTCGACGGTCGTCTCGTCAGCAATACGCTCGGACTTCAGGGAGCCGTCTTCAACCAGGCCGCCGTCACCTTCGACCAGATCGGTACTGGCACTTATGCCTCGACGATGTCGGGCAGCGGATCGCTGAGCAAGACCGGTGCCGGGCAGCTGATCTGGACGGGTATTGGGACTTATACGGGCGCAACCGAGGTTGACGAGGGGCTGCTGACCGTCAACGGCAGTCTTGCCTCCAGCGTCACGGTCGGTTCCGGTGCCGCCCTTGGCGGATCGGGCAGTGTCGGTGCCATCGATGCCCTGTCCGGAGCGACAATTGCACCGGGCAATTCCATCGGCACGCTGACGGTGGCAGGCAATGCCAACTTCGCCGCCGGTTCGATCTATGACGTTGAGGTCAACGGGCTTGGCCAGAGCGACCTGCTCGATGTCGGCGGTGTGCTGACCGTCTCGAGCAGCGCCAGCGTGACCGTCGGGCCGGAAAACGGCACTGATACCGGTATCGATTATGCCTCGCCGATCACCTACACAATTGCGACCGCTTCGGGCGGCGTCAGCGGCACGTTTGGATCGGTGGTCGACAGTTTCGCCTTTCTCGACGCGTCGCTGTCCTATGATCCCAACGCCATCTATCTGACCCTGACCCGCCTCTCGTTTACCGATTCCGCGGGAACGCCGAATGAGGAAGCGGCAGGCGATGCGGTGGACAGCCTGCCGAACGGACCCGTCACGGATGCGCTGCTCGGTGTGACCGACGAGGAGCGGGCCCGGGCACTGCGCGATCTGGCGGGCGAGATCCATGCCTCTCTCGGCCAGGGCCTGTCCGATGCCGCCGGGGTGGAGCGTGACGGGGTTCTCTCGGAGCTTGCCGCACCGGGGCGCGGGCGCTTCTGGAGCGTGGCGCATGGCACGGTCAATCGCTGGCAGACCGACGAGGTTGCCAGCGGCGGCAGCCTTCAAGGCGGCGGGATCACCTTTGGCGGCGATCTCTTCCAGGCGGACACTTTCACGCTCGGCATCATGGCGGGTTATGACAGCCTTGCCATGGACCTGTCGGAAACGTCGGCCGAAGCGGATATCGAGAGCGTGCATATCGGTGCCTATGGCGCTTGGAAAGGCGAGGCCATGGCGCTGCGCTTTGGCAGCATCTATTCGAGCCACGCCATCGACACTGCCCGCACTGTTGACGTCTCGACCCTGAACGAGCGCCTGACAGCCGATTATCGCGGCGACACGGTGCAGGCCTTTGCCGAACTCTCGACCGATGCAGCCCTCGGCGATGTCACCATCCAGCCCTTCCTAGGGGCGGCTGTCATCCATAGCCAGCAAGAGAGTTTTTCGGAAAGCGGAGGTGCTGCGGCGCTGAGCGGCCGGGCGGAACAAGAGCTTTTCGCCGAAACTTCACTCGGCGTCCGCTTTGACCACACCATGTCGGTCGGCGAACAGGCGCTCCGTCTCTACGGTGCGCTTGGTTTTACCCATGCAATCAGCGAGGACCGCTCCAGTGCGACCCTCGCCTTCGATGGCAGCCAGGATTTCACCGTGCAAGGCAAGGAGGCCACGCGCAATTCCGGCGCGCTGAAACTCGGCCTTGCGACAGAGATTGCCGAAGGCGCCACCTTCGACCTGAATTACGGTGCGCAGATCGCGAGCGGGGATTTTCGGCAGTCGGTGAAAGCGGGGGTGCGGGTGGCGTTTTGAGGGGGGATCTCAGCCGATACCTGGTATCAGATCGATGGGGCTTTCCTCAACGTCATGCTCGGCCTTGTGCCGAGCATCTGCCGTGTCATCGGCACTCTCGACCGTGCCGCCTGTCGCTGACGGCAGCAGATCCTCGGGACTGCGCCAGAGGGATGACGACCGTCGAGGCTTTTGGCTAACAGAAAACCCCGCCAGATCGCTCCGGCGGGGTCCGCATTCCCTCAAGCCTCAAGCGGCTTCCCCGCGCTCTTAGAACTCGACAGCGCGATCGCCGTTCTCGTCCTGAATGCGGGTCGGCAGGCCGATCTTGTTCAGGAGGTTGATGAAGGGCTTGGGCGGCAGTTCTTCGACGTTGGCCATCTTCTTCACGTCCCATTCGCCTGTTGCGACCAGCATCGCGGCCGCAACCGGCGGGACACCCGCCGTGTAGGAGATGCCCTGGCTGCCCACTTCGTTATAGGCTTCCTTGTGGTCGGCAACGTTGTAGAGGAAGACGGTCTTTTCCTTGCCGTCCTTGAAGCCCTTGACGTAGTCGCCGATGCAGGTCTTGCCTTCGTAGTTCGGGGCGAGCGAGGCCGGGTCGGGCAGGCAGGCCTTGACGACCTTGAGCGGCACCACTTCGGAACCGTCTGCCAGCTTGACCGGCTGTTCGGAGAGGAGGCCGATCGACTTCAGGACGGTGAAGACGTTGATGTAGTGATCGCCAAAGCCCATCCAGAAGCGCACGTCGGCGCCGTCCATGTTCTTCGCCAGCGAATGCACTTCGTCATGGCCGCAGAGATAGGCGCGGCGGGTGCCGACGACCGGCAGGTCGTAGTCCTTGCCGATCTCGAACATCTTGTTGACCTTCCATTCGCCGCCCTGCCAGGAATAGACGACGCCGGTGAACTCGCGGAAGTTGATTTCCGGGTCGAAATTGGTGGCGAAGTATTTGCCGTGGCTGCCGGCATTGATGTCGACGATGTCGACGTCGGTCACCTTGTCGAGATATTCGTCCTTGGCGAGACGCGCATAGGCATTGACCACGCCCGGATCGAAGCCGGCGCCGAGGATGGCGGTGATGCCCTTTGTCGCGCATTCTTCAGCACGCTTCCACTCGTAGTTTCCGTACCACGGCGGGGTCTCGCAGATCTTGTTCGGCTCTTCATGGATGGCGGTGTCGATATAGGCGACGCCGGTGTCCATGCAGGCGCGCAGCACCGACATGTTGAGGAAGGCGGTGCCGACATTGATGACGATCTCAGTGCCAAGCTTTGTGATCAGAGCCTTGGTGGCCTCGATGTCCAGCGCGTCAAGCGCATGGCCTTCGAGCACGCCCGCCTGCTTCATCGCCTTCTTTTCGTGAACCGAAGCGATGATGGCGTCGCATTTCGACTTGGTGCGCGAGGCGATATGGATGTCGCCGAGCACGTCGTTGTTCTGCGCGCACTTGTGGGCAACAACCTGGGCGACGCCGCCGGCGCCGATGATGAGCACGTTCTTCTTCATAATGGGACCACTCCTTGCGTCCAATCGTCAGAACCTGGGCTTGAAGGATTTCAAGACAGGCTTTGTTCGTAGTCCGTGTAGTCAAACTCACGGACCGTCCTGAGGCTGCCATCCAGTTCGCGGATGGCGATTGCCGGCATTTGCACGCCGTTAAACCAGTTTTTCTTGACCATCGTGTAGCCGGCGGTGTCCTGCAGCGAGATGCGGTCGCCGATGTTCAATTCCTGTTCGAAATTGAATTCGCCGAAGATATCGCCAGCAAGGCAGGACTTGCCGCAGACCTGGTACCGGTGCGGTCCCTGGTTGGGGTGGACCTTCGCGCTTTCCCGGTAGATCAGGAGATCGAGGAGATGCGCTTCGATGGACGAATCCACCACGACAAGATCCTTGCCGTTGTAAAGCTTGTCGAGCACGGTCACTTCGAGCGTGGTCGACTTGGTGATCGAGGCTTCGCCGGGCTCCAGAAAGACCTGGACGCCGAACTCGCCCGAAAAGCGCTTCAAGCGCTCCGCGAATTTTTCCAGCGGATAGTTTTCGCCGGTGAAGTGGATGCCGCCGCCAAGCGAGACCCAATCGGCCTTCTTCAGAAGGGGGCCGAACTTCTGTTCGATATCGCCGAGCATCTTGTCGAAAAGGTCGAAATCGCCGTTTTCGCAGTTGTTGTGGATCATGAAGCCGGAGATCAGATCCATGACCGGCTCGACCTTTGCGAGATCCCATTCGCCGAGCCGCGAGAAGGGGCGGGCGGGGTCGGCGAGGTCGAAGGTCGAGGAGGAGACGCCGGGGTTCAGACGCAGGCCGCGGATGATGCCTGCGGACTGGCGCTCGAAACGGGTCAGCTGGCCGATCGAGTTGAAGATGATCTTGTCGGCATGGGAAACGACCTCGTCGATCTCGTAATCGGCATAAGCCACGGAATAGGCGTGGGTTTCCTTGCCGAAACGCTCATGGCCGAGGCGGACTTCATTGAGCGAGGAGGAGGTCGTGCCGTCCATGTAATCGCGCATGAAATCGAAGACCGACCAGGTGGCGAAACATTTGAGCGCCAGGAGCGCCTTTGCGCCGGAGAGTTCGCGCAGCTTGGCGATCTTCTCCATGTTCTGGAGGAGCTTGGATTTATCGATCAGGTAATAGGGAGTCTGGATCAAGGCTTTATCCTTCGTGAACCCAGCCATAGCAGGCGGAAGTGAACGGGACGCCCCGAATGCGTCGGAGGGGGTCCATAGGCAAAAGGGGGGCAAAAGGCAAGCGGAAGCTCTGTCTTTCAGCCGGATGCCAGTGCTGTGCGCCATTTGCGTGAAATCCGCATGACGGGCACATTTCAATCCTTCGACAGATCCACTGCGTGCCGGCGTTTGCTCTGCCTTGCAAGGCGCGAATGGCTGGCATGCGCATATTTTTGGCTTTTTTCAGTAAATTGAAATGTATGTCTTGCTATAGGATCGCCAACTGCCATAAATTCATAATCCTCATGCATCTTGATATCCCAACAATTCTTATCCTTCATCCCCTGTCTCTGTTCATTGGTGCCTGCTGTTTCCTGTATATGCGGTGGCGTTCGCGCCGCAGCCGGGGACTGGGCAAGATGGCGGTCGCTTTTCTCATGCTGGGCGGCGGTTCGTTTATGGCGGGCGCGGGTGTGCAGGGGGTTGTTGCCTACGAGACATGGACCCTTCTGAGCTTTGCCTCTGGGCCGATTGCCTATGCACTGTTCTGGATCGGTCTGGTCAATGTCGTGACCGAGAAGGATGCCGGTGCCAATAACTGGATCTATATGCTGCCCGTCGTGCTGATCGGTTCAGCGCTGGCCACTGGATTTTATCTGATAGACGTTGTTCGTTCCGGCATTTTTCTCGTGGCGATGGCGCTGACCTCTCTGGCCAACGGCTGGCTGGTCTTGTCGGATCCACAGGATGAGCGCCTGACCAGCCGGTATGGCCTGGCCGGTGCGCTGATGTTCAAGACCCTGGTGGCGCTCGTGACGACCTGGGCGATGCTGGATCCCAAGGCGGCTGGGGCCTGGCCCGCGATCAGTTTCCTGTTGTTGATCCTGGATCAGTTTGCCATCGCGATGTTCGTGCTGATCATGGTGCAGGAACGCGCCGAGCAGCGGCTGGTTGCCTTGACGGAAACGGACCGGCTGACCGGCGTTCGTAATCGCCATTGGCTGATGGATCGTCTGCCGCGCGAGGTTGCCGCTGGCAGCGCTTTTGTGGTCATCGACATCGACCACTTCAAATGCGTCAACGATCAGAATGGCCATCTCGCCGGTGACGAGGTGCTGGTGGCTGTGGCGCAGGCCATGGCGATGCGCAACGGCACAGATGCATTCTTTGCCCGATTGGGTGGTGAGGAGTTCGGACTCTTTTTGCCCCAGACCACCGAAACCAATGTTCTGGCTCGCGTCGATCTGCTGCGCCGGACCGTCGAGGCTCTGCCGATTACCCATGAGGCGCGCCCGATTTCCGTAACCATCAGCGCCGGCGTCTCGGTCGCCGATGACGCCATGCCGTTTACCCGGTTGATCGCTCAGGCTGACGAGGCGCTGTATGAAGCCAAGCGTAGCGGGCGCAACCGTGTTGTTCTTTTCCATTGTGCGGGCATGAACACCCTGCCGGAGGTTGGCGGAGTTCTGGCGGCGGAATAAAGCCGACGGCTGTATGCTGCTGTTGTCTGGCGCCAAGCGAACCGCGAAAGGCTGGAAGGGCCTTGTCAGGCCGGGCGGAATTTGATTGGCCTGTGGCACACATCCAATGCTGCCGAGGCCCGCCATGCTGAAAGACTTTTCCCCACAAGCTGCCTTCATGGGCGTCCTGGTTGCCTTTGTCGGGTTTGCCAGTTCGTTCGCCGTCGTTCTGCAGGGGCTGAAAGGCGTTGGAGCCACGGATTATGAGGCAGCGTCCGGATTGATGGCGCTGTCGGTCGCCATGGGCATTTGCGGCATCGTGCTGAGTGTCTGTACGAGGCTGCCGGTCTCCGTTGCCTGGTCGACGCCGGGGGCGGCGCTGATGGCGACGGCAGGCATACCCGTCGGCGGCTTTCCGGCGGCGGTCGGGGCCTTTCTCGTCTGTGCTGGGCTGATCGTGCTGGCTGGTCTGATCAGACCCTTCGGTCGGGCAGTGGCGGCCATTCCGGCACCGATTGCGAACGCGATGCTGGCTGGTGTCATCCTCAATCTGTGTTTTGCGCCGTTCAAGGCTGTTGCGTTTGACGCGGCTCTGGGGCTTCCGATCCTGGTCGTCTGGGCGGTGGTTGCGGCCTTCAAGCGGCTTTATGCGGTGCCGGCAGCACTGCTGACCTTCGTTGTTGTCATCGTTTTCGGTGTCGACTTGCCGGAGGGGGCAATGGCAAGTTGGGCGGCTTCCCTTGCGCCGCCGGTGGAACTCGTCTTGCCAGCCTTTACGCTGCCAGCGCTGATCTCG
Source organism: Rhizobium sp. G187 (assembly GCF_051549525.1). Taxonomy (NCBI): domain Bacteria; kingdom Pseudomonadati; phylum Pseudomonadota; class Alphaproteobacteria; order Hyphomicrobiales; family Rhizobiaceae; genus Rhizobium; species Rhizobium sp. G187. The sequence continues at coordinate 22,301 of NZ_JBPUGM010000001.1, forward strand.
ATCGCGCTGCCGCTCTTTATCGTCACGATGGCCTCGCAGAATATTCCGGGCATCGCGATCCTGAAGGTCAACAAATATGACCCGCAGCCGGGGCCGATGTTTGCCGTGACGGGGCTGTTTTCCGCGCTGTCGGCGCCGTTCGGCGGACATGCCGTGAACCTTGCGGCGATCACGGCGGCGATGTGTGCAGGCGAGGATGCGCATCCCGATCATGGCAGGCGCTATTGGGCGGCGATCATTGCCGGCATTGGCTATGTGCTGCTGGGCCTTGCGGCCGGCGCGGTGACCGGTTTCGTATCGCTAGCGCCGCCCATCCTCATCCAGTCCGTTGCGGGGCTGGCCCTTATCGGGGCCTTTTCCGGTTCCTCGGTTGCGGCGTTTCAGGTGCCGGAGACGCGGGAGGCGGCGGCGGTGACTTTCCTGGTCACGGCGTCGGGGATCTCGATCCTCGGGATCTCGGGGGCGTTCTGGGGGCTCATCGCCGGGGTGGCGATGCTGGGTCTGGTGCGGGTTGCACGCCGGGGTTGAATGATCTCGATTTTCGCCCTTCCTCATGCTTTGATGCGGCATGGAGTTCGAATTCGATCCGGCCAAGAGCGAGGCGAATAAGGCGAAGCACGGAATCGATTTCGTGGCGGCGCAGGCGTTGTGGCGCCCGGGAAACGGATTGACCGTTGACGCCCGCTCGCAGGATGAGGTCCGATATGGTATCGTCGGTCTTATCGAAGGCAAATTCTGGGTTGGATACTTCACGCTTCGGCACAACAAGATCCGGATTATTTCTGTTCGCCGGGCCAGGAAAGCGGAGATTCAGTATTATGAAAACCATAACAGCGGCTGAGCTTGACCAGAAATTTGACGACGGCGATGATGTCAGCGAGTACTTCGATTGGGCCAATGCGCGACGTGTCAATTGGGAGAACGAGCTTGTCGAGCTCGAATTGCTGAAAGAGGAACTTTCCGCACTCGATGCGGAGGCTGCTCGCTTAAATACGTCGCGACAAAAGCTGGTCTCTCTCTGGATCCGAGAACGCCTCAAACAGAGTCCGCCATCCGCTGCCGAATAACGCCCTTGCGCGATTCATTCCTTCGCGTTATTTCTCAACCTATGAAGATCAACGGCACGACCATTGCTGCGACTGAGATGACGGCCCGCGCTGAGGCCTGTTTTGTCGCGTCGGTGCCAAACTCGCTTCTTCTTCTCGGCCTTATCCGCGGTTGCCGGGTCCATTGAGGAGCGCCCGGCGGCCGGGTCAGCCGTTTGGCGATTGCTCCTCGAAATCTCCCTTGTAATGCAATTGATCCCTTAAAAAGGGCCCGGGCAGACGTGCCAAAGCTTCGCTGATTTGCTATCAGCCTTGCACGCTGCGGGTAAGAGAAGAGACGAGACCGATGATTTTGAAGACCCATTCCGTCAAGCAGGGCATGCAGGACGCTTCGCAGAAGTACCGCCCGTATCCGCAAATCGATATTGCCGACCGCACCTGGCCATCCAAGGTGATCGACAAGGCGCCGATCTGGTGCTCGGTCGACCTGCGCGACGGCAACCAGTCGCTGGTCAACCCGATGGGCCATGACCGCAAGGCCCGCATGTTCCAGCTCTTGCTCGACATGGGCTTCAAGGAAATCGAAATCGGCTTTCCCTCGGCCTCGCAGACCGATTTCGACTTTGCCCGCTGGTGCGTGGAGGAGGGTGGCGTTCCCGCCGACGTTTCGCTGCAGGTGCTGGTGCAGTGCCGGCCGGAATTGATTACGCGGACGTTTGAGGCGCTGGAAGGTGCGACGAACCCGATCATTCATTTCTACAATTCCACATCCGAGCTGCAGCGCCGCGTGGTCTTCGGCAAGGATGTCGCTGGCATCAAGCAGATTGCCGTCGATGCCGCCAAGATGATCATGGATATGGCAGCGAAGGCCGGTGGCGGCTATCGCTTCGAATATTCGCCCGAAAGCTTCACCGGCACCGAGCTGGACGTGGCGCTGGAGATCTGCAACGCCGTGATCGCTGAAGTAAAGCCGACAGCGGAGAACAAGCTGATCCTCAATCTGCCGTCCACCGTCGAAATGTCGACGCCGAACATCTATGCCGACCAGATCGAATGGATGTGCCGCAACATCGACAACCGCGAAAACGTTATCATCTCATTGCATCCGCATAACGACCGGGGCACCGGCATTGCCGCGACCGAACTCGGTCTGATGGCAGGTGCCGACCGTGTCGAAGGCACACTGTTCGGCAATGGCGAGCGCACCGGCAATGTCGACATCGTGACGCTGGCGCTGAACATGTATACGCAAGGGGTCGATCCGGAATTGGACTGCTCCGACATCGAGCGGATCAAGGCCGTCTACGAATATTCGAACGAAATGGTCATTCCCGAGCGCCATCCTTACGTTGGCGAACTGGTCTATACGGCCTTCTCCGGTTCGCACCAGGATGCGATCAACAAGGGCATGAAGGCGATCAGGCAAGCGAATTCGCCGATCTGGGAAGTGCCTTATCTGCCGATCGATCCGCAGGATGTCGGCCGCACCTATGAGGCGATCATCCGCATCAACTCGCAGTCGGGCAAGGGCGGCATCGCCTATATCCTGCAGGAAGACTACGGTATTAACCTGCCCCGGAACCTGCAGATCGAGTTTCGCGAGGACATTCAGCGGATCACGGACGAGGAAGGCAAGGAACTGCCGTCGAAAAAGATCTACGAGCGCTTCATCGAGCGCTACGTCGACCAGACAGGCGCGCGGATCAAGTTCGTCGATCACCACACCTATCCGGATACCGAGAAGAAGGGCATCCGGATCGTCGCTGCCGAAATCACCGACAAGGGTGAGACGAAGCGGATCGAAGGCAAGGGGACAGGGCCGATCGATGGGTTCGTCGATGCGCTGTCGACCTATCTCGGCATAGATCTCTCCGTGCAGGACTATTCCGAGCACTCGTTGCAGCACGGCTCCAATGCGGCGGCGATCGCCTATGTCGAGATGGCGCATCAGGGCGGCAAGCTGTTCGGGGCTGGCATCAACACCAATATCGTGACGGCTTCGCTGGAAGCAATTGTGTCTGCGGCCAACCGTGTGCTCGACGAGCAGGCGAAGGCCTGATGGCCATGACACTCTTCGCCGAGGAACGACACCTTTCCTCGGCGAAGCCACCCCTGGTCCTGCTGCATGGTTTCGGCGGGATCGGGGCGCTCTGGCGGCCGGTTACCGACCGGCTCTTTGCTGAGCAACCACTTCTCATTTACGACCTTCCCGGGCATGGACGCTCACTGGAGAGCGAGGGTATCGGCCACGCGGGCGTTATGGCCAAGGCCATTCTGGCTGATCTCGAAAAGCGTGATATTGGACGCTTCCATCTCTGCGGTCATTCCCTGGGCGGAGCGGTCGCAAGCCTCATCGCAGTCAGGGCGGGGACCCGCTTGTCGTCGCTGACACTGCTGTCTCCGGGTGGGTTTGGGCCTGAGATCAATGCTGTCGCTTTGCGGCGCTATGGGCTCGCAGAAACGGTTGCAGAGCTCAGAGGTGCCATTGTTGGCATGATGGCGCCCGGTTTCGAGCCATGCAAGAGCGATGTGGGCCGGCTCGCAGACGCCCGGCATAGGCCCGGCGCGACGGATCGATTGATGCAGATTCTGGCCTCCTTCCTGGTCGAACGTGATGGAGGGGTGGGGCAGGGCACCCTGCCGCTTGCTGCCTTCACAGACCTCGATGTTCCAACACGGATCGTCTGGGGTCTGGAGGATCCGATCCTGCCGGTTCGGCAGGCGAAGCATGCATGGGACGGGGCAAAGACCATCCGGATTGCCGGTGTCGGCCACATGCTGATCGAAGAGGCACCAGACGTGGTTGCGGCGGTTCTCGGCAAGGCGCTTTCTAGCGGGTGATATCCGCCGGGATCAGAGGCCGTGCAGTCTCTCGCTGTGGTCCAGCACGAGCGGTGCGTCTTCGCTTTCGATCCGATAGCGCTGCCAGTCGAGCTGCCAGTTCCCGGCTTCGCCGTCGATCGAAAACAGATTGAAGCCAGCGGCCGGCTTTTTGGCGCCGGGGCCCTGGCTTGCCGAGGCAATGCCGATGACGGGCACTTTCTTCTCGCGGTCATTCAACCAATAGAGCGTGTTCAGATGGGTGTGGCCGTGCAGCACAAGCTCACAGCCACCGGTGCGGATGGCGGCCGCGAAACGGCGGATGCCGATCATGCGCTTGTGGCGGGCGGCGGCACCGCGGATTGGCGGATGATGGATCATCACGACGCGGAACAGCCCCTCTTCACCGGCGGCCTTCAGCAGATTGGCCGTCTCGCGCGCCTGACGGCCGCTGAAATAGCCAGAGGCGGAAAAGGGCGGCGTGGCAATCGAGGTGGAGCAACCGATCAACGCGACCGGGCCACGGCGGCGGATATAGGGAAAAAGCTTGTGTCCCTCGTGATAGATCAGGGGATCGTCGTCGCCGCGGACATAGTCGTACCAGGCATGCATGGCCCGGTCATGAGCGCCGGGCACATAGGCGTCATGATTGCCTGGCACGACGGAGGTGTCGAGCGGCGCACCGGCTTCCTTCAACCATTCGGCAACAAGGCTGATTTCGAGGCGCGAAGCGAGATTGACGAGATCGCCGGTGATCGCCAGGTGATCCGGCGACTGGGCGCGCAATCCCTCCAAAACCATATCGAGCGCATGCGGGAAAAGATGCTTGCGGCGATTGCGATGCCAGTTCAGATAGCCGGTGATCCGTTTCGAGGCCAGCTCCCGGATGGTCAGGTTCGGCAGAGGACCGAGATGGACGTCGGATATGTGGGCGAGTTTGAACATGGCGTTGTCTTAAACGGGCAGGAAATGAGGGGCAAGGGAAATGAAACCAGCCAAGGATGACAGTGGTTCAAGGCTTGGATGGCCAAAACGGTTCCTTGTCCGTTTGCTGCATATCTATTTCGCCTTCAGCCGTGGCATGACACTCGGCGTCCGGGCCGCCTGTTTTGATGCGGAGGGTCGCGTTTTCCTCGTGCGGCATACCTATGTTCCGGGCTGGCATCTGCCGGGTGGCGGGGTCGAACGCGGCGAAACGGCGCTGGATGCGCTGACCAAGGAGCTGCGCGAGGAGGGCAATCTGGTGATGACGGCGGCCCCCTTGCTCTTCCAGGTCTATTTCAACCATGCGATCAGCGGGCGCGACCATGTGCTGCTTTACCGGGTTCCCGTGCAGCAGACGGCTATCCGTCCGCCGGACCGGGAAATCGCCGAGGCTGGGTTTTTCAGCCTCAGTGATCTGCCGGCGGACACGACGGCGGCAACCCGGCAAAGGCTGGCGGAGCTTGCGGGGCTCGCCACGCCCGCCGGGTACTGGTCCTGATCAGGCGCTCAGCACGTCGCGGCCATGCGGGGCATTCAGATCAAGCTGCGGGCCAACGGGCACGACGCCAGTCGGATTGATCGTGCCATGGCTGCGATAGTAGTGGTGCTTGATGTGGCGCATCTCCACCGTCTCCGCCACGCCGGGCACCTGGTAGAGATCGCGCAGATAGGCTGAGAGGGCCGGGTAATCGGCGATGCGGCGAATGTTGCACTTGAAGTGGCCGACATAAACAGGGTCGAAGCGCAGCAGCGTGGTGAAGAGGCGCCAGTCGGCTTCCGTTTGGCTGTTGCCGAAGAGGTAACGCTGATTGGTCAGTCGCTCTTCCAGCCAATCAAGCGTTTCGAACAGCGGATAGACGGCACTTTCGTAAGCGTCCTGGGTCGTGGCGAAGCCGGCCTTGTAGACCCCGTTGTTGACCGTGTCGTAGATGCGGGCATTGACGGCGTCGATCTCGGCGCGCAGTGCTTCGGGATAAAAATCGAGGGTCGAGCCGGTCTGGCCGTTGAAGGCCGTGTTGAACATGCGGATGATCTCGGAGGACTCGTTCGAGACAATGGTGCCTTCCTGCTTGTCCCAGAGAACCGGCACGGTGACACGGCCGCTGAAGCCGGGATCTGCCCGGGTATAAACCTGCCAGAGGAAATCCGAGCCGAAGAGATGATCGGCGGTCGCGCCATCGCGATCATGGAATTCCCAGCCATTTTCCAGCATCAGCGGATCGACGACGGAGACCGTGATCAGGTCTTCGAGCCCCTTGAGGGCGCGGAAGATCAGGGTGCGATGCGCCCAGGGGCAGGCATAGGACACATAGAGATGATAGCGCCCGGCCTCGGCCTTGAAGCCGGCCTTGCCGGATGGGCCGGCTGCGCCATCGGCCGTCAGCCAATTGCGAAAACTGGAGTTTGCCCGCTGGAAATGCCCTGATGTCGATTTCGTATCATACCAAACGTCATGCCAGACGCCGTCTACGAGCTTGCCCACGGTGATATCCTTCCTGATCTTTGCTTGTCGTGGAAAATACGGCGCTGCCCGCAGAATGCGAGGGGCGATCGGATGAACACTGCGTTTTCCGTTGGACGGGTGGAAAATTTGCTGCTATCGAAACCCACCGAAAACGAAAGAAAGCCCTGATGACCAACCCACGGAACCTGCGACGACGCTGATGCTCATGGACGCGACACACGCGTCTTCGTGAACCCTATTGCTGTCTGTCTGCTGGTTTTGGTCATCCATGTTGAACTCCGGGCTTGTCTACCTCACTGAGGATGCGTCGCACGACGCGGTTATCGAACTCATCAACGAAGAAGCCTTTGGCCCTGGCCGGCATACCCGTGCCGCAGCCCGCATTCGCGAGCAGGGGCCGCATGATCGCTCGCTCTCGTTCATCTGCGCCGATCGCGGCGAGACAATCGCTTCGGTGCGGATGACGCCTGTCATGGCGGGTGATGTGAAGGCACATCTGCTCGGGCCGCTTGCGGTCCGGCCCAGCCACAAGAACATGGGCATCGGCCGCGAACTGGTGCGGATCGCAATCGAGGCGGCCCGCCGCAAGGGTTCCGAGGGGGTGATCCTGGTTGGCGACCCGCCGTATTACATGCCGCTCGGCTTCGAGAAAGTCGCGTGGAAGGCGCTGGAGTTTCCAGGCCCCGTCGATCCCGGTCGTGTGCTGATCGTGCCGCTTGGTGCGGATGTGCATCAGAGGTTGAAGGGCGTGATTGCCTGGCGGGATTGTCAGGTTCAGAGCCTGGCTGAGATTGATGCCGACGCACCGGTCAAGGTCTATGCATCGGCTTGAGCCTTTGCCGCGCAGCGCTTAGCGCCGCCGAACGGGCGGCGTGATCTCACGCACCAAGTGTTGGAGGCTGCGCTGATCATGGGTGTTCGTCTTGTCGAAAATGGCGGCGAGTTGCGATTTGACCGTGCCGTCGGACACGCCTTGCGCCTCCGAAATCTCTGCCCTCGATAAACCGTCCGCCACATAACCCACCACACGTCGCTCGGCCCCGGTCAGCGCAAACAGGGCCGCGATCGCATCGATGGCGGATTGCACGACGGTGCCCGCTGCGGCGATGAACACGGCCGCTGCCGCGCGACTTTCGAAGCGCTCGCGATTGATCCGGTTCTGCAAGGGAAGGACATGAGCGACGGCCGGATTGCTGCTTGACCCCAGCGGCACATCGATGCCGGCAGCCCCGAGCGCCACTTCATCCCGGACGCCGAGCCCGACCGTCTTCACCAGGGCGGCCTGGGCATAGGGATGGCGGGCGATCAGCTTGCCGGTGCGTTGCTCGATGACTGCCTGATCGCGCAACCTGTCCTCGGCCGCCGCATTGGCAAACAGGATCGACATGTCGTCGGCGACGATGACCACGGCCTGATCGAGCGCGCCGATGACATCGCGCAGCACGGCGTTTTCCGTGCGCTCCATTTCCAGCATGTCGTTGATGGTCACGGCGCGGCGAATATGGGGGCCGAGAAGGGCCACAAGATTGAAGACGCGCCGGTCCGTCGGTTCGTATTGAACGGAAATATTGATCGTTCCAACACGGGTCGGGCGTTTGAGCACGGCCATGTCGATCGAGTTCAAAATCTTGTAGGGCGCATGGAAGTTGCGGTAGAGGGCACCATTCTTCCACACGGCCTCACCGTCATGGCCATAGAGGTTGAACATGCGTTCCAGCGTGTCGGGCTCGTCGATCGCCATGCGATGCAAGAGGTGAAAAAACGGCACGTCCCTGGCATGGTCGATCAGGGCCCTGATAGCCGCGGGATCGTCGCAGGCCACCTGGGCCAGGCGGGCGGCCCGGGTGTTGGTGTCGAAGACGGCAAGCGTGGTCAGGAAGCCATTGGCCTGACGGTTGATCAGAGACAGCGCCTGCGTCCAGAGGCTCTCGCTCGCCACGCAATCGTAAATGCTGCCGATCAGGTCCGATAAATCCCGTTCCATCTGCCTTGTCCCGTGTTCTCCGGTGCCCGGATCAGTCGAGGTTTTGTGGCATGGGTGACGATGCCCATGACGGGAACGATAACACAGAGTTGTATTTTTCAAATCATCCCCCGCGCGGGAGATGGCGGGCGAAGCTCCATCCGTACAGTCGCCACTACGGGTCGGGACCGCGGCGTTCGACGCCCGGTTTGATCTGTAATGAGGCAATGTTTGGAGGCAATTTCAATATGATAGCGAAATCAATCTCGCTGGCGGCAGCAATGGTGCTGGCGGGGGTGCCGTCTTTTGCGGCGGCCATGAAAAATGACTTTCTGGGCGAGGTTCGGCAGGCCAATGCTCGCTTCGTCAGTGTCGCGCAAGCCGTCAAGGAAGGCTATGCGCCTATTCCGTGTACCAGTGGCATCGATGGCGGAGCCATGGGCATCCATTACGTCAACGAAAAGCTGATCGCCGATGAGGCGCTCGATATCGCAAAGCCAGAGGCCGTCATGTACGAGCCCGACGATAGCGGCAGGCTGCATCTGGTGGCGGTCGAATACATCACCACCAAGGGACCTGCGGCGCTGGGCGGTCAGCTGTTCAGCCTGACCAATGCGCCAAACCGGTACGGCTTGCCGGCCTTTTACGAACTGCATGTCTGGGCCTGGCGGGACAATCCCAAGGGAACGTTCGCAGACATGAACCCGCGTGTCAGCTGCAACAATGCGCACTGACAATCCAACCCTTTCCATCAAGGAGACTGAAATGCCGCAATTTGTCATTGAACGCACGATTCCGGGCCTCGGCGACCTCGACGCCGCAACACTGAAGGCGATTTCGGCCAAATCGAACGCCGTGGTCGCCTCCCTTGGCGAGCCGTATCATTGGATCACGAGCTATGTCACGGGTGACAAGATGTACTGTGTCCACGAGGCGGAAAGCGCCGATGTGGTCTATCGGCACGCTAAAGAGGGAGGTTTCCCGGCGGACCGCGTAACGGAGGTCAAGACGCTGATCGGTCCGCAAACCGGTCGCTGACAGCTGTTCCTCCCGTGGTCGAGGAATACGAGGCCATGGCTGCGGGAGGACGTGCTTGCCGACTCGCCGGTCTTTGGCGGGAGGATGGAACCAATCTCTCAGCCAGCCCTTCTGCTGTTTCGTGACTTCCTACGGCTCGCGATCAGATCGGCGAGCATCATGCTGAAACAGACAGGAGACTGACATGTTGAAATTCATCGGTGGTACGATCGGCGCGATTTTTCTGATCGGACTGATCGTCGTTGTCCTGTTTTTCAAGCTGATCTTCTGAGCGAATGACCGGCTCGCAACCGGATTAAGCGCTTGAGAGATTTAGTCGAAGCGTTTGATCATCCAACTGATTTCGAGACCCGCTGTGAAATTTTCGATACGCCCGAAGGTCGTGTAGCCGGCGCGCTCATAAGCGCGTCGGGCATCCGGGTTGATGGTGTCGATATAGGCACCGATACAGCCGCGCGCTTTTGCTTCGTCTTCCGCTGTCGCCAGCAAATGCCCTGCCAGACGCTGCCCGCGCACGCGCTCGGGCACGAACAGCATCTCGACATAGAGCCAGCCGCGACCCGTATAGCCCACGAGCCCGCCATCTACAGTGCCGTCGTCATCAACGAGCGGGATGAAGATGTCGCGGCGATCCGTGGGACCGAGCAGCGTCTCGTTATAGGCCTTGAGGCCGGCGAGGATCGTGTCACGGGCGGCGTCGGGAACGGTGTCGAAGAGGCAGAGGGGCGGGGTCATATGAGCGAGTTTGCAGTCTTGGCAGATGGATGTCGAGTGCTTCGAACCCGTTCCCGCGCATGGTGGGATCACTCATACGTCGTTCAAACGGGGATTAAGGGCGCGCAAGGGATTCCTGATTTCAGCCTTTTCTTGTAAGGGGTGTCATGTTCCGCCGGCGGGCGTCAGGTCAGGCACCCTACCGCCCCTCACGCCACCACATGGCCGAAACCGCCAGGAGCAGGATGCCCAAGCCACCAAAGCCGGCAAACAGCGGCAGCGTGTTGACGCCTTTCAGAACCGTTTCGTCTGTCAATCTGATCAGCATGCGGCGGTCATCGGCGACGCGAACTTCGCCGCGCACCGGCAGGATGTCGGGCAGGCGGATGCCATCATTGCCGTCGTCGAGGCGGGCTGTTAGGCCCCGGCTTTCGCGCGCGATGGGTTGGAGAGACTCCGTCGTTGAGACCATGGCGCGGAATTCCGGCGCGTCGACGGCGCCGACATGGACGAGAGTGGAGAAGTCGCCATTGGTGACGGTGAAGAGGCCGGTCTCGGTCATGCGGCGCTCGCCGCGATAAAGGCCGGGCTGGATTTCTGTCAGGGCCAAGGTCTGGGTCTCGCCCGAAGGGGCGGTGATGGTGGCCTCGCCAGGGGCGTCGCCGATTGTCTGGCGGGTCACTTCCAGCGCGCGGCCAACGGCGCGGGCTTTCAGCGCCTCTTCCTCCAGTTCCGGCTCCTTCATCAGCCAGTGGGCGATGCGACGATAAAGCGAAACATGCGGTCCGCCGCCTTCAAACCCGCGGGCCCAGAGCCAGCCCTGGTCGGACAGCAGCATGGCGACGCGGCCTTGCTCGGCGCGGTTCAGCACCAGAAGCGGACGGTCGCCGTCGGCTGTCATCACCGTTTCGCCGGCTTCACCCGTCACCTCGACACTGCGGAACCAGCGTCCCCATTGCGGTGGTTCGACGGCTGAGCCATCGAGTCCACGGGTGACCGGATGGCGCTTGCCCTGATCAGAGAGGCGCGGGAAGAAGCCGGCCTGATGCACTTCGCCTGTCGGCGTTGCCGGGAGTACCGAGGCGAGCGGGGTGAGCGCAATCGAGTCCTGACCTGCATGTTCCGGACCGGCTGCGATCAGAAGCGCGCCGCCGTTTTTCACATATTCGGCGATGTAGTCGTAATAGAGGATCGGCAGCACGCCGCGATGCTGGTAGCGGTCGAAGATGATCAGGTCGAAATCATTGATCTTCTCGACGAAGAGTTCGCGGGTGGGGAAGGCGATGAGCGACAGTTCGTTGATCGGCGTGCCGTCCTGCTTTTCCGGTGGACGCAGGATGGTGAAATGCACGAGATCGACGGAGGCGTCTGACTTCAGGAGGTTGCGCCAGGCACGTTCACCGGCATGCGGCTCGCCGGAGACGAGCAGCACGCGCAGATTCTGGCGGATGCCCTCGATCAGGTGAATGGCGCGGTTGTTGACGTCGGTCACTTCGCCCGGCGTTCCGGCCACGGAAAATTCAAGCACGTTGTTGCCGCCACGCGGCACGCGGAAGGCAAAGGCGGTCTCGGCACCCGGCGTGGCCGGCACGGTGCCGAGATCCTCGCCGTTCATCTTTACAGAGACGTCTGCCGGCTGGCCGGAGGCGGTGCCATCATCGAACACGCGGAAGGTCAGTTCCTGTTCCTCGTCGACAATGCCGAAGCGCGGGGCGCGGATGATTTCGATGCGGCGGTCGAATTCACCGGATTTGCCGGTGACGAGGGCATGGAGCGGTGCGTCGAAGCCGAGTGTCTGGCCTTCGCCTGGCAGGTCATGCACCTGGCCGTCGGTGACGAAGATCGCACCCCCGATGCGGGCCGGGGGGACGTCGGTCGTGGCCGTCGTCAGGGCTTCGAAGAGACGGGTTGAGGGCGTGTCGGTATCGCCGGGATCGGCGACTTCGACAATGCGCGGTTCGAGGTTGGGGAAGCGGGCGAGGCGTTCGCGCAGGCCTTCAAGGGCCTTATCCGTCTGGGCCGCGCGGCCGGCGATCTCCTGGCTCTGGCTGCGGTCGACGATGACAGGGACGATGGTCGTCAGCGGTTCGCGTTCTTCCTGCATCAGCAGCGGATTGGCGAGCGCTGCCAGCACAGCAAACGAGGCGCCTAGGCGGATCGCGGTGCCGCGCACGCCGCGCAGGAAACCGAGGCCGGAGATGGCGATGGCAAGCACGGCCAGCACGGCGATGATGGCCCAGGGGATGAAGGGCGAAAATTCGATCGTCATCTCACTGCCCCAGCCGTTCGAGGAGGGCGGGGACATGGACCTGGTCCGCCTTGTAGTTGCCGGTCAGCATATACATCATGATGTTGACGCCGGAGCGGAAGGACATTTCCCGCTGCATCTCATCGGCGGGCACGACCGGCATGACGCTGCGGCCGTTCTCGTCGATGGCCCAGGCTCCGAGAAGATCGTTGCCGGTGATCATGATCGGCGTCACGCCATCGCCGGTGGAGGCAACGCCGCTATTGCTGGCCTGCGCTTCCTGGCGGGCCTCGACCCAGAGGGGGCTTCCTTCATAACGGCCGGGAAAGCCCTGCAGCAGGTAGAAGGCGCGGGTCAGCACGTGATCGGAGGGCACGGGTTCGAGCGGCGGAATGTCGATATTGGCAAGGATCGCCTGCAGCCGCTCGCCGTTCGGCGATGGGGCACCGGTATTGCCAAGGCTGGAAATCTGGTCGCGCGTATCGAAAAGCACGGTGCCACCGGCGCGCATATAGGCGTCGATCCGGCTGATCGCGGCCTGTGTCGGCATCGGGGCTGAGGCCGAGATCGGCCAGAAGATGATCGGATAGAAGGAGAGCTCGTCGGTCGCAATATCGACGCCGACAGGTGCCGAGGGTTCAAGTGTCGTGCGGTAGGTGAGGAAGTCGGTCAGGCCGACAAGGCCCTGTTCGGACAGGCGGTCGACATCCTCTTCGCCGGTCTTGACGTAAGCCAGATGGGTGTTTTCCAAGCGCTCGAGGATCACCTCGTCGCCCGGCTTGTCATCGGCGGCAAACGTCCGGTCAGGCGGCAGCGACGAAAGGCCAAGTGCCAGCGCCAGAAGCGAGGCCGTTGCCGCGCGCTTCGGCAGTCGGGAAAAGGCGCCGCCGATGAAGAGCACGACAAGGCTGTCGACGACCAGAAGCAGGAAGGCGAGGCTGAGCAGCCCCGGTTTCAGCGGCGTTGCGGCAGTTCCGGCCATGGGCTCTCTGGTCAAGGTCAGTCCATTCGCTGAGGAAAGGGGACGCAGCTTTGTATCCGATGGCAGGAGGTTGAGCGCGGTGAAGCCATCCTCGGTGCCATAAAGGCCGGGCGGATTGTCGAAGGTTGCGGATCTCGGCTGGTCCGGTCCGAGCGGCAGGGGGCGTGCGGTTCCGGCTTCCGTCGTCAACGCGCCGCGTTCGGTCAAAAGGCGGAAGGGCGGCAGGGACGGTGCCGTCGACTGGCCATTCTCGGCATCGGCGGCTCCGACGCGCGTGAGCTGCACGATACGGCGAAGCATTTCGACAAAGGTGCCGGAGATCGGCAAATCGGACCATGTCGCCTCGGCGCTGACATGGAAGAGGACAACGCGGCCGGCCGCATTTTCCTCGACGGTGACGAGGGGGGTGCCATCGGCAAGGCTTGCCCAGGTGCGGGCGGCGAGATCCGGCGTTGGCTCGGCCAGCACCTGACGCTTCACGAGAATGCCTTCGGGGCGCGGCATGCCGGCGAAGGGGCCGAAGCCTGGGAAATCGGCAAGCGGCTGAGGCTCGGCCCAGGAGAGGGCGCCGCCGAGCGCGCGCTCGCCCTGGCGCAGGATGACCGGGACGAGCGGATCGTCTGAGGGAGCGGCAGCGAGGCGCGGACCGGCAAAGCGGATCAGGGTGCCGCCCCGCTGGATCCACTTTTGCAGGGGTTCATAAACGTCGGCCGGCAGGCGCCCGACATCGGCGAGCACCAGAGCGGACGGGTTTTGCGCCAGGATTTCAGGAATGGCGACGGCAAGGTCGCTCTGGCCGGGCTTGACCACATCTGCATAGGGACCAAGCGCGCGCTCGATATAGTAGAGCGGTGACAAGAGCGGCTGGAAACCGTCGCCGCTATCGCCCGACACGAGCGCCACCTTGCGGCGGCGGAAACCGTCATCGAGCAGATAGGTTGCGCCGGCAGAGCCGATGCCCGAGATCGACAGGCGGGCAAAATCATTGCGCAGCTCGAAGGGAGCGGCAATCTCGCCGCTTGCCTCACGGGTGCCGGCCGGAAAATCGACCTGGCCCGAGGCGATGATGCGGCCCTGGCGATCCTGTGCGTCAACGATCAGAGCCTGGGCGTCTGTCGCATCGAGCCGGGACAGGGAGACCGTCAACGCATCTGTGCCGTTGGCGGCACCAGTGATCGCAACGCTGGTCGCACTGCGGCCCTCGATCAGACGCAGTTCTGCCGGCGAGAGCCCGGCGAGATCGCTGAGGAAAGGGTCGGTCTCGTCGACCGCGATGCCATCGGAGACGTAGACGAGCGTACCGGGTTTTTCATCGGCGAGGGCCACTCGCAACGCCTCAAGGGTGCGGCTGCGATCTGGGCGCAGCGGGCGGGGGGCGGCAGCACCCAGTTTGTCGAGGGCGGCGGCAGCCGTTCCGGGCGTCGCGTCATGGGTCTGATCGGCGGTGAACAGGATCGAGACCGGCAGGTCGCGATCCGTTGCGTCACCAATCAGCGTTGTGGCGGTTTCGACGCGACGCTCCCAGTCGCCGACGGTTGCCCAGCTGTTGTCGATGACGAGAACCAGCGGACCTTCGCCAGACAGGGTCGCCGTGCGCGGATTGAGCACGGGATCGGCGAGCGCGACGATCACCAGCGCTGCCATCAGCATGCGCAGAAGCGTCAGCCACCACGGGCTCTTGGCCGGCGTTTCCTCGCGCTTCAGCACGCCTGCGAGAATGCGAAGAGGCGGGAAGACTTCGTATTTCGGCCGTGGCGGCGTGAGCTTCAAGAGCCACCAGATCAGCGGTAGGGCGGCAAGCGCGGCGAGGATGACAGGTGCCCCGAAGGCGAGGGGAAAGCCGCTCATGGGGCGCTGCTCCTGCCACGCGTGGCCGGCATGCCGGACAGATGCATGTGGACTGCAACCAGTGCTTCCGAGGCGAGGCTGTCGGTCAAATGGTGGGTGAAGCTCCAGCCCATGCGGCGCAATTGGTCAGCAATGCTTTCGCGGCGGGCGATATAGGCCTGGCGGTAATCGCTTCGCAGTGTTTCGGCGCGGCCGGAGGTGAGTTTCTCGCCGGTTTCCGGATCCTGGAATTCGGTGCGGCCGGAGAAGGGGAAGCTTTCCTCGGCCGGATCGGCGATCTCGACCACATGGCCGCGCAGGCCCCGGCGGGCGAGGGGCGTGATCCGCTCCATGACCTTGCCGGCTTCGTCGAGAAAGTCGCCGATGAGAACAATGTCACTCGCCCCGCGGATCATGCGGGTATCCGGCAGACCTGACGTGGCCGGCGCATGCATGATCGCGGCCGCCAGTCTTTCGGCAGCGTTGCGAGCTGAGATGGGCTCCATGATGCCCGGGCAGCCGATGCGTTCGCCGGACCGGGCAAGGATTTCGGCCAGAGCCAGCATCAGAACGAGTGCGCGGCTTTCCTTCGAAACGGTCGCCAGCGTCGACTTGTACATCATAGAGGGCGACATGTCGGCCCAGAGCCAGACGGTGTGTGCGGCTTCCCACTCGCGGTCGCGGATATACATATGGTCATCGCGGGCCGAGCGGCGCCAGTCGATGCGGGTATAGCTTTCGCCATCGGCAAAGGGGCGAAACTGCCAGAAATTCTCGCCAATCCCGCGCTTGCGCCTGCCGTGCCAGCCGGCAATCACGGTGTTGGCGATGCGTTTGGCCTCCACCATGCAGTCGGGCACGAGCGCTGCGCGCTGGCGGGCGCGTGACAGCACCTCGCTTCCGGGTGTCTGCTCGACGATCTGGCCAATGGATGCCACGCTCTCGTGTCCTTCCTCAGCCGCGCAGGGACTTGACGAGGCCGGCGATCACGTCGCGTACCGTCATGCCCTCGGCGCGTGCCGCGAAGGTCAGCGCCATGCGGTGTTCGAGAACGGGTTCGGCCAGTGCTGCAACATCGTAGATCGATGGCGCAAGGCGGCCTTCATAAAGGGCGCGTGCGCGGGCACAGAGCATCAGTGCCTGGCCGGCGCGCGGGCCTGGACCCCAGGCGACATGCTTGTCAGTCTCGGCACTGCCGTGGCCGGGACGGGCCGAGCGGACGAGGGTGAGGATCGCGTCGACCACGGCGTCGGAGACCGGCATCTGACGGATCAGCCGCTGGATTTCCAGGAGACGCGTGCTGTCGATCACAGCGCTGGCCTTGCCCTCGGCGATGCCGGTCGTGTCGAGAAGGATCTGCCGTTCGGCGGCCAGTTCCGGGTAGAGCACGTCGACCTGCAGCAGGAAGCGGTCGAGCTGGGCTTCCGGCAGCGGATAGGTGCCTTCCTGCTCCAGCGGGTTCTGGGTGGCGAGCACGTGGAATGGGGCCGGCAGCTGGTAGGCCTGGCCGGCGATGGTGACGTGATATTCCTGCATCGACTGCAGAAGGGCAGACTGGGTGCGCGGGCTTGCGCGGTTGATTTCGTCGGCCATCAGGAGCTGGGCGAAGACCGGTCCCTTGACGAAGCGGAAGGAGCGGCGGCCGTTTTCGTCCTGGTCCATGACTTCCGTTCCCAGAATATCGGAGGGCATCAGGTCCGGCGTAAACTGGATGCGGTTGCCGTGAAGGCCGAGCACTGTGCCGAGCGTCATGACCAGCTTGGTCTTGGCAAGGCCGGGCACGCCAACCAGAAGCGCATGACCGCCGGAGAGGATGGCGAGCAACGTGTTCTCGACAACCTTTTCCTGCCCGAAGATCACTTTGGCGACTTCGGCGCGGATCGCAGCGATATCGTGCAGTGCCTTCTCGGCCTGTTCGATGATTGCCTTCTCGTCGAGTGCGGAATCCGGATTTGGCATCACGCCCATGGTCTGCTCCGATCGGTTGCGTCGCGTGGCGAATCGAACATTCGCGCGTGCTGAAGCTTATGAAACTAACTTATTGGCGACTTGACGGCTGACAAGCGCGTTTCGAATGACTATCTCGTGACTATCATGCTTACAGAAGAAACCGGGACGCGACTATGGCAGGCGAGACGCTGAAAGCTGAGACGGATGCGGCCGGGCTTGCGGCGATGATCGCGCGCGCCTCGGACCAGACCGCTGGCGGCAAGCCGGGCCTTCCCCCCGTGGAGCGCTGGGAACCGCCGTTTTGCGGCGATTTGGACATGGAAATCCGGGCTGACGGCACCTGGTTCTACATGGGTACCCCCATTGGCCGGGAAGCCCTGGTTCGCCTGTTTTCGACGGTCTTGCGCAAGGACGGAGACGGGAAAACCTATCTCGTCACACCTGTGGAAAAGGTTGGTATCCGGGTCGAGGATGCGCATTTCATCGCCGTCGAGATGAGTGTGGCCGAGCGGGACGGGCAGCCTGTCCTGTTTTTCCGGACGAATGTCGGGGATCTTGTCGAAGCGGATGCGGACCATCCGCTGCGCTTTGAGATCGCTGGCGAGACGCAGGAGCTGAAGCCCTATCTCCGGGTGCGCGGCCGGCTCGATGCGCTGGTTTCGCGGGCAGTCATGTATGACCTTGTCGATCGCGGCGAGGTCATCACCGTGGACGGGCGCGAGATGTTCTGTCTGCGCTCGGGCGCGGCGGTGTTTCCTGTCATGCCCGCCGATGAGCTGGACCGTTTGTCGCGATGAGTGCAGTCCCGTTTTCGGCCGCTGATTTCCGTGCAAGGGCGCTCGAGCAGATGGGTGTGCCGCTCGACCATGCCTGGCGTGATCACGGCGACCATGCGCTGAACCGGGACGCCATTCTTGCGATCGAGCAGCTGAAGCTGAAGGATGCAGCCGTGCTGATCGGGGTGGTCGATGATGGCGGGGAGGCGCGGGTTATCCTCACCCAGCGGACCGCGAAGCTTCGCAAACATGCCGGCCAGATTGCCTTTCCCGGTGGCGGTATCGACGACACAGACACATCGCCGGAAGAGGCCGCATTGCGTGAGGCCGAAGAGGAGATCGGGCTCGATCGGGCTTATGTCGAGACGGTTGGCCGCTTGCCGCAATATCTCTCAGGCACCGGCTTTCGCATCCAGCCGGTTCTGTCCGTCGTTCGCGGCGGCTTTACCATCACCCCCAATCCGCATGAAGTGGACAGCGTTTTCGAGGTCCCGCTCGCCTTTCTCATGGATCCTGCCAACCATCGGCAGGACAGCCGGATGTGGCAGGGGGCGGTGCGGCACTTCTATGTCATGCCCTATGGCGAGCGGCATATCTGGGGCATTACGGCCGGGATCATCCGGACACTTTACGAAAGGCTCTATGCATGACGAACCTCGCCAACCAGAGCTGGTTTCAGTCGCCCGGCTTGCAGAAGATCCTCACCCTCCTCAACAAGGATGGGGCTGAGACGCGGGTGGTGGGCGGTGCCGTTCGGAACAGTCTGATGGATCTTGCCGTCGGCGATATCGACCTGGCCACGACCCTTCTGCCGGAAGAGGTGATGGGCCGGGCGGCAGCGCGCGGCATCAAGGCGGTGCCGACCGGGATTGCCCATGGCACGGTGACGCTGGTGGTCGACGGGCAGCCTTTCGAGGTGACGACGCTGCGGCGCGATGTGGAGACCGACGGGCGTCATGCGCAGGTCGCCTTCGGCGCGGACTGGCAGGAAGATGCCGATCGGCGAGACCTGACGATCAATGCACTCTATGCGCGGGCCGATGGCGAAGTGGTCGATCTCGTCGGCGGGCTTGCCGATATCGAGAACCGGACGATCCGCTTCATCGGCGATGCGGAACAGCGGATTGCCGAGGACTATCTGCGGGTGCTGCGCTTCTTCCGCTTCTTTGCCTATTACGGCAGTGGCAGGCCCGATGCGACGGGGTTGAAAGCCTGTGCCCGTGCGCGGAGCCAGCTGAAATCGCTGTCGGCAGAGCGTGTCTGGAGTGAACTCAAGAAGCTGTTGTCGGCGCGAGACCCAGGTCGTGCCCTGCTCTGGATGCGGCAATCCGGTGTTCTCACAGAAATTCTGCCTGAAAGCGAGAAGTGGGGTATCGACGCGATCCCGGGGCTGATTGCAGCCGAACAGGCCCTGGGCTGGACGCCGGACCCCTTGCTGCGCCTTTCTGCGATCGTGCCGAAGGATGCGGGCCGGATGGCCGGGCTTGCGACACGGATCCGACTATCCAATGCCGAGGCTCTGGCGCTGGAACGCTTTGCGCGCACTCCAAAGCCGCAGGACACCGTGACGGACGTGGCCTTTGACCGCGATCTCTATCGGTTTGGCAAGGAAGGCTTCATCGCCGTCTTGAAGCTGGACCTGGCCTCAGCGCGCGCGAATGCTGAAAGTGATCCCAAGGCAATGACGCGCAGCGCGCGGCTTTCTGCTCTTCTCAAACGGGCGGAGGCCTTTGTCCGCCCGGTCATGCCGATCAAGGGAAGCGATCTCCTGGCCTGCGGTGTCCCGTCCGGCCCGAGGATCGGCGAGATCCTCGGCACGCTCGAAGAAAGCTGGATTGCATCAAGCTTCACCCTGGATCGGGAACGGCTGCTCGCCCGAGGCGCCGAACTGGCGGCGAAGTAACCTCGGACCTGGCGCAGCCTTTTCAGTTGGTTCGCGAGTTTTGCGTCTCTTCGGTGATGCGGGTCTTGATGTGGTCGATCATTGACGGGCGAATGACCTCTTCGCCATGCGTGATGCGGAGATGTTCGACCGTTCGGCGAACGACTTCTGCCTCGTCGTCGGCGCGGGTGTGCCAGTCACATCCAGGGACCAGGGTTCCGCATTGAAACTTTTTCATGCTCGTCTCCTCCTGTTTATGCTCGAGGCATAACCATTCAGCCCCGGGCTTGTTCACTCGGTGATGCGACAAAAAAAACGGCCCGCGCAGAGGCGGGCCGGAGGTCAGTTGCGCGGTGGATCTCGAAAGGCCTGTTTCGGCACTAGTCTGGTATGGCCCAGGAATGGAAGACAGAGCGGCTTGATCCTCCCTTGCCGCGATGTGTTCCGCTTTCCACGTCGTTTGCAGCCACGCGATCCGTCAGGTCATTGCCTGCGAGACCGAGCCGTACCTGCTCGACGAAATAAGAATGGGGCAGCTCAACGTCACTCGAAGCACGCAACTGTTCCGCCAGTCGATCGATCAACTCGGGTCCATCGATCATGCGCTCGGCGGGTTTACTCACACGCGTCTTGATTACTGCGGTCTGCCAGGTCATCGCATATCCCTCCTCGATAGTGCGTGCAGGGGCAGGATGCTCAAGAAGATGCTGAAACGCAATGCGATGCGTCAATTTCCGGGGCGTGATTCGCTAAGCACTCAGAAAGACAGGCCATTCTTTTTCGTGAGGGCCTGTGAACGTTGTTGCAAACGATTGCCCACTAAAACTCAGGGCCAGCGTACCATCGGTGGTAGCGATGACAGAATCGATTCGACGTTTCCGCCCGTCTTCAAGCCGAAGATCGTGCCCCGGTCGTACAGCAGGTTGAACTCGACATAGCGGCCACGACGGACAAGCTGTTCCTCGCGGTCAGCGTCGGTCCAGGGAGCGTTGAAGTTGGCCCGGACGATCTGCGGATAGATTGCCGCAAAAGCCTGGCCGACAGAGCGGGTGAAGGCAAAATTTGCCTCCCAGCCGCCGGCATTGGCCTCGTGATGCAGCCAGTCGTAGAAGATGCCACCGATACCGCGGGCCTCGTTGCGATGGGGCAGGAAGAAGTAGCGGTCGCACCATTCCTTGTAGGCAGGATAATCAGCAACGCTCGGATGGGCCTCGCAGGCCTTTTGCATGGCGGCATGGAAGGCGAGCGTGTCTGGATCATCCTGGGTACGGCGGCGATCAAGCACGGGGGTGAGGTCAGCACCGCCGCCAAACCACTGGCTGGAGGTAACGACCATGCGCGTGTTCATGTGCACGGTCGGGACGTTGGGGTTAACGGGGTGGGCGATCAGCGAAATGCCGGAGGCCCAGAAGCGCGGGTCTTCCTCGGCGCCTGGCATCTGCTTGCGGAATTCGGGTGAGAATTCGCCATGGACGGTGGAGGTGTGGACGCCGACCTTTTCGAAGACGCGGCCTTCCATCATCGACATGCGGCCGCCGCCGCCCTTGCCGTCGTCGCGCTGCCAGTCTTTTGCGACAAAGCGACCGGCGGGGCGATCGGATAGGGGCCCGGTGAGCTCGTCCTCGATGGTCTCGAAGGAGGCGCAGATGCTGTCGCGGAGGCTTTCGAACCAGGCGCGGGCCGTGGCCTTCTTCGCCTCGATATCGTCGGGCAGCCCCTTTGGCAGGTCCGGTCGCTCCATGGTCTTCTCCCCCTTTGCGGTCATTCAGCCCTTATCAGGTCCGAGACCGGGCCGCCACCGAGGCGGGCTTTGCGTCCCCGGAAAATCTTCTCGCCAAGAACGCGAAGGCGCATTAAAGTTGCACGCATGCGAGGGATGTCACGATGAAGATGCCCGGTCCGCCGTCATTTCACGGCCTGAAGAAGCGCATTGCCGAACAGCGCGCCCATGCCGCGCTTGGGGGAACCTCTCAATTCGTCAGGGAAACCTACTGCCAATCCCGAGAGGAAGCCCGGGCGACGGCGCGCGAATGGTTCAATGCCTTTCCAAAGGCTGCCTATTGGACAGAGGTCGAGAGCTGGCGCCAGCTCGAGGGCGATCAGATCGAATTCACGATGCGGCGTCTGTCATCGGCCGACTGAAAGTCAGGCTGTTGAGACAAACTGGCTTTGATCGTGAAAAGGCGATGCGATCTGAAGTCTTGCTAAAATTCTAATGTTTCGATCAATCGAAATACAAATGCTGCCTGTCAGTATGCCCCATGACGACGGACGGCATGATGCCGCCCATGAAGCGACATGACAGGTGGCGAGTTCTATATGACCTCAGTTTCGTTCAATCCGACTTCGACCAGCGCTGCCTCGCGGCTTGCGGCATCTCCCGTTGCCCTTGATGCGGCAAAGCGCCAGACCGCATCGGCCAAGACGCTTGCCGACCCGCAAGATGATGCCGCTTACTGGTCGATCGCCACCACGATGCGGGCCGAGAGCCTGTCGATGACGGCCGTGCAGGATGCGAACAGCCTTGCAGCCGCAATGACAGACACAGCCGCCGGCGGACTCGACCAGGCCACCGATGTCGTCGCCCAGATCCAGCAAAAACTGATCATTGCCAAATCTGTCGGGGCCAACCGTGCCACGATTGGCAGTGACATCAACGAGATGAAGGGGCAACTCGCCTCAATCGCAGCATCTGCTGGTTTTGCAGGGGAGAACTGGCTGCAGGTGGAAGAGGGGAGCCGCCCGAAGGTCGCTGCGCTGCTGGCATCCGTGACCAGCAATGGCGCTGGCGACCTCTCGATCAATATGATCGACTTCGACACCGGCAACTCTACGCTGATTTCGAAGCAGGATGCGGCCGATGGCATGTTGACGCGGGCCTATTCCGGCACAACGATCAGCGGCGTGAACTATAATTATTACCTCCTCGATGCGGGATCCGCCGTCGGCAATGGCAACGCATCGCGCGAGATCCGCGTCGATCAGAACACAACCAGCGACGAACTCGACGGGATGATCACGACGCTCAATCGCGTGATGATCGACATGGTTGGGGCGAGCGCCGATGTCAGTTCGACACGCAACCGAATTTCGGCCAATGTCGATTTCGTCGAGGATCTGCAGGGCTTGAACGATGCGGCTGTCAGTCAGCTTGTGGATGCCGATATGGGCGAGCAGTCCGCCCGCGAGGCAGCGCTCGGCGCTCAGCGACAGCTGCAGGCGAGTGGGCTCAACATCGCCAATAACTCCATGTCGCTGAAGTTGAGCCTTTTCCTGTAAGCCTCTGATAAAAAATTGGAAAGCCGCCGGTTTTTTGGCGGCTTTCGTGTCTCAGCGGCGGCGTTTGCCAGCGGCAGGCTTGGCTTTGCTGCGCGGCGGGACGACGGGCTTTGGCGCAGGCTGCGCGATGGCTTTTGTTGTAACCGGAGCCTCCGCTTGTGCGGTCAGAGGTTCCGAAACGTGTTCTGTGGTGGCGGGCTCGACAGGAATTGCCGGTTCCATCACGGCTGTGGAGAGCGATGTCGGTACCGCTTCCTCGGCGCTGTCCGTGACGTTAAGCGGGGTCGCAACGGGTAGGCTCTGCGGGTCGATGGCCGTGGTGCTGGCAACTTCGTCCGCGGCCACGGGTTCCTCCGTGAGGGCCGATATTGGCTCTGGCTTGGCTTCCACGGCGGGTTCGGGCGGGATTTCGGTTTTAGGCGCGAGCGCCGTCACGGGCGCGGCAGGCAGTGTGCTTGCCGGGATTTCCTCAGGTGCGGCCTCGGGCGCTGTCGATAAGATTGGCGTTTCGACCGCAGCGCCCCGGGCCATGATGCCCTTGAGGATCTTTGTGACGTGAAGTGTGCCGGGCAGGTCGGTATTGGTCGAATGACCGCAGAATGGCACTTTGAGGTCTGCCGGGATTTTCGGGCGAGAATTCAGTTCGCCAAACCAGTCCAGTTCGCCAACGACATCGATGACTTCGGTAAAGGCCTCCGGCATCTTGATGCGACCGCCGAAGGTGACGACGCGGCAGGCATCAACAAGGGTTGCGAGACGTTCCGGGTCGTTGCGCTTGAGTGTAAAGAGGGCATCGGCAATGACCTTGTTTCCGCGCGAGTGCCCCGCGATGAAGGTAAAGGATAGATCCTTGTCAGCCAGCAGGGTTGCGACCGTATCGCTGTCCAGTCCGGTGCGGCGCGCTGGGTTCGTGTCTGCGGCCCGCTGCCCGTAGGCCCCAAGTTTGGGGCGACCAACCGCATCGTCGATGGCCTCCAGATTTCCGCGGATATGGCCCATCCATCCGAAGAGGAATGCGCCGCCGATTGCTTCGTTGACAAGGTCACCGAGACCATAGCCGGAGACCACGGCTGCAACCGGCTGCCCGAGTGCATCGGCAACGTTACGGGCAAAGGCGGCAGCCCCGATCGCCGAGCCGCCAATGCCGGCAACGGCCATGGCATGGACGTCTTTTCCGCCGCGAAGCCGGTATTCCTCGACGCTGTCGCATAGCGTCAGCATGCCGTGGCCGGTCGGCGGCACGATCATGATCAGCCCCTCGGAGGCGATGCTGTCGCTGACATAGAAGGTTTCTTCGGCCGTCAGGGCCTTCACGTCGTAGTAGAGTGCGTCAAGCCCGGTGTTGCGAAGCCGCCAGGGCTCGAGGGCGGCGTTTCGAACGGGGCGGCGGCTCAGCCGTTCGGGGAAACTCAAGGATCGTGCGAACTGCGTCAGGCCTAGGGCAAATGCTGTCTCGAACATGGCTCCAACTCCCGTAATGTTGCGCCGCAGCATACCGCCTTTCGGGTGAATTAGCAATCTTTCAAGCGCTTCATGCGGGTATTCAAGCCCAGACTTTCGCTGTAGCCAAACGCGCCACTTGACCTCAAGGGTGGTTGAGGTCCGATGATTGTTTCGTCGATTTGAAAAGAGGGGGTCTGGGATGGGGGCAGGCAGAAAATGGCAAGCTCAAGCGGCGTCAAGGACCTGTCTGGCGCATGGCTTCGCCAGCGATCATTGCGGCGGAGAGAGCGATGTTGATCGACCGCTGCCCTTCGACCATGGGAATAAGCACGCGCTCTTCCGCAAGGTCATGGACATGCTCCGGGACCCCCGCGCTTTCGCGACCGAAGAGGAGGATGTCGTTGGTCCGGTAATCGAGGCGGGTATAGGGCAGGGCGGCCCTGGTCGAGGCGAGCACCAGACGGCGTCCTTCACTGCGCCGCCACGCGTCGAAATGTTCCCAGTTGATGTGACGGGTCATGGCGACGCTTGCCAGATAATCCATGCCGGCGCGTCTGAGGTTCTTGTCGGACAGGACAAAACCGGCAGGTTCGATGATATCGACCTTCAGCCCGAGACAGGCGGCAAGCCTGAGGATCGTGCCGGTATTGCCGGGAATGTCGGGCTGGAACAGGGCGATGCGCAAGTCGGTCATGGCGGTTTGCTTACGACAGGTGACGGCGCGGCTCAAGCGTGGTGGCAAACGGCAGCCTGCTTCGCGCTGATGGTCCTTCGCCTCGATCCACCATGGGGCCTGGCTGTGCCTCTCTTGCAACAGTCACGGTGGAATGCCCGGCCCTTCGAAGAGGCTTATGGTCAAAAACTGAACAGGACGGTAGAAAGAGTGCCTGTTCAACACGCAAGCGGGAGGGCCATTGATGGATCGATCTGGTATTCACACGCCATTCCGCGTTTTTACCCTGATTGCGTGACGGCGAGTTCATCGCCCTTCTTTCACCGGTAATTTCGTCCTGAGGCCGACAAGGCCTTCCTCATTGACATTTCGCGCCGTCGCGACACCGCACATCCGTCAGGCTGCGCCTATCCATTTCGGAGACATCTCATGTTCTCGTGGTTCGAAAACCGCCTGAATCCCTATCCGTCCGAGGATCCTGTGCTGCCGCCGAAGGGGCTGATCGCCTTCTGCTGGCACTATACGCGGGCGGCGCGCTGGTGGTTGGTCGTGCTTGGCGCCTGTTCGGGCCTGATCGCGGTCGTGGAAGTCCTGCTCTACCAATTCCTCGGCAATATCGTCGACTGGCTCTCGACAGCCAATCGTGACACGTTCCTGCAGACGGAAGGCGGCACGCTGATGTGGATGGCGGCGCTGCTTCTCCTCGGCATGCCGCTGCTCGGCATCATGCACACGATCACCATGCATCAGGTGCTGGCGGGCAGTTTTCCGATGATCGCACGGTGGCAAATGCACCGTTTCCTCCTGCGTCACTCGATGACCTTCTTCGCCAATGAATTCGCGGGCCGGGTCTCGACCAAGGTCATGCAGACGGCACTCTCCATCCGCGAAAGCGTGATGAAACTGATCGACGTCTTCATCTATGCGACAACCTTCTTCGTCTCGATGCTGGCGCTGGTCGCGTCGGTGGACTGGCGGCTTGGCGTTCCCCTGGTGGCATGGCTGGTGATCTATGCGCTGATCTTGCGCCACTTCATTCCGAAGCTGCGCAAATCGTCCAGCGAGCAGGCTGATGCCCGCTCGATGATGACGGGCCGGATTGTCGATAGCTATACCAATATCGGCACCGTGAAGCTGTTCTCGCATGCCGGTCGCGAAGAGGTCTATGCGCGCGAGGGCATGGATGCCTTCCTTGGCACCGTGCATCGCCAGATGCGGCAGATTTCGCTTCTGAACATCTGCGTCGACATGAACAATGTGCTCGTCCAGTTCCTGGTGGCTGGCCTTGGCATCTGGTTCTGGCTGAACGGAACCGTCACCGTCGG
The DNA here is from genome assembly GCF_051549525.1 of Rhizobium sp. G187. Lineage (NCBI taxonomy): Bacteria > Pseudomonadati > Pseudomonadota > Alphaproteobacteria > Hyphomicrobiales > Rhizobiaceae > Rhizobium > Rhizobium sp. G187. Next base: position 48,716 of record NZ_JBPUGM010000001.1, read on the forward strand.
CGCGATCGCCGTGGCGATCGGCCTCTCCATGCGTATCAACGGCATGTCGCAGTGGATCATGTGGGAGGTGGCATCGCTCTTTGAAAACATCGGCACCGTCTATGACGGCATGAGCATGATGACGAAGGCGCATGACATCGTCGATCAGCCTGGTGCAAAAGCGCTCGAAGCGCCGAAGGGCGAGATTGTCTATGACGGCGTGCGCTTCCACTATGGCAAGGAAAAGGGTGTCATCGAGGCCTTTTCGCTGACCATCAGGGCAGGCGAAAAGGTTGGTCTCGTTGGCCGCTCCGGGGCGGGCAAGACGACGCTGATGAACCTGCTGCTGCGGTTCTACGATCTCGAGAAGGGCAAGATCCTGATCGACGGCACGGATATCTCAACCGTGTCGCAGGACAGCCTGAGAGCGCTGGTCGGTGTCGTTACGCAGGATACGTCGCTTTTGCATCGCTCCATTCGCGACAATATTGCCTATGGCCGGCCTGATGCCACGGATGCCGAGGTGATGGAGGCGGCGAAGCGTGCCAATGCCTGGGACTTCATAGAGGCACTGTCCGACCAGCAGGGACGTCGCGGACTGGACGCGCATGTCGGCGAGCGGGGGGTCAAGCTGTCCGGCGGTCAGCGCCAGCGGATCGCGATCGCCCGCGTCTTTCTCAAGGACGCGCCGATCCTGATCCTCGACGAGGCGACGTCGGCGCTTGATTCCGAGGTCGAGGCGGCGATCCAGGAGAGCCTGTTCAAGCTGATCGAGGACAAGACGGTGATCGCGATTGCCCATCGCCTGTCGACCTTGACGCAGATGGATCGCCTGATCGTTCTCGACCGGGGACGGATCGTCGAAGAGGGAACGCATCTCGATCTGGTGGCCAATGGCGGCATTTATGCCGACCTCTGGAACCGGCAATCGGGTGGTTTCCTGGCGGACCAGCACGATGCCGGGAGCGCGAAGGAGGTGGCGGCGGAGTGATCCGCCTCCACCATTTCCGGCCCCTGGATTCAATTGGTCGTGATACCTACTGTTTTTTGTTATAATAAATGAATTCTTTAAATATTGCCGGGTAGAGCTGGGTCCGTCGCAACTCCACGGACATGAAACGTCCCTTTTTCGGTCAGGCTCGATGCTTCCTGACATGTTGCGGCATGCGTCTCTCCTCCCCGGAATCTACTCATGTCAGACATTAAAATCAGGACCCTGCTGCCCGTGCTTTTTGCCGTGGTGGTGGCCTTTGGTATCGGCCAGGGCATTCTCGCGACCCATTTCATCAGCAACGTGAAGGCGCAGGTCGATGTGATCGGCCGCGAACGTTTGCCCCGGACCATCGGGGTTTCGCGCATGAACGACACCTTTGCAGAAGTCAGGCGCACCTATGCGCTGTTGCTGAGCGCCAATCCTGGCGAGGAGGTCGCGAGCAGGGAGGCCGCGGCTCAAACCGCCATCGAACAGCGCAATGCCGCCTTTGCCGATTATGAAAAAATGATCACGTTGCCGGCGACCAAGGCCCGCTTCGAAGCCATGCGCACCGCAATGGCCGACTACGATCGTCAGGGCAAGCAGTTGGTCACCATGGTGGCGGCCGGCGATCGGGAAGGGGCAAAGGCCCTGTTCTCCGACGAGATGGCAGCCAATGCCAAGACCCTGGGTGGGCTCATGCAGGAGATGCTGAGCGCCAATGCCGAGACCACGCAGACGGCTCTGACCAATGCCGACGAGATATCAAGCTTCGCCATCAATGCGACGATCGCTTCGGTCGTGATCAGCACGCTGATCGCCGCCCTCGCTGCCTTCTTCAGCTTTCAACGCATTGTCCGGCCGATCTCGGCGATCACCGCATCGATGAACGGGCTCGCCCGTGGTGATACACAGAAGGCCATTCCGTTCGATCACCGCCGCGACGAAATCGGCGAGATGGCAGCGGCCGTATCCGTGTTCCGTGACAATGCGCTTGAGCGTGCCAATCTGGAGCGCAAGGCGGAAGAGAATCGCAGCCTCAGCGAAACCGAACGTCTGGCCCGGGAAGAGCAGAAAGCGAAGGAAGCGGCCGAAGTGCAGTTTGCCGTCGACCAGCTCGCCTCCGGCCTGCAACGTCTTTCGGACGGTGATCTGACGGTCAAGCTCGACCAGGCCTTTTCTGCCCAGCTCGATGGCTTGCGTGTCAACTTCAACCAGTCGATCAACCGCTTGCGCGATGTGCTGCATTCGGTTGGCGAAAATGCCCGCTCGATCGATGCCGGCGCCAACGAGATGCTGGCTGCTGCTGACGACCTGTCGAAGCGGACCGAACAGCAGGCTTCTTCCGTCGAGGAGACGGCAGCCGCGCTTGAACAGGTGACGACTGCAGTGAAGGATTCGTCGATCCGCGCCGAACAGGCTGGCTCTCTCGTCAGCCGCACCAAGGAAAGTGCCGAGCATTCCGGTGAAGTCGTTCGCCGCGCCGTCGATGCAATGCAGAAGATCGAAAATTCGTCGTCCGAGATTTCCAACATTATCGGCGTGATCGATGACATTGCCTTCCAGACCAACCTGCTGGCGCTGAATGCCGGTGTTGAAGCGGCACGCGCTGGTGAAGCCGGCAAGGGCTTTGCGGTCGTTGCTCAGGAAGTGCGTGAACTGGCTCAGCGTTCGGCCAATGCGGCCAAGGAAATCAAGGCGCTGATCACGGCATCTGGCGATCAGGTGCGCAACGGCGTGGCGTTGGTCGACGAGACTGGCCGAGCGCTCGACGCGATCGTGATCCAGGTGCAGGAGATCAATCGCAATGTCGAAGCGATCGTTACCTCGGCGCGCGAACAGTCGACCGGCCTTCAGGAAATCAACATGGCCGTCAACCAGATGGATCAGGGCACGCAGAAAAATGCGGCCATGGTCGAGCAGTCGACGGCAGCAAGTCATGCTCTTGCGCAGCAGGCGACGGCGCTTCGCCAGCTGATGGCGCAGTTCAAGGTCGATGCCGGTACACAGCGGACCATGCCCGCCGTTGCCACCGCCGCCCGCCAGCCCGTGCCGTCTCCGGCCAAGGCCCTTGGCCGCAAGATTGCCAGCGCTTTCCAGGGCAATGCTGCCGTCGCGCAGGAGTGGAGCGAGTTTTAAATCTCGCTCGACCGACCAGAGATACGAAGTGAAGATGGGGCAGCGATGCCCCATTTTTCGTTTGTCGCCCACTGATATCCCGGTGGACGACAGGCCGAGAGGCAAGAATCCCCCATTGCCCGGTAAGGTTTTCTTAGACCCGCCCTGTCAGGCAGAAATTGCAGTGTTTTTTTCTGCGCAATGCCAATTTTCAAGTCGGGATTTCATTTGTCATGAAGCTCAAGATCAGCCTTCTCCTGCCGATGCTTTTCGCACTTTTGGTCGGTGTCTCCATTTTGCAGGGTGTGATGGCCGTCCGGTCTATTGATCAGGTGAATGGCCAGATGTCGCGTTTGAACGCCCTCAGTGGTCGTTCGCTGAGCGTTGCCGATGTGGACTCCAAGCTCAGTGAGGTGCGCCGCCTTTACCTGATGATCCTGAATGCCAGCAATGCCAACGACAAGAAGGCGCTGGTCGAAAGCCTCCAGGTGTCGATCACCGCGCTCGATGCCGCTTCTGCGGCCTATGGCGCTGGTATCCAGGCCCCCCAGGCGCGCGAGCGCTTCGACGCCTATTCAGCCGTCATGCGGGATTATTCGGCGCTGGGTGAGCAATTCGTTGCGCAGGCCATGGCCTCCAAGCTCTACCAGGCCAAGGATACCATCGCCAAAATGGTGCCGCTCGGAGGCGAGGCCGGGAAGATCCTGAAAGACATGATTGCCGACAATGTCGCTCTGAGCAGTGCCGAGCGCGAAGCCAGTGCTGCGGCCTCGGACGTGGCGCGCTATTCGACCCTTGCGGCCGTTGTCTTTGCAGCGTTGCTGGCTCTTGCCGCCGCACTCGTCTCGATCAGCCGGGTGACCCGCCCGATCGGCGAGATTACGGCTTCGATGAAGAAGCTTGCCGAGGGTGATACGGCTGCGGTGATCCCGCATGAGGGACGGCATGATGAAATCGGTGAGATGGCCGCCGCCGTCAGCGTCTTCCGCGAAAACGCGCTGGAGCGCGAGCGTCTCGAATTGCAGGCTGAAGCCGACCGTTCGCTGAGCGAGACGGAGCGGTTGGCGCGGGAAGAACAGAAGGCGCGTGAGGCGGCCGAGGTGCAGTTTGCCGTCGAGCAGCTCGCCTCCGGCCTGCAGCGGCTTTCCGATGGCGATCTCACAGTGAAGATCGATCAAGGCTTCTCTGCCCAGCTTGATGCGCTGCGCCTTAACTTCAACCAGTCTGTTACCCGCCTGCATGATGTCATGCGCGATGTGGTTGAAAACGCGCGCGCCATCGACGCCGGTGCCAACGAGATGCTGGCCGCATCAGGGGATCTTTCCAAGCGAACCGAGCAGCAGGCGTCTTCGGTCGAGCAGACCGCAGCCGCGCTCGACGAGGTCACCACGGCCGTCAAGGATTCGGCTCAGCGTGCCGAACAGGCGGGCGCCCTGGTCGGCCGGACCAAGCAGGGTGCGGAACATTCGGGGGACGTCGTACGTCGTGCCGTCGATGCGATGCAGAAGATCGAGAACTCGTCGAGCCAGATCTCCAATATCATCGGCGTGATCGACGACATTGCCTTCCAGACCAACCTTCTGGCACTCAACGCCGGCGTTGAAGCGGCGCGTGCGGGAGAGGCGGGCAAGGGCTTTGCTGTCGTTGCCCAGGAAGTTCGTGAACTGGCCCAGCGTTCGGCCAATGCCGCCAAGGAAATCAAGGTGCTGATCACCGCATCCGGCGATCAGGTTCGCAGCGGCGTGGCGCTGGTTGGCGAAACCGGCCGGGCTCTTGAGGCGATCGTCACCCAGGTGCAGGAAATCAACCGCAATGTCGCAGCGATCGTCACCTCGGCGCGGGAGCAGTCCACCGGTCTGCAGGAGATCAGCGCGGCCGTGAACCATATGGACCAGGGTACGCAGAAGAATGCGGCCATGGTCGAGCAGTCGACGGCCTCGTCACATGGTCTTGCCCAGCAGGCCAACGCGCTGCGCGAGCTGACAGCGCAGTTCCGTCTGGCCGGACAGTCGGAGCGGGGGTATCCGGCTCATGTTGCGCCTAGCAGTCGGCCGGTGCCGTCGCCGGCGCGCGGCATGGCCGGCAAGGTCGCACGAGCCCTCCAGGGTAACGCGGCCGTGGCGAAGGATTGGTCCGAATTCTGAAGGCCATGACTTCACTCTGATTTGGCAGAGGGGGCCCTTGTGGCTCCGTCTGTGTTTCTGCGACGGCGCGTTGCGAACCGTTTCGGGGCGTCCGGGCAAATTTTAACAAAGTCTGAAACCAATGCTTGTTTCGTAGTTGCTAATCTGGCGCCCTGGCGATCGGAGGTTGCGGCATGGAGAAGGGCATCGGTCACGATATCGATTTCGACCGTCTCGGGCGGCGCGCGCTTGCTTTTCTGACGCAACACAAAATTCCCCTGAAAGCCGAAAACTACCAGGTGGTGCTCGGTGTGCTGACCGGAACGGACCCTGCATTGCGCAAGGCCTTTGTCGAGCTCGGCCAGCCGATCACCGAGGAGGCGGTGGCAGGGCTTGCGAAACGCTTCGGTGGAGATCATGCCAAGGCGGCGGAAGTCAGAGCGGCCGCGGTCAACCTCAAGTCTGCGCTGACAGGATTTGCCGCTGAAATCGGCACCGCCGATCTCTTGCGCATGGTCGACGGCAAACCTGAACTGGTCGATAGAAGCAAGCTAGATCAGGCACTTGCAGCGGTTCTTTCGGCAATTTCATTCATTGAGCCGACTGTCGTGCCTATGCCGGTCCCTGCGCGGGCCCGTATGCTGGAAGCTCAGCTGCCCGTCGATCTCAGTGATTACAGTGCCTTGGAACAGCATCTTACCGAAATCTTTTCCCACGCCGCTGTCGAGCAGGGCGTGAGCCTTTTGCTCTGCCATATCCGAGGGCTTGCAGCCCTTCGCCAGCCGCAGGCCGGTGCTGCGGAAAGCTATGTGCACAACACGGTCGGACGGTTTGCCAAGCGCCTGCTGCACAGTGATGAACAGGCTTTCTGGACCGCGCAGGACGAGCTCGGACTGGTGCTTACGGCGACCTCCGAGAGCTATATCGAGACCGTTTGTGACAAGCTGGGTCGCATCATTGCCAATGTCGAGGGCGTGGTCGGGCGTGCCGTTCCGCAGGCCCCAGCGCTGCAAAAACACTTTGGATGCGCGCGCACCTATCGTCCGGTGCCGCCGGCGCGCTTTTATGGTGAGGCTGCGAAGATGCTGCAAAGGGCCGAGCTTCGGGAGGAGGCGGGCCCGTTCTTTGCCGATGTCAGCGGCGGGACGTCGCGGCGCTACGAGACGCTCTACGGCAATGCAGGCCTATGACCGCGGCATAAGCCGGGCAGGGACGCCCACGTGCATGTGCTGAGACGGGGTGGCTTCCGGTTTGCACACCGTTCACCGCTTCTTGCCTTTGCCACCGCGTTGAAAACGCCTATATCGCGTTTCATGTTTCAATCCGTCGCCCGCCTCTTCGAAAACTGGATCGACCCTTTCTCTCGTTCGGACAATTTGCGTCCGCCGGAAAAGACCTGGGCCTTTGTCTGGTTCTATGTTCGCCAGGCCAAGATGGCATTCCTGCTGATGGCGCTGTTTGGCGGTGCCGTCGCCATGCTGGAAGCCGGACTGTTCTGGTTCGTCGGGCGCCTGGTCGACGTGCTCGACACCGTACCGAAGGCAGCGGGCTGGGACGGGTTGATTGCAGCGCATGGCGGGGAATTGCTGGCGATGGCACTGATCGTGCTGATCGGCCGTTTCATCGTCGTCACCGTTGGTGCGCTGGTCGAGGAGCAGGTGATCGTCCTCAACTTCTTCAACCTTGTGCGCTGGCAGGCGCATGCGCATGTGGCGCGCCAATCGCTCTCCTTCTTCCAGAATGATTTTGCCGGGCGTATCGTGACCAAGGTTTGGTCCGCTGGGCAATCGACCGGTGACCTTCTGACGTCGCTGCTGCAGGTCGTGTGGTTCATGGTGATCTATACCGTATCGACCATGGCGCTGGTGGCACAGCTCGACTGGCGGCTGGCAGCGATCATCGCCGTATGGGTGGGGATCTTTCTGATCCTGGCGCGCTATTTCGTGCCGAAGATCCGCCGGCATGCACGGGAGACGGCGGAGGCTGCTTCGATGCTGAATGGCCGGCTGGTGGACAGCTATTCCAACATTCAGACGCTGAAGCTCTTCGGCCATGAGCGGCAGAATGATCACTATATCCGCAGCGGCTTTGACCGGTTTCAAGACACGCTGCGGCCGTTTGCGCGGCTTTTGACCGGTGTTCGATCCTCGCTTGCCATCCTGTCTGGCGTCATGATTCTGATGGTGGCACTGCTATCGGTCGAGCTGTGGTTCTCGGGCGCGGTCACCGCCGGCGGGGTTGCCTTCACCCTCGGATTGGTGCTGCGCCTCAACATGCTGCTCGGTCGAATGATGACGCAGTTGAACGGCATCATGCGCAATATCGGCACGATCCAGAACTCCGCCGAGCTGGTCGCGCGGCCGATCGATCTTGTCGACAAGCCGGATGCGTCGGTCCTGGAGGTGAAATCGCCGGAGATCAGCTTCGACAATGTCAGTTTCCACTACGGCCGCAAGTCCGGCGCGATCGACCATTTGACGCTCAAGATCCAGCCGGGCGAGAAGGTCGGGATCGTCGGCCGGTCGGGGGCGGGAAAATCGACGCTGGTCAATCTGCTCCTGCGTTTCTACGACGTCGAGGCAGGCCGGATCCTGATCGACGGACAGGATATTTCGACTGTTACCCAGGAAAGCTTGCGCTCGCAGATCGGAATGGTGACGCAGGACACGGCGCTGCTGCATCGCTCCATCCGGGACAACATCGTGTTTGGTCGCGAGGATGCGAGCGAAGAGCAGCTCTTGAGGGCTGCGGACCGGGCCGAGGCCCTAGATTTCATTCAGAAGCTGGAAGATCGGCGCGGGCGCAAAGGTTTCGACGCCCATGTCGGAGAGCGCGGCGTGAAGCTGTCCGGTGGTCAGCGGCAGCGCATCGCGATTGCTCGCGTCATGCTGAAGGATGCCCCGATTCTGGTGCTGGACGAGGCGACGTCCGCGCTCGACAGCGAAGTCGAAGCTGCGATTCAGTCCAACCTTGACCGGCTGATGCAGGGCAAGACTGTGCTTGCCATTGCTCACCGGCTGTCGACGATCGCTGCCCTCGATCGGCTTGTCGTCATGGACAAAGGCCGCATCATCGAGCAGGGAACGCATCGGGAGCTTGTCGAGCTCGGCGGGCTCTATTCCGAGCTTTGGGCACGTCAATCCGGTGGATTCCTCGACACCGCAAGCGCCGAGACGATGGCCTGACGCCAGGCCTTCAAGCCCTGGCAAGCATGGTCAAAATGGCCATTGCTCGATAGGCGGGCAGATTGTGGCGGGAAAGGCGTCTATCGCCGAAACGATGCTGCCAGAATGCGCGGCAATTGACCGCATGGCGATTGTCCCAATTTATTCCGCGACATAAGCGCTCCGTGTCGGTCTGAGACTGGACAGAACCGAATATCGGGCTTAGAACGCGCCAATCTGGCGGGGAATCCATGGCTGCAGAGTGGCCCAATTGTGATTCCCGCTGCGGGGGCAAATGCGGTTTGTCGCAGGATTGCGAAGAGGAAAAAGTGACCGTGAGCGAACACGAGAAGACTACCGAACACGCGGGCGAGCCTACGCGCCGCGATTTTCTCTATATGGTGACCGGTATGGCCGGTGTGGTCGGTGCGGCTTCCGTCGCCTGGCCTTTCATCGATCAGATGCGTCCGGATGCCTCGACGCTCGCGCTCGCCTCGATCGAGGTCGACGTTTCGGCACTTGAGCCGGGCATGTCGCTGACCGTCAAATGGCGCGGCAAGCCTGTCTTCATCCGCAACCGCACCGACAAGGAAGTCGAAGAGGCGAAAGCCGTCGCTCTTTCCGATCTGAAGGATCCGGTTGCGCGCAATGCCAATATCGATGCGACTGCAGAGGCAACGGACCTCGCTCGCTCAGCCGGCGAAGGCAAGGAAAACTGGATCGTCATGATCGGTTCCTGCACCCATCTCGGCTGCGTGCCGCTTGGTCAGGCGGGTGATTTCGGTGGCTGGTTCTGTCCTTGCCACGGCTCGCACTACGATACGGCTGGCCGTATTCGTAAGGGCCCGGCGCCTGCCAACCTGCCGGTGCCGAACTTCGCATTCACGACCGACACTGTGATCACGATCGGCTGAGGGGACAAAACAAGATGAGTGGCCATTCCAGTTACCAGCCGTCCACTGGCGTCGAGAAGTGGATCGATGCGCGCCTGCCTCTGCCGCGCCTGATGTATGACAGCTTTGTCGCGTATCCCGTTCCGCGCAACCTGAACTATGCCTACACTTTCGGCGGCATGCTTTCGGTGATGCTGATCGTTCAGATCCTGACCGGCGTCGTGCTGGCCATGCACTACGCAGCCGAAACGACCGTTGCGTTCAACTCGGTCGAAAAGATCATGCGCGACGTCAACAATGGTTGGCTGCTGCGCTACATGCATGCCAACGGCGCGTCGTTCTTCTTCATCGCCGTTTACCTGCACATCGCCCGCGGTCTCTACTACGGCTCCTACAAGGCGCCCCGCGAAATCCTCTGGATCCTCGGCGTTGTGATCTTCCTCCTGATGATGGCAACCGCGTTCATGGGCTATGTTCTGCCCTGGGGCCAGATGTCCTTCTGGGGTGCAACGGTTATCACCGGCTTCTTCACGGCCTTCCCGGCAGTGGGTGAATGGATCCAGCAGTTCCTGCTCGGTGGCTTTGCCGTCGACAATCCGACGCTGAACCGCTTCTTCGCGCTGCACTACCTGCTGCCGTTCATGATCGCCGGCGTTGTCATCCTGCACGTCTGGGCGCTGCATGTCACCGGTCAGACCAATCCGACCGGCGTTGAAGTCAAGTCGAAGACGGACACCGTTCCGTTCACGCCTTACGCAACCCTCAAGGACGCGCTGGGCCTGTCGGTCTTCCTTCTGGTCTTCGCCTGGTTCGTCTTCTACATGCCGAACTATCTCGGCCACCCGGACAACTACATCCCGGCTGACTCGCTGAAGACGCCAGCCCACATCGTTCCGGAATGGTACTTCCTGCCGTTCTACGCCATGCTGCGTGCGATCACCTTCAATGTCGGCCCGATCGACTCCAAGCTCGGTGGCGTTCTGGTGATGTTCGGCGCGATCATCGTGCTGTTCTTCCTGCCCTGGCTCGACACCTCGAAGGTGCGCTCCGCTGTGTATCGCCCCTGGTACAAGCTGTTCTTCTGGCTGTTCGTGGTCAACTCGATCATTCTCGGCTGGCTCGGTGCCATGCCGGCGGAAGGCATCTACGTCATCCTGTCGCAGGCCGGTACTGCCTACTACTTCGGCTTCTTCCTCGTGATCATGCCGTTGCTCGGTCTGTTCGAGACGCCGCGGCGCATCCCGAATTCGATCACCGAAGCGGTTCTCGAAAAGAGCGGCAAGTCCGCCTCTGCCCAAGCCTGAGCACGTGAGAGGAAGATAACAATGAAGAAGCTTGTCACGAGCATCGCGCTGATCGCAGCCCTCGCCGGATTCTCCGGCGTAGCGGTTGCCGCAGAGGAAGGCGATCTCGCCCACGCCGTAGAACATGCGGCGAAGGTCGGGCACTATCCGATCCTGAAGCCTGAAGAAATGGATTGGTCCTTTGCCGGTCCGTTCGGCAAATACGACAAGGGCCAGCTGCAGCGCGGCCTCAAGGTCTACACCGAGGTTTGCTCGGCCTGTCACTCGATGAATCTCGTTGCCTTCCGCACGCTGGAAGATCTCGGCTATTCGGAAGCGCAGGTAAAGGCATTCGCGGCGAATTACGAAGTGCAGGACGGCCCGAATGCTGACGGTGAAATGTTCACCCGCAAGGCCGTTCCGTCTGACTACTTCCCGTCGCCATTCCCGAACAAGGAAGCCGCAGCGGCCGCCAACAATGGTGCCGCACCTCCGGACTTCTCCTTGATCGCGAAGGCCCGTGGCGTGACCCGTGGCTTCCCGCAGTTCGTCTTCGACATCTTCACCCAGTACCAGCAGGGCGGCCCGGATTACATCCACGCTCTGCTCACGGGTTACAAGGAACCGCCGGAAGGTGTGACCGTTGCTGAAGGCACGCATTTCAACCCGTACTTCGTCAGCGCCGCTGCACTTGCCATGGCGCCGCCGCTCTCGGACGGTCAGGTGACCTATGATGACGGTTCGCCGGAAACGCTCGACCAGTATTCGCGCGACGTTGCCGCGTTCCTGATGTGGGCCGCCGAGCCGCATCTGGAAGACCGCAAGCGCATGGGCTTCATGGTCATGATCTTCCTCGCGATCTTCACTGCGCTGGTCTATCTGACGAAGAAGTCGGTCTACGCAAACAAGGAACACTGATCCATCGGATCACGTTCATCGAGAAGGCGGCCTTCGGGCCGCCTTTTTTATTGGGGGCCAAGGCCATTCTTGGTAAGGTCCCGCCACATTCCTTTCCGTCCCAATCCGGATGTCCCATGGCCAAGATCGCTGACGAACTCTCCCACTCTATCCGCTCCATTCCCGACTATCCGAAGCCGGGCATCATCTTTCGCGACATCACCACGCTGCTTGGCGATGCGCGGTCGTTTCGCCGCGCGGTGGACGAGCTGGTGCAGCCTTATGTCGGGCTGAAGGTCGACAAGATCGCCGGGATGGAAGCGCGCGGCTTCATTCTTGGTGGCGCCGTCGCGCACCAGCTTTCGGCTGGCTTCGTGCCGATCCGCAAGAAGGGCAAGCTGCCACATGAGACGGTGCGGATCGCCTACAGCCTGGAATATGGCGTGGACGAAATGGAAATTCACATGGATGCCGTGAAGCCCGGCGAGAAGGTAATCCTGGTGGATGATCTGATCGCGACCGGTGGTACGGCGGTCGGCGCCGTGCAGCTTCTGCGCCAGATCGGGGCCGATGTCGTCTCGGCCTGCTTTGTCATCGACCTGCCGGAACTCGGTGGCCGCAAGAAGCTCGAGGCGCTCGGCGTCGAGGTTCGCACGCTCGTGGAATTCGAGGGGCATTAAGCCCCTCGGTCGTGGCGCTGACGGTTCAGCCTTCGAGCGCTTTGATGATGTCGGCTTCGATTTCGGCAGGGGCTGTGCGCGGCGCGTAACGTGCAATGGGTTTGCCGTCACGGCCGATGAGGAATTTTGCGAAATTCCAGCTGATCTCTTCGCCGCGATCTGCGCCCGGTGTTTCGGCCTTCAGATAGGCGTAAATTGGATGGCTACCTGGGCCATTGACCTCGACCTTGGCAAAGAGCGGAAAGGTGACGGCGAAGCGTGTCTCGCAGAAGTGGGCGATCTCCCTCTCGGTACCGGGCTCCTGTGCGCCGAACTGGTTGCAGGGGAAGCCAAGCACGACGAGATCCGGATAGGTGTCGTTTAGTGCCTCCAGACCCTCATATTGCGGTGTCAGACCGCATGCGCTCGCCGTATTGACGATCAGGAGGACCTTGCCGGCATAGTCCTTCAGGCTGCGTTCTTTTCCGTCGATCGTGGTGGCGGTAAAATCGTGGACGGTCATGCGGCGGTCTCCTCGTCGGGGAAGAATTCGATCAAATTGCTTTTGAAGCGCAGCACTGGCTCGCCGTGCTGGTTGATGCCTTCGCTTACGGCTGAATTGAGGATGTAACGGTTTCGACCCTGTACGCTGTGGCTATCGATCGGTGTCATGAAGAAGGTGATCGTATCGCCGGCATAGACCGGCTTCAACCATTGTAGTTCGGAAAAGCCAGGGGAGGGGCCGAGCTTCGGCGGGGCGATGCCTTCGGCTTTCAGGCGGGCAATCTCGCGCCCGATGACACCGATGAAACACTTCATCCAGTTGGCGCATGTGTGCCAGCCCGAGGCGCAGAGCGCCCCGAAAACATAGTGCTTTGCCGCTTCCGCATCAATGTGGAAGGGCTGCGGGTCGAATTGTTCGGCGAAGCGGATGATGTCTTCGGCGGTGAAGGTGACGGAGCCGAGTTCGAGCCTTGTGCCTGCGGGATAGAGATCGAGCATCCTCATGCGGGTATCTCCCCGGTTTCGCGTCGGCGGATCATGATCGAGTTGCGGGCGGAAAGCACGGTTTCACCGCGCTGGTTCACCAGTTCATGGTCGAAGGTCGCGATTCCGAGATGCGGTCTCGAACGCATGGGCCGCACAGCATGGACGGTGGAATGGCCAGACAGCGTATCGCCTGCGAGCACGGGCTTGCGCCATTGCATGACATCAATGCCGGGCGCCCCTTCGGAGGCCGTGGACAGCAGATAGGCGTCAATCATCATGCGCATGAAGATGCTGGATGTGTGCCAGCCGGAGGCGGACAGGCCCCCAAGGATGCTCGCCTTGCCGGCTTCTTCGGAGAGATGCATGGGCTGCGGGTCGAACTCGCGGGCGAAGGCAATGATCTCCTCGGCGGTCACGGTTCGTGGGCCGAGGTCGAAGCGCTGGCCTTCCGTGAAGTCCTCATGGTGAAGTTTGTCGGGTGCTGTCATGTCTTCCTCGCTTTGCGACAGTCTGCGCAGTCTCCCGATATGTTCAAGTGTGAACTTTATCTGAGGCGCATAAAAAAGGCGCCTCGTGGGAGGCGCCTTGTCGCTTGCTTCAGGTGTTGAAGCGGAAGTGGATGACGTCGCCATCGTTGACCACGTATTCCTTGCCTTCATCGCGGCCCTTGCCGGCTTCCTTGGCGCCGACTTCGCCCTTGTAGGCGATGTAGTCGTCATAGGCGATAGTGAAGGCACGGATGAAGCCGCGCTCGAAATCCGTGTGGATGACGCCAGCGGCCTGGGGTGCCTTGGTGCCGCGGACGATGGTCCAGGCGCGGCATTCCTTCGGGCCGACCGTGAAGTACGTAATGAGGTCGAGCAGGTGGTAACCCGCGCGGATCAGGCGGTCGAGGCCGGCTTCATCGAGGCCAAGTGCGGAGAGGAATTCGGTGGCTTCCTCTTCCGGCAGCTGGGCGACTTCGGCTTCGATGGCAGCCGAGATGATCACGCATTCCGCACCCTGTTCCGTTGCCATCTTGGCGACGGCCTCGGTGTGCTTGTTGCCGGTTGCAGCGTCGCCCTCGGCGACGTTGCAGACATAAAGGACCGGATGCGAGGTGAGAAGGTTGAGGCCCTTCAAGACTTCGATCTCGTCGGCGGCCAGCGTCTTCAACAGGATGCGAGCCGGCTTGCCTTCGTTGAGAAGCTTGATGACCGCTTCCATGACGGGAAGCTGGGCCAGCGATTCCTTGTCCTTGGAGGCGGCGCGCTTGCGGGTCTGCTCGACGCGACGTTCCAGGCTTTCAAGGTCGGCGAGCATCAACTCGGTCTCGATCGTGTCGGCATCGCCGACCGGATTGATCTTGCCCTCGACATGCGTGATGTCATCATCTTCGAAGCAGCGCAGCACGTGGACGACGGCATCGACTTCGCGGATGTTGGCGAGGAACTTGTTGCCGAGACCTTCGCCCTTCGATGCGCCGCGCACGAGGCCGGCGATATCGACGAAGGAGATACGGGTCGGGATGATTTCCTTCGAGCCCGCGATGTCCGCGAGCTTCTTCATGCGCGGATCGGGAACGGCAACTTCACCGGTGTTCGGCTCGATCGTGCAGAAGGGATAATTGGCTGCCTGGGCTGCCGCCGTCTTGGTCAGCGCGTTGAAGAGTGTGGACTTGCCGACATTCGGCAGCCCGACGATACCGCATTTGAAGCCCATGGCTCTATATACCTGCTCGGGATGGATTTTCGTTGCCCACGCCTATGAGGTATAGGAGGGGCATGGTCAAGTGTTGTGGGCATTGGAGCCCTCAAGTTGCTGGAGGTTCGATGGCAAGAGATACCGTGCTGACGCCGAAGACGGTAACCAGGCCAAAGGTTGAAAAACCACGGCTCTACAGGGTCATCCTGCACAATGACGACTACACGCCGCGCGACTTCGTGACCATCGTGTTGAAGGTCGTGTTCCGGATGAGCGAGGAGGCAGGCCATCGCGTTATGATGACCGCGCATAAATTCGGCTCGGCTGTGGTTGTCGTCTGCACCCGCGAGATCGCCGAGACCAAGGTCACGGAGGCGATGGACCTGGCCAAGGAGGCGGGCATGCCGCTGTTGTTTACGGCGGAACCGGAGGAGTGAGGGCTTCCCTCCGTTTCGACCCATCTGTGCTGACCTGATGGTCTCAATCAGTGCCCGGAATGCGCGCGATTACCTTGATCTCGAAATCGAAGCCTGCGAGCCAGTTCACGCCGATTGCCGTCCAGTTGGGGTAAGGCGGGGCGGGGAAGATCCCGGCCTTCACTTTCATGATCGTGCCGAATTGCTTTTCCGGGTCGGTGTGGAAACTCGTTACGTCGACCAGGTCTGCGAATGTGCAGCCGGCCGCTTCCAGTGTGGCCTTAAGATTAGCGAAGGCGCGGCGGACCTGGGCTTCGAAGTCCGGTTCAGGCGTGCCATCATCGCGGCTTCCCACTTGGCCCGAGACGAAGAGCAGGTCGCCGGATCGGATCGCGGCGGAATAGCCGTGCTCTTCGTATAGGGCGTGGCGTTTGGCGGGAAAGATGGGGTGCGGGCGGGTCATCGGTTTCCTTTCGGGCATGCGGGATCGTTCCGCCCGGGGTCGGGTCGGTGAAATGCCGCTTGGCTAGGTCCTTTGGATTTCATATACGTTGCGTATGTAGAGTTATTTGCATACGGCTCGTATGTCAAGTTGACATACGGTGTGTATGTGAAATTCGGAGTGTGTTTTGAAGCGCAGTCGTTTGGAAAGCATGGAGGAAAACCGCGCCAAGCTGATTGCGGCTGCGCGAAAGGCCTTTGCAGACAAGGGGTATGCAGCAGCCTCCATGGATGTGCTGACAGCGGAAGCGGGGTTGACGCGGGGGGCTCTCTACCACAACTTCGGCGACAAGCGGGGGCTGTTCGCTGCGGTCGTCGACCAGATCGATACCGAGATGGCCGAACGCGCCAAGGCGCGGGGTGCGGCGGCAGGCGAGGGGTGGAATGCGCTTCTGGCCGAAGGCGCCGCCTATATCGAGATGGCGCTTGATCCGGAAGTGCAGCGGATTGTTCTGCTCGACGGACCGGCGGTGCTCGGTGATCCGTCGCAATGGCCAAGTCAGAATTCCTGCCTCCAGGTCACCCGCGCCGCGATCGAAGGTCTGATGGCGGAAGCTGTGCTCAAGCCGGTCGATGCCGAAGCTGCGGCGCGGCTCATCAGCGGTGCGGCATTGAACGCGGCCATGTGGGTTGCAGCCAGCGATAAACCGGGGGAGGTGCTGCCACGGGCGCAGGTGGCATTCCAGGCGCTCGCAGAGGGGCTGCTCGCCAAGCCATTTAGTTCATCGCCTGCGTGAGACTGTCCTGGCCTTGCGTTGTCCGCGTAGACGGCCTCCCGTCAACGAATTGCATACCTCTGGCGCATACACTGGCATGATGACGCCCGATCTCAACAGTCTGCCGGAGGCCGCGACATGGCACTATGCCGTGGCACTTCTGCTGTCTGCCGCCTTCGGCGTCGTTGCACATGTTGTTCGCGCCGTCTTCAACATCCTGCCGGACCGCCTGTCTGACCGCCCTACGATGGATCTGATCATCAGCGACGGTTACGACTGGAAGGATCGGCTGTTTGGAACGGAGTATAACGAGGCGGGATATTACCGGCTCGACAGCCTGCATAACCTCGGACTGTCCGTCCGTTGGTGTACCTTCAGCGGATTCCTGACCCTTCTCTTAAGTCCCGGCGCGTCAAAGATCGCAGCATACTGCATCGATAGCAGCCTGGCGGCACTCGTCGATCTCTTCTGGTATCGCGTCGAGACCTTCGCGTGGTGGTGAGCCGGGCGTTCCGGCTCAGCCCTTCACACCAAGCGCTTCGGCGCTGATCCAGAACACCGCGTCTTCTTCTTCCGATGTTTCGACCCAGTGGAAATCGAGGTCCGGGAACTCGGCTTCGAGAATGTCGCGGCCGCGGCCGATTTCGCAGAGCATGCCGCCGCCGGGGTTGAGGTGCTTTGGCGCCTCGACGATGAGGGTGCGGACGAGGTCCAGACCGTCTTCGCCGCCGTCATGGGCCATGGCGGGTTCGGCGCGGTATTCGGCCGGGAAGGCGTCCATGGCTTCGTGGTCGACATAGGGCGGGTTGGTGATGATGAGATCGAACTTGCGCCCGGCAAGAGGTGTGAACAGGTCGCCCTGATGCAGGGCAAGCTGGTCTTCAACGCCGTGGGCTTCGCGGTTCTTTGCGGCAACGACCAGCGCATCTTCGGACAAGTCGACGGCATCAACCGTTGCCAGCGGGAAGAAGCGCGTGGCGAGAATGGCGAGGCAACCGGAGCCGGTGCAGATGTCGACGACGCTTTCGACAGCGAAGGGATCGGGCAGGAAACTCGATTCGAAATCGTCGCCATATTCGTTGAACAGGATCTCGCCGATATGCGAGCGCGGCACGATGACGCGTTCGTCGACGAAGAAGCGCATGCCCTGGATATAGGACCGGCCAGTGAGA
Source organism: Rhizobium sp. G187 (assembly GCF_051549525.1). Lineage (NCBI taxonomy): Bacteria > Pseudomonadati > Pseudomonadota > Alphaproteobacteria > Hyphomicrobiales > Rhizobiaceae > Rhizobium > Rhizobium sp. G187. The sequence continues at coordinate 66,283 of NZ_JBPUGM010000001.1, forward strand.
TAGGCGGACGGCTTGCGGGTCGACACGCGCGCCTCGATCCGCTCGGCCAGCAGATGGCGCTCTGTGGCCAAGAGCCTGGCGTCGAGGAAGGGATCCAGCGTGTCGATCGGCAGGTCGAGACTATCGAGCACCAGGAAGGCAGCGTCATCGACGGCGTTCAGCGTGCCATGGCCGTAGCTGAGATTGGCGGCGTTGAAGCGCGAAATCGCGTAGCGCCAGTAGTCGCGCAGGGTGACGAGGTCGGTGGTAATGTCGTGGCTCATGGCATGTCCTGATCGATAATGCGCGTGTTTCATATGCAGTGCCGGGCGAGAGGCCGGCGTGTGCCTCGTCTCAATCGCCCTTGGCGCCGAACATCTTCTTCAGCATTTCGGCCATGGGGCCGGTCTCTGGAAGTTTCTTCGGCTGGGCGAAATTGCGGGCCTGGCGAATATGGGACTGGCCTGCTGGCGCGCCCTTCGGCGCTTTTGCCGGTTTCTCGTCCTCGGTCTTTCCCCCGGTTGCCAGGGCCAGCTTGTTCATCAGCTGGGAATCTTCCCCCCTGACCAGCATGTCGGCATTGTCGGCCAGTGCTTCCAGAAGTGGATCCAGCCATTCGGCATCGAGCTTGCCGAAGTCGCCGAGGACATGGTTGTGCACCTTCGACTTGTCGCCCGGATGGCCGATTCCGAGGCGGAGCCGCCGGTAGTTCAGTCCGCAATGGGCGTCGAGCGACTTGATGCCGTTGTGCCCGCCATGGCCACCGCCGGTCTTGATGCGGGCCTTGCCGGGCATGAGGTCGAGCTCGTCATAGATGGCGACGATCGCCTCGGGGCCGAGCTTGTAGAAGCGCATCGCTTCGCCGACGCTTTCGCCGGACAGATTCATGAAGGTCTGCGGCTTAACCAGCATGACCTTCTCACCGGCAAGCGTGCCTTCGGCGATCTCGGCCTTGAACTTCTTGGCCCAGGGCGAAAATCCATGCCGGCGCTGGATCGCGTCCACGGCCATGAAACCGATGTTGTGTCGGTTCTTTGCGTATTGCTGACCCGGATTTCCGAGACCCGCGAGGATGATCATACCGTTCTTTCCGTGCTCGCCGCCGTTCAGGTCCTTCCACGACCGCGAAACGGTGTCGTTGTCAAGCCGGTTTCAGCGATGCGGCATTGCTCATGGCGTTGGCTTGTCCTGCCCGAAGTCGGTGTAGCGCAGGTCGTGCTCCTGGAAAATGCGGGCCTGCGTGCCATCCGCGATCATGCGATCGAGCGACGCCTGCATCTTGTCTCGGATTTCGTCGGGGAAATCGATGTTGCAGGCAATGGCGAAGGTCTGCTGGGAGAAAACGAACTGTGCCTCCACCGGCTCGCCGCGTTCGACCAGTTCCACATAGTGTTGCTCTGACATAGGCATCAGGTCGATGCGCCCGCTGGTGAGCTTCTTCAGCGTCAGCTTCAGATCGGTTGCGAGGTCAATCTTGGCGAAACCTTCCTTTTCGAGGATGGTCTGCGTGTAATCGTTGCGCTGGGTGCCGACGATGTAGGACTTCGAATCGTCGATGGATTTCACCTTCACACCACTATTCTTCGCCGCGACCATGAAATTCCGGCCGACATCAATGGGTTCGACCCATTTGAACAGCTTGTCGCGTTCGGGAATATGCGCAGCGGTGAAGACGCAATGCATCGGTTCCGACTGGGCGAGGGCTATGGCGCGCGCCCAGGGCATCATCTCGATTGAATAATCGATACCGACATCCTTCATCATCAGCAGCAGCTGAGCATAGCCAGCCCCCTTGATTTCCTCTCCGACGCGAAAATTGTAGGGCGGGTAGTCTTCGGTCGTGAAGAAGATCTTGTCTGCGGCGGTGGCTGGGCCCGCCGCGAGTGCAAGCATGATGGCCAAAACTCTCATGGCAGGGTCCCTTTCACTGTTTAAATCAACCCGCCGACACCTTGCGTGGGTGGGTTCGGTTCTTGCGAGCGGCATCGAGCAAGGCGGAAAGCGGCTGTGGTCGGGCAAAGAGATAGCCCTGACCATAGTCGACGCCGAAGCCTGACAGAATGCTGCGCTGTTCCTCGGTCTCGATGCCCTCGGCCACGACGCTGCATTGCATCTTGTGCGAGATCGCCGTGATCCCTTCGACGAGCATGCGGCTCTTGTGGCGCTGCTCCGGATCGTCTTCGGTCAAGGAGCGGATGAAGGATTGGTCGATCTTGACGATGTCGACCGGGAAACGGTTGAGATAGCTCAGGGACGAATAGCCGGTGCCGAAGTCGTCAAGCGCCAGGCGATAGCCGAAGCGGCTGAATTCGTCGAGGATCAGCCGGATCTGTGGGTTGTCGTGGAGCAGCGTCGCCTCGGTGATTTCGATGACTATGCGATGCGGCGCGATGCCATATTCCCCAATCAGGGCCGCGATGCGAACCGGAAGCGAGCGGTCGAATTGCTGCGGCGAGAAATTGATCGCAAGATAGGTCTGGTCGTCTTCGGTTTCTGCGCTGATGCGTGCGAGATTGGATACTGCGCGCTCCAGAACGCGTCCGCCGAGGCGCCCGATGGCGCCGGTTTCTTCGGCGACTGCGATGATCTCTGCGGGCGGCATGATACCGCGCTCGGGATGCACGAGCCGCATGAGCGCCTCGTAGCCGGTCACCCGCCCTGAGGTCATGTCGATGATCGGCTGGAGATAGGCTTCGAGCCAGTCGTGCTCCAGTGCTTCCTCGATGTCCTGCTCAAGCTCTGCCCGGTGGCGGGTGTGGTCCTGCATGGATGGATCATAGACCACAGCACCATTCTTGCCGTCGCGCTTCTTGCTGTACATGGCCATGTCCGACTTCTGCAGAAGTTCGGCTGCGTTTTGTGCGTGGCGCGGATAGATGGCAATGCCGATGCTGGCGCTCAGGCGTACGGTGGAGCCTTCGATGATCATCGGGTCGGCAAAGAGCGCGCAGAGAGAGGCGGCCACGTCGAGGGCAGAGGCCTCGGCATCATGGGCGCGGAGGAGGATCGCAAATTCATCGCCACCAAGACGGGCCGCCGTCGCGCCCGCGGGGAGGAGTGGCAGCATCTGCTTGACGAAGCGTGCCAGAACGTCATCGCCGGCCTGATGGCCAAGATTATCGTTGATCCATTTGAATCGGTCCAGATCGACGAAGAGGCATGCCAGTTCGTCTCCGGCAGCGTCCGTGCGCAGGATCTGGGCGTCGAGGGAAAGCTCGAAACCCTTGCGGTTCTTCAGACCGGTCAGGTGGTCGGTAATGGCCTGAAGCCGGTTGCGCGCTTCCGACTGCTTGAGTGCCGTGACATCGGTCATGACGCTGAGCGATATGCGCTCGTCCGCCGTCTCCCCGTCTCGGGTCGTCTCTGAAATCAGCACGTCCTTGATGGTGCCGTCGGCGCATACAAACCGGGTCGTTGCCTCCAGGACGCCGGAATCGCTGCGGGTGTTGCGCAGCTCCTGATAGGCCTCCTGGTCATCATCAGGCACGAGTTCGACGAAGCGGCGGCCGACGACTTCCCGGCGATGATAGCCTGTCGCCAGCAGCCAGTAGTCGCTGACGCCGGTGATCCGGTCCTCGTCGTCCAAGGAGAACAGCATGGCCGGTGTCAGATTGTAGACGTCCGTGGTGCGCCGGTGGGCGAGGCGCAGTTCCGCTTCCTCGTTCTCCAGCTTGATCTGCATGGCATTGAAGCTGCGGGCGAGGCGGCCGATTTCATCGTTCGACTGCCAGTCGACGTGATGACGCGAACCGAGGCGGCGCGTGGCTTCAATGGCAGCGGTCAGCTTCAGCAGGGGGCGCATGACCATCAACCGGTGACCAAAGACGGCGGCACAGACGGTTCCGAGGACGGCCAGTGCAAAAATGCCGATCAACATGACTTCCGCCTGCCTCAGCGAGGAGAACATGTCGATGCGGCTATAATACAGGGTAATCTTGCCGACGGGCTTGGGGCCTTCCACGGCCTGGTAGAAAATCTCGCGCGAAAGATTGGCAAGACCATTCTTCGACCACCGCGGCAAGGCTGGTCGCGAGACCTTGATGCCGCCGGACAGATCTTCGACCCTGACGCTGTTGACGCTACTGTTCGACACAATCGTCGCGGTGATCTGCTCGACACTTTCCGTGTCGAAGTCCCAGAGCGGTTTTGCCAAGGCCTGGGCATTCGCCTCGATCAGGACTTCGAGATTCTGCTGGAGTTCGCGAGACGCGCGATCCGTTGCCAGATTGAGGAAGAGGGCGAAGAGCGGTACGACGATGACCGAAAAGGCCAAGGCCACCATGGCAAGGAACCGGCTCTGCACCGATCGCGTCATTGCGCGTCCATTCCGTGCCGTGGCGGTCGGTTGTTCATGTCAGACGGTGTCCCTTGTCGCATGTCGAGGAGGCACGGTCTCAGTAAAGCGTTAAAGCTCACTGAAAGAAGCAGCCTTAAATCCGGTGGTTGCTAATGGAATTCTCCTTAAAATAGAAAACCCGCCCTCCGAAGGGGGCGGGTTGCAGAATAGGCCGATGAACGAAAGGCTCAGCCTTCGGTCGTTTCTTCAGCTACGCCGCCTGCAGGGGCAACGATCGTCGCGATGGTGAAGTCGCGATCGCCGATAACCGGCGAGGTGCCAGCCGGCAGCTTGACGGCTGAGATATGGACGCTGTCGCCGACCTTGAGGCCAGCGAGGTCGACCGTCAGGAATTCCGGAATGTCGGAAGCCGGGCAGTGCAGCTCAACTTCGTGGCGCACGATGTTGAGGACGGCGCCGGTCTTGATCGCGGACTTCTCTTCGTTGATGAAGTGAACCGGAACCTGAACCGAAACCTGGCTGTTTGCCGAGACGCGCAGGAAGTCGATGTGCATCGTGAAATCACGAACGACGTCGAGCTGGTAGTCCTTCGGCAGAACGCGGATCTTTTCGCCATTGATGTCAATGATGGCGACGGTGGTCATGAAACCGCCGGCATGGATGCGCTTGGTGATCTCGTTCGTGTTGATTGAGATCGAAATCGGGGCCTGCTTGTCACCATAGATGACAGCCGGAATCAAACCGTTGCGGCGAAGTTCGCGGGAGGACCCCTTACCAACCCGTTCGCGTGCTACGGCCTTGAGCTCGTAAGTATCGTGGCTCATGGCTTTTCCTTTCAAGTTACTGGAGAGCCCGGGCCACCTGTTTTTGGCATGAACCGGACCGGAAGCCCGAAGGCTTCATCCGCATTGCCTCCAAGGGTGTCTGTGCGGATCGGGCGCCTATAGACCAGATGCTCTGCAATGGCAAGGTTTTCCGCGTTCTTTGGTGGGGTTTGGGCGTGTCTGGTTGCGAGACGCCAGGATTGAACGGTTACCGAGCAGGTAACCATGTCCGGTCAACATTTCGCAACCCGCTAATGCTATTTTGCTCTCTGTCAAAATCCAGGGTTACCGCAATATGCTTTCTGTTCTCAGCTGCATTGCCTTCGAGCATGAGCCCGTTTCTCTGTTCGCAGCTGTCTTGGTCTGCGTGCTCGGCTCGTATCTCACGATGCGGTTGTTTAGTCGTGTGCGCAATACGCGTGGCCTGACGCGCGTCAGCTGGATCTTTCTGACAAGCTTTATCGGCGGCGCATCCATCTGGACGACGCATTTTATTGCGATGATGGGATATCGATCGCCGCTGGGTGCGGGCTATGAGCCGACGGCAACGCTGGTCTCGCTGGTGCTTGCAATCGTCGTCACAGGTGCGGGATTTGCGATCGCGGCCGCCGCTCCACGCAGCTTTCTCGTCGAGGCTGGTGGTGCCGTCATGGGCGCTGGCATTGCAGCGATGCATTATGTTGGCATGTCCGGCTACGAAGTTCAGGGGCATATCGTCTGGGATCAGACTTATGTCGCAGCGTCGCTGGTTGCAGCGGGTGTCTTCGGAGCACTGGCAACGAGCCGGATTGCGCGTTCGATCACGCGCTACTGCCGCTATGGCGGTGCGCTGGCCATGATCCTGGCGATTGCCTCGACCCATTTTATCGGCATGACGGGGGTGACCGTCGTGCCAGACGCCGCTGCGGTGATGCCACAGAATGCGCTTCCTGAAAGCGTCATGACCGTCGTGATCTTGGTGGTCAGCCTGATGATCCTGACGATCGGCTCGATGACTTACGTGATCGACCGGCAGTCGCATCGTTCGGCGGTCGAACGCTATCGGCAGCTGTCATTGCATGACGCGCTCACAGGCTTACCGAACCGCACGGCTTTCATTGAACGCTTGGCGCACCTGATCGATACCCCAGATTCACGGCACGATCGAATCTATGTGCTGGCCTTCGACCTCGACCGCTTCAAGGAAGTGAATGACGTGCATGGTCATGCCGCAGGGGACCATGTTCTGCGCGTGGTTGCAGAGCGACTGGGAAAGCGTATGCACCCAAATGAGTATGTGGCGCGCATCGGCGGAGACGAGTTTACGGCGGTGTCTCCCATTATGTTTACAGACGGTCAGGCCGAACTTTTGGCGCGGCGGATCGTCGAGGATCTCTCTGTGCCGATCCAGTGGGAGGAGCAGACCCTGTCGATTGGTACCAGCATCGGGATTTCAGTCTATCCCGACAATGCGTCCACCATTGACGAGCTGCTGGCCCAGGCGGACACGGCGATGTACCGGGCCAAGGCTCTCGGATCGAACAATATCTGCTTTTTCGACGAATCCATGGATCATGCGGCGCGAGAGCGCAGCGCGCTGGCGCTTGACATGCGGCTCGGCTTCAAGCGCAACGAGTTCGAACTTTATTTTCAGAAGCAGAATGACACGCATACCGGAGAGGTTGTCGGTCTCGAAGTGTTGCTGCGCTGGCGACATCCTGTCCGGGGACTCGTTTCGCCATCCGATTTCATCCCGATCGCGGAGCGCAGCGGCCTTATCATGGAGCTGGGTGATTGGGTGTTGCACCAGGCCTGCATTGAGGCGGCAACCTGGAAGAACCCTTTGAGGATCGCCGTCAACGTCGCGCCCAAGCAACTCGCCGCTTCGAGTTTTCCGGTGCGCGTGCGCAATATCCTTGCTGAAACAGGGCTGGCGCCGGAGCGCCTGGAGCTCGAAATTACGGAATCGGGGATCATCGACGACCAGCAGCATGCCCTGTCGATCATCCGCCAGCTGAAGGCGATCGGTGTGAAGATTGCCATGGACGATTATGGCACTGGGTATTCCTCGCTGTCGACCCTGCAGCTCTTCCCGTTTGACAAGATCAAGATCGATCGGGGCTTCATCGATGGCGTCACCGAAAACAGGCAGTCGGCCGCGATCGTCCGTTCGACGCTCATTCTGGCGCAGAGCCTCGACATTCCCGTACTCGCCGAGGGTGTCGAGAACCTCGACCATCTGCGTTTCCTGCAGGAAGAGGGCTGCGATCAGGTTCAGGGCTATTTCTATGGCAAGCCGCTGCCTGTTGGTCTCCTTCAGGATATCGTGAACCCGGCCGATCGGTTGGAGTCTGATCGTGCACTTGACGACCAGACTGACGCATCGTCGGACGGAAACCCGATTGCTGCCTGACTGGACGCGAAAGACTTTGGATATGTCGCATATGTGCGACAGGTTCTCCCCGTGAAATCTGTTAGTTCTTGCTTCCAACGACGCCTGTTGCAAGATCGCAGTGAAAGGTCATACTCACCATTGCGCTTTGGGAGGAGCCGATGCGGCAGGAACTGAGCCATACCGAGCGCGTCTACTCCACGACGCAAAACAAGGCCGCCGCGGTCACGTCGCCGGTTGCTGCATCGTGGAGCCGTTGCGTCAATCTCTACAATTTGCAGCCGGAGGAAGCGCGGAAACCTTATCAGGTGGATGAGGCCGTCTTTCGCGAAGCCCGTGAGCGAATGGAGCGGCTGATCGGCAGTTCCGCCGAAGAGGTCGACCGGCTCTATCAAACCATCGGTCGCTCGGGCTGCTGCATCGTATTGGCCGATACAGACGGCATTGTTGTCGACCGACGTGGCGCAGCCGGCGATGACGTCGAATTTCGCGCATTGGGTCTGTGGCAGCAGAATGTGTGGAGCGAAGCAAGTGTCGGGACAAACGGCATCGGCACGGCACTGGCCGACGAACGCTCCGTCGTCATTCATCGCGACCAACATTTCATGAGTGCCAATATTGGGCTCTCCTGCGTAACGGCGCCGATCCGGGACCATCTCGGCCAAGTCGCCGCCGCACTCGACGTCTCGACCTGCCGAAACGATGTTTCGGAGATGACGCTCGCCATCCTTTCCCAAGCAGTGCGGGATGCGGCCATGCGCGTCGAAAGCAATCTCTTCCGCCAGGCGTTCAACGGCGCGCGTATTGTCGTTGTGCCGCAGGCCAATTCGATGTCGGCCCTTATTGCGGTGGATAGCGACGATCTCATACTGGGTGCAACGCGGGCAGCCCGGCAGGCGCTCAAGCTTGATGACGGCACGATCGCCCAAGGTGTGCCGGCCGCCGATGTGCTGCGTGAGACGCGGGGTAGCGTGATCAGCGATCTGGAGGATGCCGAACGGGCAGCCCTTCGCCGCGCCTTGTCGCGCGCGCAGGGCAATGTCTCTCTCGCTGCACAGACACTGGGCATCAGCCGCGCGACACTGCATCGGAAGATCAAGCGTCTGAACCTTCAATGACGCTCGTCGCTGTGTCGCAGGCCTGACACAGAGTGCGGCGCAGCATGATTTTGCTGCACTTCTATCGCGGAGTTTTCACGGCAATCATTGTCCCATCGAACCCGAGGAGGGGTTCAGCAACGGGAGGATGACAGCATGAATATCCAGGTGCAGACTATCGCGGCGTCGCCGTTCAAGCTGAAATACGGCAACTTCATCGGCGGCGAATTCCGCGAGCCGGTCAATGGTCGGTACTTCGAAAACACGACGCCGGTTACCGGGGGCAAGCTCTGCGAAGTGGCCCGCTCCGATGAACATGACATCAATCTGGCGCTTGATGCGGCCCATGCGGCCAAGGATAAATGGGGGCGGACGTCCTCGACCGACCGCTCCAACATCCTGATGAAGATTGCCCAGCGGATGGAGGACAATCTCGAGCTTTTGGCCAAGGCCGAGACCTGGGACAATGGCAAGCCATTGCGCGAGACCATGGCCGCCGATATTCCGCTTGCGATCGATCACTTCCGCTATTTCGCCTCCTGCATCCGCGCCCAGGAAGGGACAATCGGCGAAGTCGATCATGATACGATCGCCTATCACTTCCATGAGCCGCTTGGCGTCGTCGGCCAGATTATTCCGTGGAACTTCCCGATCCTGATGGCGGCCTGGAAAATGGCCCCGGCACTGGCGGCCGGAAACTGCGTCGTCTTGAAGCCTGCGGAACAGACACCGGCCTCGATCCTGGTGCTGGCCGAACTGATCGCCGATCTCCTGCCGCCGGGCGTGCTGAACATCGTCAACGGCTTTGGCCTGGAAGCCGGCAAGCCGCTCGCGACCAGCCCGCGGATCGCCAAGATCGCCTTTACCGGCGAAACCTCGACCGGCCGTCTAATCATGCAGTATGCCAGCCAGAACCTCATTCCGGTGACGCTGGAACTGGGCGGCAAGTCGCCCAACATCTTCTTCGAGGACGTCATGCGCGAGGATGATGACTATCTCGACAAGGCGCTTGAGGGCTTCGCAATGTTTGCCCTCAACCAGGGGGAGGTCTGCACCTGCCCGAGCCGCGCGCTGGTGCATGAGAAGATCTATGATCGCTTTATGGAAAAAGCACTGAAGCGCGTCGCTGCGATCAAGCAGGGCGATCCGCTCGACATGTCGACGATGATCGGCGCGCAGGCCTCGTCGGAGCAGCTGGAAAAGATCCTGTCCTATATGGATATCGGCCGGCAGGAAGGCGCCGAGGTTCTGATCGGCGGTGAGCGCAACACCCTGGCGGGCGATCTGGCTGGGGGCTATTACGTCAAGCCAACGGTGTTCAAGGGCCACAACAAGATGCGGATCTTCCAGGAGGAGATCTTCGGGCCGGTTGTCTCCGTCACGACCTTCAAGGACGATGCCGAGGCGCTGGAAATCGCCAATGACACGCTCTATGGCCTCGGGTCCGGTGTGTGGAGCCGCGATGCCAACCGTTGCTATAACTTCGGCCGGAACATCCAGGCGGGCCGCGTCTGGACCAATTGCTACCATGCCTATCCTGCCCATGCCGCCTTCGGTGGCTACAAGCAGTCGGGTATCGGTCGCGAGACCCACAAGATGATGCTCGACCACTATCAGCAGACCAAGAACATGCTGGTGAGCTATAGCCCGAAAGCTTTGGGGTTCTTCTGAGGCTTCATACCTCCCCTTGAGGGGGAGGTCGCAGCGAAGCTGCGGGTGGGGGTGATGGTCCTGCCAAATAAAGGATCACCCCACCCCGGCACTGCGTGCCGCCCCTCCCTCGCAAGGGGAGGGTGCCTCCTTGTTATACGCTCAGAAGGAGCCGCCGTGACCATCAACCCAAATCCAGGCGAACCCCGGGTGATCGCGACCGATGCCGCACTCGCCTTCCTCGCCGAGATCCGGAAGGACCATCCCGACATCCTCTTTCACCAATCCGGCGGATGCTGCGACGGGTCCTCGCCGATGTGTTATCCGGCCAGCGATTACCGCGTCGGGGAGACCGATGTGCAGCTAGGCGAGATTGGCGGCGTGCCTTTTTACATCAGCGGTAGCCAGTATGATGTGTGGAAGCATACGCAATTGATCATTGACGTCGTGCCGGCGCGCGGGGGCATGTTCTCGCTCGACAATGGCCGGGAACGCCGGTTCCTGACGCGCTCCCGGCTGTTTTCGGGTGGCGAGGCCTGTCCGCTGCCGCCGCGATAGTCCGGGCCCCACCTCCTGTGCTTCAGCAGAGGCCGAAGTCGACGCAGGTGGCGTCGATCAGGGAGAGCTTTTCCGCCTGATAGAGGTCGTATTCATCCCTGAATTCCTTCGAGATCCACATCGTGGATCGGCCGCGCTTGCCAAGCCAGCCGACGCTGCCGAGATCTTCGGCTTCACGCAGCTTGCGGGTCAGATGCGTGCGGGACACACGGAAGCGTTCGGCCAGTTGGGGCACGGAGCGCACCTGCGTCAGGAAGCGTGTGGCCGTGTCGTCCGTCGACTGGATGCTGGTCATCAACCAGTCCATGACAACGCCACCGCTGTTGAGCCAGGTGAAGAGCGCGTAACGCGGCGGTGGAGACCTGACAATCGGCGAGGCCAGCACGCGTTCGGTTATGGCGGGGTGCAAGCGATGGACGAGGGCGTCGTCTTGTTCGAGAGCTTCCGTCCGTCGTCCGCCGTCAAAATTGTCTAGGCTATGCAGGTGGACCCAGACCCATTGGCGCAGCGCGGCGACGGCATGGGGTGCGGGGATCACCGGACGATGACGGCGATCATCGGCCGTCGACTGGACGGCGATCCCATAGGCGAGCATTTCCTTGATGAAGGCGTCGGCAGTGTTGACACTGGAGATTTCGAGGCGTCGGACCTGTTCGAGGAAACGGGCCATGACGATGACCGGTTCCGTCGCCCCGCTGGCAGCATCGAGAAAATACTGTGCCATCCCGACATGGGCGAGCATCCAGCGTTGATGTGTCCCGAATATTGAAGCGAGTTTGGGCGCTTTCTGATGAATATCGAGAAACGCAAGCGTTTGGTCCATGAGTACTTCATGGAACCTTGGGTGTTGTAGCAGAGCGTCGACAGTCAATGCCATGGCGTCTATCTGGACCGGAGGTGAAGCAGATGAACATCTGCCTCGTCAGAAGTACAAGCCATAGGAAATAAAGCCGCTTTACGCAAGGGTAAGCGGCTTACGTTGGTAAAGTGCCTGATGTTGGGAGAGGCTCAGTCGAACAGACTGGAGACCGACTCTTCGAGGCTGGTGCGGTTGATTGCTTCGCCGAGAAGCGTCGCTGTCGAAAGAACGCGAATGTTGTGAGCCGACTGAACAGCCGTCGTGGGCTGGATGGAGTCTGTGATCACAAGTTCGCGAAGTTTCGAAGAGGCAACGCGGGTGACGGCGCCGCCCGACAGTACGCCGTGGGTGATGTAGGCCGTCACGCTGGTAGCGCCGTTCTTCAGAAGCGCTTCTGCGGCGTTGCACAAGGTGCCGCCGGAATCGACAATGTCGTCGATCAGGATGCAGTCCTTGCCCGTCACATCACCAATCACGTTCATGACCTCGGATTCACCCGGCCGATCACGGCGCTTGTCAACGATCGCCAGAAGACAGTCGAGACGCTTGGCCACAGATCGGGCACGGACCACGCCGCCGACGTCCGGAGACACAACCATGACATTGTTGGTGTCGTAGTGTTCCTTGATGTCCCGGGCGAGAAGCGGCACCGCATACAGATTGTCGGTCGGTATGTCGAAGAAGCCCTGGATTTGTCCGGCATGCAGATCGAGTGTGAGAACTCGGTCGGCGCCAGCTTCGGTGATCAGGTTGGCGACGAGCTTGGCCGAAATCGGCGTGCGTGGACCAGGTTTGCGATCCTGACGCGCGTAACCGAAATAGGGCAGGACGGCGGTGATGCGGCGTGCCGAGGAACGACGGAAGGCGTCGATCATGATCAACAATTCCATCAGATGGTCGTTCGTCGGGAACGACGTCGACTGGACCACGAAGACGTCTTCGCCGCGGACGTTTTCCTGGATTTCGACGAAGATTTCCTGGTCTGCGAAGCGGCGGACGCTGGCCTTGCCGAGTGGTACTTTGAGATAGGAGCAGATCGTTTCGGCAAGTTGCCGGTTCGAATTACCTGCGAAAACCTTCATCTTGGCCCGCCTGTTACCATGCTGAGATGGGCGCTTTTTAGCGACGTTCCCCCTGAATGCAAGTGGTTTGGACCGTCGCGCCCATATTTTCGGTTAATGGATCAACGAGAAGTGTCGCAAGCGTGCCGCAAGCCGGCCTGTTTGCCTTACCCAGATTGGGCATTTCGCCATTGCATATACTCATTCATGCTCTTGGTTGCGATCTGTTGCATAACGGATGCGGGCACGGCGGCCCAGGGATCCTTCGCCCCGGAAGGCACGGTTTCCTGCCCCTGAATGCGGTGGAGGCGTCCTCCTGCTGCGTCAAGCACGTCCCAGACATAGGTAATGGTGACCTTGCCGCTGTCGGAGAAGGCGGAGAAGTACCCCTTCAGAATATGTTCGCTGTTGGCATCATTGGCGCTTTTGATCGTCAGGCCACGGGCACGGGCCTCGGCACCGAGCTGGCGGGACAAGGGCGTGACCGCCTGGACCGGAGCGCCGATGATCGGGAGAAAGCGGATGGTGCCGCCGGCGGCCTGTGCGCCGCCGGACGGTGGCAGGGAGGCTTGCTGCTGTTGCTGTGCACGCGCCGGCTGTTGTGGCTGTTGTTGCTGCTGGCTGACCTCGTTTGAATCCGACTGCGGCGCTTCAGGAAATTCTTGATAGGCCGCGTTGTCGAGCGGACGCGAGGCTGCAGGGTTCTGTCCGCCTTGCGCCAATGCCGCTGCCTGCGCTTCGAGTGTGTTCTGGGGACCGCGCATCGGGGGCTCGTAGCCGCCACTTGAGAGCGGCGCCGACTGGACGGGCTGGGTCGGTGCTGCTGCCGCATACTGGCCGGTCGATTGGGTGTAGGCGCCGGTCTGGCTGCCATCGCCGACTTCGGCGCGTGGCGTCATGACCTCAGTGCTATTGCAGCCCGCAAGCAAAATGGCGAGCGCGAGGGTCGCGTTCAACCGCCACGTCGGGCGAAAGATCAAACCCGTCGCCGGGGATACGGATTGTCTCACCGAGGGTGATCCTTTCCTGAGTTCATGCAGGGAGTTATGCGGCCTCCCAAGATTGCCTGTCAACTCCCGGAACTGGCGGGTTCCGGTCGGTCAGGCAAGGATCAGCTCGAGCGGATGTCGCGAAAGCGCCTCCGGTGCCGTGTCGGTGGTCAGGTAAGTCTGGCCAAGGGTCATGGCTGTCTGCCGGTCGCTGTCCATGATGATCATATGGGCAAACAGCGTCATGTCGGGCAGGATTTCCTGGGTGTTTCCGGCGAGGAACATCTGATGCTCCATCCAGGATGGCGCAAAGCGGGCGCCGACTGAATAGCCGCACTTGTTGAAACGCTGCCGCGTAAGGCCGCGGTCGTCCATTACCTTGGCGTGAACGTCGAAAACCTCGCCGAATGTGTGGCCTGGGCGCAGGACGTGTTCGATGGCCTTCATGCCCTCAAGGGCGGCGTTGAACAGTTCGCGATGGCGCGAGCTCGGCTGGCCGATGACGAGTGTTCGCAGCATCGGCGCGTGATAGTGGGCCGAGGCGCCGGCCCATTCGAGGGTCAGTTGATCGTTTTCCGCGAGCGTGCGACGGCCCGACTTGTAACGGCAGAGAAGCGCGTCTTCGCCCGAACCAATGACAAAATTATTGGCCGCATAATCACCGCCACCGGCGAGGATGGCGGCCTGCATGGCGGCGAGGATATCCGCTTCGCTGCGGCCGGCACCGATCAGCGGGCGTGCGGCGTCGAGTGCGCCATCGGCGAGTGCGGCCGCCTGCCGGACTTTGGCAATTTCAGCAGCGCTTTTGATGATCCGCAAATCGCTGACCAGATAGGAGGCGTCGATGGTTTCGCAGAAATTATTCAGCTGATTATCGAGAAGCCGCGCGACGCGGCCGGTCATGCCATGGGTGTCGTATTCGATGCCGACCCGCATGCCAAGAAGATCGAGATCATTGAGGAGATTGCGCAGATCGACGGTGGGATCGGCATTCATCCTGTCAACCCAGACCAGGATATTGTCGATGGTCGAGGTCTGCTTGGCCTGGCGCAGGTCGGGCGAGCGGGTGAGGAGCGTCATGCTGCCGTCGGCCTTCACGACCAGCACCTGGAAGAAGCAGAAGCCGAATGTGTCGTAACCCGTCAGCCAGTACATGCTCTCCTGGGCGAAGAGCAGCATGGCGTCGAGCTTGTCTTCTGCCATGCGCGCGGTCAGGCGGGCCCGGCGTTCCGCGAATTCGGCCTCGGTGAAATGCAGTGCCATATCAGTTCTCCGTCATCGCGATCGCCGAAATCTGCCGGCCATAATCGGGTTCGCCGGCATGGGTGGTCCGGCGATAGGAATAGAACGCCTCAGGATCCGCATAGGTGCACAGTCCCAGACAGTCGGCCGCGACGCCGGCCTTCGTCAGGCGCATCACGGTCAGCGCGGGGAGATCGAACATGGAATGACCGGGCGTCGTGGATGGCGTGAAAAACTGTTCGTAGGCAGCGTCGCGGGCGACGAAACGCTCGACGAATTCCGGGCCGACCTCGTAGTTGCCTCTAGATATGGATGGGCCGAGCGTTGCTCGGATGCTGCCACGCTTTGCGCCGAGCCCGATCATTGCTTCGATGGTGTTTTCAAGCACGCCGTCGAGTGCGCCCTTCCAGCCGGCATGGGCCGCACCGATGACGCGGTTTTCGGGGTCTGCGAAGAGAATGGGGCCGCAGTCTGCAGTCAGAACGCCGAGGATGATGCCGGGTGTCGCCGTCACCAGCGCGTCTGCCTTTGGTCGCGTGCCGTCATGATCGGCCGAGACGACGACGGCATCGGGAGAGTGCACCTGGTGGGCGGTGGCGAGCCGATCCGGGCCAAGTTGAAACCATTCGGCGACGCGGCGGCGGTTTTCGACGACGTGCTCGCGCTCGTCATTCGACCCGACGCCGACATTAAGGCCACGATAGATGCCCTCCGAGACGCCGCCCTGCCGGGTGAAGAAGCCGTGGCGAATGCCGCTGGTCTTCAGATTGGACAGGCTGTTTGAGGTGATCGGGCCGGGTTTTTCGGGGGACGTCATGGTCCGTTCTCCACCGATCAGGGCTTCTTCGTCCGTGGTGAGTATTCGGTCGAAGAACCTGTAATCGTTCGATAAATTTCGAAATATGCGTATTCGGTTCGGGCGCGATGGTGTCGACCTCGCGCCCTCCTGTCAATGCCTGACCCGAAATGGTGCAAGTTGCAGAGCAGGCGAGGAGACGGCCATGACCTTGAACAACTCGCCCATATTGCCGTTGCCGGCCGCCGCAAGCCGGGTGACCGCATCAATAATGCCTTGCTGGGTCGCTTCGTCCTTGCCGCGGCCAAGTGCCGAGGCGCGTTCCTCAATGCCCAGGCCAACGAGAAAATCGCCCTGATGCATGCAGCCATTCAGGTGTATGCCGGCTGCCACTGCTGTGCGGGCGAGGTTTTCGAAGTCGACATGGCTGGTGAGATCGGCGAGCCCCGGATGGGCGAGCGGCGGGTCGAACTGATGGGCCCGCACGGCCTGCAGCGTATCGCCATAGTTGGTGACCATGTGGCCATAGTCGATGATCAGCGCGGTGCCATGGCAGGCGCGCAAACGTTCGCAAATGGTCAGCATCACCGATTGACGGGCCGGCGCAACTTCAAAGATTGCGCCGTCCGCTGGCGGGCTTATGCCTTCCGGCAGCATCGACGCATCGAGGATCGCCGTTCCCAGGGTGAAGCTGAGTTCGCCCGCCTGGCCAAGGCCGACCATGCGCTCGACGAAGCCTGCCGGTGTCTTCACAAACTGGCGGATCGGGATTGCGTCGAACAGTTCATTGGCGGCGAGCAGGGTGAAGCCTTCCGGTACTTCGTCGAAACTGTCGTGCCAGGTGATCTTGTCACCGTGACTGGCAAGGCTTTCCCGTTGCGTGAGTTTCAGCAGGCCGCTCGTCTCGACGAGATGGACGTTTGCAGTCTCGTAAAGGCCAGGTGCCGCGCGCGCTATGACCCGCAGCATGTCGGCCATCATCGTGCCACGGCCGGGGCCGATTTCGACGAGGCGGACGTCCCGAGGTTCACCATGGCGCTGCCATGTGTCGATCATGAAGACGCCCAGCATTTCGCCGAACAGCTGGCTGATTTCCGGTGCCGTGACAAAATCACCGGCGCGGCCGAAAGGGTGGCGTGTCTTGTAGTAGCCGTGCTCTGGATCTGCGAGGCAGAGCGCGAAGAAATCGGAAATGCTGATCGGTCCATTCGCGACGATGAGCGACTTGATCTTCTCGGCAAGCGGGGTTTCGATCTGCATGGTCATGCCTCCGTCCCTGTCGCATTGGCCACGCGGAGCGATCGCGCGATGATTGCAATCCCAATCAGCAGCATTGGCAGTGACAAGACCATGCCCATGGTCAGCCAGCCGCCGACGAGATAGCCGATCTGGGCATCCGGTTCGCGGAAGAATTCGACGAAAATCCGGGCGGCTGCGTAGGCCGTCACGAATATGCCGGTGATGCGGCCGGGGTGTTTCAGGGAGCCGAGCCGGCCAAGCGCCTGCAGCAGAAGAAAGAGCAGCAGGCCTTCGAGTGCAGCTTCGTAAAGTTGGCTTGGATGCCGGGGGAAGGGACCACCGGTCGGAAAGGCCATGGCCCAGGGCAGGTCGGCGGGGCGTCCCCAGAGTTCGCCATTGATGAAATTGGCGATACGGCCGAAAAAGATGCCAAGCGGAGCTACGCTTGCAACAATGTCGAACAGGCTCCACAGCGGCAGGCCATGTTTGCGGGCGAAGAAGACCATGGCGAGCGTCGCACCGATGAAGCCGCCATGGAAGGACATGCCGCCATTCCAAACCTCAAGCGCGCGCATCGGATTTTCGGCAACGGCGGCGAAATCGTAGAACAGGATATAACCCAGCCGTCCACCGGCCACGATGCCAATCGCAGACCATAAGATGAAGTCGTCGATCTGCTGGAGGGTCGCAGGCGGCGTGCCGTTCGGCCAGAGTGTCTGGCGCTTCAGGAGATCACGGGCCACGAGCCAACCGAGAAGGATGCCAGCAACATAGGCGAGACCGTACCAGTGCACAGAAAGCGGCCCGATCGAGAATGCGATCGGATCGATCGCGGGAAAGGACACTGCGGCGAAAAGGTCCAGAACTGACAACAATGGGTTACTTTCGTTGATGCTGGGCGAAAATGGCGTTGCGATATGGGACGGTCAAGACGGAATCGCTTGAGCGTGCGGCCTCATCAACGACCATTATCACCCGCGGAACCTTGCATGGGAGTGACGTTAGTCCTACCTCAAGCAGTAGAAATGTGTTTCGTCGTCTTTTTGCTTTGAGAGGAGCCATCCCATGACCACAGGGTCCAACCGTATCCTTGATGATTTTGCCAAGCTCATGACGGACGCCGCCGGTGCCGCTCAAGGCGTGCGCCGTGAAGTCGAGACCGCATTTCACGCCCAGGCCGAGCGTTGGCTGAACAGTCTCGATGTGGTGAAGCGCGAAGAGTTTGATGTCGTTCGCGAGATGGCCTTGAAGGCGCGCGAGGAAAACGACCAGTTGCTGAAGAGGATCGAGGCGCTGGAAGCCGAGCTCGCCAGTAAGGCCGGCTGACAGCCAGAGGCGCGTCGCCGCTCGCTCGGCAAATCACTTGAGACAAAATTGGAGGCCCGCAGTTCGTCGCTGCGGGTCTTTTTGCGTTTTCAGTGCCTTGCAGAGGAAAGTCGCGGGTTTGATACAGGAAAAAATTGGGGGGTGTGGATAGGTCCTAAAAAGCCAATCGCCAGAGTCGCTTATCGGGCAAATCACACGCGATTCCCGAAGGTTCATCCACAGGGTACAACCGCAAAACCGCATAAGGGGGCTGGTGCTTCGGTCCGGCGATTATACACTGATTTTAAATGATGATTCTAAACGGTCCTGCGTAAGTTTCGGACAGGGTGCGTCTTCTACCCTGGGGTCCATAAGAATCATTTTCAATGTTGTTTCCGGTTCTGGTGTCTGCGTTTCCCGGCTTTTGCTGGAGGGGTAGGCGCGTCCGGTCGAGAAGGTGATGCATGAGCCTCATGGAAATGGAAGTCGAACGCCAGTCGAACCCGGTCGATATGATCGAGTTTGTCGCTGCGACCAATGATTGGTCGTTCGAGCGTTCCGGCGAAGACGAACTCGCGATGACCGTCTCCGGCCGTTGGTCGGATTATCAGGTCTCGTTCTCCTGGATGGAGGAGTTCGAAGCGCTGCATCTGGCCTCCGCCTTCGACCTGAAGATTCCCGAGGCGCGCGTCAATGAAGTCATCCGCCTTCTGTCCTTCGTCAATGGTCAGGTGCTGATGGGGCATTTCGACCTGTGGCGGAACGAGGACGTGGTGATCTTCCGCCAGTCGCTGCTGCTTGCCGGCGGCGCAGAGCCGACCAATCGCCAAGTCGAAGTGCTTCTTTCCTCTGCCGTCGAAGCTTGTGAAGCCTATTACCAGGCTTTTCAGTTCGTCGTCTGGTCCGGCATGGACGCCAAGTCCGCCATGGACGCGGTTCTGTTCGAGACGGTTGGAGAAGCCTGAGCATGACGCAATCCGCTTTCGGGCAGATCGTTCTCGTCGGCGCTGGCAATATGGGCGGCGCCATGCTGTCCGGCTGGCTGAAGAGTGGCGTGCCGGGGTCTTCCGTAACGATTGTTGATCCCGGTCCATCCGAGACGATGATGGCGAAGATCCGCGATGCGGGCGCGCGCCACTCGGTTTCGGCGCCTGATAATCTCAAAGCTGACATTCTCTTCCTTGCGCTGAAGCCCCAGGTCATGGATGCCGTTCTTCCCGGGCTGAAGAGCCTCGTTGGTCCGCAGACGACAGTCGTATCTGTGGCGGCCGGCAAGACATTAGCTTCGATGGAGAGCCATCTGGGCGAGGCGGCCATGGTGCGCGCCATGCCGAATACACCAGCGATGATCGGTCGCGGCGTGACCGGCGCATTCGCCAATGCCGCAGTCAGCGGGGCGCAGCGCGATGTGGTTCATCGTCTGCTCAAGGTTTCCGGGCCCGTCGAATGGGTCGACAGCGAAGATGCTATCAATGCCGTGACTGCGCTTTCAGGCAGCGGTCCGGCCTATGTTTTTTATCTCGTCGAGTGCATGGCAGAGGCAGGGCGGAAATCCGGCCTGCCGGCGGACCTTGCCATGCGTCTCGCGCGGGAAACGGTCGCGGGGGCTGGTGAACTGCTACACCAGTCCCCCGACCCTGCCGATACGCTGCGCAAGAATGTGACATCGCCCGGCGGCACGACTGCGGCTGCGCTCTCCGTGCTGATGGCGCCCAACGGAATGCAGCCGTTGTTCGATGTGGCCATCGAGGCGGCACGCAAAAGGGCTGAGGAACTGGCGCAGTGACGAATACGCCGGAGACAACCACCATCACCTTTGCCGATTTCGAGAAGGTCGATATCCGGGTCGGCACGATCATTGAGGTCGAGAGCTTTCCGGAAGCGCGCAAGCCAGCCTTCAAGCTGAAGATCGATTTCGGCCCTGACATCGGCGTGAAGAAGTCATCCGCGCAGATCACCGTGCACTACACGCCGGAGACGCTGCTCGGCCGGCAAGTGCTTGGCGTCGTCAATTTTCCGCCGCGCCAGATTGGCCCCTTCCGTTCGGAAGTTCTCACGCTCGGCTTCGAAGACGAAAACGGCGCAATCGTGCTGACCGCTGTTGAACGGCCTGTCGCCAATGGTCAAAAGCTGATGTGAGCGGGCAGGGCGATCGTGTCGCCCTCTTGGCTTATACCGCCCATCCAAAATCGCAGATTACAACGGCACGCGGATGACGGCTCGCAGGCCGCCAAGGTGGCTGTCCTCGAGCACGACGTTGCCGCCATGGCTGCGCGCGATGTCGCGCGCGATTGCGAGGCCAAGCCCGGTGCCCGATGCATCCAGATTGCGTGCCTCATCAAGCCGGAAGAAGGGCTTGAACACGTCGTCACGCGAGTCGGCAGGAATGCCCGGGCCGTCATCGTCGAATGTGACGACCAGCCATTTCGGCGTTTGCCGGGCGACGATCTCCAGTGTGTTTGCATAGCGGCGTGCATTCGAGGCGAGATTGGTCACCAGTCGTGCAAAGGCATTCGGGCGCACTTGAACGGTGCTTTCACCTTCGATGCGCCATGTCAGCGTCTTGCCGTGCAGGGCGAAATCGTCGTCGAGCTTTGAAAACAGGACGGTCAGATCGAGGCAGCCGACATCCTCTTCGATCTCGCCCTTGGCGAATTCGAGATAGCCCTCGAGCATGCTCTGCATGTCGTCGACATCCTGGTTCAGGCTGTCCAGTTCGGGTCCATCGCCGGTCAGAGCCAGTTGCAGGCGAAAGCGGGTCAGGATGGTGCGCAGATCATGACTGACGCCGGCCAGCATCGCGGTCCGCTGCTCAATCTGGCGTTCGATGCGCTCGCGCATCAGGATGAAGGCAAGGCCGGCGCGACGGACCTCGTCGGCGCCGCGGGGCGAAAATCCGCCCGGCGGCCTTTGTCCCTTGCCGAAGCTTTCCGCCGCATCCGCGAGTGCAAGGATCGGTCGGATCTGGCCGCGCAGGAAGAGGATGGAGATGACGATCAGCACGAGCGCAGTCGAGACCATCCAGACGAGGAAGATATGCGTGTTGGAGGCGTAGGCCTCGCTGCGTCGGGCGAGAATGCGCAGCGTATTGTCGCCGAGCACGATGCGGATCTCGACCAGGCGTGAATCGCCGACGGTGTCGATCCAGAAGGGGCGACGGATCTGCCGCTCGATTTCGTCTGACAGGATCTGGTCCAGAATCGAGAAGAACGGCCGGGGCCGCGGGGGCGGAAGCTCTGTGCCCGGTTCGCGCGAGACGATCAGGTTCAACCGGCTGGCGGCGACATCGACGATCTGGTCAAAATCTTCAGCACCCGGATAGCGATCGAGCAGTTCGATGACTGCGGAAATGTCGCGTGTGACGGCAGCCGACAGACGCTCTGTGACCAGTTGCCAGTGTCGCTCCATGAAGACGAAGGCAACGACCGTCTGCAGGATTAGCATGGGCAGAATGATGATCAGGATCGAGCGCGCGAAGAGTCCCGTCGGAAGCCGGTAGCGCAGCCAGCGGGTGGCGACGGCAAAGCCTGTGGCTGGACCTTTTTCCCGGTCCCTGCGGATCTGGTCGAAGAGCGTCATGGGCCTCCGTTTCCCCGGCGCTCAAAGCCGGGGCGTCCTGTCGTCTCAGTCCATACTGAGGCGATAGCCGATGCCACGCACCGTCTGCAGCCATAGCGGATTGGCGGGATCGTCCTCGATTTTCCGTCGAAGGCGGTTGATCTGCACGTCGATTGTGCGTTCGCCGACATCGGTATCCTCCGCCACCAGTTCATGGCGGGGAATAGTCTCACCGGCGCGTGTGGCGAACAAGTACATGATTTCCTGTTCGCGATCGGTCAGCCGGATCACTTCTGCACCCTTGCGCAATTCCTTGCGCAGGAACGAGAAGGTGTAAGGGCCGAACATCACCTGGTCGATCTTCGGCTGGTCCGGATTGCTGTTGCGCTTCAGGATATTGTTGATGCGCAGCACGAGTTCACGCGGATCGAAGGGTTTGGCGAGATAGTCGTCGGCACCGGCCTCGAGGCCTGCAATGCGGGAATCGGCCTCCGAGCGGGCCGTGAGGAGGATGACTGGAACGCGCTTGTCCTCGGAGAGGCTCTGGGTCAGTTGCAGTCCGTTTTCGCCCGGCATCATGACGTCGAGAACCAGAAGGTCGAAATCGAGTCCCTCCAGCTTGCGTCGCGCTTCCGCCGCATCAGCGGCGACGGAGACCCGAAACCCCTTTTCAGTGAGGAAACGGTGCAGGAGTTCGCGGATACGCTTGTCGTCGTCGACGACAAGAAGATGGGCCGCATCGTCGGCAAGAGGTTTGCTGCTCACGTCATTCCACTCCGTCGGTATCGATGGCAGGCTCCACCGTCTGGCCCTGCATGCCGGCGAGGAAACGGCGAACGGCGGAGCGTTCCTCGTCCGTCATTCCGTCCATGGCGGCTGCGATCCGGCGTGACTGTGGTTCGCAGAGGGCGAGCGCCAGTTCGCGGCCGGCAAGGGTCGGATAAAGGCGGCGTTGGCGTCGATCGGCGGGGCCCGCCATCTGGCGGATATAGCCGCTGTCGATCAGTTCCTTCAGCACGCGGGCGAGGCTCTGCTTGGTGATCTGCAGGATCGCGAGGAGATCGGCCACCGTCATGCCCGGCCGGCGACCGACAAAATGCACGACGCGATGGTGTGCCCGCCCGTAACCGAGCTTGGCCAGGATTGCGTCCGGATCGGAGACGAAGTCGCGATAGGCAAAAAACAGATTCTCGATGGTCTCGAAATCGATAGCCTTGTCGTCAACGACCGGCATTTCCGGCAATGTCTTCTTGGCAGTCTTTGCCGCAGACTGGCGAACCACGCTTTTGTCCTTCTTCTCAGCGATCCGGCATCAGCCAAGGTCGCGAATCTTTGTCCTATGCCAGGTGTCGTCCCACCCGGCCTTGCGGCGCAACCTATGCACAACTGTGGCAAATTTCCAACAAAATCGCGGGTATCGCAAAACCGGACCAATCTTGTGAAACCTACAGGCGCGCTCGTCGTTTCACGGAGCAGACAATCAAGCTCGTCCGACAATCGCCGCCGCCGGGTGGCGCAACAAACCAGGAAGTATCGTGCCATGATGGTTTTGAACCAAGCCCAAGCGCCGCAGAGCGGATCGGGTCTGCGCAACGTCGCTATCCTCGTGTTTACCGCGAAGATCGCCGTTGCCGCATTTCTGATTTCCCAGGTCGCGGTGGCCCCCGAGACGCCGATTGTGCAAGCCTATGGTCTTTCGCGCTGACGATCGCTTCGCGTGGCGACGGCGGCATGCTATGCGGGCCGCTGATGTCGCGAACAAGGAGAGCGCTTGCCATGGGCCAGGTTCAAGCCGGAATCATCCCCGTCACCCCCTTTCAGCAGAACTGTACGATCCTGTTTGATGACGAGACCCGCGAGGGTGTGATCGTCGATCCGGGTGGCGATGTGGATGTGATCCTCAAGGTTATCGAAGAAAACCAGATCACGCTCAAGGAAATCTGGCTGACGCACGGGCATCTGGATCACGCCGGCGGAGCAGCTGAACTGAAGGAAAAGACCGGCCTCGATATCATCGGGCCGCATCGGGACGACCTGCCGCTGCTGCAGCGGATCGAGACCCAGGCGGCCACATACGGGATCGATGGAATGCGCAGCGTCGAACCTGATCGCTGGCTTGAGGATGGCGACCGGCTTTCCTTCGCCGGCCACGAATTTGAGGTCTATCATTGCCCGGGCCATGCGCCGGGTCATGTGATCTTCTTCAATCGTGCTCAGAAGTTTGCCCATCTGGGCGACGTGCTGTTTGCCGGCTCTGTTGGCCGAACCGATCTGCCTGGCGGCGATCATGCGGTGTTGATGGCATCGATCCGCGACAAGGTCCTGCCACTCGGTGATGATGTCGGCTTCATCTGCGGACACGGCCCCGGTAGCCGGATCGGCGACGAGCGGCGCAGCAATCCGTTCATTCAGGGGCTGTAAGGTCCGATTTGAACCGTTGATGCAAAAATGGCGCGACCGAGGTCGCGCCATTTCTTTAACTTGCTGCTGCGTCGGCTTATGCCTCGCGGCGACGTCCGCCTGCGGTGCCCGAGCGAGCGGGACGACCCTGGCCGCCGGTTGCTGGACGACCCTGACCCTGGCCGCCGCCACCGGCCGGACGATTGCCGCCCTTGCGGTGACCGGTCTTGGCCGGACGACCATCAGCCTTGGCGCCGCCTTCGGACTTGCCGCGACCCTGGCCCTGACCCTGATGGTTGCGGTTGTTGCCGCCAGCACCACCGCCACCACCGCGACGCTGCGGACGCGCCGGGCGTGCGAGGTTTGCCGGCGGTTCGCCAGAGGCGACCGGGATCTCGATGCCCATCAGCTTTTCGACGTCCCGCAGCAGGCGACCTTCGTCGGGACCGCAAAACGCAATGGCAATGCCTTCGCGACCGGCGCGGGCCGTACGGCCGATGCGGTGGACGTAAGCGTCCGGCACTTCCGGCAGGTCGTAGTTGAAGACGTGGGAGACGGCCGGGATGTCGATGCCGCGCGCGGCAACGTCGGTGGCGATCAGCGTCTTGATCTCGCCATCACGGAAGCCCTTCAAGGCGCGCTCGCGCTGGCCCTGGCTCTTGTTGCCGTGGATCGAGGCGACGGAATAACCGGTGGCGTCGAGGTGCTTCATCAGCTTTTCCGCGCCATGCTTGGTGCGCAGGAAGACGATGGAGCGGCCATCCGGGTTGTCGTTGAGGATCTTCTTCAGCATTTCCGTCTTGGCGTTCTGGCCGGCGACGAAATGCACATGTTGCTCGACCTTGTCGGCCGCCTTGCCCGGAGGGGAGACGGCGACCTTGAGCGGGTCGGTCAGGAAGCTTGCGGCGAGATCGGCGATCGACGGCGGCATGGTTGCCGAGAAGAGCAGGGTCTGGCGCTTCGGCGGGACCATCTTCGAGATCTTGCGCAGGTCATGAATGAAGCCGAGGTCCAGCATCTGGTCGGCTTCGTCGAGAACGAGGTAACGCACGGCGCGCAGCGAAATCGCATTGCGGGCGATCAGGTCGAGCAGGCGGCCAGGCGTGGCGACGAGAATGTCGGTGCCCTTTTCGAGCTGTAGCTGCTGCTTGCCGATGGAGGCGCCACCGACGACCTGATTGATCTTCAGCGGCAGGCGACGCAGGTAGCTGCGCAGGTTCTCGCCGATCTGGTTCACCAGCTCGCGGGTCGGGGCGAGAATGAGAGCGCGGGTGGTGCGGTTGTCGGGGCGCTTCTCGTCCTTGAGAAGCATCTCGATCATCGGGAGGCCGAAAGCGGCCGTCTTGCCGGTGCCGGTCTGGGCGAGACCGATGAGGTCACGTCCGCTCAGGACGACGGGGATGCCCTTTTCCTGAATAGGAGTGGGGGTCGTGAAGCCGAGCGTCGTCAGCGTCGCGACGATATTCTTGGAGAGGCCAAGATCATCGAAAGTGGTCAAAGTCATACCTTTCGGGGCGCCAAAAGCCTTTCGACCAGATCGCAGATTTGCGAACTGGCTGGCATTGGCGTCAAGAACCCCGCGTGATTTGGGAACTTGTAAGTTGGAAAAAAGCTTTCCGGCGCTCGGGTAGACGTACCACCCTCAACATTTCGCGCCTCACCTTCTTCGCGTCTCAGATGTCGCTGGGCTCGCTCACGCGGCGGCCGGAAGGGAAAGCTGACGTGCTGATGCGCTTGTTTGGCGCAGAAGTCAAGTGCATTGCACAATAACCTCCTCAAAAGCCGATGTCGACTTCAAGGCCGCCTGCGTCACCATTGCGGAAACGAAGCGTGATACCATAGACCTCGGCAATTTCCTGAACGATTGAAAGACCGAGTCCATGGCCCGGCATGCGCATGTCAAGACGCAACCCGCGTTCACTCAGGTCCCTCAGTCGCTGTTTCTCGACGCCCGGACCATCGTCGGCAATCGTCAACTGCACCCCATCAGCACTCCCGGTGGCCCGGACATCCACACTTTTGCGCGCCCATTTGCTGGCATTTTCCAGGATATTGCCGAGCATCTCGCCAAGATCCATGGGGTCAACGGGCACGGTCAGATTCTCGGCGATCTCAACAGTCCATTCGAGAACTTCGCCATTCGGGGTACGCTTCAGCGTTCTGACTAGATTAGCGACTGTTGAGGCGAGGAGGGCGTCTTCCTTGCGGGCGCTGCGGTTGATGGCGATGCGACTGCGCGTCAACTCGCGATGCACATGGGCCTGCATGACCTCGGCGATATGGGCCAGTTCCTGGCCGAGCTGGTTGTCGCCCCGGTCTATTAGTGTCTGAGCATCGTTGGACAAGACGGTGAGCGGGGTCTTCAGGCCATGGGCAAGGTCGCCGGCGCGAGCGCGGGCCTTCTCGATCGTGCGGGACTGTTCGTCGAGCAGGCGATTGACTGCGGCCGCCGTTGCCTGAAGTTCCGTTGGGTAAACGCCCTCAAGACGGTCGGCTTCGCGCCTGCGGATGCGATCCAGGCCCTGATTGAGACGGACAAGTGGGTGAAGGCCGACCGTCGATTGTAGCGCAGACAGACCGACCAGCACGGCCGCGAGGATCGCCATATAGGGAATGATATCGAACATGAAGGCGCGGCTAGCGGCAACGAGGCTTGCGGTATCCATGGCGATCACTACACGCAGACGGCGTGTGTCGGCTCCTTTCCCGATCACTACGACGCGCTCGTGAGCGAGCAGCGTGGTGTCGCCCGGGCCTTCCAGCCGATATTGCAAAATGGCTCCCGGTTCGCCGGCTTGCGCCGGCAGGTTGAGTGCAATGTCCCAGAGAGACTGAGAGCGCAACTGCGTGCCGCGATCATCGACAATCTGCCAATAGAGCCCGCCTAGCGGCTCTTCGAACCGGGAATCCGGCTGGCGATCGCTCAGGGTGAAGGCTCCGCCGGGCGTGATGCGGAGATCGCCGATGATCGTGGTGGCATAGCGGTCGAGCACCTCGTCGAGGCGTCGCTCCAGGCTGCGGCTGAACAGATCGACAAATACGAAGCCTGCAAGCAGGAGCAGCAAGCCGACGCCAATCAAGGAGACGAGGGCGAAGCGCGCGCGGATCGAGTGCATCAGTCGGCGCCGCCGATCCGGTAGCCATAGCCGCGCTTTGTCATAACGGCATCGCGGCCGAGCTTGCGCCGGATACGCCCGACCAGCACCTCGATGGAATTGCTGTCCCTCTCGAAATCCTGGGCATAGAGCTGTTCCGTCAGTTCCGCCTGGGAGACATGGCGATCGGCATTCAAGGCGAGATGGCTGATAAAGCGGTACTCCATGGGGGTGAGGTCTATCGACAGGCCCGATTGAGTCACGGCCTTTGTTCTGATGTCGAGCGTGATGTCGCCGAAGGACAAGATGGGGCTGGCGTGCCCTGCGCTGCGTCTGATGATGGCGCGGAGCCGTGCCAGCAGTTCGGGGATCTGGAAAGGCTTGGGCAGATAGTCATCGGCACCAGCATCGATGCCCTCGACCTTTTCCTGCCAGGTGCCGCGGGCCGTCAGGATGAGAACCGGCATGGTTCGTCCCTCCGATCGCCAGCGTCGCAAGATCGACAACCCGTCGAGGCCGGGTAGACCGAGGTCGAGGATCACTGTCGTGAAATCCTCTTCCATGCCAGCGAAAAGACCCGCCTCCCCATCACTTTCGCGCAGCACGGTATAGCCTGCGCGTTCGAGCTGGGTCGTGACATCTCGGGCAATACGGGCATCGTCTTCAATCAGCAAAATGCGCATCAGTCGTCGTCAATCTCCACAATTCGGCCCGTTGCCGCGTCAATCACGACCTCAAGAACCCGGCCGCTCGGGGTGAGGACGCGCAGTTCATAGATAAGCCTGTCGTCGTCCTCGTCCAGTTCCGTGTCGATGACCTGGCCACCTGTATGCGACACTGCGATCTTAACAATTTCGGCGAGGGAAAGAATCTGACCATTTTCCACGGCCGAACGCAGCTTATCGTGACCGTGGTGGTCATCGCCGGCCCGTGCGGACGCCATTGCCGCTAAGGCAAGCGCCACGGTCAGTGTGACGATGGCAGAGAGGCAGGTGGGGTGACGATTTCGAGGCGCGCGCGGGATCATGGTCCAATCCTAGCCTTTCCAAGCTGAAATTTCGCTGACATTCGCCGTCAGTTATCGCTCAGGTCGGAGCCTCTATCGTCTGGACATGGCTTGGGCAACACCCGCCAGCCAGTTGAAGTAAACACAGGAGACGACCATGAATAAACTGATCGCAGCGTCCGTATTCGCCATTGTTGGTTGCGCCGGTCTGGCGCATGCGGATGACGACGATCTCCGTTGCCGCCTCACGGCAACGGAGACCCGCCTGTCGCTGGCAGACATCGAAAAGAAGGTAACGGCTGACGGCATACAGCCGCGCAAGATCGAACTAGATGACGGTTGCTGGGAAGTTAAGGGCATCAAGGACGGGCTTCGTGTCGAAGCAAAATATCATCCGGCAACCGGCGAACTGCTGCAGCGCTGGAGCGACGACTGAGCTTCGCGTCGGTTCCATATCGAAACAAGGGCCGCTCGACGCGGCCCTCTTTGATGTCTGCAAGGCTCAGCCCGGCATGTAGAGTTCGAAGGCTTTGCGAGCGACATATCGGCCGTTGAGCAGGATTTCCAGGCGATGGTCACCTGCATGATAGACACGTGTGGTGATCGGCCGGAAGGCGTGGCGCATACTGAGTGTGACGGTCTGTGTCGGGGCGAGCGTGAGGCTCCTTCCCTTGAAGACCTTCGGCGACAGCGAGCCATCCTTTTTCTGGTGGTGGATGGCGTAATCGACGAGCACCGTACGCGGTTCTGTGCTGTCATTCGACAGACGGACCTCGAAGCCCAGTTCGCCGGGGAAAACGATATGGTCGTTGGCAAGCACGAGGGTTACCGTTACATCCGCGAGCGGTGCATAGCCGAAATTGGCGAGCGCCTTTGCGTGGCCCTTCTTCACCAGGGTGCGGGACGCGTGTTTCAGTAGCCACAGCCGGTTCTTCGAGGCACCTGGCGCGTGGCGCGCAACGAAATCCGCGACCAGATCCGGATGATCCTTGGCGATGTCGTTCAGGCTGTTGGCCACCGAGCGGCGGACATAGTCCTCCTCGTCATCGATGAGCGCTTCTAGAATCGGCAGTATCGGGGTTGGATCGCGCACCAGCGAAGGCAGGCGCATCGCCCAGGGCAGGCGAGGGCGGGTCCCTTCGCTGGCCAGTCGGCGAACGTGATGGTTGGGGTCGACGACCCATCGCCCGATGATGGCCAGCGCTTCGTCCTGGCATTCATGAATGAGGCGGCGAATGCCAAACTCTGCGGTGAAATGCGGGGTCAGCGCCTTCAGCAGGTCGAGAGCCGTCCCGAGATGCCCCACCCCTTGTGCCGAGATGAACTGGTTGAAGGAGAGCAGTGCCCATCCGGTCAAGCCGTCTCGGGATTCCTGCGGAAGGCAGGCTGCGAACACTGCGGCCGCTTTCGGGAAATCTCGAGGCATATGGATCGCGAGCGCATCAGCGATCAGTTGGCCGCGCTGCATCAGTTCACGGGCTTCGATCCGGGGCAGCACATCGGCCAGGAAGGCGCCCTTGTCAAAGTCAGGCCAAACCCGCGACACGGCATCGGCCGTATCGCGGGCGGTCTCTTGACCAATCAGATGTTTCAGCGGTTCGGCCATGGGCGTCCGGTCTCGGCTTGCGTCTGGAAATGCTGCATCAGGGATACGCCCTGGATCGCGGCCATGTAAGGGGCAAAGGCGGGATCTGTCCTTACCTTGGCTGCGGCCGCATCGGCGCTTTGCCTGTCGGCCCATTCGACGAGATCGGCGATCATGTCGCCGTGATCCAGTGCGTCTAGGGCACGCCAACTGACGAAACCGGGATAGGCGCTGATGGCCTGCATGGCGACGTTGCGGGCATTCTGGGCAGCTTGTCGGTCAGTTACAGTGCAGACGGCAAGTTCGAGAACCGTGGTGGATGGCATCATGGGGCTCCTCAAGTGATGATGACTTGACCTAGCAGAAAGCAACTGACAACCTTCTGGCCAGAGCCTGAAGTGAGGTGCCAGATGCGTCCTGCCGACCGCCTTTTCCGGATCATCCAGTTGATGCGCGCCACCGGCCGGGCGATGACCGCCGCCGAGATTGCCGAGAGAATGGAGGTCGCGCCACGGACCATCTATCGCGACATGGAGCATCTGATCGGCTCCGGTGCGCCGATCGAGGGGGAGCGCGGTGTCGGCTATATGCTGCGCGAGGCCTTTGATGCACCGCCGCTGACCTTCACCTTCGAGCAGTTGGAAGCGCTCGCCTTCGGGCTTCGAGCTGTCGAGATGCTGGGCGATCCGCGCCTTGGTCAGGCGGCCCGGGAGGCGCAGGAGAAAATGCTGGGAATGCTGCCGAAAGAGCATGCCGAGAGGTTGAAATCCGCGCCCATCCACGCCTTTCGTTCCGCGTCGCAGCCGGAAACGCCCGATTGCCTCGGTGACATGCGCATGGCGTTGTCAGCGAAACGCAAGGTCTGGATCGCCTATCATTCTTTGCCAGGGGACCGCAGCCAGCGCGTCGTTTGGCCGCTCAGCCTCTCGGCTTTCGGTGCGATCTGGGTGATGACCGGATGGTGCGAGATGCGGCAAGGATTTCGGGATTTCCGGCTCGACCGTGTGGAAGACTGGAAGATCCTGTCTGACCGTTTTGAACCGGCCCCCCATCAGACGTACCAAGCCTACCTGAAACAGTTAGGATAAATGGTCAAAACGCGAGATATTTTATTATAATTCTATTCTAAATTCCATAAATCTTAAGGGGTCCGGAGCGAGGAAGGGGCACTGCAGTCAATTCTGAAAGACGCCCATGAAGAATCTGAGAGTTTCCCGCAAGCTGGCCTTTGCATTTGCCTTCGTTCTGGCCGTTGTCATCGCTTTTTGTTCTGTTGCCTTCGTCTCAATGCAACGGATTCAGGAGGCAACGCTTGCGAATGAGCAAACACAGTCCGTTCTCAAATTGTCCACACAGATTCTTGCGACGCTCGTCGAGCATCAGAACGCCATGCGTGGCTATGTTGCCAGTCTCAATGAAGAGTTTATCGAGCGCATGGCGAAGCATGCCAGTGCTGTGCCGCCGATGATCGCCGAGCTCGAACAGCAGCTCGGCAAGCCTCAGGCGGATGCTTTCCTACCGCCGCTGCGCCAGGCGATGGACAAGTTCTATGCACAGATGGACGCGACCATTGCCAATGCGCAGGATCCGGCCAAGATCGAGGAAACCCGCAGCAATATTGCCACGACCGCGCGTCTGAGTGACATCCGCAAGGCGCTGACCGCTCTCGATGAGGCCAATGAAACGTTGGCCGACCAGCGAACAGCCTTGCAGAATGCGGCGTTCCAGACGGGAACGAACACATTGATCTTTGGTGGAATGGCCGCTGCCGCCGTCGCCGCTGTAATGGGTATGCTGCTCACTCGCAGTCTCGCATCTCCGCTGATCGGGATGACCGGTGCGATGCGCAGACTGGCAGAAGGTGATACGGCGATCGAAATTCCGGCCATGGATCGCCGTGATGAACTCGGCTTGATGGCCGCTGCCGTCGAGGTCCTGCGCGCCAACGCGATCGCCGCCCGCAAGGTCGAGGACGAGGCCAAGCAACATCAATCCCTGACGGAAGCTGAAAGGGCTGAGCGTGCGAGGCTTGACCAAAGCTGGGCAGAAGCGATGACGCAGGCCACTGCGACACTCGCTGGCGGTCTGGCTCAACTTGCGAAGGGTAATCTTTCGGTCCGCCTGAATGCTCCCTTTGCCCAGGAATTCGAGAAACTGCGCGAAGATTTCAACGATGCCGTCGTGCAGTTGTCTGAAACGCTGTCGGCAGTCGCGCATGCCGCCGGTTCCATCGATAACGGCAGCCGCGAGATCAGCGGCAGCACCGATGATCTTTCGCGCCGCACCGAACAGCAGGCCGCTTCACTTGAGGAAACCGCTGCAGCCCTTGATCAGATTACGGTCAATGTGCGTCATGCTTCCAATCGAGTCGAGGAAGCCCGGGCAGCCGCAGCCGATGCGGCCCATAGTGCCGAAAGCTCGGGTGGCGTGGTCGCGAGTGCGGTGGCTGCAATGGGACGCATCGAGCAGTCGTCGCAATCCATCTCCAACATCATCGGCGTGATCGACGAAATCGCTTTCCAGACCAACTTGCTGGCGCTCAATGCCGGTGTCGAAGCTGCGCGGGCAGGGGAAGCCGGCAAGGGCTTTGCGGTCGTTGCCCAGGAAGTCCGCGAACTGGCCCAACGATCGGCGCAGGCCGCCCGTGAAATCAAGGATTTGATTCGCGTTTCGACCGAGGAGGTCTCGAATGGTGTGAAACTGGTCAGCGATACCGGTGTTGCGCTCAAGACGATCGAGAACTTCATCACCACCGTCAATGTTCAGATGAATGCCATCGCAACCGCCGCCAAGGAGCAGGCGACCGGGCTTGCTGAAGTGAACACGGCGGTCAACCAGATGGATCAGTTCACGCAACAGAATGCTGCGATGGTCGAAGAGACGAACGCCGCAAGTGCGGGTCTTGCAACCGAAAGTGCCCGCCTTCGCCAGTTGATCCAGCGGTTTGAGATTGTCGCAGGGAAGGCAGCAGCGCCGGCACATGGCGCTTACACGTCGCCTATGCGCCGTTCTGCCTGACACAGTCGCTCGTTGTCAGTCGATCTGAAAGAGTTCCGCCTCGTCCCTCATCGGACGGGGCGGACTGGTTTTGGGGTGCGCCCGGCCTGCCTTCCACGTCTGGCGTGATCAAAAATCCGTCGCGACCCCGCCCTCTTCCTTGCGCTTTGCGACGAAGGCATCCAGTTCTTCCTCGACGGCTGGGTCGACTGGCGGGCGTTCGTAACTTGCCAGCTTTTCCTTGAAGACGCGGTTGGCGTGGTCGTATGTTGTGGGCCGGCCGGCTTCCGTCCAGGTTTCGAAGTTGCGCCAGTCGGACAGGATCGGCGAATAGAAGGCCGTCTCGTAGCGGGCGAGCGTATGGGCTGTGCCGAAGAAATGGCCGCCCGGTCCAACGTCGCGCACAGCGTCGAGCGCCAGCGCATCGGGGCTGACATCAAGGGGTGTCAGGAACTCCGCCACCATCTGCAGCATGTCGACATCGAGGATGAACTTTTCGAAGGATGCCGTCAGGCCGCCTTCCGACCAGCCGGCCGAGTGCATGATGAAATTGCCGCCGCCTTGCGTCAGCGCCCAGAGCGAGAAGGCGGATTCGTAGGCTGCCTGCGCATCCAGCGTGTTGGCGGCGTTGGTGTTGGAGGTGCGGTAGGGAATGCCGTAGCGGCGGGCAAGCTGTCCCCCGACAATCACCGCCTTCATGTATTCGGGCGTGCCGAAGGCCGGTGCGCCGCTCTTCATGTCGACATTCGAGGTGAAGCCGCCGTAGATCACCGGCGCGCCGCGCTTGACCATTTGGGTGAAGGCGATCCCGCAGAGCGCCTCGGCATTCTGCTGGACGAGCGCGCCCGCGATCGTCACAGGGGCCATGGCGCCGGCAAGCGTGAAGGGTGTCATGATGACAACCTGGCCGCGGGATGCCATTTCGATGATGCCCTGAAGCATCGGCCCATCAAGGCGCAGGGGCGAGGAGGAGTTGATGACGGTGAAGAGCGAGGGCTCGCGCTCCATCTGCTCCATCGAGATGCCGCGACCGATCCGGGCGATCTCGATGCCGTCGAGATTGCGCTGCTTGCCGAGAGAATAGCAATGGAACGGCTTGTCGGTCAGCTTTACGAGGTCGGATAGGCAGTCGAGATGGCGCACCGAGGCGTGGATGTCGACAGGCTCAACCGGGTATCCACCCGTGGTGTGGATGACATCGTAGGACTGGGCAAGCTTGACCAGCTTGCGGAAATCTTCCTGGTTGCCAGCCCGCCGCCCGCCTTCACGATCCGCGACGAAGGGAGCGGACGCAATCTGGGCAAAGACCAGATTGTTGCCTCCGATCCGGACGTGGCGTTCCGGATTGCGGGCATGCAGGGTGAATTCCTTCGGTGCGGAGGCGATCAGATCCAGGATCAGGTCGCGATCGAAGCGGACGCGCTCGGATCCCGCCGTCACGTCAGCACCGGCTGCCTTCATCAAGGCGCGTGCCTCGGGCAGCATGATGTCCATGCCGATTTCCTCGAGCACGATGAGCGACGCTTCATGGATGTCGTCGAGCGCCTCGGCATCAAGCAGCTCTGTCTTGACCAGCCGGTTGACGAGGTTGCGGTACTTCGCCGATCCGGGTGCGCGGGCGCGATCCCCGCCTCGTCCTCCAGTGCGGCGTCGCCGCTCGGTGATGCCGTTCACGGCGTTATTTTCGGGCGATGAAGAGCTGGTCATGTCGCTCATGGTCGATCCATTGTGTCAATCTCGACATCAAGTCTCGCAGTTTCCGGGCGCAAAAGGCATTGCCGTTTGCGACGGAAAACCGGCTCATCTGGAACATCGCAAGGAGCGCTCACCCGTGCAGCTCTTTGTCGACACATCTGCAGGTCGCGCTTACCGGCTGTTTACCATTCGCAGTCATTGATCAACGCCAAGGTTTACTCATTTTGAAACCGGGGAAGCGCGTGCTCAATTTGGTCTGCGAGAAGATCGCCGTTCTCGACTTGCCTTCCTATGTGAAGGACAGCGAGCTGCGCTATGTCGTGGTCAACGAAGCCTTTGCCGCACTCTTCGACCTCGATCCGATGAGCTTCGTCGGCCGGAGCGATACGGAGCTGCTCGGTACGCGTCTCGACAGTCTTCGTGACGATACCGAACGCCGTGTGCTGGTCTTCGGTGAAGATGAGCAGCTTGGCTACCGCGCCCGTCCCGACGAACCGGTGCGCATGCTCCGCATCGAGCGCTTCTATGGCGAGGACGATCAGCTCTATCTTTTCGGCTTCATGGATGCGCCACAGTCAGCCGAGCTGTCTGGGGGGTATTCCGTGCCGTGGTCGGCAGAGATGGAAGTCTTCCGCACGGTGCTTGATCGCTTGCCGGTCGCCGCTTTTGTCCGCGACAACGAACATCGCCTCGTCTTCGCCAATCAGGCCTATGCCGATCTCGCCGAATGCCCTCTGGAGGACTTGCTCGGCAAGACTGAACTCGAAATGTTCCCGCTTGCGGGTCAGATCTACCACGATGACAACAGGCGCATCCTTGATGGTGGTCTGGCTGAAGAAGTCCGGGACATCTTCGTGCGCCCCAATGGTAGCCGCGTGCCGACCTTGTGCCGGATGGGGGCGATCGAAACGCGTGACGGCTCACGCTATCTGATCGGAACCATGACCGATCTCTCCCCGCTGAGGCAGGGTGAGGAGAAACTGGCGGCTGCGCGGCGTGAAGCCGACAATATGCGGAACTACTTCCAGACCCTGCTGCT
Source organism: Rhizobium sp. G187 (assembly GCF_051549525.1). Taxonomy (NCBI): domain Bacteria; kingdom Pseudomonadati; phylum Pseudomonadota; class Alphaproteobacteria; order Hyphomicrobiales; family Rhizobiaceae; genus Rhizobium; species Rhizobium sp. G187. The sequence goes on from NZ_JBPUGM010000001.1 coordinate 101,925, forward strand.
GTCGTTGCCTGTGGGCATCATGCTGCTGGGGCCGGACCTGCTGATCGAGTATGTCAACACGGCGCTTGTCGATATGGCCGAATTCGGTCCGGAGGTCGAACTGCTCGGGATGAGCTATTCGGAGTTCCTTGAGCGCGTGACCTGGCGATCGGAGCCTCACTTGGCGGCCGAAGAGGTGCGTAGCCGCATCGCCTTCCGCGTCGAGCAGTTGCTCAGTCTGGACGACGGTCCGCTGATTGATGCGAAGACGCCATCGGGTCGAGCGCTGGCTGCGGGTAGCCGCAAGCTTGAGGGTGGGCGCATTCTCGTCACGTATTCCGATGTCAGCGATATGGTTCAGCGCGAGGAAGAAACGCTGCTCTATCGTGCGGCTCTTGAGCAAATGCAGGTTCCTGTATTCATCCGCGACATCGATCGGCGGCTGATATACGTCAACGGCGCTTATGAAGAACTGCACCAACAGCGTCGGGAAGACATCTACGGCATGACGGAAGCCGAGATGTGGCCGGAGCGTGGCCAGCAACTGACCGAAGAAAATATCCGCTGCCTCGAACATGGCGAAGTGATCGAGCGCCCGAGTGATGTCGTCATTCGTGACGGTGAGGAAATTTCAGTCATTACCCGGATCAACCGGATCACGACCGCGCAGCACAAGCACTTTCTCGTCGGTTCCGTCACCGATGTTTCGGTGATAAAACGCGGGCAGGAGGCAGTTCGGGAGGCGCAAGCAAGAGCCGAAGCCCTTTATCAGGATCTCGTCGCAATGTTGCACATCATGCCCGTCGGCGTGGTGATCCTCAACGCTGACTACATGGTGGAATTCGCCAACGAAAAATGCCGTGAGATCTGGAACTGGCCGGAGGACTTGCCGCTGGCAGGTCTCAGCTTCCGTTCGTATTGTGAGCGCAACCATAGCCAAGGCAAGACCTGGCCGGGACTTGAGTTCGAAGAAGGATACAGGCGTCGGATTGCGCAGTTCGATGCACTTGAAGGCTCACAGACGACCGAGCTGTCCTATGATGACGGACAGCATGTGCTGGCGACCATAACGCGGCTGCGCGATCGCAAGATCCTGATGACCTATTCGGATCTGACCGAGATGCGCAAGCGCGAGAAGGAGATCGACGAGGCGCAGGAACAGCTTGAGCGGCTTGGTCAGTTGATGCAGGACACGATGCGCCTGACGTCCCAGGGATTGGTGGCGATCGAGAGAGGCAGGATCGCGGAGATCAATCCTGCCTTCATTCGTATTCTCGACCTCCCGGAGGATCTCGCAGCGATCGGTTCGCGCTGGCGCGATATCTTCAGCTATTGTGCCGAAAGGGGTGATTTCGGCACCGAGGGTCAGGCAATCCTCAGCCAGTGGCAGGCAGCCATGAAGGAAACCACCGGGGTTTCCACGACCTTCATGGCCGGGGCCAAGACATGGGTGAAGCTGGAGGCCACATTCGGTGGATCGGGCAGCTGTGTCGTCGTGCTCACGGATATCACCGAACTCAAGGTGCGCGAGGCGGAACTCGAAGTGCTTCTGGCGCGGAGCGAAGCGGCCGACAAGGCGAAGTCCGACTTCCTCGCCAATATGAGCCATGAAATCCGTACGCCGATGAATGGTGTGCTCGGCATGGCGGAGCTTTTGTCCAAGTCGACGCTCGACAGCCGCCAGAAGACTTTTGTCGATATCATCATGAAGTCCGGCAATGCGCTTCTGACAATCATCAACGACATCCTGGACTTCTCCAAGATCGATGCCGGTCAGCTGAAGCTGCGGAATTCGCCTTTTGATCCCGTCGAGGCGATCGAGGATGTCGCAACGCTCCTATCTGCGGCTGCGGCCGAGAAGGACATCGAACTGGTGATTTCCGGCGATCAGGCGGTCGATCATACATTCCTCGGTGATCCCGGTCGCTTCCGCCAGATCGTCACCAACCTGCTCGGCAATGCGATCAAGTTCACCGAGAAGGGGCATGTGCACATCGACCTGTCGAGCGAACCGCTGGGTGATGGCAAGGCAAGGTTGATCGTCAGCATATCGGATACGGGAGTGGGCATTGCGCCGGAGATGCAGGCGCAGATCTTTGAAAAGTTCTCGCAGGTGGACACGTCATCGACCCGTCGCCACGAGGGCACCGGGCTTGGTCTGGCGATTACCGCGGGGCTGATCAAGCTTTTCGGCGGCCAGCTGAATGTGCGCTCGCAACTCGGCAAGGGCTCTGTGTTCACGGTTGAAATGCCGCTCAAGGTTGTTGCGGAGCGGCGCCGGCAAAAGGAGCTGCCGGCCAACGTCAAGGATGCGCGGGTTCTCGTCATTGATGACAATGCGGTCAACCGCCAGATCCTCGGCGAGCAGCTGTCTATGTGGGGTTTCGACGGCCATGCCGTGGAAAGCGGGCGGCTGGGACTGCAGATCCTGGATGAGGCCCATCGTGCAGGGATCACCGTTGATGCTGTCATCATAGACTATCACATGCCGGAAATGAACGGCACAGATGTCGCGCGGATTATCCGCAACGATCGCCGCTTCGACGACATGCCTCTGATTTTCCTGACCTCCATGGATATGGCAGGCAGCGAGCAACTGTTTGAAAGCCTGAGGGTCCAGGCGCATCTGATGAAACCGGCGCGGGCGAATGTTCTGAGGGGTGCGATCATCGATGTCATTCGCACAACACGGCTGGGTGCAGGGCGCCCTCTGGTGGCTCCGCCTCTGGAACTGCAGCCGCAGATTGAGTGTCCCGTCGGTAACGCTGCCGAGGCAATGTCGGTGCAGATGCCGGCAGAGGATGTTCGGATCCTGATTGCCGAGGACAATGAGGTGAACCAGATCGTGTTCAACCAGATCCTCGCCGGCAGCGGCATCCGCTACCGCATCGTCGGCAATGGGCAGCTCGCAGTGGATGCTTGGCGAACCCACAAGCCGGATCTGATCCTGATGGATGTATCGATGCCGGTGCTCAACGGACATGAGGCCTGCCGCGCCATTCGCAGCGAAGAAATGCTGCACGGCCTGGGCGAGCATGTCCCGATCGTTGGGGTTACTGCCCATGCCCTCGACAGTGATCGCGAGGCCTGTATCGCGGCCGGTATGGACGACTATCTGTCGAAGCCGATTTCGCCGGAAACGCTCATGCGCAAGATCGGCGAATGGTATGCTCTTGAGCCGGGGCAAATTGCCGGGGGGCTCGGCGCCTAGTCCTAGGCCACTTAGACGATCGCTCTTACGCCGCTCAGCATTTCACGCTTGCCGGCAAAACCCGGTCGACGGTCAACGGCAAAGCCTGCGGCCTGCAGATTGCGGCGAACGAAGCCGGCTGCGGCGTAGGTGGCAAAACTGCCGCCCGGACACGTGTGGTCATGGACATTTTGCATCAGCTCCGGCGACCACATGGCGCTGTTGCGCGACGGGGCAAAACCATCGAGATACCAGGCGTCAAAGACCAAGGACGACGCCTGCAGCTGTTCAAGCGCATCGCCGCAAAACACCGTCAACCGTGTTTGGTCGTCAAGATCAATGTCGACTTGGCCGGATGGCTCGGACGGCCAGCGGGCAACCAGAGACTTGCGTTCTTCGTCGATCTCCGGCCAGCGCGAAAGCGCGCGATCGATGTCGGCTGCCTGCATGGGATAGAGTTCGAAGGAGACAAAGTGAAGGGTGACGTCGGCGGACCGCTCCCGCTTCCACTGCCGCCATGTTTCGCAAGCGTTGAGGCCGGTGCCGAAGCCGAGTTCACCGATCCTGAAGGCGGCACTGTCACGCCAACGTTCGGGCAGGCCATTGCCGGCGAGGAAGACGTGGCCGCATTCCAGCCGGCCGTCGGTGCGGCAATAAAAGTGATCGCCAAAGGCAGTCGAATAGGGCATATCGCCCTCTTGCCAGGTGAGGGGCGTCTGGTCTTGGCCCGCCTCGGGCGTAATGTCTGAATGGGTCATGCATGTCCGATAAATTGCTGGCGCTCTCCGGTCAATCGCACGCCGACCTTGTCATCATTGGTGGCGGCATTATGGGGCTCTGGGCGGCACTCAAGGCCGAGCGCCGGGGCATCGATACGATCCTGATTGACGGGGCCGGTCTGGCGCAGGGTGCGAGTGGCGGATTGCTCGGCGCACTGATGGCGCACATGCCGGATCGCTGGAACGAGAAGAAGCAACTGCAATTCGACGGCTTGCTGTCGCTTGAGGGAGAGATTGCATCCCTTGAAGCCGAGACCGGCCTTTCGACGGGCTATCGCCGCTGCGGGCGGCTGATCCCCTTGCCGAAGCCGCATCTGCGGCCGATTGCCGAGCGTCATCAGGCCGAAGCCAAGGTCAATTGGCAACAGCAGGGCAGGGCTTTTGACTGGCAGGTGCTGGATGAAACGCCGCATCCGGGCTGGCCGGACCTGCATGTCAGTGAAGCCGGTCTGGTTCATGACAGCTTTGCGGGTCGCGTATCACCGCGTGGCTTGACCAGTGCTATCGCGGCAAGGTTGGCAAAGAGCGATCGGGTGCGCATCCTCCAGGGAAGTCCTGTGCAGTCGATCGACCGAACGGCTGGTCAGGTCATGTTGGCGGATGGCAGCCATGTTGGATATGGACATCTTCTGGTTGCTGCGGGTTGGCAGTCATTTCCGCTTTTGACCTCGGTCGGACCCGAATTGCAGCAGCCCCTGGGGCGGGCCGTGAAGGGGCAGGCGGCGCTGTTGAAGGCGGACTTTCCCGGTGATTTGCCGTTGCTCTATCTCGATGGGCTCTATGTCGTTCCGCACGAGGGTGGACATGTCGCGATCGGGAGCACCAGCGAGAACAGTTTTGAGGACCCTTTCGGGACTGACGACAAACTCGACCTCCTGGTTGCTGCCGCCCGACGGCTGGCTCCGGTGCTCGAACAGGCCGAACTGGTCGAACGCTGGGCAGGCTTGAGGCCACGGGCGCTTGAAAGTGATCCAATGGTGGGGCCGCATCCGGACGCGCCTGCGATCATTGCGCTGACCGGTGGCTTCAAGGTCAGCTTCGGGATTGCGCATCTTCTGGCGGATGCGGCGCTTGATGCGGTGGAGGGCAAAGTGATGGCCCTGCCAGAGAGCTTCCTGTTATCGCGACATCTTTCCGCCGCTCTCATCGCGAAAGCGACGTCGCCGGCGCCTTGAACTTTTGGCATCCCGGGCACATGCGGACGGATGTCACGCAGCGTGCAATACGGTGTTGTCTCCTTCGTGAAGCTGTCATGTAAATCACCTAACCACTGGGTTGTAACGGTCATTGCTAAAATGACCGACTCGAACCAGGCGGAGGGTTGGACATGCGCTATGCGATCTGTTTTACGCCCTCTGCCGGTAACCCTCTGGCATTGGCTGCCGCAAGCTGGCTTGGCCGCAATGTTTTTTCAGGCCTGCCCGTCGAACACCCCAGCCTGCGTGGCATCGGCCTGCATGAAATCGCCTTTCATACGGCGCTGCCGCGTCGATTCGGCTTCCATGCAACGTTCAAGGCGCCGTTCCGTCTTTCGCATGGCGCCACCGAGGCGGCGTTCCTGAACGACCTGATGCTGTTTGCTGACAGGATGGATCCTGTTCTGTTGCAGGGCCTGCGTGTCGGTCGGATCGGTGATGTCTATGGATTGATCCTTGATCGGCCCTGTCCGGCCGTCGACCACCTTGCTGCCTCGATCGTCCAGGTCTTTGACGGCTTTAGAGCACCACTGAGTGAGGCGGAAATCGAGCGACGCAATCCGGACAGGCTGTCTGCGCCACAATTTTCCAACCTCAATCGCTGGGGCCATCCCTATGTGATGGACGAGTTCCGCTTTCACATGACCCTTACCGGGCCGCTTCTTGGGCGTGACTTTGCGCGAATCGAGGAGGCAATGAAGATCCATTTTGACCCGGCACTGGTGGAGCCGGTCGTGATCGATCATCTGGCGCTCTTCGTTGAAGCCGAGCCGGGGGCGCCTTTCCAGGTGCATTCGCTGCATCCGTTCGGCCGGATCGCCAATCGGCGTATCGCGTGATTTTCTGCATTGCAGCAATACCTGCTTTTTACGTCTCGACAGCCTCCCTTTGCGCCAATAGCTTCTCGACAAAACACGAGAGGTGAACCCATGACGACTGCTCCTTATCCCCGCGATCTCGTCGGCTACGGCCGCAACAGTCCTGATCCGAAGTGGCCGGGAGATGCGCGCGTCGCAGTACAGTTCGTGGTCAACTATGAAGAAGGCGGCGAGAGCAATATCCTCGACGGCGATCCGGCCTCGGAAAATCTCCTGTCGGAAATCGTTGGCGCCCAGCCGTGGCCCGGCCAGCGCAACCTCAACATGGAATCGATCTACGAATATGGCTCGCGCGCCGGCTTCTGGCGACTATGGCGGATGTTTACCGAGCGCCAGGTGCCTGTCACCGTCTATGGCGTAACGCTCGCCATGGCGCGTAACCCTGAAGCTGTTGCCGCGATGAAGGAAGCGAACTGGGAGATCGCCAGCCACGGCTATCGCTGGCTCGAATACAAGGATTTTCCCGAAGACGTCGAGCGCGAGCATATTCGCGAGGCGGTCCGGCTGCACAAGGAACTGACCGGCTCGCATCCGCTCGGCATGTATCAAGGCAAGCCATCCATGAACACGCTGCGCCTCGTGATGGAGGAGGGCGGTTTCATGTATTCGTCCGACAATTATTCCGACGACCTACCGTTCTGGGTGCCGGATCTCGACGGCAAGCCCTTCCTGATCATCCCCTATACGCTCGAGACCAATGACATGCGCTTTGCGACCCCGCAGGGCTTCAACTCCGGCGACCAGTTCTTCACCTATCTCAAGGACGCCTTCGACGTGCTCTATGAGGAGGGCAAAAACGGCAGCCCGAAGATGATGTCCGTCGGCCTCCACTGCCGCCTTGTTGGCCGTCCAGGTCGGGCGGCAGCCTTGGCGCGGTTCATCGATTACGTGACGGGTCACGAGAAGGTCTGGATCCCCAAGCGCATCGAGATTGCCGAGCATTGGCACAAGCACCATAAGCCGGCATGGTGAGGCTATCTCAGGGGCCTTGCTCGGCTGCTTCCACCAGCAACCAGTTGCGCAAAATCGCTGCGGGCTCATGCAAATCCGCGCCTGACAGGAGCCAGTAGGCCTTGTCCGCGTCGGCGGCGTCTTCGAACAGGACTGTCAGCGAACCGGCTGCCAGATGGTCGGCAATCAGGGCTGTCGGGCACAGGCCGATGCCGAGGCCTGAGAGGACCGAGCTGACCAGCAGATTGAAATCAGCATAGAGCGGGCCTGCGGGTGTCTGGCCGTCGACGTCGTGTCGGGCCAGCCAGGATTGCCACGCGGCTTCAGTCGCGTCATGCAGCAGGTGATGATTCTGAAGATCGGCTGCACTGGTGATCGGGCCGTGTTTCTCCAGATAGGCCGGTGCGCAGGTCGGCCGGGTGGCGGCGCTGAGAATGGCTTCAGCGCGGCCAGGCGGCCTTGTGCCATGGCGGATCAGGAGATCTGTTCCAGCCTCTTCCGGCGTCAATGCGCCGAGCGGATAGACAACCGAGACCTGGATTTCGGGATGCGCGGCGCGAAAGCGGGGCAGCCGGGGGCCAAGCCAGTGGTTTACCACCGAGGGCTTGCAGGCGAGGCTGACGCGCAGTCCGTTGCGGCGGGCCGTCAAACGCTCGACCGCGCGGGAAATATGGCCGAGACCTTCAGAGCATGCGGCGCCCAGTTCGCGCCCCTCTGCCGTTAAGCGCACGCCGCGGGCTCGCCTCTCGAAGAGGGTGAGTTCCAGCCAGTCCTCCAGCGCCTTCACATGCTGACTGATGGCCGCTGCAGTCATGCCGAGTTCCTTTCCGGCCTGCAGAAAACTTTCGCGGCGTGCGGCGGCCTCGAAGGCGCGTAGCGTGGAGGGGGGTGGCAGTTTCATATCGTCATGCATAAGCAAGACTTGCTCATCGGGCAAGAAGAAGCCGCGTTGTCAGGTGCTGGCAGTTCAGGCACCTTGCGGCCTCCTACTTATACATTTTTCTCTCCAGACCGGAGCATGCCATGTCGCCCTTCAATTCCACGATCCCCGTTCCCGCCGATGCAGCCGACCGCCGGGCGGTGAAACCCGTTGTCTGCTATCCGGTGGAGTCCCTGAAGGCACCCGATATGAGTATCCTGGAGCGGGCGCGGGCGACCATGGAGAAGGTCGGCGAAGTGATCGTGCCGCCGCGCGAGGGCAATACGTTTGAGGTGCCGAAGGGGCATTTCTTCCGCATCGTTAGCGTCGAGGGGCCGCAGGTCGGCGACCTCAACCTCTGGAATGCCAATGACCTTTCCGAGCGCTTCTTTTCCGGCAAGACGCGGGCGCTGCATGCGACCCATGTGACGACCGGCAATCGTCTCTGGAGCAACCTGCCGTCGCTGCGCCCGATGGCGACGATCAGCCATGACACGCTCGGCTGGTATGGCTTCGACGAATTTGGCGGGGGCGTGCATGACGTGATCGGCACCCGCTGCGATCCCTATACCAACCGTCTGCTCTCCGGCGGCGACTACCACCATTGCTGCCATTCCAACCTCTGCAGGGCGCTGGCGCATCATACCGGCTCGGACATCAAGGCGGTCGAACCGCATGTACATGACGTGTTGAATGTCTTCATGTGCACCGGCTTTACCCGCGATACGCAGCAGTATTTCATGAAGGCAAGCCCCGTGCGTCCGGGCGATTTCCTGGAGATGTTTGCGGAGATCGATCTCTTGGGCGCGCTTTCGGCCTGCCCGGGTGGCGATTGCAGCACCAGCCATTCGAGCGACGTGGCGAAGTGCTATCCGTTGAAGGTGGAGATTTATCGGCCGGATATGGCCCTGCTTGCAGATTGGCCGTTTCCGGAGCGGAATGGGTATCAGTTGCAGGTGTGAGGCTGCGAAGGGCCTGGCATGAAGGGCTTAAGCTGTGGGGGCGTCATGCTCGGGCTTGTCCCGAGCATCTGCTACGGATCAATTGCATGCGACCTCAGTAGATCCTCGGCACAAGGCCGAGGATGACGTTGCGTTTTGAGGACAGGTTTCTCAACGAAGAAATGGCCCGGCAGTGATGCCGAGCCCTTTCTTCTAAGGCTTCCTAGCAGCCCTCAGTCCTTGTCGAGGCTCTCCATGTCGATGACAAAGCGGTAGCGGACATCACTCTTGATGACGCGCTCATAGGCTTCGTTGACTTGCGCGATGTCGATGATTTCGATTTCCGGCGTGATGTCGTGCTTGCCGCAGAAGTCGAGCATCTCTTGCGTTTCCTGGATCGATCCGATCATCGAGCCCGCGAGCGAGCGGCGGCCAGCGATGAGCGCGAAGGCATGCACGGGAACCGGGTTTTCCGGCACGCCGAGCAGGACCATGGTGCCGTCGACCTTGAGAAGGTTCAGGTAGGCGTTCCAGTCGATCTCGGCGCTGACGGTGCAGAGGATCAAGTCGAAGGAGCTGGCAAGCTTCTTGAACGTCTCCGGATCCGACGTGGCGTAATATTCCTTTGCGCCGAAGGCGAGGCCGTCTTCCTTCTTCGACAGGCTCTGGCTGAGCACGGTAACGTCGGCGCCCATGGCCGCACCGATCTTGACGCCCATGTGGCCGAGACCGCCCATGCCGATGACGGCGACCTTCTTGCCGGGGCCGGCCTTCCAGTGGCTGAGCGGCGAGTAGAGCGTTATGCCGGCACAGAGCAACGGTGCTGCCTTGTCGAGCGGCAGGTTGTCCGGGATGCGCAGCACGTAGTCTTCCTGCACGACGATTGAATCGGCATATCCGCCCTGGGTCGGGGTCACGCCGTCGACTTCGACAGAGTTATAGGTGCCGACCAGATCGGGCATGTACTGTTCCCGGTAAAGGTCACGCTCGCAATGCAGGCATGAGTTGACGAAGCAGCCAACGCCGACCCGGTCGCCGACCTTATATTTTGAGACCTTCGAGCCGACAGCGGTGACGATGCCGGCGATCTCGTGGCCGGGAACCATGGGGAAGGTGGAGTTGCCCCATTCGTTGCGGGCCTGGTGAATGTCCGAATGGCAGATGCCGGAGAACTTGATGTCGATCACCACGTCATCGGCGTTGGGTTCGCGACGCTCAAAGGTGAAGGGAACCAATGGCTTGGAGGCGTCCGTTGCGGCATAGCCTTTGGCAATCGGCATGGGGTATCCTTTCGAAATGAAATGGGAACTGCGTGCCTTAGATAGGTCGCCGCCGGTCATCCGCAAGCGAGCCGACTTGCCGTTTATGTTGAAGGTGCCTGTCTCATGCGGAAACTCGACAAGCGCCGGGGCCTCGGCTACTTCTTGTCTCCAGCTGCTTCGCGAGGTTCGCGGACAGACCCCACCTTGCCGCTCCTGCGGCCCCACATGACAATGGATAGACGGTATGGACAGAGCGGATTTCGTTCAGCGTTTCGGCGGCGTCTTTGAGCATTCGCCTTTCATCGCCGAGCGTGCCTTCGACGCCGGCATGATCGAGGAGCCGCTCACGGCACTCGATATCCATGATGCCATGGCCGCAATGTTTCGCACGGCGAGCCAAGATGAGCGGTTGGGCGTGCTGAGGGCGCATCCCGATCTGGCGGGCAAGCTCGCCATCGCTGGAGGGCTGACCGAAGACAGCAAGCGCGAACAGGCTGGCGCCGGTCTCGACCGGTTGAGTGCCAGTGAGCATGCCCGCTTCACCGAACTCAACACGACCTATGTCGAGAAATTCGGTTTTCCCTTCATCATCGCGGTCAAGGGGCTGACCAAGGACGACATTCTCGCGGCTTTTGAAAAGCGCATTTCCAATGGCCGCGACCAGGAATTTGACACCGCCTGCCAGCAGGTGGAAAAAATCGCCAGGCTTCGTCTCGAAAGCCTGCTTCCGGAGACACATTGACATGCTTGAGACCTCGACCGTCGTTTTGCCGGATTTCGCTGCCGGTGCCGTCAACCTTGCTTCGGCCCGCCTGGGTGCCGTAGGTGTCTTCTCGACCGATGAGTTCTTCGCGCCGGTGTCGCGCATGTTGAACGATGATCCGGCGAGCTTCGATCCGGAACTCTACGACGACAACGGCAAATACATGGATGGCTGGGAAAGCCGCCGCAAACGCGTGCCCGGCCATGACTACGCGATCATACGGCTCGCCATGCCAGGCCGGATCTTCGGCTTCGATGTCGATACGCGCTTCTTTACCGGCAACTATCCACCCCACTGCTCGATCGAGGCCGCTTTCGTCGAGGCGGGTGATCCGACCGACGCGACAGTCTGGACCGAACTGGTGACCAAGTCGTCGCTGGGGGCTTCGGCGCAGCACTTCTTCGCCAATTCCGACACGTCAAAGGTCTGGACGCATCTGCGCCTGCATATCTATCCGGATGGCGGCGTGGCGCGTCTGCGCGTCTATGGAGCTGCCCATTTCGACTGGTCGAAGGTGGGTGCCTCGGAAGAGATCGATCTCGCCTACATCTTCCATGGAGCCAAGTCTCTGGCGTGGTCGGATGCGCATTACGGCCATCCCGACAAGATTCTCTCGCCCGGTCGCGGCACCAATATGGGCGACGGCTGGGAAACCAAGCGCCGCCGTGGGCCCGGGCATGACTGGGCGATCATCCGGCTCGGCCATGCCGGTGTGATCAACCGGGTGCTGATCGACACCCATTTCTATAAAGGCAACTACCCCGATACCTGCGAGCTGCTCGGCGCCTATCTGCCGGATGCCGGCGACACCTTCAGCGACGCGGAGATTTCAGCATCGGAACAGTGGAAGCCAATCCTGACGCGTCAGAAGATGCAGATGGATGCGGAGCATTTTTACGCAGGCGACCAGGTCCAGAAAATCGGGCCAGTTACGCATGTCAGGATCGGTGTGCATCCCGATGGCGGCGTGATGCGCCTCAGGCTCTTTGGGACCAAGGCCTGATGTCTTTGGACTGACGCAATTCAAGGCACAAAACTGGTTCCCGGTTTTGCGACAATCTCTCTGAAAACGAAAAGAGCGGACCAGAAGTCCGCTCGTCGCATGTTGAACCGTCCGCTGAGCGGGCGGTTTTTTATCGGCTGGATGCCTTACTGCTTCGGCGTCCGTTCGGCTTCGCGGATCGCGGCCTCATGATACCAGCTCGCTGAGCCGCTCTCATAAATGACAGGCTTTGCCGTCTGGCGCTCGCGCATGGCCTTAATCCTTGCCGCATCGCGTACCGGGAATTCGTAGATTTTCGCCGATTCCCGAACCATGTTCGTTGTCATGCTACTACCTCTCGTTCACACCTGATGGTGCCAATATCCCGACTATAACACGAGAATTGGCGATTGCACACAGAAAGTGCAGAATGCTTATTTTTTGGGCATTAATGCCGCGAAAAAAGTGATGAATTTAAAATCATCATTCCTGATCGGCGGCATGTTCCGCCGATAGAACGGCCGGACATGTCATGCAGTTCCTGCCATATGAAGCCAATCTACTTAAGGAATCGCTTTTATTTTCGTTTTTTGCTGCTTTGCCTGCGGCAAAATGGTCATGCCGATCCTTGGGAGCGTTAATTGGCACGCTTCCTGCATTTCTCTCAGCGACTCCCGGTGTGACCGGAGAATCAACCCTCTGTGCGCCCATGACTGGCGTAAGACTGAAGAGAGAGCACCATGACCAAGTTTAAGCTCGAGTATATCTGGCTCGATGGCTACAAGCCGGTAGCGAACCTGCGTGGCAAGACGCAGATCAAGGAATTCGACAGCTTCCCGACCCTGGAACAGCTGCCGCTCTGGGGCTTTGACGGCTCCTCGACGATGCAGGCCGAAGGCCACTCGTCGGATTGCGTGCTGAAGCCGGTCGCCATCTATCCCGACCCGGCCCGCACCAACGGTGCGCTCGTCATGTGCGAAGTCATGATGCCCGATGGCGTCACGCCGCATCCGTCGAACAGCCGCGCCACCATCCTCGACGACGAAGGCGCCTGGTTCGGTTTCGAGCAGGAATACTTCTTCTACGAAAATGGCCGTCCGCTCGGCTTCCCGGAGCAGGGCTACCCGGCTCCGCAGGGTCCGTACTACACCGGCGTTGGCTACAAGAATGTCGGCTCGATCGCCCGTGAGATCGTTGAAGAGCATCTCGACCTTTGCCTCGAAGCCGGCATCAACCACGAAGGCATCAATGCCGAAGTGGCCAAGGGCCAGTGGGAATTCCAGGTGTTCGGCAAGGGCTCGAAGAGCGCTGCCGACCAGATCTGGATCGCTCGCTACCTGCTCCTGCGTCTTTGCGAAACCTATGGCATCGACGTCGAATTCCATTGCAAGCCGCTCGGCGATACCGACTGGAACGGTTCGGGCATGCACTGCAACTTCTCGACCACCTTCATGCGCGAAGTGGGCGGCAAGGAATATTTCGAAGCCCTCATGGCGGCCTTTGCCAAGAACTGGCAGGAGCACATCGACGTTTACGGTCCGGACAACCATCTGCGCCTGACCGGCAAGCACGAGACGGCTCCGTGGAACAAGTTCTCCTACGGCGTTGCTGACCGTGGCGCATCGATCCGCGTTCCGCACTCCTTCGTGAACAACGGCTATAAGGGTTACCTGGAAGATCGCCGCCCGAACAGCCAGGGCTGCCCCTACCAGATCGCTTCGATCGTTCTGAAGACGATCTCGGAAGTTCCGACGGCCGACTACGCGAAGAACGCCGCCTGATTTCAGGCTGACTGACTAACGATTGCAGCGCCGGTGGAAACACCGGCGCTGTTTTCGTTTTGGGGGTATCCTCAGTAAAGTTCAGCATCTTTTGTTTGCGCGAGCTCTGACTTATATTGTCGTCAAGGAGATCGGTGATGCGACCGTCGGATGTGCTGGAACGAAAGAGATATTTGATCCGCGAGGTGACGGCTCGTCACAACGCGGCTAATCCTCGTGTCTTCGGTTCAGTCGCCCGTGGAGAAGACCGGTCAGACAGCGATCTCGATATTCTGGTGGATGCGCTGCCAGGTTCTTCCCTGATGACGCTCGGCGGTCTGCAGTCAGCCCTCGAAGATCTTGCAGAGGGTGTGCCTGTGCATCTCGTGACGGCTAGCGAGATACCGCAGAAGCATCGGGGGCGAATCCTCGCGGAAGCGCTGCCAATATGAACCGCGAACATCGTATCCGCTCGCTTCTTGATCGGATCCGGAGCGCATCTCTTGATGCTCACGACCTGTTGGGTCCAATAGATCTGAAAGACTTCCGGACAAATCTTCTGGTTCAACGCGGCGTCGGAATGAGTCTTTTGATGGCAAGCGAGAGCGTGGTCCAACTCGAAGCGTTTTCGCCCGACTTCGTTGCTGAGCATCCGGAAATCAATTGGGTGACGATCCGTGGCATGCGGAACAGAATGGCGCACGGATATTTCGACATCAATCTGGACTATCTATACCAGACTGCGAATTATGAAGCGCTTTGATTTGGTTCGGATCATCGACGCCCTAATTCATATCTATCCTGAGGGAGAATAACCCCCTTTGCCCATCGAGCTCCCCATCCGTCCCCTGACGGCTTCCGCCTTCGCGCCCTTCGGCGAGGTGATCGAGGCAGATCCTTCGACCATGCGGCTGATCAATGGCGGCACGACCGAACGCTTTCATGCGCTGTTCTCGCCCGAGATTGCAGGCGAGGGCGCTCGGGTGATCGTCAATATCTTTCGCGGTCAGCCGCGCGCCTTTCCTTACGAAATCACCATGATGGAGCGCCATCCCTTCGGCAGCCAGAGCTTTTCGCCGCTGTCGGGGCGACCTTTCCTCCTCGCCGTCTCCCTCGATGAGGATGGCAAGCCGGGGCAGCCACAGGTGTTTCTGGCAGCCCCGCATCAGGGCGTCAATTATCGGCGCAACACCTGGCATCACCCTTTGATGGCGATTGATGCGGTCAGCGATTTCCTGGTTGTGGATCGCGATGGACCCGGCAACAATCTTGAAGAGTTCTTTTTCGATACCCCCTTCCTGATTCGGGAGCCCCAGATATGACCGGTCTCACCACCCATGTGCTCGACACGGCACTCGGCAAGCCTGCTCAAGGCTTGCGAATCCAGTTGCTGCGGATGAACGGTGAGGAGGCAGACCTGATCACGACCGTCTTTACCAATGATGACGGGCGTGTCGACGGTGGCCCGATCCTGAGCGGCGAGGCGTTTCAGCCAGGGCAATATGAGCTGCTGTTTCATGCCGGAGACTATCTGAAGGCGGCCGGTCTGGCGCTGACCGATCCGCCTTTCCTGGATGTGATCCCGATCCGTTTCGGCATATCCGACACCACGGCACATTATCATGTGCCTCTGCTGCTCTCGCCCTATGGCTACTCGACCTACAGGGGCAGCTGAGCGATGCGATTTGCCGCCATCGCGGACATTCATGGCAATGCATTGGCGCTTGACGCGGTGCTCGCTGATATCGCTGCCCACGGGATCGCGACAAGCGAGATTGTCAATCTGGGGGACTGCCTTTCCGGCCCGCTTGAGGCTGGTCGCACCGCCGATATCCTGCTGTCGCTCGGGCTCACAACAGTGCGTGGCAACCATGATCGCTATCTGATCGAGCATGCGGCGGGCGACATGCATGAATGGGAGGCCGATGCCTATTCGCAGCTATCGCAGGCCCATGTCGACTGGCTGCGCGCAATGCCCTTCGAAACCGTGTGGCGTGATACTGCCTATCTCTGCCATGCAACGCCGAAGGACGACAATACCTATTGGCTTGAGGACGTATCGGCGCAAGGCCATGTGCATATGCGTGGCCGTGCTGAGATCGAGGCCTGGGCCGCGGGCATTGCATGTCCGCTGATCCTGTGCGGGCACACGCATGTCCCCCGTATGGTTCGTCTTGCGGATGGCCGGTTGATCGTCAATCCCGGCAGTGTCGGCGGGCCTGGTTATAGGGATGATGCGCCTTATCCTCACAAGCTGGAAACCGGCACGCCGCATGCCAGCTACGCCATCCTCGATGATGCGTCGGGCGCTTGGGGCGTCACCTTCCGGCTCGTGCCCTATGATCATATGGCGATGAGCCGGCTCGCCGCCGAGCGCAACCGGCCGGATTGGGCGGTCGCGCTGGCCTCGGGTTTCGTCGCGTGACTGCTGTTGGCTGATTACCATGTCTGATTAGATACCGGATCGATTTCTCCTTGCAGCAATTGCAATCTTTGTCATGATGTTTCCTGGTTTGAGGTGGCCTGCAGTCCGCGCCTGGAAGGGTATGGCGAACACCTCTCATCCTTTGCTGACTGTTTCACCGTGTGGCGAAGGCGTTGGTAATGCGGACGCCGACGATTGCTTTGCCATGACGGGGGAGCTGATATGCGCGATTATCGCGATGCAAAGGCCATGGCTAAAGCCATGCGCGAGGCGCTTGCTGGCGCCGGGCTGATGGTGACACATACTCAAGCGCTGGAGGTCGTCGCTCGACAGTTCGGCTTGGCCAACTGGAATGTCTTGTCGGCCAGAATAGATGATGCAAGCGGGGAGACCAAAGCGCAGGATCTCGCCGCTTCCGGGAGCATCGTGCTGCAACAGGCGGTGCCGATCGTGCGGATCTTCGATGTCGCTAAGGCCCGGGAGTTCTACCTGGATTTCCTCGGTTTCACCATCGACTGGGATCATCGGTACGGAGAGGACTTTCCGGTCTACATGCAGGTCTCGCGGTCCGGGCTGAAGCTGCATCTCTCCGAACATTCGGGCGACGCGACCCCGGGTGGAAATATGTGCGTCTACATGACCGGGATCCGGGACCTGCATGCCGAACTGACGGGTAAGCAATACCGATACATGCGGCCTGGGCTGGAAAAGACCGGCGACCGGCTAGAGGTGCAGGTGACGGACCCGTTCAATAATCGCATCCGCTTCATGGAAGTCGTTGGGTGATGTGTGCGAGGGGGCGCAGCCTTGTGCCGCGCCCCTGTCGGGGAGCTGACCTGTCTTGGGGGCGATCTTAAGGTCAAACCTTGAACGGGTTTTCCGCTATGATGCTCCCGTCGACATCAGCCATTTGCCGCTTGCCGCAGAGTGCCATGGTGATGTCCATTTCCTTGGCGATGATCTCCAAGGCCTTGGCAACGCCCTTCTGGCCCATGGCGCCCAAGCCATAGAGGAAGGGGCGGCCGATATAGGTGCCCTTGGCGCCGAGCGCGATCGCCTTCAAGACATCCTGGCCGGAGCGGATGCCGCCATCGAGATGGACTTCGATCTTGTCGCCGACGGCATCGACGATTTTTGGCAGCATTGATATCGAGGAATGCGCACCGTCGAGCTGGCGGCCGCCATGGTTGGAGACGATGATCGCGTCAGCGCCCGTTTCGGCGGCCATCTTGGCGTCCTCGACATCAAGAATGCCCTTGATGATCAGCTTGCCGCCCCACTGTTTCTTGATCCATTCTACATCGGCCCAGGAAAGCTTGGGGTCGAACTGCTCGGCCGTCCAGGAATGCAGCGAGGAGAGGTCGGTGACGTTCTTGGCGTGGCCGTGGATGTTGCGGAAGGTGCGGCGGTTGGTCTGCAGCATGTTCCAGCACCAGCGTGGGCGTATCGCCATCTGGTAGAGGTGCTTGGGCGTCAGCTTCGGCGGGGCGGCAAGGCTGTTGCGGATGTCCTTGTGGCGCTGGCCAAGCAGCTGCAGGTCAGCGGTCAGGACGAGCGCCGAGCAGTTGGCGGCGCGGGCGCGCTCGATCAGGTTCACGACGAAGTCACGGTCGCGCATGACGTAAAGCTGGAACCAGAAGGGCCGCTTTGTGACCGAGGCGACGTCCTCGATCGAGCAGATGCTCATCGTCGAGAGCGTGAAGGGAACGCCAAACTCTTCCGCGGCCCTGGCGGCGAGCATCTCGCCATCGGCATGCTGCATGCCGGTGAGGCCGGTTGGCGACAGAGCCACCGGCATCTTCACCGTCTCGCCGATCATCGTGGTTTCCAGCGTGCGGTCGCTCATATCCACGAGCACGCGCTGGCGCAGCTTGATTTTCGAAAAATCGCTTTCGTTGGCGCGGTAGGTGCCCTCGGTATAGGAGCCGCTATCGGCATAATCGAAGAAGAGTTTTGGCACGCGCTTGCGTGCGAGCTTCTTCAGATCGGAAATTTCAAGGATCGGCCCCATTTTATCTCTCTCCGCCAATGTCTGTCAGCCGGCATATCATGCCAGTCGGTGGGCTGTGAACAGGTCGTGAGGCTTAGAGGTAAGAAAATTTTACCTGTCTATGGGTTTCAGAAGTGCTCGCCGGATTTGAAGGGGCCGACGCGCATGCCGGCGGCGATCAGATAGGCGGTTGACCAGCCGATCAGCAGGAAGCCGTTGACCCCTTCCAGGGCTGCCAGCATGCGCCATTCCGGGTGGGGCACGACGTCGCCATAGCCAACGGTGGAGAAGGTGATGGTGGAGAAATAGAGAGCCGTCTCGAAATCGTCGACGACGCCGATGAGCGTGAAGCTGGCGGCCCAAAGCCAGACTTCGGCTGTCAGCACGGCAAAGACGCCGATGACGACGGTGTTCATCGCGAGCATGCGGCTGCGGTGGCCATGCAGACGAATGCGATCCGTCACCCAACTCATCATATGGGTCACACCCATGAGGCCGAAAGTGTGGATCACCACCGTCAGCGAGATCATCAAGGTGCCTAGCGCAAGATTGGTGGCCAGCATGGTTCATCCTCCTTGGGATGAGTGCAATTCAACGAAGATCCTTGCGTATCATGAATTTGAGGCCAGACCAGATGTCAGTCACAGCGCAGACTTTGACGTCAACGAGACCGGTTGGCAGGAAAATCGTTCGCAGCACATCTTCTGTGATCGTGGTCGGGACCTTAGAGGCTTTCTTGGGCCAGGAGATCCACATCATGCCTGATGGTTTCAGCATGGTCTTCAGGCGCTCGGCCTGGTCCTCAAGACGAGCGCGTTGCGTCTCGAAGACATGAAGGTAGTCCAGTCCGGAGCGATTTGCGTGTTCTAGGCTGGCGACCTTCGGTGCCGCAGGCAGATCGGCAGTCAGCTGGTCGAGGTCTGCAGGCAGATTTACGAACAATGCGGCGAGGTCCGGCTTCAATCCGAGCTTCTTCGGAAGAGGGGTGCCGGAATAGCCGCTTTCGCTCATCTGATCCTCACATCATGATCCCGGGTTTGGACGCCTTGCCTGCCACATAGGTTTCGACTACGGCGCGGTCGTCGCCGAGCGTCTGCAAGAGGAAGAGTTCTTCCGAGAGCGAGGTTACCGTCTCCATCCTCAGGCGCATGGCCGGAGTCGCGGCTGCGTTCAGCACGACGATATCGGCATCGGTGCCTTCGTCCAGCGTGCCGATGCGGTCAGCGAGGTCGAGGGCCACGGCATTGCCGAGGGTCATGTGGTAGAAGCTTTCGAGCGGGTTCATGCGCTCGCCGAGCAATTGCTGGATCTTGTAGGCCTCGTCCATGGTCTTGAACATGGAATAGCTGGAGCCGCCGCCGATATCGGTGGCGACTGCGACGGTCACAGGCTTTTCCCGGCGCTTGATCGCCTTCAGCGGAAAGAGGCCGGAACCGAGGAAGAGGTTCGAGGTCGGGCAGTGGACGGCGACAGCGCCGCTGTCTGCCATGGCATCGGCCTCGCGGTCCGACAGATGGATCGCGTGGCCGAAGAGCGCCTTTTTCCGCAGCAGGCCGTAGCGGGCATAGATGTCCGTATAATCCTTGGCGTCGGGATAGAGTTCGCAGGTGAAGTCGATCTCGTCCTTGTTCTCCGACAGATGCGTCTGGATATGCAGATCGGGGAATTCCTCCGCCAGCTTCTGCGTCATCGCCATCTGTTCTGGCGTCGAGGTGATGGCAAAGCGGGGGGTGATGGCGACGTGGTTGCGGCCCTTGCCATGCCATTGTTCGATGACGGCGCGGGTCTCGTCGTAGCCGAGTTGCGGCGTATCGAGCAGCCCCTGCGGCGCGTTGCGGTCCATCATCACCTTGCCGCCGATCATAAGCGTGCCGCGGTTCAGGCTCTCGGCAAAGAAGGCGTCGGCCGAGGCCTTGTGCACCGAACAATAGGCAACCGCCGTGGTCGTGCCCTGGCGCAGAAATTCGTCGAAGAACTGCGTGGCGATGCGCTCGGCATGCGCGCTTTCGACGAAGCGGCATTCCTCGGGGAAGGTGTATGTGTTGAGCCACTCCAGGAGATTGGCGGCATAAGACGCGATCACCTGCATCTGCGGGAAATGCACGTGGCAGTCGATCAGGCCAGGCAGGATCAGGTGCGGGCGGTGGTCGATTTCAGCAATGGCCGCTCCGGCCTTTGGCTTCACATCCGCGTAGGTACCGACAGCTGCAATCTTGCCGTCGCGGACCAGCAGCGCGCCGTCTTCCTCGTAGAGATAGCTTTCGCGGTCACCGGCATGGTCTGGTGCCCGGCGGAAGGAGAGGAGGCGGCCGCGGATCAGGGTCTCTGTCATTCTTATTTGCCTTCGACCGTCGTCTCGTACCAGGCGACGAGCAGTTTGCGCTCTTCGTCCGAGATTTCGGTGATGTTTCCGGGCGGCATGGCATGGCTGCGGCCGGCCTGGATGTAGATTTCATGGGCATGGGCGGCGATTTCGCCGTCCGTCTCAAACTTCACGTTCTTCGGTGCACGCGCAATGCCTTCCCAGACGGGTTCGGCGGCGTGGCACATTGAACAGCGGCCCTGTACGACATCGCGCACGGCTTCGAAATGGCCGTTCTCGACAAATGTCTGTTGCCGCGGCGAGAGACTTGCCTGTTCTTCGCCGGTCAGCACCTTGGGTACGGTCGAGAGCCACATGATGACGATGAAGATCAGCACGGTGACCAACCAGGTCCAGGTCGGCTTGCCCTTCCTGGCATGTGTGGTGTTGAACCAGTGGCGGATGGTGACGCCCATCAGGAAGACGAGGGCTGCGATGATCCAGTTGAACTCCGTAGCAAAGGCCAGCGGATAATGGTTCGACAGCATGAAGAAGATGACGGGGAGTGTCAGGTAGTTGTTGTGCAGCGAGCGCTGCTTGGCAATCACGCCGTATTTCGGATCCGGCGTGCGCCCCGCGATCAGGTCGGCGACGACGATCTTCTGATTCGGGATGATGATGAAGAAGACGTTGGCCGACATGATGGTCGCGGTAAACGCACCAAGATGCAGGAAGGCGGCGCGGCCGGTGAAGATCTGCGTATAGCCCCAGGCCATTGCGATCAGCACGATGTAGAGGAGCGCCATCAGCCCCCAGGTGTTCTTGCCGAACGGCGATTTGCACAGCAGATCATAGAGGATCCAGCCGACGGCAAGCGATGCGAGCGACAGACAGATCGCCTGCCAGGGGGCAAGTTCCAGCACACTGCGGTCGATGAGGAAGAGATCGGCGCCGCCATAATAGACGACGGCCAGCATGGCAAAGCCGGAGAGCCAGGTGGCGTAGCTTTCCCATTTGAACCAGGTCAGGTGCTCCGGCATCGAGGCGGGTGCGACCAGGTATTTCTGGATGTGGTAGAAGCCACCCCCATGCACCTGCCATTCCTCGCCATAGGCGCCGACAGGCAGGCCGGGCCGTTTCACGAGGCCTAGATCGAGCGCGATGAAATAGAAGGACGAGCCGATCCAGGCGATGGCCGTGATCACATGCAGCCAGCGGACGGCGAAGGACAGCCATTCCCAGGCGATCGCGTATTCATACATTTCCCAAGTCTTTCATGTTCCCCATTGTCGAAGACATTGCGAAAAAATCCGAAGGAAGGGAAGGGGGAACGACGCGGTGCAGCAAACGCTGCACGGGAAGTTTTGCACGCTACGCACGATTACAGCTTGCCCCTCCAGATGATCGCGCCAGCGGCTTTCTCTCTTTGGTGCCAGATGACGGATCTCATTCAAAGTCGGGCAGGTTCGCGCGCAGGAAGTCGCGGAAGGCGCGAATTTTTCCGGCATTGCGCCTCGCCTCGGGATAGACGAGCCAGTAATGCGAGCCGTCCTCGCAGGTGAGGTCGAAGGGCTGGAACAGCCGACCGGCTGCCACGTCTTCCGCGTAGAATTCAGGACGCAGAATGGCAACGCCGTGCCCCGCCACCGCAGCGGTAGCCTCAAAGGCCTGGGCGCCAAGCTTGCTGCGCGGATAGACGTCGAGCGCAACATCGGGATGACCCGCTGCCGTGAACCAGATCTGCCACCAGCTGTCGGAGGGGTCGATGATGCGAAGCTTGAGGAGATCGAGTGGGGTGTTGATGCCGCCGACGCTTTCAGCCAGCTGTGGGCTCAGCATGGGCGTGAAATGGTTTCGCATGACGAAATGGGCGCGCAGGCCTGGCCAGTTTCCCTTGCCGTTACGAATGGCGAGATCTGCCTCTATGCGGCTGAAGTCGATCATTTGCTGGGAAGTTTCCAGTCGCACTGCAATGCCGGGATTGCTCAGCTGAAACAGTCCAAGATGGCGCGCCAGCCATTGTGAGGCAAAGGTGGCGGTGGAGTGAATGATCAAGGTGGCCTCTGTCGTATTGCGCAGATCGGCCAGCGCCTCGCGCAGGAGCTCGAAGCCCTCGACGACTTTCGGCAGCAGGCGATCACCGGCCTCGCTCAAAGCAATCCGGCGTGGTTTGCGCAGGAAGAGTGCCTCACCGACATGCCCTTCCAGAAGCTTGATCTGATAGCTGACCGCCGTCTGGCTCATGCCGAGTTCCGCACCGGCGAGCGTGAAACTTTGCAGTCGCGCGACGGCCTCGAAGACACGGAGTGCATTGAGCGGCAACTGTTTCGACAGTTTCATGGATAAGTTCTCTTTATGCAGCTGCAGCGTAATTGAATTGGATCGCCGCTGCAACCGCTGGCATGGTCAGGGCATCAGAAACCCAAAAAGATCAACGCGCTTGGAGGCCGGCAGAATGTCCGCGATCCGCAGAACCGTGCCATTGTATCAGCTCTGGTCGCTCCTTTGGACCAGCGTTTACCGATCCCATCGAGCGCCACCCTTGATCCATATCGATGATATGCCCGATGATCTCCTGAAGGATATTGGACTTGAACATCGGGTGTCAGGGTCGGAACGGTTCGGCAATGCCCGGCATCGCCGCGGTGGTTTGGGCGACTATCTTCGCCCAGGGCCTCTTTGAGGAAACCGATTTGGTGTCAGAGGGTTACGTGATTTTCTGACGAGATGACCTCAGCTGTTGACACACAGGAGTGAGGTTGTCTGGCCGAGCAAGACACCCAGCAGTTCCGCCGCTACCATAGCGGCAATCACCGAGGGGCGCTTGTCTCTCACCGTGCTGCCGCCAATCGGCAGGATCAATCGTTCCAGGTCCGCTCGGTTGCTCTGCTCGCGCTCAAGATACGAAGCGAAGGTGGCACGTTTGGTTTTTGAGCCGATCATGCCGACATAGGCGAGATCGGTGCGGGCAAGCGCTTCTCTTGCGATCAAAAAATCCAATGCATGATCATGGGTGAGAATGACGGCAGCACCGCCGTTCGGTATGTCGGATATCACGGTTTCCGGCATGGCGACGTGACGCCTTGACACCTCAGGCGGCAAGTCTGCCAAGGCTTCGGCCCGGGTCTCGACAACCGTCACGGAGAGCGGCAGCGGCGAAAGGGCATGGGCGAGGGCCAGTCCCACATGGCCGGCTCCGAAAATGAAGACCGAAGGCTCGACTTCCGTTTCCCGCAACAACTTGTCTTCGAGTGCCGCTGCCAGTGATGCGGTGACAGTCGAAAACCGCAGCGTGGTGCGGCCTCCACAGCATTGGCCGATCTCGGGGCCAAGCGGGATGTCCATTACGGCCACGCCTTGGCCGTCGAGCAGTTGCCGGGCATTGTCGATAGCCATGAACTCGAAGTGCCCGCCGCCGATCGTGCCCCAGATGGCCTCTCGGGAGACCAGCATCAGCGTGCCGGCATCGCGTGGGGTGGACCCCCGGGCCTCGGTGATTTCAACGAGGATGCTGTGGGGGTGGGCGACGAGGAAGGCGGAAAAATCTGTCTTGGCCATGATGAAGGCATACTAGCATTGTCGAGATGGAACAGGACAGGGCCGCTGTGGGTTTGTCCGCCATGGTTTTGTGACGCCACCGATCCTTCCAGCCGCAACGCGGCTCCCGCCTCGGCTTACCTCAGGAGTGACAATGACCCGGACCAAGGGCACGATCATCTGGTTGACTGTGGCGGCGTTTGCCGTGGCCCTCTTCTTCATCAATCCGCTGGCGGATATTGCCGCACGCTTCAGCCATGATGTGATGATTGGGAGCGGTGCTCTCTATGGAACGCTCAGGATCGCCAATTCGGTGATGAGTGTGGCGCGGGATGCGGATGTGACGGGTGGAGTGGGCGTCGCCTCTGTCACGGCGAGCCCCGGCCAGTTGCTACAGCCGGTGATCAACACGATCGAGCGCATGGTCGATCTCCTGTTTTATCTTGCGATCGTCTCCGGCATCCTGTCGCTGGTGCTCGTGCCGGTCGCCAAGGTCGCGGCAGCGGGGCTTGCCGGTTTCGCGCTCATCTGCGCTGGGCTGACGCTGATTTCCCGTCGTGTACCGCTGGTCATTGAGCGTCTCGCAAGATCCTTTGCCGTGCTCGGCCTCCTTGGCGCGGTGCTGCTTCCGGCATCCTATACGATTGCCTTTTACGCCGGCGACGCCATTACCGACGAGGCCTGGATCAATGCGACCTCTGTGTTCGAAAAGGTCCAAGGCGATCAGGGGCTGGTGGAAGCACAGAGCCAAGTCGAGGCGATTAAGCAGGAGCGATCACCCGACGAAGACCAGGCCTTTGGACGTCTCGGGCAGGCCTTTTCAGGCACCTTGCAGGCTGCATCCGACATGGCCGCCTCGGTGGCGGCCAATGCCCGTGTCATCAATGACGGCATCGCCATTTCGGCGGATCTGTTCAATGCCTCCATCGGCATTGCCATTGCCTATCTGGTCAAGCTGCTCGTGCTGCCGGTGATGCTCCTGGCGGCGTTCCTCTATCTTCTGAGGACCGCCTTGCGCTGACGGCCTTCAAGCCTTCTTCAGCCTCTCCACCGCCATCAGCACCCGCTCCGGCGTCGCCGGCGCATCGAGTCTCGGGCAAATCCGGTAGTCCGCGACCGATGCGACGGCCATGGACAGGGCTTCAAGCACCGAGATCGCCAGCATGAAGGGCGGCTCGCCGACGGCCTTGGAACGACCGATCGTCGGCTCGGCGTTTTCTGCCCAGGGCACGAGGCGAGTGTTGAAGATCTTCGGCCGGTCGGAGGCAAGCGGGATTTTGTAGGTGGAGGGGGCGTGGGTGCGTAAGCGTCCCTTGCTGTCCCACCAGAGTTCTTCTGTCGTCAGCCAGCCCATGCCCTGAACAAAACCACCCTCGATCTGGCCGATGTCGATGGCCGGGTTCAGCGATTTGCCGACATCGTGGAGGATGTCGGTGCGGTCCATCAGATATTCGCCGGTCAGCGTGTCGATCGAGACTTCCGAGCAGCTTGCGCCATAGGCGTAGTAGTAAAATGGTGTGCCGCGACCGGCGGCGCGGTCCCAATGGATCTTTGGCGTCTTGTAGAAACCGGCGGCGGAGAGCTGGACGCGGGCGAAATAGGCTTGTTTGGCAAAGTCGCCGAAGGTGAAGATATGCTCGCCGACGCGCACCCGGTTTGGTAGGAACTCGACCTCGGAGGTCGGAACAGCATATCGTTCACAGGCAAACGCGATCAGCCGTTCCTTGATCTGGCGCGCGGCATCAAAGGCCGCCATGCCATTCAGGTCCGAGCCGGAAGAAGCCGCGGTGGCCGAGGTGTTGGGCACTTTGCCGGTCGTGGTCGCGGTGATCTTCACCGTGTCGACATCGACCTGGAAACAGTCGGCGACGACCTGGGCGACCTTGGTGTAGAGGCCCTGGCCCATTTCGGTGCCGCCATGGTTCAGGTGGATCGAACCGTCCTGATAGATATGGACGAGCGCGCCTGCCTGGTTGAAGGCGGTCATTGTGAAGGAGATGCCGAATTTCACCGGGGTCAGCGCAATGCCCTTCTTGATGACAGGGCTCGTCCGGTTGAAGTCGATGATCGCCTGGCGTCTAGCCTGATAGTCGCAGGAGCTTTCCAGCTCTTCGACAACGCGTGCGATGATGTTGTCCTCGACCTGCTGATGATAGGGGGTGAGATCCCGGCCCGAGCCCTTCTCGCCGTAGAAATTGACCTTACGGACCTCGAGCGGATCCTTGCCCAGCGTATAGGCGATCTCTTCAATCACCCGTTCAGCACCCAGCATCCCTTGTGGTCCGCCGAAGCCGCGATAGGCGGTGTTGGAGACGGTGTGGGTCTTGAGCGGCTGCGAGGTCAGCTTCACATGCGGGTAGAAATAGCTGGAATCGGCGTGGAAGAGGGCGCGGTCTGTGACCGGGCCTGAGAGATCGGACGAATAGCCACAGCGGGCGGCGAAGTTGGCGTCGATGGCTTGGATACGTCCGTCATCATCATAGGCAACGTCGAAATCGACCTTGAAATCGTGGCGTTTGCCGGTGACGCTCATATCCTCGTCGCGGTCGGGGCGGAACTTCACCGCGCGCTTCAGCTTCTTGGCGGCGAGCGCTGCCAAAGCTGCAAACTGGTTGCTCTGCGTTTCCTTGCCGCCAAAGCCGCCGCCCATGCGCCGGGTGTTGACGGTGATGGCGTTCGAGGGAATGTCGAGCACATGGCCGACGATGTGCTGCACTTCCGACGGATGCTGGGTCGAGGACCAGACGGTGACATCATCGTCCTCGCCGGGAATGGCGAGCGCGATGTGGCTTTCGAGATAGAAATGCTCCTGGCCGCCAATGCGCATGGAGCTCTGGATGCGGTGGGCCGCCTTGTCGAGTTCGGTTTCCGGCGTGCCGCGCTTCAGCGTCATGCCAGGGGTGACGAGCGGTGCACCATTTTCCAGCGCGCCGTCGATATCGGTCCAGAAGGGCAGGTCCCGATATTCAACCTTGGCGAGACGGGCGGCCTTGCGCGCCGCGTCGCGGGTTTCGGCAATGACGGCGAAGATGGTCTGGCCGTGGAATTCGATTTTGTCCGTCGCAATCAGCGGCTCGTCGTGGCGGCCTCCAGACGAGACATCGTTGACGCCGGTGATGTCATCTGCGGTGAGCACGTAGACCACGCCCGGATAGGTTTTGACGGCAGAGAGGTCGAGCGACAAGATCTCGGCATGGGCCCGATCTGCCATGCCGAGTGCGCCGTGCAACAGGCCTGCGGGTTCGGGCATGTCGTCGATGTAGTTGGCGGTCCCGGCGACATGTTTATGCGCCGAGTCATGCCTGAGCGACTGGTGCATGGGGCCCTTGATGTATTTGGTCGTCTCGTAGGTCGCCTTGTCCATGATCACGCCTCCTCCGTCGCGAAGCGCTGCAGTTCCTGCGGCGTGCCGGAAACCTCAAGGAAGAACCGGGTGAGCAGGTTCTTCGCCGTCAATTGGCGGTATTCCGCCGTGGCGCGCCAGTCGGTGAGCGGCTTGTAATCGAGGTCGAAGGCGTCGCGGGCGGCTTCCACGGTCGCCTGGTTAAAGGGCTTGCCGTAAAGAGCTGCCTCGACCGAGCGTGCCCGCTTTGGGGTGGCTGCCATGCCGCCAAAGGCGATGCGGATGTGGGTGACCACGCCGCCAGCATCTCTTTCCAGATGGAAGGCGCCGCAGAGTGCGGAAATGTCCTCGTCGCGGCGCTTGGAGATCTTGTAGACAGCCACATGGCTCGACGTCTTCGGGCGGGGCACAAGCATGCTTTCGACGAATTCGCCCGGCTGCCGGTCCTGCTTGCCATAGTCGATGAAGAAATCTTCGAGCGGAAGGGTGCGAGTTCCCGATGCGGACCGCAGGGTCACGGTGGCCGAGAGCGCGATGAGCGCTGGCGGACTGTCGCCGATCGGCGAGCCGTTGGCGATATTGCCGCCGATCGTGCCCATGTTGCGAACCTGCTGGCCGCCGATACGCTCGATAAGTCGACCGAAGGCGGGAATTTCAGTGCGCAACACGGTGAGGGCGCTGGAATAGCTGACGCCCGCGCCGATTGTGATGCCGTCAGGCGTGACGGAGATTTTCTGCAGATCTTCCAGATGGTTGATGAAAATCACAGGGTCGAGCATCCGCATCTGCTTGGTCACCCAGAGGCCGACATCGGTGGCACCGGCAACGACGGTCGCCTTGGGATGGGCGGCCAGAGCTTCGGCGAGACCCTCGACACTGCCGGGCACAACGAGGCGGCGGCCATCGGGACCAGAGATCGCGATGGTCTCGCGAGGGGCAAGCTCTCCCAGACGTGCGATGATTTCCGCGCGTTCGCGCTCCAAGGGGTCGAACAAGGCGGAGGGCCTGATGCGGCCGACCTGTTCGGCGGCTTTGACGATCGGTTCATAGCCCGTGCAGCGACAGAGATTGCCTTGAAGTGCCCGCTCGATCTCAGCCCGGCTGGGGTTTTCCGAGGAGAGCCACAAGCCGTAGAGCGACATGACGAAGCCTGGCGTGCAGAAGCCGCATTGCGAGCCGTGACAGTCGACCATGGCCTGCTGGACGGGATGTAGCGTGCCATCCCTTGCGGCCAGATGCTCGACAGTCACCACATGGGTGGCGTTCAGCGAGCCCAGGAAGCGGATGCAGGCATTGACCGTCTCATAGACCAGCCGCCCCTGCAGCACGCGACCGACCAGGACGGTGCAGGCGCCGCAATCGCCCTCGGCGCAGCCTTCCTTGGAGCCTGTCAGGCGTCGTTTCAGCCGCAGGAAGTCCAGCAGCGTTTCGGTTGGATCGACCGTCGAGAGAGTAATGTCCTCGCCGTTCAGGATGAAGCGGATGTGGTTCATGAACTGCCTTTCGCTGCGTCAGGGCCGCATTACTGCGCGGTCCAGCCGCCATCGATAGAGATATGGGTGCCGGTGATCTGCCGGGCGGCATCGCTGGCGAGGAAAAGGGCAACGGCGGCCACCTCCTCGATTGCGACGAATTCCTTGGTGGCCTGCAGACGCAGCATCACGTCGGACTTTACTTCGGCCTCGGTAATGCCGCGCGCCTTGGCCGTGTCCGGGATCTGCTTTTCGACGAGCGGCGTCAGCACATAGCCCGGGCAGATGGCGTTGATGGTAACGCCGAATTCCGCCACTTCCAAGGCGACCGATTTGGTTAGCCCGAGGATGCCATGCTTGGCGGCGACATAGGCCGATTTGAACGGCGAGGCGACGAGCGCGTGGGCCGAGGCCACATTGATGATGCGGCCCGTCTTCTTCGCTTTCATGCCAGGCATGGCAGCGCGGATGGTGTGGAAGGAGCTCGTCAGGTTGATCGCGATGATCTGGTCCCATTTCTCGATCGGGAAGTCCTCGACCGGGGAGACGTGCTGGATGCCGGCATTGTTGACGAGCACATCGACGCTACCAAATGTTCGTTCCGCGGTCGCGATCAGGTCGGCGATCTCTTCCGGCCTCGTCATGTCGGCGCCGTGGTAGATGGCCCTGCCGCCATGGGCTTCGAGCGCGCCACGCGTGGCTTCGATCTCGTCTGCGGGACCGAAACCGTTGATCACCAGATTTGCGCCTTCAGCTGCGAAAGCTTTGGCGATCCCAAGCCCGATGCCGCTGGTCGATCCGGTGACGACGACGGTTCTTGTCATGCTCTTCTCCCTTGTCGGCGGCCTTTCGCGCCGCAACACTGTGACGAGGTTATGCCCAAACGACGAGCACTGGCAATCGCGTTTTTCGAAGGCTTGCGCTTCGCGAGGTTCGGGCTGAGTGCACGCTTTGGTAAAGCCCGTTCGCTTCTGTGCAACAGTCCGTCACCCCGCTGGGGTTTGCATCGGCAGGGGCGAACTTCTATGTGTCGCAGAGTGATTTAGTGAGGCTGACCCATGGAACTTGGACTTTACACCTTTGCGGACGTTGATCCCAATGCAGCCAACAAGGGTGCAGAAGCGAAGCGACGGGTTGATGAACTTTTAGCCGAAATCCGGCTGGCGGATGAGGTTGGTCTCGATGTCTTCGGCCTCGGTGAACATCACCGGCCGGACTACATGGCGTCTGCGCCCGCGACCATTCTTGCCGCTGCTGCCGTGCAGACGAAAAACATACGGCTGACGAGCGCCGTCTCCGTCCTCTCCTCCGATGATCCCGTCCGGGTGTTTCAGCAATTTGCCACGGTGGATCTCCTGTCCAACGGGCGCGTCGAGATGATGGCGGGACGGGGCTCGTTCATCGAGAGTTTCCCGCTGTTCGGTTATGATCTCGAACAATACGATCTCCTGTTTGCCGAAAAGCTGCAGCTTCTGATGGAGATTCGCGACAACGAGATCGTCAGCTGGGAAGGCGAAACCCGCGCGCCGATCCGGGGCAGGGGCGTTTATCCCCGACCGCTGCAGGATCCGCTGCCGCTGTGGATCGCGATCGGTGGCACGCCGCAATCGGCCGCGCGCGCCGGCTATCTCGGCCTACCGTTGGCGCTGGCCATTATCGGCGGTGAGCCGCATCGATTTGCGCCGATGTTCGACCTATATCGGCAGAGTGCCGCCAAGGCCGGTGTCGATCCGACGACGCTCAAGACCAGCATCAACGTGCACGGCTTCATTCATGACACGACCCAGTCGGCCGCCGACATTTTCTATGAACCGCAGGCGGTCGTTATGAACCGTATCGGTCGCGAACGCGGCTGGGGTCCGACCAACCGGGCGCATTTCGATGCGTCGCGTGGCCCGCAAGGCGCGCTCTTTGTCGGAGACCCGGAAACGGTGGCCGCGAAGATCGTCGCAATGCACGATATCTTCAAGAATGATCGCTTCCTGTTGCAGATGGCCATCGGCCCGATGCCGCACAAGGATATCATGCGCGGGATCGAGCTCTTCGGGACAAAAGTAGCGCCGCTGGTGCGCAAGGCGTTGACGGAGAAGGCTGCGGCTGCGTAAGCAGCGCTCAGGATAGACGCAGCCGTAAGGCCGAAGGACCAGCATGATCGTCGAGACTGAAGAGGACCTGGAGCACCTGAAGGATATTGGGCGCATCTGTGCAATTGCCGTGAAAACCATGGCGGGGGCACTGGAGCCGGGGATCACGACGCGCGAACTGGACCAGATCGGCCGCAAGGTGCTGGAAGACAGCGGTGCGCGCTCGGCGCCGGAGCTATGCTATCAGTTTCCCGGCGCCACCTGCATCTCGGTCAACGAGGAAGTGGCGCATGGCATTCCCGGCGATCGTGTGATCCGGGCGGGCGATCTGGTCAATATCGACGTGTCGGGCGAGAAGCTCGGCTATTTCGGCGATACCGGCTCGTCCTTCATCGTGCCGCCGGCCAAGCCGAAGCTCGATCGGCTGTTGCGCGATGGCAAGCGGGCCTTATGGGTGGGGCTCAATCAGGTCAGGACCGGTCGGCCGCTGGCCGATATCGGCAACGCGATCGGCGCCTTCGCCAAGAAGAACCGCTATACGCTGATCACCAATCTGGCGAGCCATGGCGTTGGCCGTTCACTGCATGAAGAGCCGACGGAGCTCTCCACTTGGCCGGATCCGGACGAGACGCGGATCATGGAGGAGGGGCTGGTATTCACCATTGAACCCTTCCTGTCGCTCGGCGGCATGTGGGCGGAGGATGGCGATGATCCGTGGACGCTGTACAGCGAGCCTAAGGCGCCGACCGTTCAGTTCGAGCACACGATCGTGGTGACGAAGAATGGTCCTGTGGTGTTGACGCTGGCGGAGTGACGACCACTCGCGCCAGCTTTTCGTCGCATCGGCTTGTCGTGCCGCCTCTCGCATTCGCTTAGGCGGTGAAGCTGACGGCGATGCCCTTCTTCTTGAAATAGGACTGCATCATCTTGCGTCCCTGGCGGTTCGGCTGGGCAAGCTTGGCGGTCTCGAAGACAGCTTCTTTGGCGCCTTCCTTTGCCATGGCCGCCTTCAGGGCTGCAATATGCGTGTCGATCTCCTCGTTGTCATTGTTGATCGAGGCATAGATGTTGTCGATGGCCTGCTGCAGGCTGAGATCGCTCATGATGGTCTCCTTCGAAAGCTTTGCCCCTCCACTAGCGATTTTTGCGGGGAGGGCAAGCAAGGGTTTATCTGGCGTTCGTCGCGCGTCTCTGTCTCTACTTTGGCCAAAACTTGGTTCGTAGACGGGGACCGCTGAAGTTTTGACACCCAACAAGCGAGATGGCCTCGTCGACGCCGGCATTCATTACATTATCTTAACGCAACGATAGGGCCATTGCTGCCCTCACAGTTCTGCCCTAGTTTCCGGCGAGATCTGCCCCTCGTCATTTCATTGCCAGGAAGCTAACCCGTGTTTCATTCCTTCTTCCCTCGGCCCAAGCTGTTCTTTTTATCCTTGGCCCTCTGGACGTTGCTCGCAATCGCTGTCTGGTACTCGGTTGGCGAAGCACTCGGTACGGCCATAGGGCTTCCGCCGCTGCCTGAGGATTTCCAGGCGCCGATCAGCGTCGCATTCTTCGTAACCCGCGATTATGTTTGGTTCTATTTGTTCGCCGCGGTCTGGATGGTGCCTTTCGGCCTCTTTTGGGAAGTGTATGCCAAAGATCACCCTTGGCGTCGCTGGTCAATTTGGGGAACGTTCTTCATTGTCTTCACGACCTATTTTGGGGTGCAAGGTTCGGTTGCCATCAACAACTGGCGCCGCCCGTTCGGCGATCTGCTGCAGCGTGCGCTAGATGGTAAGCCAGGCGTCAATTCGCAGCAGTTTTACGATTTGATGCTGCTGTTTTGCACAATCGTCTTCGTTAACGTCGTTATCTTTGTGGTAGTCCGCTTCTTCGTTAGCCATTACGTGTTCCGTTGGCGTACCGCGATGAACGAATACTACATGTCGCAATGGGAGCGGGTTCGCCACATCGAGGGGGCATCCCAGCGAGTCCAGGAAGACACAATGCGCTTTGCGTCTACTTTTGAGGGCCTCGGCGTTAGTTTCATCGATGCCATAATGACGCTGATCGCTTTTCTTCCCATCCTTGTCGGCCTTTCATCCTACGTAACGGATCTGCCTATTATTGGCGCAATTCCGCATAGCCTCGTTTGGCTGGCGTTGCTGTGGTCAGTGTTCGGCACGGTTCTCATCGCCGTTGTTGGCATCAAGCTACCAGGGCTCGAGTTCCGCAACCAGCGTGTGGAAGCTGCTTACCGTAAGGAACTCGTATACGGCGAAGACTACACCGACAGGGCGCAGCCACTGACTGTCGCCGAGTTGTTCAAAAATGTACGGATGAATTACTTCCGCCTATATTTTCACTACCTCTATTTCAATCTGGCTCGTTCGTTTTACATGCAGGCGGATGCTCTGTTTCTGACGTTTATGCTAGTGCCGACCATCGTCGCGGTGAAAATTACTTTTGGTCTCTATCAGCAGATCACAACCGCGTTCGGTCAGGTGTCTGGTTCATTCCAGTACCTGATCACTGTATGGCCTACCGTTGTCGAGCTGATGTCGATTTACAAGCGTTTGCAAGCCTTCGAGGCGGCCATTGAAGGCGGGCCGCTTCCTGAAATTGATCAGCGCTATCTGGCACGGGAAGCAGAGGAGGGTGAGATTGCTGCGAATCGCCCCTGACTTTGAGAAAAGGTCCGGTGTTGTCGCGCGAATAGCGGGGCAACACCTAGCCTTGTAGGGCTGGCATTGACACAAAAAAGAACCCGCCGGTGGCCTGCCGGCGGGTTCTTTGCATTGATCCAACCGAGCGTGGTCGATCAGCCTGCGGTGCAGAAATGCGAGCGGCCGTCATAGCCGACATAGGTGCCGGTGCGCGGGTTGAAGCTGCGGTAGCGCGAGCTGCAGTATTCGTGCCATGCGCCTGTCCAGGGTTCGATGCCATAGGACTGCTGTACGGGACGCGGGCGATAGGCGGGCTGGCGCGGGGGCGGCGGCGGGTAGTCGTCGACGTAGTAGTCTTCCGAATAGTCGTCATAGACGGAGACCGGCTGTTCTTCGACATAGACCCGGCGCTGCGGCGGGCTGGCAAGCGCCGTGCCGACGATAACGCCTGTTGCAAGACCGATCACGCCGGCCGCCAGCGCATCGTCGTTGTTGTGATGACGGCGATAGCGGTCGCCGGCTTCTGCCTGGCTGGCCGCGGCAATCGGAGCCATGGCGACAACGGTCGCCAGCAGCGCGTGTTTTGCTAGTTTCATCATGGCGTCAGTTCCTCAGACGATTGCACCAGATCCGGTGCGAAAAGCTATGCTGCCACATTAGGAGCGGCCGGCTGAACGGAAGCTGAATGAGCGAAATTGTTTCAAAAAGAAAAAACCCGGCATGAATGCCGGGCCGTAATTCAAAGACGTCCGATTGGGGTCAACCGGAAACCTGGAGGTTTACGGCCTTGGGGCCCTTGCCACGGCGGTCAGGCTCGGTGTCGTAGCTCACCTTCTGGTTTTCGGTGAGGCCAGAAAGGCCCGAGGCCTGTACGGCGGAGATATGCACGAAAATATCGGCGCCGCCATTGTCCGGCTTGATAAAGCCGAAGCCCTTGTCGGTATTGAAGAATTTTACAGTGCCAGTGTCGGCCATGCGTCAGGTCCTTTTCTCTCTGCCCGCATTCGGAAGGGCAGCATTACAATGTTCCCCGCAAGCGGGTTAGCGACAGGCATTTGTCGACATTCGAGGAAAGGGGCCCTGTTACCGCAGCCTTTCGTTCGCAACATCACGTTGATCCCGAAATACTGCCCGAGGTTGTTATAGCGTCCTCGGCGCGCATCAATTTATAGGTCTTCCCATGCTCGCAAAATTGCCCGAACGGCGGAAGATTGCTTGCTTTGCAGGAAATTGGCAAGCGAAAGTTTTACCGGTCCGGCAGGGGCAGGGTGCCGGAAAAGCAACGACCATAGCGCGTAAAGGGGCGCGATATACTGTCAGTTGGCGTGCTGGTAAAAATTTATATCGCCAGCGATGCAAATACCGTTGCTAAAATGCGAAAGCACGGCAGATTTCGTTAAAAAATTTTTCGTGTGAGCGGAGGGCGGAATTCGCATCGTTTCCGGTCAGCCGAGAGCGCAAAGCGCCCATTTTAGGGTCTTGTTGTTTCTGGCGGGGCGAATACTCCTAACGGCGCTTGGTTTCCGTCATATCCCTGAAGCCGCGCCGCCACAGGCTGACGGAGCCGATGGCCATCACGCCAAAGCAAATCAGCAGGAGGGCGATTGTCACCTTGCGCTCCCCAAGGCTCATGGCCGAGGCGTCTTCTGCGCGGGCGGCGCCGGCGATCACGCGGGGTGAACTGGGCGTAATGCTCGATGTAAACTCACCGGCGACGGGTGGCAGGACTTCGCTGTCCACGACCGCCGGCGATGGCGGCAATATGACGGTCTCCTGAGCGGCTTCACTTGCTTCGAAGGCGACAAGGCCAGCGCCAAGCAGAAGTGTCGCCATGATCACATGCCGCCACGGGCGGCGTGAGGGGGTGGCGGGCAATTCGAGATCAAGATCCTTCATGGCGGGCATGACTCTATACGAGGTTTCGATCCGGTCATCTCGCCTGCATTGCGGGTCGGAATTGTGGCGGCACCGCGAAGTCACGGATTTTTGCAACTCGCTGTGGTGTCGACGCCACGATGGTGATTAAGGCGCTCACGGTGTTTTCTGTCGCGGTGGCGCCTTTTTCCTTGAAAGGGCGGGCCGCTTTCGCCATAGAGCTTGGACCTGAGGCCCCGGGGACCGGGGTCGATGTTCAATCAGCTCAGGACCCGTACAATGGCTTTCCTCGCCGACGCCCTTTCCCGCATCAAGCCTTCCGCGACCATCGCCGTCACGCAGATGGCCCGGGAACTCAAAGCGCAGGGCAAAGACGTCATTTCGCTTTCCGTTGGCGAGCCAGACTTCGACACGCCGCAGAATATCAAGGATGCGGCTGTCGCCGCCATCGCTCGTGGCGAAACGAAGTACACGCCGGTTGCCGGCATTCCGGAGTTGCGCAAGGCGATTGCCGACAAGTTTAAGCGCGAGAACGGTCTCGACTACAAGCCGGAGCAGGTCATCGTCGGCACCGGCGGCAAGCAGATTCTGTTTAACGCCTTCATGGCAACGATCAATCCGGGCGATGAAGTGGTGATCCCGGCGCCGTACTGGGTATCCTATCCGGAAATGATTGCGCTGTGCGGTGGCACGCCGGTTTTTGTCGAAACCACGATCGAGAACAATTTCAAGCTGACTGCAGAGCAGCTGGACAAGGCGATCACGCCGAAGACCAAGTGGTTCATGTTCAACTCGCCGTCGAACCCGTCGGGTGCCGCCTATAGCAAGGACGAGCTGAAGGCGCTGACGGACGTGCTGATGAAGCATCCGCATGTTTGGGTTCTGACCGACGACATGTATGAGCACCTCGTGTTCGGCGATTTCGTCTATTACACGCCGGCACAGGTCGAGCCGGCTCTCTACGACCGCACGCTCACGATGAACGGCGTGTCCAAGGCCTATGCGATGACCGGCTGGCGTATCGGTTATGCCGCCGGCCCGCTGCCGTTGATCAAGGCCATGGACATGATCCAGGGCCAGCAGACCTCGGGTGCCTGCTCGGTTGCCCAGTGGGCGGCCGTCGAGGCGTTGAACGGTCCGCAGGACTTCATCACGGAATCGAAGAAGGCCTTCGAAGAGCGCCGCGACCTCGTCGTTTCGATGCTGAACCAGGCCTCTGGCATCGTATGCCCGAAGCCGGAAGGCGCTTTCTACGTTTACCCGTCCTGCGCCGCCCTCATCGGCAAGACTGCACCGTCGGGCAAGGTCATCGCCAATGATGAAGACTTCGTCATGGAGCTGCTGGCCACCGAAGGGGTCGCCACCGTTCACGGCTCGTCCTTTGGCCTCGGCCCGAACTTCCGCGTCTCCTACGCCACCTCGAATGCCAAGCTGGAGGAGGCTTGCAGCCGTATCCAGCGTTTCTGCGCCTCGCTGAAGTAAGCGTCTGGACACTTTGTCTGAAACAGCAAAAGGGCCCGCAATCGCGGGCCCTTTCGTTTGGGTGGGTTCGTCTCTCAGGACTTCGTCAGTTTGAGAATGGTCGAGTTGCCGCCACCGCGCTGTTCGGTTACGGCATAGACGGCGCCATCGGGGCCAACCTTGACGTCGCGGATGCGGGCATTGAGGTCGACGCGCTCCTCATGCTTGACCCGGTCGTTCTCCATGTGGAGAACAACGACGCCCTGGCTCACCAGTCCACCGACGAGAAATGCGCCCTTCCACTCGGGGATGGCATCGCCGTCATAGAAGGCCATGCCTGAAGGTGCGATGACCGGGTCCCAGTAGTAGACCGGCTGTTCCGTATTCGCCATCTGGGTCACGCCGTCGCCGACCTTGTCGCCGCTGTATTCAACGCCATAGGTGACTTCGGGCCAGCCGTAGTTCTTGCCGGCTTGCGGCAGGTTCAGTTCGTCACCACCGCGCGGGCCATGCTCCACCGTCCAGAGGCGTCCCTTCTCGTCGACCGTGGCCGATTGCAGGTTGCGATGGCCGAGCGACCAGATTTCCGGCTGGGCGCCTTCCCTGCCGGCGAAGGGATTGTCGGGCAGGGCTTCACCGGTCTGGCTGATGCGGAAGATCTTGCCGAGGCCGCTTGCCAGGTCCTGTGCCTGGACGCGGGGCTCGGCATCTGATCGCTCGCCGACCGTGACATACAATTCACCTGCCGGACCGAAGGCCAGACGTGAACCGAAATGCTTGTTGCCGTCATAAGTCGGCATCTGGCGGAAGATCACGGCCACATCTTCCAGCTTTCCGCCGCCCGCATCGTCAACGACAAGCCGGGCTGATGCGACAGAAGTGCCGTTGCCGTCATCTCGCGGTTCGGCAAAGGAGAAGAAGATCTTGCCTGACGTGCCATAGTCCGGTGCAAGCGCGACGTCGAGCAGGCCGCCCTGACCTTCGGCATAGACATCCGGTAGACCTTCAATGGCCGGGCCGGGCTTGCCATCCTTGGAAATGATATGCATGTCGCCCTGCTTGGCCGTCACCAGCATGCGGCCATCCGGCAGGAACTCCATGGCCCAGAGATGGGGCAGGGCGTCTGCCACGACCTCTGTCTTGATCTTGGGCATTTGGGCCGGCTGCGGCGCGCGGGTCTGGTTGTCGAAGGCGGGTTTCTGGTCCGGTGCATTGGCCGACCCTGTTTCGACTGGCGTGCCCGAGGTCTGGGCAAAGGCCGGTGCGGCGATAATCCCCGCTGTCAGCATCGTGGATGCGAGGATAAGGGGTAGCGGCTTCATGAGGATCTCCCGTGAAATTGCAGAGTCTGTCGGTGTGCCCAGGGGGCGACAGGTTCAACGGGGGATGTATGGCGTCCGTTCCACGAAACACGGGCAGACGCGTTCAAGATTGCTTTATTCTGCGTGATCGGCGGAGGCGACGGCTCAAAGAAAAGCGGCACCGAGGCGCCGCTTTGTCGCTTTTGCGTGGCTGTCAGTCTGCAAGTCTGTCAGGCCGTGCCTTTCAGCCAGGGACCAAGCAGGGTGGACTGTCCGAACAGTCGTTCGCGGTCCCTCCAGAGGGCAGGCAGGGTGAGCAGTGCCAACGCGGCCAGGGCGATCACCGTCTTTGTGACCTGGGACAGTTCGGGGGTGCGGCCGTCGAGATAGTATACGACATAGACGATCAGCACGTGCCAGACATAGATCTGCAGTGAATGGCGGCCCAACAGCTGCAGGAAGTTCAGTGTGAACAGGCTGGTCAGGAAGGCCGCGATCTTCTGGATCGTTGCGTTCTGGTGGCGCGGGCCTGCAATCAGCAGCCAGGCGAGGCCATAGGCGACGGCGGCGAAGTTGATGAGATAGACCGGCCCGAAATCTGCTCGCACTTCCATCAGGCCGAACTTCTCCAGGACAACGCCCGGCATCAGGCCATGGGCTGTGGCAATGCGCAGCGGCAGGAAGAACAGGGTGATGGCGAGTGCTGTCCAAGCAAGCGTTGCACGGTTCGGGTCGAAGACCTTCTGCCATTCGATCTTCTGCATCGATGTCAGCGTGCCCGCGATAATGCCGGCGAAGAAAACGATCTGCCAGCCGAGCAGATTGAAGCTGACGCGCAGCCCCTCCTGGCCCGTATTGCCGGCAATCCATTCATTGAGGGGGTAGGTGATTAGCCTTTGCAGGCCAAGCTGTGCTGAGAGCCAGATGAGGAGTGAGCCGATCATCACGCCAAGCCACTGGCCGCGCAGGCAAAGCCATATCACCATGGGCGCAAAGAGCATGTAGACGATGTATTGCGGCAGGATGTCCATGAAGGTCGGTTGCACCAGGAAGGTCGCAACCGGCGCCAATGTCGCAACGTCGAACAGGCTGGTGGGCCCAAGCCAATTCTGCCATGCGGCTGCGCCACTGGGCAGGGCGATCTGCAGAATGAGCACCACCAGGATGATGCCCATCGCGTATTTGTAGAGCTCCAAGGCCCGCGACCAGATGCGATCACGGCCGACGATGTAGCCGTCCTTGATCATCTTGCGGGCATAGACCATCCCGGTCAACAGGCCGGACAGGAAGACAAAGCCCTGAGCATCTTCGACGAATGCAAGGTTTCTGTGGTTGATCTCCACCAGCCACAGACCGCCGGCGAAAACCAGATGGTTGATCAGCATGAATACGAGGAAGTAGCCCCGCATGCCGTCGATAACGTCCAATCTTCTCACATCCGACTCCCGAGTTAGCCCCCCGGTGACCCGTGGTGGCGATCTTCAACCGCATCGTGTTGACAATGCGGCGGACCACCCGCCGTGGGCGAAATCCGTGCCCGGTCAACGGCAGGTTTCCACAAAAGTTCCAGCGGTATGAAGCAGGGCTTGCCCGCAATTCTTGCAGTGCAGCCGGTGAAGGAGGGTGGTTGTGTTGCTCCAGTCCGCGACAATCTGCCGCCATCTCGGATGCAGCGCCCATTGGCATTCATACGGGTGAGCGGCTCTTTGCCTCCCTGCTCCATTTGCGCCCAGGCTGATTTGATGGAATAATCCTCGAAGCCAAGGAGAAAGCGCATGGTGAAGATCATTTACGAGATCGTTCCTCATGATGGCGGTTGGGCCTATCGGCTTAATGGCGCCTATTCGGAGACCTTTGCGACTCACGATCAGGCTCTTGAGGCCGTTCGAATTGTCATGGCAGAGCAGCAGGTTGGCGACGAGCCGGTCACGATCAGCTATCAGGACGAGAACGGTCGCTGGCGCGAAGAGTACAGTGATGGTGGTGATCGCCCCGAAGTCGATATGATCGACGATTATGAGAACGGGTCGCCGGCTCAAGCCTGACGTGAGCCCAGTCTCGAATATGGTTATCTGGCCGGCATGTGGTGTGTGTCAGGCCTACCTGTCCCGATGGCTTTTCGTCTCCCGATGCCTTGGCGTGCCGCTCATATGGTCGTGCAGCCCCTTCACCAGCGCGTCGAAGCTTGCCTTGTGGCGCGGTGTGCTGCGCAGGCTTTCATGCATCACCACGAAAGTTTCCAGCGACAAGTCCAGGCTGCCGGGCAGGACTTCGAACAGATCGGGCTCACGGGCGGCAATCGCGTTCTGGCACATGCCGATGCCCAGACCTGCACGGATGGCGGCG
This sequence comes from Rhizobium sp. G187, assembly GCF_051549525.1. Classification (NCBI taxonomy): domain Bacteria; kingdom Pseudomonadati; phylum Pseudomonadota; class Alphaproteobacteria; order Hyphomicrobiales; family Rhizobiaceae; genus Rhizobium; species Rhizobium sp. G187. Next base: position 142,312 of record NZ_JBPUGM010000001.1, read on the forward strand.
AGCTGGACAAGGTTGCTATCGGTCCTGAAGGCAAATTGCAGGGTAGCTAGGTCCTGGCGAGACTTCAGAATGTCGCGGATATAGGCGAGTTGCCGGTCGAAACCAATCAGCCGATGTGCCGACAGATCGGTGATGTGTGCTGGAGTACCATGCTTTTCCAGGTAGCGGCGATGGGCATGGAAGCCGAGCGGTATGCGGCCGATACGGCGGCTGATCAGGGCGGATTGGCTGGGGCGAACCATTCGGATCGCGATATCCGCCTCCTGCTGCAGCAGATCCTCGACGCTGTCCGAGGCGGATAATTCAATCTGGAGATCGGGGTGGAGTTCCTGCAAGTCGGTGAGGATCGGCGGCAGGACCTCGACGGCCATGATTTCACTGACACTGATGCGCACGGTTCCCCGAATGCTTTCCATGTCGCCCGACGCGATGCGGGCCAGCGATGCCGACATCGCCGCCATGGTTTGCGCATGCCCGCGCATGGATGCAGCCTTTTCTGTCGGCAGCAGGCCTTGCGGCCCGCGCAGGAAGAGCCGGCCGCCAAAGGCGTCTTCAAGCGCTTCGATATGTCTCCCGGCTGTGGGTTGCGTCAGGCCGAGACTGCGGGCGGCAGCCGAAAGCGAGCCGGTCTCCAGTACGGCGAGAAAGGTCCGATAGTGATCCCAGCTGATATCGTTCTGCCTCATACAAAAATGTATAGCAGATCGCCGCATTAAGGCAATTTAGATTGCCTCGTCCCCGTGGGATTGTCTGCTCATCGAAACAGGAGATGACGATGATGACAGATATGAGCCATGGCGTTTCTCGGCCTCTGGCGCTGGTTCTCGGTGCAACAGGTGGTATTGGTGGGGCGCTCGCAAAAGCACTTCTCGACAATGGCTACCGTGTGCGCGCCATGCACCGGAATCCAGATGCCCAGGCGGAGCGTTTTCCAGCCTTTGAGTGGGTCAAGGGCGACGCGATGGTCGCGGCCGATGTCTTGCGCGCAGCAAGCGCGGCGTACGTCATCGTGCATGCGGTGAATCCTCCGGGCTATCGCAATTGGGGCGAATTGGTTCTGCCCATGCTCGACAACACGATTGCCGCTGCATCCGCAGTCGGGGCTCGCATCTTGATGCCGGGGACGGTCTATAACTACGGGCCTGATGCTTTTCCGCAGCTTTCCGAGGATAGTGTTCAGGCGCCGCTGACGGTCAAAGGCCGGATCAGGGTTGAGCTCGAGCGCCGCCTCGAAGTGGCCGCATCGCAAGGGACGCCGGTGCTCCTGGTTCGGGCAGGGGATTTCTTCGGTCCCGGTGCTGGCAACAACTGGTTCGCGCAGGGAATGATACAGCCAGGCAAACCGGTACGGTACGTCATCAATCCGGGCCGGGCGAATGCAGGCCATGCCTGGGCCTATTTGCCGGACGTGGCGGAGACCTTCATGCAGTTGCTCAAACGGGCAGACGAGCTGCCGATGTTTGCGCGCTTTCATATGGATGGACACTTCGATGTGGATGGGCTGCAGATGGCCAAGGCCATTGGGCGCGCGGTTGGACGGCCCAGCATTCCCATCTTTTCGTTTCCCTGGCGGCTGGCCGGCTTGCTGCGCCCCTTTGTGCCGCTGCTCAGGGAATTGCATGAAATGCGCTATCTTTGGCGCGAGACCGTCCGCCTCGATAGTCGCCGGCTGAAAGACTTTCTGGGCGGCGAGCCGCATACGCCGCTCGATGTCGCAGTCTCTACGACTTTGGCCAGTCTTGGGTGCATGGCGCAAACCAGCGCCGCATTTTCCACAGGGCAGCCCTTTCGAGCGGGTGTGGAAGGGTGATGCCTTTTAATCCGCAGAGAGAGAAAGGGCTCCCGACCTGCATCGGGAGCCCCAGGATCTGACCGATGGCTGCGATGTCAGCCGAGTGTCGGATATGTCGTGTAGCCTTCGGCGCCGCCGCCATAGAGCGTTGCGCCGTCCAGTTCGTTCCAGCTGGCATCTTCTTTCAGTCGACGAACGAGATCCGGATTGGAGATGAACGGCCGACCGAAAGCCACGACATCGGCATAGCCGCTCTCGACGGCGTCGATTGCAGACTGTCGATCATAGCCATTGTTCACCATCCAGACAGCCTTGCCGCCAGCTTCCCGATAGGCGGCCTTCAGAGCAGCCCAGTCGAAGGGGAGAACATCGCGCGGGCCGCCAGTCGCGCCCTCGATCACATGAATGAAGGCAAGGCTGTATTCAGCGAGGCCTTCGACCAATGCTGTGTAGAGCGCCTTCGGATCTGGATCGGATACGTCATTGGCCGGTGTTGTCGGCGAGATGCGAATGCCGGTTTTATCGGCTCCGATTTCGGCCGTGACGGCTGCGACCACTTCCAGCGTCAGGCGAATGCGGTTTTCGATGGGGCCGCCATACTGATCGTCACGATGGTTGCTGTTCGAGCGCATGAACTGTTCGAGAAGGTAGCCGTTTGCGGCGTGAATCTCGACGCCGTCGAAACCGGCTTCGATCGCCGAGCGCGCGGCCTTGCGATAGTCTTCGATCAAAGCCGGGATTTCGGCCAGATCAAGAGCGCGTGGTTCTGAAGTTTCGACGAAGGCGCCGGTGCCGTCTTCGTTCAGCACATAGGTTTTCGACTTAGCCGCAATCGCGGACGGTGCCACCGGCTTGCCGCCATCAGGCTGCAGCGACGTGTGGGAAATCCGTCCAACGTGCCAGAGTTGGGTGACGATCTTGCCGCCTGCGGCATGTACGGCGTCGGTGACGCGCTTCCAGCCTTCGATCGCCTCGGGCTTATAAAGACCAGGTACGTCCGCATAACCTTGGGCTTGATGGGTGATGGCTGTGCCTTCGGACACGATCAGACCGGCAGTTGCACGCTGACGATAGTATTCGACGTTAAGATCGTTCGGAATGGCACCCGGCGACCGATTGCGGGTCAGTGGCGCCATGGCGATGTGATTGGCGACGGAAATGCTGCCGATGGTTGTCGGTTCGAATAGCTTAGACATGAAACCTCGCGGGATTGGCCGATATGGGGAGGGAGGACATCGGAGGCCGCGATGTGGGGTTCTACAGCACCTGGTTCAAGGCCTGGATGAAGGCGGAAATGGTATTTTCATCCCGGCGATACAACACCCTCTGGCCGACGCGCTTCGAGTGGATCAGGCCGGCGCGCTGCAAGGTGGCCAGATGGGCGGAGACGGCAGATTGCGACAGGCCCGAGCGTTCGAATTGTCCGGCGCTGATGCCATCCGTTGCATCTTCCTGAGACACACCGAAATATTCGTCCGGCTGCTTCAGCCAGACCAGAATGTCCATGCGCGCAGGATGCGCAAGGGCCTTCATCACGTCCTCCAGGACCATGTTTCCTCCATGCCGTCTTCTTGTTTAGGAATTGGCTTTGCTCGATCATCAATGAGGACCGCATCTTGCGGTCCCGGTTGACGTAAAGACGCATGGCGGTAAGCCATTGTTCCATCGATAAGGCAAAAAAAAGAGGGCCACCGGAAAACCAGGGCCCTTTTAAATTGTGAAGGTCAAAAACCTCCAGAGGGGAACAGCTGCTGCGGTGGAACTGGGAGGAAAAAGCCACCATGTGCATCAGCTGTGTGCGATATGGTGTTTTCTTGTGCAGTCGGCAATGCATTTTTATGCATGTCAGGCATGCATCACTTGCAGGACTGTGTGTGTAACCCACGAAAATCAGTGGGTTATAGGGTCAGAAATTCCAGTTTCGCGCCTTGGCGACGATGAAATCTCGAAATGCCTTGAGCTTTGCCGCGTTCTTGATCTCATCTGGATAGCAGAAATAGGTGTCAAAGGACGGCACGTCAGCGCTCGTCACCAGCTGCAACAGGCCCGGGTCGCGGCCCACGATGTAATCGGGAAGCATGGCGATGCCAATGCCCAGCAGGCAGGCGCGCTTGATCGAGGTGAGGCTGTTGATCTGAAGATGCGGCTGGCGCGGATTGTCTGATGATCGTCCGGCCACTTCAAGCCAGTTGACATCGAGGAGGTAGTTCGGTGCCGGCTCGCCGAAGGTGATGATCCGGTGGTCGTCGAGATCTTCAATCGTCTGCGGTTCGCCATAGCGGTTGATGTAGGACGGTGCGGCATAGACGTGCATATGCACGGTGAACAGCTTGCGCTGGATCAGATCCGACTGCTGCGGCTGGCGCAAGCGGATGGCGCAGTCGGCGTGACGCATGTTGACGTCCAGTTCCTCGTTGTCGAGGATCAGCTGGATCGACATTTCCGGATAGAGCTGGAGGAATTCCTGGACCTTGTCGGTCAGCCAGCCCTGGCCGAGGCCGACGGTTGTCGTCACACGCAGTTTGCCGGAAGGCTTTTCCGTCGTTTCGGTCAGCTGCATCTTCACGGTCTGCAGCTTGAGAAGAACGTCGTGGGCAGTGCGATACAGCAGCTCGCCCTGTTCGGTGAGGATCAGGCCACGCGCATGGCGGTGGAACAGCTTGACCCCGATATCCTGCTCCAGTGACGAGACCTGACGGCTGATTGCTGATTGCGACAGATGCAGCTTGTCGGCTGCATGGGTGAAGGAGCCGGCTTCGGCTGCGGCGTGGAAGATGCGCAGCTTGTCCCAGTCCAGCGGCATTCCGGCTCCTCTCATCATGTTTACTCCGCCGCCTGTCGCGTGCTGTCAATTGCAGCTGCCGTCAGGAAGCGTTCGGCTTCAAGCGCTGCCATGCAGCCCATGCCGGCAGCGGTGATTGCCTGCCGGAACACGTCGTCGGTGACGTCGCCAGCGGCGTAGATTCCCTCAACGTCCGTGGCTGTCGAGTCCGGTGCCGTCCAGAGATAGCCGTTCTCCTTGAGCTTCAGCTTGCCCTTGAACAGCTCGACAGCCGGTGCATGGCCGATCGCCACGAACACGCCGTCGATCGGCATCTCTGTGACCGCGCCACTCAACTGGTCTTTCAGCTTGACGCCGGAGACGGAGGGCGGCATGGGCGGCTTGGCCGGGGCGCCGGTGATTTCGTCAACAGTGGTGTTCCACAGGACGCGGATATTCTCCTTGGCGAACAGGCGCTCCTGCAGGATCTTTTCCGAGCGGAAGCTGTCGCGTCGATGTACGACCGTGACCGACTTGCAGATATGCGACAGATAGAGCGCCTCTTCGACGGCGGAATTGCCGCCGCCAACCACGATGACATCCTTGTTGCGGTAGAAGAAGCCATCACAAGTGGCGCAGGCTGAGACGCCGAAGCCCTGGAAATGCTGCTCGCTCTCGATGCCGAGCCATTTGGCCTTGGCACCCGTGCAGATGATCAAGGTATCTGCGGTCCAGACCTGGCCACTATCTGTGTTGACGGTGAAGGGGCGGCGGCTGGTGTCGACTTCGGTTACCAGATCGCTGACGATCTCGGCGCCGACATGCTTGGCCTGGCCGAGCATCTGTTCCATCAGCCACGGGCCCTGGATGGGATCGGCGAAGCCTGGATAGTTCTCCACATCGGTGGTGATCATCAACTGGCCGCCCTGTTCCATACCGGCAATCAACACGGGCTTCAGCATCGCGCGAGCGGCATAGATCGCGGCGGTGTATCCGGCCGGGCCGGAACCGATGATCAATACCTTGGTGTGGCGGGCAGTCATGTCTGAAATCCTTTCAACCTGCAGCGGCCTTTATCCATGCTGAGTGTAGCTCACTCGCCCAAGCCTGCTGCGTATTTGTTCCGCCCATTTAGGATCGAAGATGCGGGCAATTCAAGGCCGCGAATGCATTAGCAACAGGGCATTGGCGGGTGTATGCGCAATAAGTGTGCGTGAGTGCGACGGATTCTTGCGTCTTGCTGCGTTTCAGGTAGATAACGCACACTCATTCGGAAGGAGCGCGTGTGCTCAAGATAGAACTCGACGCCATTGATCTGCGCATTCTCAAGGAACTGCAGCAGGACGGGCGCATGACAAATGTCGAATTGTCGGAACGTGTCGGCATTTCCGCGCCGCCCTGCCTCAGGCGCGTGCGCAAGCTCGAAGAGGCGGGTGTGATCGAGAGTTATCACGCCGTTCTCAACGGAACCAAGCTCGGCTACGATCTCGTCGCCTTCTGTATGGTCGGCCTGAAGCATCAGTCTGAAGCCAACCTGAAGGCCTTTGCCGCGGCAACCGACAGCTGGCCTATCGTTCGTCAGGCCTGGATGGTCAACGGCGACAGCGATTTCCTGCTTCACTGCGTTGCCGAAAATCTGACCCGTTTCCAGGATTTCGTGATCGAAGTGCTGACGGCGAATGAGCATGTGGACACCGTCCGGACGATGCTGACGATCCGCCAGGTGAAGAAAATGGGGCTTGTGGAGATTTGATGGGCAGTGCGCGCTATGTAAGGTTCGTTGCCGTAGATCGTGCGACGATTCAGCCAAGCCGAGGAAAAAAATGGTAAGTTTGTTCCGTAAGGCCACCGGTGCGATCAGTCTATGGCGTGGGCGCCGATCTGAGGCCCGCTTTGTCAGTCAAAATCTAGAACGTCGAAAAGCCGATTGGCTTCATATCAAACGTCTGTTTCCACATCCTAATTGTGATAGACGGCTGATTGTTCTGACAGATCAAAAAAATCTGTACGGCCGGCGACATTTCGTAAACTCATTGTCGCGAAACGTCACTTTCCATATACCTTCTGACCTGAGTGAAGACGATGTCGTGTTAGTCTTCGGGTACACTGATTTTCTCAAGAATTCTCACCGCATTTTGAATTCTAGACTAAGAAATGTGTTTTTTGTTGAAGCCGGCTTCCTACGAAGCGTGCTCATGGACAACTCAGGATCCGACTTTGATACCGCTTTGGCATTCTTTTTTGACGATGTTGGCTTTCACTACGATTCGCGCTCGCCATCACGTATCGAGTTTCTCTTAAATGATCCGAGTTTCAGCCTCAGTCTACCTGAACTTGAGCGTGCTTCTGCTATCAGGTCTCTGCTCGTTGCTAACAAGCTGACGAAATATAACGATCAATCGTCCCAGTTCTCCCTCCCTTCTTCGGGGCGACCTCGCGTTCTAGTGGTTGAACAAGCCCGTCAAGACTGGGCGGTGCTCAAAAGTGGTGGCGGCGCTAGCTCATTTGACCACATGCTTAAAACCGCGATCGATCAAAATCCGGGCGCGGAAATTCTCGTCAAGGCTCACCCCGACACGCTCAACGGAAAGCGAGGCGGGCTTGACAAGTCATATTATGGACAGCTCGTCGAGCGCGACCAGGTGCGCCTGATCGTGGACAAAGTGAATCCGTTCAGTGTGCTGGCGGCTGTGGACAAGGTCTATGTCTTTTCATCCATGCTTGGTTTTGAAGCTCTCTTGATGGGCAAGGAGACACATGTTTTCGGCGAGCCGATCTACGCAGGCTGGGGTGCTTCAGTCGATTATCGCCAGTTTCCTCAGCGACGCACCAGACGGCAAATTGATGAGCTGGTCTATATAATTTATGTAAAATACCAGATGTACAAGAACCTCGCTGGCGAATGGTGCGAGGTGGAAGATGCTGTTGCTGAGTTGCTTCGTTTGCGCAACGAGTATTGGAGCGACGTGGGCGCCAAGGAACGGCTTGAATGCTGAGAATTGCGATCTTCAACGATACTGAGCCCGATGCAGGGCATTACGGTTGCGCATTGGTGATGCGTAACCTGATCAATCTTTTCGAAGACGCGGGTGCCGTAGTTGTTTTCCGCTGGCCGTTCAACAAGGATTGGAGAGCGCATCCGGACCGCATGCCCCACAGAGATGCGATAGATCTCATTCTCGTCAACGGGGAGGGGACCATGCATGACTCTGATCGACGGTCTCAGCCCACAATTCTCGCGGAACTCGGCGAGTTTGCTCGCAAATGCGACGTTCCCATATTTCTCGTGAATGCCAGCCTCTATAGCAACAGCGCTTCTTTTTACAAACGCCTGGAGTGCTTCCATGGAATCTATGTGCGCGATGAAGCCAGTGCATCGGAGGCCCATCGCCACGGCTTGAGTGCCGTCGTTGTTCCTGATCTGACGATTTCCTATCCAAGCGTTTCCTACAACAGGCAGGGGGCTGCTTCGACGCAGGAGCGATTGCAGGTGGGGGTGACGGACAGCGTTCACGACAGCGTGAGCCGCAGACTACGATCATTGGCGCAGCGGGGTGGGCTGGTTTACCGTCCTATGGTCGATACGAGCGCGCATTGGCCGGGCATTCGAAAACTTCTCTCACCCGTCCGGCTGTCGAAAACAATCCGGGCGTATGCTCGGGAACGCCGGCACGGGAAGGATATTCGATTTTCGGATGCGGAACAGTTCGTGGAATGGATAGCATCTCAATCGCTGATAGTGACCGGTCGGTACCATACAGTTACGCTTTGCCTGGTGACGAAAACGCCGTTTGTGTATGTCGAATCCAACTCTCCAAAAATATCGGCTCTTTTGGAAGATGTGGGTCTTGATGGCCGGCGTAAACTTTCGGAAGTTCCCCAGACGTTTAGCCATGAATTTGCCGAGCGATATCGCTTTTCAACTGACGAGCATTCCAAGATTCAGTCGTTCTTGCTTTTGTCTCGACGTGGGGCTGAGGAAATGGCCGGCTCCATTTTGAGGCGCGTGCCGTGAGAGCGTACATAATCCATCTGGATAGAGCCACGTCGCGCCGTGAAAACGTCGAGTCGTTGGTGAAGTTGTTTCCTGACGAGGTCGTCGTCGTCAGTGCAATCGATGCAAAAGAGCTTTCCTCGACGGATTGCTCACTTGTCTACAAGCGCCTTCTCCATTTTCCGCCCTATCCGTTCAAGTTAAGTACTGCGGAGATTGCTTGCTTCCTAAGCCATAGGATGGTCTGGAAGAAAATTGCGGAAGATGATGAGCATGGAGCGATTGTTCTCGAAGATGATGTCTTCCTGGATAGCGCTCTTTTCGAGGAGGCTCTGTCGATCATTCGTCAAAGTGAGATCTCCAGCGACTTTGTCCGATTGCCCTGCAAGTCGCCTGGCGGGTATTTTTTCTCAAAAGATCCAGAGGGGAGCCCAATGCTTTTCTCCGAACATTTTTTAGGGTTGGGAATGCAGGCGCAATACGTGTCTAAAGCGGCGGCCGAGCGGCTGCTGGCGATGAGTGAGACGTTTGATAGACCCGTGGACACGCTTATTCAGCTCCGCGCGAGATCTGTAATCAAGGTTGAGACGATATATCCTTGCGGCGTCTTCGAACGTTCCGCAAATCTGGGCGGCTCGACCATCGGTAGCAAGAAAAAGATCTTCGAACGGCTTTACCGCGAATTGATGCGTCCCTTGTATAAATTAGCCCTTCTGGGGATTTGCATCCGCGGTGCAAAATGACTTCAATTCTCTTGATCGGAAATGGAAAGCTGCCGGGCAATGCCCGAGCCTTGATAGAGTCCGCTGACATTGTCTGCCGGTTCAATCTTCCTCCGCGAGAGCATGAGGAGTTCGGGTATAAAACCTCTGTTTTGTACCTGGCGACGACCGCCAAGCAGATTGGACGCGAAATCGTCTCAGGTCGACTTGCAGGAAACCGCTTTTTTCAAGAAGCGCGTGAGATCGTGTTTCCCTATAACCCGGAAGTTGCCGCTCGCTACCTAAAGCGGCCGAACTGGCTATCGCTTTTGAAAGGACGGCGCGCAGACTGGTCCGGTGACTGCGCCAAAATTTGTCTTTCGTCAGGGAAAAGCCTGAGGGCGGTCTCTACCCAGAATTACGAAGATATCTGCAAGGCTCTCGGAATCGATGTTTCGGCGAAAAATTTATTCCCCAGCAGTGGCGTTCTTGCTCTATTTGATGTTTTGAACGCGGGAACCGAAGTGCGCGTGCCCGTTCACATGATAGGATTTGGTTTTGCGGGTTGGAAGAGGCATGCTTGGGCCATGGAAGAGGCCTATGTCAAATCACAGTCTGCTCTCGGTCGCGTCGCTGTGCTAGGCTAGTTGCCCGTATACGGAAAAAACACTCGACGCTTCCTTCTCTATGGAGTTCTTTTCCCGGCATTTACGATGGGCGTTCGTGCCCAGGGCGTGCAGAACTTCGTCTTGGCTCAGGAGGAGATCGATTGCAGCGGAAATGGTTTGCAGGTTTGGGTTGACTACTGATCCCGTTGCTTCGCCCACGGTCTCGATCAACTCCGCAAACGCCCCCACATCCGTCGCCACCACGGGTACGCCCGTTGCCATGGCTTCCAGAGGTGTCAGGCCGAAGCCTTCCCAGCGTTGGGGGGCGACGAAGAGGTCGAGGGTTCGGTACCAGTCGTCGATGTTCGTGTGTTCGCCGACGAAGAGGATGCGATCGGCGAGGCCGGCTGCTGCGGCTTTGGCCTTGAGTTCTTCTTCGAACGCCATGTGTTGCGGTGTTGCGCGCCCGGCGATGATGGCCGACCAGCCGGGATGGCTCGGGAGGAGGGCGATCATGGCGTCGACGAAGAGGTCTGTGCCCTTCTGATGGCGTATCCGGCCGAAACATCCGACATAGCGCAGATCAGGATCCAGGCCGCAGGCGCGTTTGGCGGCGGGCTTGTCATCGGCGGGGCGAAAGCGGTCGCAGTCGATCCCGTGCATGACCACGGTGTTGGGCACTTCGAGATATTGTGCGGTCTTGGCGCTCGTTGCGATTACGGCGTCCATCTGGCGGATCAGGAATTTCGTCCAGCCACTGTGTTTTCGCTGCGAGGCCGAGGTGAAAACGAGCCGCAAAGGCATGCGCAGGAGGTCGCGCATCAGAATGCCGGGGAGCATTTCGATGTTGCGGCGGGCATGCCATATGCGGTGATCTGCTCCCTCGGGGCGCCGCCAGAGTTTCCAGAGGTCGCGAAAGCGCAGATGGGGCAGGTGCGACGGCAATCCAGGCCCGAGCACGGCCACTTTCTGGCCGAGACGATTTTGCACCGGAACGAGTTGGATAATCGTCGATGTGACGCCGGACAGACGTTGCTTGAAGTTTGGGGCGATAACGTGGATCCCGGCGGGATCCACGTAGGTCTTCGTCTTGGGCATCAGCTGGATTGGCCTCTCAGCCCCACTTCACCGCAAGGATCTCGTAGGCCTTGGAGCCGCCCGGCGCCACGACTTCGATATTGTCGCCAACTTCCTTGCCAATCAGCGCACGTGCGATCGGGGAGGAAATCGAGATCCTGCCTTCCTTCACATCAGCTTCCTGGTCGCCGACGATCTGGTAGGTCTTCTCTTCTTCGGTGTCTTCGTCGATCAGCTTGACGGTGGCGCCGAACTTGATCTTGGAGCCTGACATCTTGGCAAGGTCGATGACCTCCGCACGGGCAATCAGGTCTTCGAGTTCGCCAACGCGACCCTCGTTATGGCTCTGTGCTTCCTTGGCCGCATGATATTCGGCATTTTCGGAAAGGTCGCCATGGGCGCGCGCTTCCGCAATCGCCTCGATGATGCGTGGACGCTCCTCCTGCTGGCGCCAGCGCAGCTCTTCGCTGAGCTTGACGAAGCCGTTCTGCGTCATCGGAACCTTGTCTACCATTTCCTCTTCCTTCGTCTTCATGGCCGCCTGCGCGAGCACAAAAGAAAACAGGTTCCGAAGCATGGCTACGGAACCTTGTCACAAATCATGTTGGACAGACTATAGCAGAATGCGTTCTTATATTTCCAGAGTTTTCGAGTGGAGCAGTCGGTGCCAGGTGACGCGCGCCAAGAAAGCATTCAAGCCTTTGTTTAACAATCATTTCCTCTCAATCTGATGTTTCAGCGGCGGGATGGGTCTGCACGCTGCGGCGCGCGTTGGCTGTTTGCCTCGACAACTTTTTCGGCTCACCAGCCTGGGCGGTCAACGTCTTCACGGGTCGATACGCGACTTGACGTCCGTGCTCGGAACATATAGAGAACGAAGTCATGAAGAAATCGCTGAAAGAACGCTTGGCCATCCTGTCGGATGCCGCCAAATACGATGCTTCGTGTGCATCGAGTGGAACCACGCGGCGCGATTCGGCTGCGTCCGGAGGCTTGGGGTCAACCGAAGGGTCGGGCATCTGCCATGCCTATGCGCCGGATGGTCGGTGCATTTCGCTCCTGAAGATCCTGCTGACCAATTTCTGCATCTATGATTGCGCTTACTGCATCAATCGCTCGTCGAGCAATGTGGAGCGGGCGCGCTTCACGCCTGACGAGGTCGTCTGGCTGACGATCGAGTTTTACAGGCGCAATTACATCGAGGGCCTCTTTCTCTCCTCCGGTATCATCCGGTCTTCGGACGATACCATGGCGGAAATGGTCAAGGTCGCCAGGGATCTGAGGACAAAGCATGATTTCCGCGGTTATATCCACCTAAAGACAATCCCCGAGGCCTCGGCCCATCTGGTCGAGGAGGCGGGGCTTTATGCGGATCGCCTGTCGATCAATATCGAGCTTCCGACCGATCATGGACTGGAGCGCTATGCACCGGAAAAGCGGCCGGTCAACATTCGGCGCTCTATGGGCGATCTCAGGCTGAAGATCGAAGAGGCGCGCGAACCGACCTTGACCGGGCGGCGCAAGACGTTTGTGCCGGGTGGCCAGAGTACCCAGATGATCGTCGGCGCTGATGGCGCGAGTGATGCGACCATCATCGGATCGAGCGCCCGGCTTTACAGCAGCTACGGCCTGAAGCGTGTCTACTATTCGGCTTTCAGTCCGATCCCCGACAGTTCGCGCAACCTGCCGCTGATCAAGCCGCCGTTGATGCGGGAGCACCGGCTCTATCAGGCAGACTGGCTCTACCGCTTCTATGGCTTCTCCGTCGACGAAATTGCCTCGATCGGGGAGGGCGGGATGCTCGATCTGGACCTCGATCCAAAGCTCGCCTGGGCGCTCGCCAATCGCGACCGCTTTCCCGTCGATGTCAACAAGGCTGATCGGGAAACCTTGCTGCGGGTGCCGGGTCTGGGCACCAAGACGGTCAACAGGCTCGTCTCTGCGCGTCGGCACAGGCGTGTGCGGCTGGAGGATCTGACACGCCTCGGCGTTTCGCTGAAAAAGGTGCGATCCTTCATTGTGGCGGAGGGCTGGTCACCCAATCAGAGCCTGGATCGGTCGGATCTGAGGGCGGCCTTTGCGCCGGCGCCGGAACAGCTGTCGTTGTTGTAGCAATGACGGTCGTGAGGGCTTGAATGCGGTCGGTGGGACTGGAAGGCAAGGGGGATCTTGGCGAGTGGCGCGATGCTGCCCGGCAGTTGCTGGCGGAGCATGTCGATCCGCAGGATGTTCGTTTCCACACGGATGGCGACATTGCCGATCTTTTCGGCGCTATGCCCGGCGGCCGGGCCGGGGACGTCGCTGCGACTGCCTCCTCGGTGCCCAAGGCATTTATCGATGCGGCGGGTGCGGCGATCTGTCATTCCGATCCGGAGCGCTTCTCCTTGCTCTACCGCATTCTCTGGCGGCTGCAGCGGGAGCGCGACCTGCTCCAGGATGCGTCTGATCCGGATGTCGTGCATCTTGTCCGGCTTATCAAAAACGTCCGGCGCGATAGCCACAAGATGAAAGCCTTCGTTCGATTTCGTGAAGTGGAAGGCGTGCAGGTCGGTCGTCGGCGGTTCGTCGCCTGGTTCGAGCCGGAGCACTTCATCGTTTGTCGGACGGCCGGATTTTTCCAGCGACGTTTCACCGACATGGACTGGCTGATTGCAACGCCCAAGGGCAAGGCTGCCTGGAATGGCCAGGAATTGAAGACCTCGGTAGAACCTGCCATCCGGCCGGAGGCGAACGACGACACAGATGAGCTGTGGCGGACCTATTTCGCCAACATCTTCAATCCGGCGCGTTTGAAGATACGGGCGATGCAGTCCGAGATGCCGAAGAAATACTGGAAGAATATGCCGGAAGCCTCGCTAATCCCGGATCTCATCGCTGGTGCCGAGCGTCGGGTGGCGGAGATGGCGGCGCGGGAGGCCAGCCAGCCGCAAGCATTCCACGAACGGCTACAGGCTGCCTGGCGCGGGAAAGACGAGGAGGAGCGCGATGGTCCTGGTGATCCGTGGCTGAAGCTGAAGCGCGATGCCGCTGCCTGCACCTTGTGCCCGCTGCATGGCCAAGCAACACAGACCGTCTTCGGCGAGGGGCCGATTGGCGCCGAGGTCATGTTTGTCGGCGAACAGCCTGGAGATCGCGAGGATCTGGCAGGGCGGCCATTTGTCGGGCCGGCGGGCACTGTCTTCGACGAGGCGCTGGCCTTGGCCGGTATCGAACGTGACAGCAGTTACGTCACCAATGCGGTCAAGCATTTCAAATACGAGATGCGTGGCAAGCGGCGCATCCATCAGAAACCTGATGTTGGCGAGATCGAGCATTGTCGCTGGTGGCTGAGCAAGGAACTGGATCTGGTGCGGCCGCGGATTGTTGTGGCGCTCGGTGCCAGTGCCTATTTCGCACTCACCGGGGAGCGCAGAAGCGTCGAGGACGTGCGCGGATATCCCATGCCGATGGCGGGTGGCCGCGTGCTCTTCGTCAGCGTGCATCCGGCTTATCTGTTGCGGCTGCCTGACGACGCGAAGAGGCAGCGCGAGATCGCGCGTTTTCGCGAAGATATGGTTTCGGTAGAACGGCTTAGGCAAGTTTCCTGAGAAGTTGATTCTTCGCCCGCTTCAATGTGGCTGGAGGGCCGTGTCGTCGATATGAGCGCGCGAATAAACGCGTCTGGCGATCGCAGCGAGCGCGAGCAAGGTGATGGCTGCGAGGGCGCAGGAGAGCGCAAAGCCGAGTGCGTAGCCTTGCCTGGCTTCAATCAACCAGGGTGGCAGATTGCCGTCGAGTGTGCCGGCCAGTTCGACGGCACTGGCAAGAGACGTGGACACGGCGAGAGCAGACTTGCTGTCGAGGCCAGAGAGATCGGCGCCAGACATGGCCACGCGATAGACGAGGGTGCCAAGACTGCCGAGAATAGCGACACCGAGCGCACCGCCGAATTCGGCGCTGGTCTCGGAGATCGCCGAGGCAGAGCCTGCGCGCTCCGGGGGCGCCGTTCCGACGATAAGGCCTGTGGTGGTAAGGATCACCGGCACAAAGCCGATGCCAATCATTACGCTGGAGATGAGCACGCCGATAAGGCTCATCTGATAAGCCGCAACCGCCATGCATGCGGCGCCGAAGGCGTTGACGATAAGGCCGAGCAGGACAGTGCGGACAGGTCCTAGATGATTGGTGACCCTGTAAGCCTGAAAGGACATGACGGTGAAGACGAGCGATGAGGGCACTGACCAGAGTGCGGCTTTGAGTGGCGTCAGGCCGATGACAAGCTGCAGATACAGGTTCTGGAACAGGTAGATGCCGAAGATGAAAAAGACGCCGGAGAGATTGACCAGCAGGGATGCGGTGAAGGCCGGGATGCGGAACAGGCCGAGATCGATCAGCGGGTGGGTCAGCGTCTTTTGCCGGCGCAGGAAGAGGGTGCCGAGGAACAGGCCGAAGGCAATGGGCGCGAGTTGGAAAGGCTGGAAGCCGTCAGCCGCCATTTTCTTAAAACCGTAGATGATCGGCAGAACCGTCAACAGCGATAGCGCGACGCTTAGAATATCTATGGGGGAGGCGCTCTCATCGCGATATTCGGGCAACAGGAAAGGGGCTGTCAGAAGCAGTAGCGCCATGATCGGAATGTTGATCAGGAAGACCGAGCCCCAGTGGAAATAATGCAGCAGGAGGCCGCCGATCAATGGGCCCACGAGACCGCCCAGCGCAAAGGCTGTGCCCCATATGCTGATGGCGCGATTGCGCTCTGTTTCGTCCTGGAAAAGATTGACGACAAGCGAGAGCGTTGACGGCGCGATGGTTGCGCCGGCAATGCCAAGCAAAGCGCGGGCAAGGATCAGCATGTCGGCGGTCTGGGCAAAGGCGGCAAAGCCTGAAGCGGCGGCAAAGAAGAAGGCGCCGATCAGGAGAACCTTGCGACGGCCGATCCGGTCTCCCAGCGTTCCCATGGTGACCAGAAAGCCGGCGACCATGAAGCCGTAGATGTCGTTGATCCAGAGAAGCTGGGTGGCCGTCGGATCGAGGTCTGCAACGATCGCCGGCATGGCGAGGAACAGCACAGAGAGATCCATGGAGTAGATAAGGCAGGCGATGGAGAGGATCAGCAGACCAATCCATTCGCGGCGCGTGGCGCGCTCCGGCATGCGGTTGTGGTCTGGCATTTCACCTCCCTTTGAAAGCCAAAGGGAGACTTCCCCGCTTTTGCCCAATTAGCAAGCGTCAAGTGCTCGGCGGCCGAGCCCGATTTGCCGCCGAAAGCGACATCATCAGGCATTTTTCTGCGCCATTGCATAGGTATCGAGGCGCGCAAGCGTCTGTTTCCCGCCTTCCACAGCGCCAAATTTGAGTGTCGCATCACGTGCTTCAGGCGTTGCGAAGATCAACGTGAGAGTGACGCGGGTTCCGGTCCCTTCAGCCTGCAGAGTGATCACGCCGTCGAAATGCGCCGGTTCGCCCATCTCGGCGCCATGCTGATAGGCGATGCGCGTCGGGGGCGTGATGTCCTGGTAGCGGATCCAGTTTGGCCAGTCCTTACCGTCCGGGCCATGCATCGTATAGCGCCAGAGGCCGCCGACGGAAAATTCCATCTCGTGGGTTTCATTCTGGAAGCCGTCTGGTCCCCACCATTGGTCGAGATGGTGGGCATCACTGAACATCCGGAAGACGAGCTCGATCGGCGCTCCGACAAGGCGTTCCACTTGCAGGATGTTGGCCGGATCGTATCCGAGGGTCATTTTAGAGCGCACCTTCTGCCAGTTTGAGCACACTTTCCAAACGGTCGAAGTTCTGTTCATTCGCTGCGCGGATGAAGGTCGCCAGGTCGCGGTTTTCTTCCGTCGGTTCGAACAGCATGCGCCAGTGTAGCCGCGTCCCATCGCTCTCTTCCGCGAAGGTCATTTCCATTGTGTAGATGTGCATCGGTTCGTGATGCAGGAAGACGATGCGGCTGTGGGGGATGATTTCCTGAAACGTGGAGTGGTTGTCGAAGTCCGTGCCGTTGGACGCGGTCATGGTGATGCGCCAGCTTCCGCCTTCACGGAAATCGAATTCGTCGATCCTGTTGGTGAAGTCATGCGGCCCCCACCAGTGCTTGAGTTTTGCCGGATCTGCGAAGGCATTGAACAAGGTTTGCGGATCGACGGGAAACAGGCGGTCGTTGAGGATTTCCATCTTGTCAGTCATCGTTTTCCTCCTTTGTGATCGTGTCTGACTGGAGTGAGGCGATATAGGTCTCCAGCCTGTCCAGGCGGTGTTCCCAAAGCGTGCGATAGTCACCGAGCCAGCCGTCTATCTCCTTTAATGGCTCTGGCTCCAGCCGGCACGGTCGCCACTGGGCCGTGCGCCCACGCGAAATGAGCCTTGCACGCTCAAGCACCTTTAAATGCTTCGAGATCGCCGGCAGGCTCATGTCGAAAGGTTCTGCAAGCTGATTGACCGTGGCTTCACCCCTGGACAGACGTGCGAGGATCGCCCGGCGCGTCGGATCGGCAAGGGCCGAGAGTGTGATGGACAGTGAATCGTTGCTCATGATTAGCTGATCGGTTAATTAACTTGTTGGTTTAATAGTGGTCGTCAAGCGGAACGTCAAGAGCACCCGCGAAATCATTAGTTTTCGGTCAAAGCGCGCGACAGAACGCCCAAAAGCGGGGCCGGCGTTTTTCCCGCTGGGACCGCGAGGGCTAAGTGCCGCGCGTAGCGCAGTTTTCGCCCGGCTCCAGCCCCAAGGAAGCGCCGCAGTTGCTGGTGAAACGGACGGTCTCGCCATGCATCCTGACGCTGGAGCGTCTGAAACGCCCGCTGGTCCCCCTGGTCTTCCAGAATTGCTTCAACGGTCTCTCTGCTGACAGCGCGCAGGAGTTCGTCCTCGAGGTCACGCTCACACAGGAAGAATCCGAGTTGTTCAAGGTCAGCAGTTTCTGATCGCTGCGGCAGCAAGGCTTTGCGCAAAATTGGCGCTTCCGCGCCGTCAAACAGACCGCTGATATCAGGCTTTCGTTCGCTGGCGCGGAAATGGGACAGGTAACGGCTGACGGATCCAATGCCACCGATGGGCACGACGACCACGCGTTGAGAGGCAAGGTCGAGGCCGAGCTGCATGGCTGTTGCTTCCAGAGCAATCTGGTCGCTGATGCCTTCGACGAGAATGACGCTGCGTGCAGCGGCTGCCGCTTCTATTGCCCTGGACGTCGCCCGGATGGGCGCGTCCGGGCCGCTCTCGTAGCCAAAGACGTTCCTGTCCTGCGGCCGAGGATCGACGGCAGGTGCCGTTGAAACCTGTTCGGGTTTATCGCCAGCCATGGCGAGCATTGTGATCCGAAATCGGGAAACGGGCAAATGCCCGTTTCTTTCTGTGCGATGCCGGGGCGAGTGCCCCCGGGGTTTGGATCAGAAGTAGCTCTGCAGTGGGCGAACTTCGAGCTGGCCCTTCTTTAGACCGCGGATCGCTTCGGCGGCCGCGAGCGCACCCGCCATTGTCGTGTAGTATGGCACCTTCTGCATCAGGGCGGCGCGACGCAGCGACTTGGAGTCCGAGATCGCCTTGTTGCCATCCGTGGTGTTGATCACCAGCTGGACCTGACGGTTGCGGATGGCGTCTTCGATATGCGGACGGCCTTCGAGCACCTTGTTGATCTTCACCGCTTCAATGCCGTTTTCGGCGAGGAAACGCTGAGTGCCGCCGGTGGCGAGAACCTTGAAGCCGATCTCGGTCAGGATGCGCACCGAGGGAAGGACGCGCTCCTTGTCCTCGTCACGCACCGAAACAAAGACCGTTCCGTCACGCGGCAGCTCGACGGATGCGCCGAGCTGGCTCTTGGCGAAGGCCAGCGCGAAATCCGTGTCGAGGCCCATGACTTCGCCGGTCGAGCGCATTTCCGGTCCGAGTAGTGTGTCGACGCCGGGGAAGCGGGCGAACGGGAAGACGGCTTCCTTGACGGCGATGTGCTTGAGGTTGCGCGGATCGGGCTTTGCGCCATAGGCGGCAATTGCGCCATCAAGCTTTTCGCCAGTCATGATGCGGGCGGCGATCTTGGCAATCGGCGCGCCGATGGTTTTGGCGACGAAGGGCACGGTGCGCGAGGCGCGCGGATTGACTTCGAGCACGTAGATCACGTCGTCCTTGATGGCGTACTGGACGTTCATCAGGCCGCCGACATTGAGCGCCTTGGCCATGGCGGCCGTCTGGCGTTCCAACTCGTCAAGGGTTTCCTTGGAAAGCGAACGCGAGGGCAGCGAGCAGGCGCTATCACCCGAATGGATGCCGGCTTCCTCGATATGCTCCATGATGCCGGAGACGAAGACATTTTCGCCGTCGCAGAGCGCGTCGACGTCGACTTCAATGGCATTGGTCAGGTAGCTGTCGAAGAGAAGCGGGTTCTTGCCGAGCAGGGTGTTGATCTGGCCGGTCTTGTCGTTCGGGTAGCGCTGCTTGATGTCTTCCGGAACGAGGCCGGGCACGGTGTCGAGCAAATAGCTCTGCAGCATGCTTTCATTGTGGATGATCTGCATGGCACGGCCGCCCAGCACGTAGGACGGGCGCACGACCAGCGGGAAACCGATTTCTGTGGCGACCAAGCGTGCCTGCTCGACCGAGTAGGCAATGCCATTGTTCGGCTGGTTGAGGTCGAGCTTCATCAGAAGCTTCTGGAAGCGGTCCCGGTCTTCGGCGAGGTCGATCATGTCGGGTGCCGTGCCGAGGATCGGGATGCCGTTCTTTTCCAAGGCTTCGGCGAGCTTCAGCGGTGTCTGGCCGCCGAACTGGACGATGACGCCGACAACTTCACCCTTCTCCTGCTCGGCGCGCAGGATCTCGATCACGTCTTCGGCGGTCAGCGGCTCGAAATAGAGGCGATCAGAGGTGTCGTAGTCGGTCGACACGGTTTCCGGGTTGCAGTTGATCATGATCGCTTCAAAGCCGGCATCCTTCAGGGCGAAGGCGGCATGGCAGCAGCAATAGTCGAACTCGATGCCCTGACCGATCCGGTTCGGACCGCCGCCGAGGATGACGACCTTCTTGCGGTCGGAGACCTGGGCTTCTGAGCGGAGTTCGCCAACGAAGGGGGTCTCGTAGGTCGAGTACATGTAGGCGGTCGGCGATGCGAATTCGGCCGCACAGGTGTCGATGCGCTTGAAGACCGGACGCACGTTCAGGCCATTGCGGAGCTCGGCGACTTCCTTCGGGCGCTTGCCGGACAGCGAGGCGAGGCGGGCGTCGGAGAAGCCCATGGCCTTCAGCGTGCGCAGGTTTTCGGCGTCAGCGGGCAGGCCATGTTCACGGATGCGGGCTTCCATGTCCGTGATCGCCTTGAACTGGGCGATGAACCACGGATCGATCTTGCAGCCTTCGTGGACTTCTTCCGGCGACATGCCGAGACGCAGCGCCTGGGCGACCATGCGCAGGCGATCCGGCGTCGGTGTGCCGATGGCGGCGCGGATGGCATTCTTGTCGTCGCCCTGACCGAGGCCCGGGATCTCGATCTCGTCGAGGCCGGTCAGGCCGGTTTCGAGACCACGGAGCGCTTTCTGCAGAGATTCCGCGAAGGTGCGGCCGATCGCCATGACTTCGCCAACCGACTTCATCGCGGTCGTGAGCGTCGTGCCGGCGCCGGGGAACTTTTCAAAGGCGAAGCGCGGGATCTTGGTGACAACGTAGTCGATGGACGGTTCGAACGAAGCAGGTGTTGCGCCGCCGGTGATGTCGTTGTCGAGTTCGTCGAGCGTATAACCAACGGCGAGCTTGGCGGCGACCTTGGCGATCGGGAAGCCGGTGGCCTTCGATGCCAGTGCTGAAGAGCGCGATACGCGTGGGTTCATTTCGATGACGACCAGACGGCCATCGGCCGGGTTGACGGCGAACTGCACGTTCGAGCCGCCGGTCTCAACGCCGATCTCGCGCAGAACCGCGATCGAGGCGTTGCGCATGATCTGGTATTCCTTGTCGGTCAGCGTCAGTGCCGGCGCAACGGTGATCGAATCGCCCGTATGGACGCCCATCGGGTCGATGTTTTCGATCGAGCAGATGATGATGCAGTTGTCCGCCTTGTCGCGGACGACCTCCATTTCATATTCCTTCCAGCCGAGGACCGATTCTTCGATCAGAACTTCAGTGGTCGGCGAGGCATCGAGACCGGAATTGATGATCTCGTAGAATTCCGAACGGTTGTAGGCGATGCCGCCGCCGGTGCCGCCCATGGTGAAGGACGGGCGGATGATGGCGGGCAGGCCGACCACGTCAAGCGCCTGAGCGGCGATTGCCATGGCATGGCTCATATAGCGCTGCTTGCGGTCGGTCTCGCCGAGGTTCCACTGGTTTTCCAGCTCGTCCAGCGCCTTGTCGAGCTCCGCGCCTGAAAGCTTTGCCTTGAGTTCGGCGCGAGCCGCCTCATGGGTCTTGCGGTCGGCATCCTTGATCTCGGTGGCATTGGCAAGCATCGACTTCGGCGTTTCAAGGCCGATGCGGGTCATGGCTTCGCGGAATAGGGCGCGGTCTTCTGCCATGTCGATGGCAGCCGGCTTGGCGCCGATCATCTCGACATTGTAGCGATCCAGCACGCCCATGCGCTTCAGCGAGAGTGCGGTGTTGAGTGCGGTCTGGCCGCCCATGGTGGGGAGCAGAGCGTCCGGTCGCTCCTTGGCAATGATCTTGGCGACGACTTCCGGCGTGATCGGCTCGACGTAAGTTGCGTCGGCGAGGCCCGGGTCTGTCATGATGGTAGCGGGATTTGAGTTGACCAGGATGACCCGGTAACCCTCTTCCTTCAGCGCCTTGACGGCCTGGGTGCCGGAATAGTCGAATTCACATGCCTGGCCAATGACGATCGGGCCAGCGCCGATGATGAGGATGGACTTGATATCTTGGCGCTTTGGCATGGCTCTATCCGTTCTTTGACCTGCGCGAAAAGCCGGCCTGGGTGAGGGAGGTCACCGGCCGGGCGCAGAGAGATGGTCTTTTCAGGCTAGAAGCGGCTTATAGGGAAAGTCCGTCCGCAAACCAACCCCATAATTGCGACCGCAGGCAGGAAAGTTGGGGAGCATGACCGGACCGGGTGGTTCTGCTCCGTGTCATATAGAATTCGTGGAGGGCGGCTAGCGAAACGGGCGATCGCAACAGGATAGACTAGAATGAACGAAGATCTGCCGCCCCATCTGCATTTTGCCTCGCGCAGGCACAATCCTAAGTCGCCCTCGCATCTTGGCAAGCGCCACGACGCGGAGGGCCGCTTTCTGATCGAGCGCGGCAATACGATCGTCTGCCATCTGGTGGAGGGGTCGGAGAGCGAGCGTGTGATCCGCGCGGTCCGTGAGCGCTACAAGGGCATGCCGGGCGCGGACAGGCTTGCCTTCACTGCCGAGTCGAGCCTGCATATGACCCTTTTCCAGGGCATCATCGAAAGTCGTCGCGCGCTGCCGTTCTGGCCGGAGGATGTCTCAGTGCATGCGCCAGTCGATCACATGACGGCGATCTTCATGGATCGACTGGCCGGTTTTGCGCCGGGCGAGGCGTTCGCGATGGAGGTGACGCATGCGACGCCAGTTGGCCTTGTTCTTGACGGCGTGACAGCGTCGGACCGAGAAAGGTTGCGGCGCTGGCGTGACCGTCTCGGCGACCTCTTCGGGTATCGTCATCCCGACCACGCAACCTACAAGTTCCATATCACTTTTGCCTATCTCATCGAGCGGCTGGATGACGCAGCAATGGCGACGTGGGTGCCTGTGCTTGAACAGTTGGCGGCAGAGATCCGTGCTGCAGCCCCGGTGATCGAACTCCGTGCGCCGGCCTTCTGCGCCTTTGATGACATGAACCATTTCGAAGAATTGCTGGTGCTGGACGCTGTCTGATCTTGCGTGATGATCGCAAAATGGCGGCTCGCGGCCGCCATTTCTCATATGTCCCGTTTTGGATAGCGCGATCAGAATTCTTCCCATTCCGTGCCGCTTGGCGCTGGCTTTGCCCCCATGGCAGAGGCGATCTTGCTGGCAAGAGCGCGGGCGGGCGAGGCAACGGCGCGGGCCGGGCCGGCAACAGAGGTTGGGCGGCTCGGGGCAGGGGTGTAGGCGGTGGCGGGCCCGGCTTCGATGCCTGCAGTGTGTGACACGCCCGGCGTCGGAGCTCGCGCGGCCTCAATATGTCGGCCAAGATTGAACTGAGCGAGCCGTGCCGAGAGCGATTGGACTTCGGTGACCAGCGTGTGCGAGGCGGCATTGGTTTCCTCGACCATGGCCGCATTCTTCTGCGTACCCTGATCCATGACGTTGACCGCGGCATTGATTTCGTGAAGCCCAGTCGACTGTTCGCGGGCAGCCTCGACAATGGCCTGAACGTTGGTGTTGATCGACTGGACTTCAGTGACGATGGCTGTCAGCGCCTCTCCGGTCTGGTCGACCAGCGATACGCCGTGCTTCACCTGATCGCTGGAGGCCGTGATCAGGGTTTTAATCTCCTTGGCGGCATTGGCCGAGCGCTGAGCAAGTTCACGCACTTCCTGGGCGACGACGGCAAAACCCTTGCCGGCTTCCCCTGCACGTGCTGCTTCGACACCGGCGTTCAGCGCGAGGAGATTGGTCTGAAAAGCGATTTCGTCGATGACGCCGATGATGTTGGAGATCGAGTCTGAGGATTTTTCGATGGCGCTCATGGCGTCGATAGCCGACCGCACAACGTCGCCCGATCGTTCTGCACTTTCCTTGGTGCGGCTCACCTGAACGCCTGCGGCCTCCGCACGCTCGGTCGATTCCCGGACCGATCGCGTGATCTGCGACAGGGCGGCAGATGTCTCTTCCACGGAGGCGGCCTGCTGCTCGGTGCGCCTGGCGAGATCGTCGGCTGCCGAGCGGATTTCGCGTGAGCCGTTCTCGATCGTCGTTGCATTGTCGCGGAAGGACAGCATGGCTGCGCGCAGTTTTTCGATCGACTCGTTGAAGTTGCCGCGGATTTCGTCGAGTGATGGCGAGAAGGGCTTTTCAAGTCGGACGGTCATATCGCCGTCGGAGAGACGGGCAAGCCCGGCGCGCAATTCCTCGACGACGAAGCGGATCTCTTCCTCGCGGGCCTTGTGACCCTTCGACCGTTCGACGCGTTCGATTTCCTCCTGTTCGAAGCGGATCTCTGCCGCTTTTTCCAGTTCGACCTTCTGGCGATTGTTTTCGAGCAGAACCTGCAGCGAACGTGACAGGTCTCCCAGTTCGTCCGCGCGGTCACGGTCGGTGAGTTCGACGTCTAGGCGGCCGGCAGCAATTTCGGTGGTTTGGCCGATGACCCTGTTGATGCGGCTGGTGAAGCGGCTTGCGAGGAGCGAGCCCACCAGGATCAGGATGACTGTCGCGGCGGCAATGATCAGTGTCGATGTGCGGACGGTTTCCGAAAGCACGCCCAGAACGGTGGCGCTCGGCACCGACACGACGACGTTCCAGACCGCTCCGGCGAAGGGTTTGATTGGGATGGCGATGGCCAAGTGTTCTTGTCCGTCGCGGTCGGACAACGTCCTGACCGTGCCGGGCGCATTGATTAGGCTTTGCCAGGCTGTCACGTCGAAACCGCTGTCTTTGAGCGACTTGCCCATGACGGAGGCGTCGGGATGGCTGACAAAGGCATTGGCTGAGGAGAGCAAAGCCACATAGCCGTCGCCGAGAGGGCGCTGCGCTGCGAGTTTTGCGGCGGTTTCCCGGAGATCGATGTCGGCGCCGACATAGCCCAGTGTCTTGCCATTCTCGATCATTGGGACCGAGATGGTGGTCATAAGCACGTCCTTGCCATCGACCGGATAGACATAAGGCTCAAGCAGGACATCCTTGCCGGTGGTAACCGGCAGAATGTAATAGTCTCCGGCACCTGGCTTGTCATAGTCGACGAGAACGTCGCTCTTGATGGTGCCGGCAGATCGATAGACATAGGGCAGGAAACGCCCGGTCTGATCGTGCATGGGCTTGCCGGCGAAGTCTGCGTCTCGTCCGTCAAATGCGTTCGGCTCCCATCCCGTTGAAACACCAATGGCTCCGGGAAAACGTTCCAGGCTCTTGCGCAAGCTCGCGGTTGCAGCATCCCGATCCACCAGGCCCCGTTCCCGGAGCGCACTCAGGGACGCTTCCATGCCGACCACCATCTGGTGGGCAAGCGTCAGGGTTTTCTCAGCGTCAGCCGCGGCCGTGATTGCGGCTGTCTGCATCTTCTCGATGCCGGCGTTCCGAATGGCACCGTAACTTGAGCCGATAATGGCTGCAGCGACACCGATCGTTGTGACGACACCGAGCGCGACCGTGGAGAAGATATTCCGGCTGGTGGCCGACTTGAAGAGCATGGCTGTTCCCTAGCGTTTTATTTCAATGGCTTGAGTTACCGTTTCTGCAGTTCCCAGCCACGCTTTCGCCGGCGGGATTGCCGCGAACTTTAGTTGGTTATGGTTAAGTCTATCTTTATATTTGGGTTCGTGACCGTAGTCGCTTTTTGGCATCGAGCCTGATGCATTTGGCAGGCTCACAGGCCCGGGATGACCAGCACCTTGACCTCACCGGGTTGCGGCGGATTGCCGACAAAATTCGGGGCTTCGTTCAGGGACACCCTTCGGGATATCAACGTGTCGATCTCTATTTTGCCGGCGGCGATGAGGTCTGCAGCACGGCGGTGGGTGAAGGGATTGAGGAAAGAGGTGAGGAGGCGTACTTCCCGAAAGAGCAGGTCGAAAGGTTCGATTTCCATGGTCTCGCCCTGCGGCATCACGCCCATCACGAGAACCGTTCCGCCGGGCCTGACAATTTTCAACGACTGAGCCACGGTTTCGCTGACCCCTGCACATTCGAGCACGACATCGACGCCCCCGGGAACGAGACCCTGAGGGCCGGCGATTTTGTTGATCACGTCTCCCTCTGACGGATCGACCGTTGCCGTCGCGCCGAGCTCCTCTGCGAGCGTGCGGCGCACGGCCTGCCGCGTCGACAGGATGACGCTTGTCGCGCCGGCAAGCCGTGCGAGCTGAACTGTCAACAGCCCGATGACGCCGCCGCCGAGGACGACGACCGAACCACCGGCCTTGATCTCCGCAAGGTCGACACCGTGCAGACAGCAGGCGAGCGGTTCGCAGAAGGCACCATGCATAGGGTCGAGATCTGCGGGCAAGAGAAACGCCTGCTTTTGCGGCACGATCACATAATCGGCGAAGCCGCCATTGCGGTGAATGCCGATGGCCTGCAAGTTGCGGCAGAGATTGATCCGGCCATTTGCGCAGTGCACGCAGCGACCGCAGGCAATGTTGGGGTCACCAGTGATCCGGTCGCCGATCGTAAAGTCTGTGACCTTGCCGCCCATGGCTTCAACGATGCCGCTGAATTCATGGCCGAGCGTCACCGGTGGCTTGCAGGGGAATTCGCCATGGAACAGGTGCCGGTCAGTGCCGCAGACGCCGCAGGCCTCGACCCGGATCAGAAGGTCCTCAGGGCCCGGCTCGGGTCGTTCCACCTCGCGCGTGAACAATTGCCCGACGGCATCGAGTTGCATCGCCTTCATTCGTCACTCCTCCCAAAGCGCAATCCGGCCAAAGCGCGATCCGGATCAGCGGCGACTGTGTCATTTGGTCTGGGCCTTGCCAAGCGCCTGATGGTCGCCGCCACCGATTGACCCGCAGGTGTCCGCGTCGGCGAATTTTTGCCGGCACCTGTCGACGGGGAGGGCCGGGCGCTCTAGTTTGTTCAAGTCTCAACAAAAGAGCGATCCGATGATCACAGTCCATTATCTCGACAATTCCCGTGCCCACCGCATTCTCTGGCTCTTGGAGGAACTCGGGGTGGAGTATCAGGTCACCGTCTACCCTCGAACCTCCGAATACCGTGCGCCGGAGGGGCTGAAGGCTATCCATCCTCTTGGGAAATCGCCGGTGATCCAAGACGGCGGGAAGGTGGTCGCCGAAAGTGGGGCGATCATGGAATATCTGATCGAGACATATGGTGGCGAGGCTCTGGTGCCGGCTGCAGGCACGGACCAGCGGCTGCGCTATCGCTACTGGATGCATTACGCGGAAGGTTCGGCCATGCCGCTCCTGGTGATGAAGCTGATCTTCAGCCGGATACCGAAGCAGGTGCCTTTCTTCATTCGCCCGATAGCCCGAATGATCAGCGACGGTGTTTCGCGAAAGCTGCTCGATCCGCAGCTCGCCGATCACCTCGATTTTTGGATCGCCGAACTTGGAAAGGGCGACTGGTTCGCCGGAGAGGCTTTTTCCGCCGCCGATATCGCCATGAGCTTTCCCGTCGAGGCGGGCATGACCGCAATTGGTTCTGATCGTGACACATCCCGGTTGCGGGACTGGATGAACCGTATCCGCGCACGTCCGGCCTACCAGCGGGCACTCGCACGCGGTGGCAAGTATCGCTATTCCACAAGCTAAGCCTTGATGGTACCGCGATGGAACGGTTTAATCCGAGCGCGCGTTGAAGGCGGCATCAATCCGGGAGGACTATCATGGAATGGAAGGGCCGTCGGCAATCCGACAATATCGAGGATCGACGCGGGCAATCGGGTGGCGGCGGGCTCGGCCGCAATCCCTTTGGACGTTCCGGCATTCAGATCCCGATGGGTGGACGACGCGGCGGAGGCTTGAGCTTCGGCACGATCATCTTTCTCGTCGTCATCTACTTCATCCTGAAAGCCATGGGCATCGACATGCTGCAGGTGTTGGGTGAGGGCAATGTCGGCGGTTCTGGGTCGGGATACGAGCAGCAGATCGGCGAGCGTCCCTCCGGCGCCTCGAATGACGAGATGACGGCTTTCGTTCGCACGGTGCTTGCAGAAACCGAAACGACGTGGAACGCGGTCTTTTCAGCCTCGGGCGAGACCTATCGCGAGCCGTTCCTGGTTTTCTTTGACGGCGGCACGACTTCGCCTTGCGGCCAGGCATCTTCGGCCACTGGCCCCTTCTACTGCCCGGCCGACAGCAAGGTCTATCTCGATACCGCTTTCTTTCGCGAACTCGAACAAAAGTTCGATGCCGCCGGCGATTTCGCCCAGGCTTATGTGATTGCGCATGAAGTCGGGCACCATGTGCAGAACCTCACCGGGGTCCTCCCCGAGTTCAATCGCCAGCGCCGTTCGCTTGGCGAGCGTGAGGCCAACCAGATGTCGGTGCGCGTCGAACTGCAGGCCGATTGCTATGCGGGTATCTGGGCGAAGACGGCGGATAAGCGTGGTCTCCTGTCCGACGGTGATATCGAGGAGGCGCTGAATGCCGCCCAGCAGATCGGCGACGATACCTTGCAGAAGCGCAGTCAAGGCTATGTCGTGCCTGATGCCTTCAACCACGGCACATCGGCGCAACGCATGAAATGGTTCAAGCGCGGCTTCGACAGTGGGACTGTCGGGGCGTGCGACACATTCTCGGGCGCGATCTGAGCCTCTGTCCTCAGGTCTGGCTTGATTGGGTATCCGGCCGTGGCCGGATGCCTCATCGTATCAACAGGGCGGTGCCCCAAAGACCGAGCGCAAAGACGGTATGGGCTACGAGGTTCAGCGCGCGGACCTTGTTGGGGCTTGGCGTTTTCGATGCCGCCCAGCCGATCCCGAGCCCCGGCTGCAACAGGAACCAGCCGGCACCGACGGTGACGATGCCGAGAATCCAAGCTGGAATGAAGGTTGGCTGTGCCAGCCAAACCGGCCCGGCAATCAGGGCAAGGATGATTCCGTAGAGGATGCCGACGGCATAGTGGCTGGCCCAGCCGAGCGCCAGTTCGTGCCGATAGGGCTCTGCATTGCCGATGCTGTCGTGAAAGACCTTGCCTTTGCCCAGATGCCAGAACCAGCGGCCGACCGGTGCCCAGTTTGCTCTGGCCTGACCGAAAAACGTTTGAAGGACGATCGCCCAAAGATCCATCGCAATCGTGGCGCCGATACCGATGACGGTTCCGCGCAGGATGAGGTCGAGCATGCATGCCACTCCGTGAATTATGCGTCGTCTCTAACACTTTAGGCGACAGAGTTTCCGTTGCGGAAGGGGAGCCCTCGCATTTTCTCAGCGGAACTGCGCGTCCATGGCGTGATTTTGAAAATGCAGGACGCGTCATCACATTTGTTGAAGTGTTGGCAAATTAAATTGCAGGTTTCCGAATATTGCTTGCCGAAAAGGCAGGCTTCTCCTATCCGTTGCGCATGATGCCGCTTGCCAGTTTTGCTGGAAGCGGCTTTTTTCGTCCGGATCCCATGTCATGACCACGCTCGCGAAAACCGACCATCCGCAATCTGCTCCCGGAAGCTGGATATTTCATATCCGTGCGACGCTATCGCTCGGTATTCCGCTGATCGGTGCGCAATTGGCCCAGCTCGGCATCCACACGACAGACGTCGTGATCGTCGGCCAGCTGGGCGCCGTGCCGCTGGCGGCCATGGTACTGGCGGGCCAGTTCTTCTTTACAATCTTCATCTTCGGTTCGGGCTTTTCGATGGCCGTCATCCCGATGGTGGCGCAGGCCTATGGTCGAGGCGATGTGGTTTCGGTGCGTCGGTCGATCCGCATGGGCATGTGGGTGTCGATCCTCTACACCCTCTTCATGGCGCCGCTCTTCTATAATGCGGAGACCATTCTGCTTGCACTCGGCCAGAAACCGGAAGTGGCGGGCCTCGCGGCTGGTTACGTGCACATCATCCAGTTCGGGCTGTTGCCGGCGCTTCTCTTTGCCGTCTTGCGTGCACTTGTCAGTGCCACTGGACGGGCGCGGATTGTCTTGTGGGTCACGCTTGGCATTCTCGTGCTCAATGCCATTCTCGCCTATGCTCTGGTGCTCGGGCATTTCGGTTTACCGGCCCTTGGCATGACGGGTGCGGCGATCGTCGCCCTCATCGTGCAATGGGTAAGTTTCCTTGCCATGGTTGTCTACCTGCAAACGCGGGAGGAAACGCGTCGCTACGAGCTGTTCGTGCGCTTTTGGCGGCCCGACTGGCAGGCGTTTCGCGAGGTCATCCATCTTGGTCTGCCGATCAGCATAACCGTGTTGGCCGAGGTCAGCCTGTTTACCGGCGCCTCGCTGTTGATGGGCTGGATCGGCACGATCGAGCTTGCTGCCCATGGCATCGCCCTGCAGCTCGCCTCGATTGCCTTCATGATCCCGCTCGGGCTTTCGCAGGCGGCGACCGTGCGCGTCGGGCTTGCTCATGGACGTGGCAACTATCCGGAACTGGTGCGCGCAGCGATCACCGTGACCGCGATTGCGGCGGTGCTGTCGGCGGCTGGCGGGGTGCTGTTCATGGCGATCCCGCATCTGTTGGCCGGTGCCTTTCTCAATGAAAACACACCCGATGCCGCAGCCGTGCTGGCCTTTGCCGGGCCGCTGGTCGGAATTGCGGGTATCTTCCAGCTGGTCGACGGGCTGCAGGCGATCGCGAGCGGTCTGCTGCGGGGGCTCAAGGATGCGCGGGTGCCGATGATCCTGGCGCTCGTGTCCTATTGGCCGATCGGGTTTCTCCTGGCCTGGGTCCTTGCATTTCCGCTCGGTGTCGGCGGCATCGGCATCTGGGTCGGCTTTGTCGTTGGCCTCGCCAGTGCAGCCGTCATGCTGTGTCTTCGCTTCTAT
Source organism: Rhizobium sp. G187 (assembly GCF_051549525.1). Classification (NCBI taxonomy): domain Bacteria; kingdom Pseudomonadati; phylum Pseudomonadota; class Alphaproteobacteria; order Hyphomicrobiales; family Rhizobiaceae; genus Rhizobium; species Rhizobium sp. G187. Next base: position 172,778 of record NZ_JBPUGM010000001.1, read on the forward strand.
CTGCGCATTCGCCATGAAATGAAAACGGCCCGGGCGTAACCCGGTCCGTACTATCATTTCGTTCTTTTGTCTGGTCTCAGCGTTCAGCGAGAGCCGGTTCACCCTTGGTCTCGCGGACCAGGTTGAGGAAACGACGGAAGAGGTAGTGGCTGTCCTGCGGCCCGGGCGATGCTTCCGGATGATGCTGCACGGAGAACACCGGCTTGCCCTTGAGGCGGAGGCCGCAATTGGTTCCATCAAACAGGGAAACGTGTGTTTCTTCAACGTCTTCCGGCAGTGACTTCGAGTCGACTGCGAAGCCGTGATTCATCGAGACGATTTCAACCTTGCCGGTGGTGAAGTCCTTGACCGGGTGATTGGCGCCGTGATGGCCCTGATGCATCTTCTCGGTCTTGCCGCCGAGTGCCAGGCCCAGCATCTGGTGACCGAGGCAAATGCCGAAGACAGGCTTTTCACTGGCGATGAGGTTCTGGATTACAGGCACGGCGTATTCGCCGGTGGCTGCCGGGTCGCCAGGGCCGTTCGACAGGAAGACGCCGTCCGGGTTCAAGGCAAGGATGTCTTCGGCTGACGTCGAAGCCGGAACGACCGTGACCTTGCAGTCGAGACCGGCAAACAGGCGCAGAATGTTACGCTTCACGCCAAAGTCCACGCAGACCACGTGGTACTTGGCGTCGGCTGCACCAAGCGTGGTGTGACCGTCGGTCCAGTTCCAGTCCTTTTCGCTCCAGACAGAAGACTGGCCGGACGTGGCAACCTTGGCGAGGTCGAGGCCTTCGAGACCGCTCCAGGCCTTTGCTTCGGCCTTCAGCGCTTCGATGTCGAAAACGCCGTTCAGATCATGCGCGATGACGGCGTTTGGGGCGCCATTCTCGCGGATCCAGGCTGTTAGTGCCCGCGTATCGACGCCGGAAAGGCCGATGATGCCGCGCGCCTTCAGCCAGGCGTCGAGATGCGCGGTGGCGCGGTAATTCGACGGATCGGTGATGTCGGCCTTGAAGATCGTGCCAACCGCACCGTGGCGGGCCGCCGGTGTCAGATCTTCGATGTCGTCCTCATTGGTGCCGACATTGCCGATATGCGGGAAGGTGAAGGTGACGATCTGGCCGAGATAGGAGGGGTCCGTCAGGATCTCTTCGTAGCCGGTCAGGGCTGTGTTGAAGCAGACTTCCGCCTGGACCTTGCCGGTCGCGCCGATACCATGGCCTTCGATCACGGTGCCATCGGCAAGGACGAGGAGGGCGGTCGGCTTGCGGGTTGTCCAGGGGGCTGTCGCGGTCATGGTTGTTCCTTGTTCGCCCTTGCGCCGGCCTCTTGTGAAAGCCGCGTCGAAGGACCATCTAAGTTGCAGTTCCAGGCGCGCGCGTTCGCGCGTCTCGGCCCTGATGACAATTTTCGTGCAGGTGCCGAGCAATAGACATATCGACCTCGAAGGTCAATTCTTGAATGACAGGCCGGTGATGTTTGTCCGTTGCCAATTCACCATTCTGTGCAATTTGTTTGCACTGCGATATGTGTCTGGCTATGACATCCCTTCAAAATGACCAGGAAACGCCAAATTGCGCGCGAGCGCCGGGCGTTCTGCGGAGAAAAAGATGATGCGCGATATTCTCGCCAATTCGATGAAAGAGGCCCTGAAGGCTAAGGACACACGCCGCACATCGACCGTGCGACTGATCCAGGCTGCGATCAAGGATCGTGATATCGCCAATCGCGGCAGCGGCAAGGATGCAGTCAGCGATGACGAGATCATGCAGATCTTGATGAAGATGATCAAGCAGCGTGACGAGTCGGCGCGGATTTATGCTGCGAACGAGCGTCCGGAACTGGCCGCGCAAGAGCTCGAGGAAATCGAGATCATCAAGTCCTTCATGCCGGAACAATTGTCGGAAGAGAAGGTGCGCGAGCTTTGCGCGGCAGTGATCTCCGAAACCGGTGCGCAGGGGCTGCGCGACATGGGCAAGTGTATCAATGCCCTGAAGGAGCGCTATCCCGGGCAGATGGATTTCGGCAAGGCCTCTGGAGTCGTCAAGGACCTCCTGAAGTAAAGCCTGGCCCTCAGCGAGAGCGAACTGTCGACGCCGCCTCCGGGCGGCGTCTTTCGTTTCGGGACGACTTGGCTGCATATAGATGGGCGCTGTGTATAGCGGGCATGGTTTGCGAAAGCCGTGGCGCCTCCCGCTGTCCGCGCCTATATGGAATGAGAAATTTCCAAGGATACCCATGCGCTTTTCCAATGACTTCCTCGATGAAATTCGAGACCGCGTGCCGATTTCGGCCGTGGTTGGCCGACGTGTCACCTGGGATCGCAAGAAGACGAATGTGTCGCGGCAGGATTATTGGGCCTGTTGCCCCTTCCATGGCGAAAAAAGCCCGAGTTTTCACTGCGAGGACCGCAAGGGGCGTTACCATTGCTTCGGCTGCGGCGTCTCCGGCGATCATTTCCGCTTTCTCACCGATCTTGAAGGTCTGAGCTTCGTCGAGGCGGTGCAGCAGGTGGCCGATATGGCGGGCATTTCGATGCCGCAGCCTGATCCTCAGGCGGAGCGACGCGAGCGCGAGCGCACCACCCTGCAGGACGTCATGGAAATGGCGACCCAGTTTTTCCAGGACCAGCTGCAGACCGCCAGTGGCGCCAGGGCGCGGGCTTATCTTCGCGAGCGCGGGCTGACCGGGCGGACGATTGAAACGTTCCGGCTCGGCTACGCACCGGAAAGCCGCAATGCTTTGAAGGAGTATCTGGCGGGCAAGGGCATACCGAAGGAGCAGATCGAGGCCTGTGGTCTCGTTGTGCATGGGCCTGATATCCCGGTGTCCTATGATCGTTTTCGCGACCGTATCATGTTTCCGATTCTGTCGTCGCGCGACAAGGTGATCGCCTTTGGTGGTCGCGCAATGGCGGCGGATGCGATGGCGAAGTATCTGAACTCCAACGAGACGGAGCTCTTCCACAAGGGCAATGTGCTTTACAATTTTTCCCGTGCGCGCCGGGCGTTGCAGGGCGCGGGTGGGGCCGAGACGCTGATTGCGGTCGAAGGCTATATGGACGTGATCGCACTCTATCAGGCCGGCATCGAAAATGCGGTTGCACCGCTTGGCACGGCGTTGACCGAAAACCAGCTGCAGTTGATGTGGAAGACCACGCCGGTGCCGGTTCTGTGTTTCGATGGTGATGGTGCCGGGCAGCGGGCCGCCTTCCGGGCCGTCGAGCTTGCCCTGCCGCATATCAAGCCTGGCCAATCGCTGCGGTTTGCCATGTTGCCGGATGGCAAGGATCCCGACGATCTCGTCAAGCATGACGGGCGTGCGCCCTTTGACCGGGTGATGATGGAGGCCAAGCCGCTTGCCGAGATGGTCTGGATCCGTGAGGTTTCGTCTGCCTCCATCGATACGCCGGAAAAGCGGGCCGAGATCGAGGCGCGACTGAAGCAGGTTGTGCAGGTCATCGCCGACGAAAATGTGCGCAGGCACTATCAGCAAGATATTCGCGACAGGCTCTATGCGCTGTTCCAGAGTGCCCAGCCGGGACGGGGTGAACGGGGCGGTTACCAGGGCGGGGCGAGGGCCGGGGGCTCGGGAGGCGGGGGCGGCCAGCAGGGCCGCTTCGGCGGTCGGCCGCAAGGACCGATCGCGGCTGGCCGCGGTGCCGTGTCCGACCGGCTCGCGCGTTCTGGTCTCGTCAGAGGGCGACAGGAGCATCCGTCGCTTAGGGAAAGTGTGCTGGCGCTGACCATCGTCAACCATCCGCAATTGCTGGAGCAGGAATATGACGAGATCGCCGCGATCGACTATGACAATCCCGGCCTGCAGAAGCTCTGGTCGGCACTTTTGACCGCCGTTGGCGAACTTGGTGCCACACTTGGTCGGGAGCAGTTGATTGCGAAGCTCGATGCCGCCGGACATGGGGAGCTCCTGAGGGCGCTCGATCAGCAGATCCGCAATGCAAGACTTTGGATCGCGACGGAAATTGCTGCCGCCGAGGATGCGCGCGAGGGATATGGCCAGGCGCTTGCTCTCTACAAGCGCGCCCGCGCGCTCAAGCGGCAGCGCATGGAACTGGAGCGCGAGGTCGCTGACGCGACGGAGGCGGATGATGCAGAGCGGATCGAGCAGCTGATCAGCGCGTTGCACGAGGTGCAGCTCGAAGTGGTTCGGATGGAAAACCAGGAGGCGATCATCGACGGATTTGGTGTCATGTCGGGACGGGTGAGGGGCCCGGCGACCGGAAGTCATTGAGCGCCGGCTGGCATGCCGAGGCAAAAAGCCGGCGAATCGTAAAAGAGGGCTTGTCTGTGCTCACAGTGCACCTACATGAGCTTGAGCCGTAGAGACGGCGCTCGAATCGAACATTGTTTGTTGATTTCATGCCTTTTCAAGCGGAAAAGCTTGACGCCAACAAAAATTGTGGGAATCACCAGATCAAGCGCACAATGTCGAATTGGGTTCGGGCAAATCTCTGGTATGTTGACCGGTTATGCGGACAGTCAAACGTTCGGAGACGAGACCGCATTGTCCTTGGTTAATCAGGAATTAAGCAACACTCCGTTAGGTCACTGACAGCTATCCGCCCGGGCGCGTGGTCCGCCTCCCCTTCGCCCGGCGGCATAGATCGTGAGCAGACGTCAGGGAAAGCGACAAGATACATGGCATCGAAAGTCAAAGAAAACGAAGAAGCCGAAGGCGAACGCGACGGTGCCACGGACGGTCCGCTTCTCGATCTTTCCGATGACGCAGTCAAAAAGATGATCAAAGCCGCCAAGAAGCGCGGCTATGTCACTATGGATGAGCTGAATTCGGTTCTGCCGTCAGAGGAAGTCACCTCCGAGCAGATCGAAGATACCATGTCCATGCTGTCCGACATGGGTATCAACGTCATTGAAGACGAGGATGCCGAGGAGACCGCGCCAGCGGAAGACGACAGCGACGACGACACCGAGAGCGAAGGCGGCGAACTGGCGCCTGCCGCAGGTACGGCTGTCGCCACCGCCAAGAAAAAAGAACCGACCGACCGAACGGACGACCCGGTGCGCATGTATCTGCGCGAAATGGGTTCCGTCGAGCTTCTGTCGCGCGAAGGCGAAATCGCCATTGCGAAGCGCATCGAGGCCGGCCGTGAGACGATGATCTCTGGTCTCTGTGAGAGCCCGCTGACCTTCCAGGCGCTGATCATCTGGCGCGACGAATTGAACGAAGGCACGACGCTTCTGCGCGAGATCATCGATCTCGAAACCACCTATTCCGGTCCGGAAGCCAAGGCTGCACCGCAGTTCCAGTCTCCTGAAAAGATCGAGGCTGACCGCAAGGCTGCCGAGGAGAAGGAAAAGGAACGCGCAAAGCGCCGTCCTCAGGCTGCTGCCGGCGACGATGACGACATCACCGCCATGGGCGGCGACGGCATGCCGCCGGAAGAAGAGGAAGAGGACGAGGACGAGAGCAATCTGTCGCTCGCGGCCATGGAAGCGGAACTGCGTCCGCAGGTCATGGAAACCCTCGACGTCATCGCCGATACCTACAAGAAGCTGCGCAAGCTGCAGGACCAGCAGGTAGAGGCACGTCTTGCCTGTGCCGGCACGCTGTCGACGGGCCAGGAGCGTCGCTACAAGGAGCTGAAGGATCAGTTGATCACGGCGGTCAAGTCGCTGTCTCTGAACCAGAACCGTATCGACAGCCTTGTCGAGCAGCTCTACGACATCTCCAAGCGTCTGATGCAGAACGAAGGCCGCCTGCTGCGTCTCGCTGAAAGCTATGGCGTCAAGCGTGACAGCTTCCTCGAGCAGTACTCCGGCACCGAACTCGATCCGAACTGGATGAAGTCGATCGCCAATCTTTCCGCCCGTGGCTGGAAGGATTTCGCCCGCGAAGAAAGCCAGACGATCCGCGATATCCGCGGCGAGATCCAGAACCTCGCGACTGAAACCGGGATTTCGATCACCGAATTCCGTCGCATCGTCTCGATGGTGCAAAAGGGTGAGCGCGAAGCGCGTATCGCCAAGAAGGAAATGGTCGAAGCGAACCTGCGTCTCGTCATCTCCATCGCCAAGAAGTACACGAACCGTGGTCTGCAGTTCCTCGACCTCATTCAGGAAGGCAATATCGGCCTGATGAAGGCGGTCGATAAGTTCGAATATCGCCGTGGTTACAAGTTCTCGACCTATGCGACGTGGTGGATCCGTCAGGCGATCACCCGTTCGATCGCCGACCAGGCCCGCACGATCCGTATTCCGGTGCACATGATCGAAACGATCAACAAGATCGTTCGTACGTCGCGCCAGATGCTGCACGAAATTGGTCGCGAGCCGACGCCGGAAGAACTGGCCGAAAAGCTCGCCATGCCGCTCGAAAAGGTCCGCAAGGTCCTGAAGATTGCCAAGGAGCCGATCTCCCTCGAAACCCCCGTGGGCGACGAAGAGGATAGCCACCTCGGCGACTTCATCGAAGACAAGAATGCGCTTCTGCCGATCGACGCCGCCATCCAGGCGAACCTGCGCGAAACGACGACGCGTGTTCTCGCCTCGCTGACGCCGCGTGAAGAGCGCGTGCTGCGCATGCGCTTCGGTATCGGCATGAACACCGACCACACGCTCGAAGAAGTCGGTCAGCAGTTCTCGGTTACCCGCGAACGTATCCGTCAGATCGAGGCGAAGGCGCTGCGCAAGTTGAAGCATCCGAGCCGCTCGCGCAAGCTGCGCTCGTTCCTGGATAGCTAAGGCTGGCTGAAAGCCTATGACGCTTTGAAGACCCGGCGGGCGTGATCCTGCCGGGTCTTTCCTTTTGGGTACGTTGCGTAGCCCTTCCGGTTGCATTCGTTGCGCGAGGGCTGCAATCGAGCGTTTTTTACTGGAAGATTGGAGGAAGCCCTCGATCCTGCCCGTATTCCGGCCTACATGCGCTGCATGCAGAATGGTGCGGCAGAACTGAAGACGAGACGCGAGACGCCTTTGGCGGCCTTGGCAGGAAAGTCGCGAGGGGGCGTGATCCTTGTTGCGTCCATCCTGCTGCATCTGCTGCTTCTGGCGCCATTGCTTGTGTTTCTAACGCCGCCGCCGCCGCAATCGGAGCCTGTCGAAAGCGTATCGGTCGAGCTTGTACCGCCGCCTGAGTCACCGCCCGAGCCGGAAGCGGAACCGCAGGAGCAAGCACAGGCAGAGCCACCACCTGCGCCCCAAGCCGCCCCCGAACCTCCGCCGGTTGAAGAGCCTCAAGCCGAGCCGGTGCCGCCAGCTGCGGAGCAGCCCGTGGAGGCACCGCCTGCCGAAGAGCCGGCTGCCGAAGAGCCACAGGCGCCCGCTGAGGCCGAACCGGATCTTCCAGCAGGCGCTGCCGCGCCCATTCCCGTGTTGCGGCCAGTCGTACAGTTCGGTGAGGAGGATCGCGGTAGCGATCTATCCCATGAGGGTGCAGTGGACGGTGATCCGGATGGGGACGTGGCCGTGACCGACGAGACGGCCGAGCCGGACGCGTCCGCTGAAGAGGCTGAGGCCGAGGATGAGCCGGGCAACGCTGTGCCCGAACTTGCGCTGCCGGAGGCAGAGGCCGCAGGCAATGGTGCCCAGGATGCACCGATCGAAACGCTCTCTCCAAGTGGCGAATCGATCTCCGTGTCTGCGGAAGAGGTGAAGCAGGCCTCGTTGAAGCCCCGCGAGGTCCGACGGCTGTTTTCGACAGCCATTTCCGACGATGCGATGGCGATGACCGCTATGGGCATGATGTCTCGCCAGGAACGTGGCGACCAGCTGTGTGGCACCGAACTCAGTCAGCAGCTCCGTCATGGCCGCCCCGCTTATGAACCCTATCTCCTGCCGCGCCTACGGATCGGCGAGGGTACAGTCGCCGACGCGCCGCTTACGGGTTTTCAAGACACCAATGGTCAGTGGTTCAACATCGCTGTCCGATGCGAGGTGGATGCCGACGCCACACGGGTCATCGATTTTTCACTCTCGATTGGCGCACCAGTGCCGCGTGCCGAATGGCAGGCCCGCGGCTTTCCCGCACGTTAGGCTTGTTCAGCGGATCAGGCTGAAGCCGATTGTGGCCATGACGATCCCGATCACAAGGTCCAGCAAGCGCCAGGCGATCGGCCGGGCAAAGAGCGGGGCAAGCAGACGCGCACCATAGCCGAGACTGAAGAAGAACAGGAAAGAGGCGGTCATGGCGCCCAGGGCAAAGGCTGTTTCATGTCCCGCATGCCGTGTCGAGATCGAGCCCAGCAAGACAACAGTGTCGAGATAGACATGCGGATTGAGCCAGGTCAGTGCGAGGCAAGTGGTGAGAGCTGCCGTGCGTGACGGGCGCGCGGCACCATCCGGAGACAAGGCGTTGCCGCCTTTCCAGGCCGACCAGAGGCTTCTCAGCGAATAGGCAAAGAGAAAAGCAGCGCCACCATACCGCATCACGGGTTCCAGCCAGGTGATCGACGCTAGGACGGTGGCAAAGCCCGCAACGCCGAGCGCGATCAGTATGGCGTCCGAGAGCGCGCAGGTCAGGACGAGGGGAAAGACGTGCTCCCGGCGAAGGCCTTGCCGCAAGATGAATGCATTTTGCGCTCCGATGGCGACAATCAGGCTCAAGCCGAGAAGAAAACCCGATGTCAGGGCTGCGTGCATGGAAACCTCCTGTTTGACGGAGTTTGACTAGTCTCACTGCACTGATTAGGAAAATTAATTCTGATCATTCGGAATTAGAGATCCTAATGCTCGACCCGTCTCATCTCTCAGCATTGTCGGCCGTCCTGCGCAATGGCAGTTTTGAACGGGCAGCACAGGAGCTCGGGCTGACACAGTCTGCTGTCTCCCAGCGAATGCGGGCGCTGGAAGAGCAGGTGGGGGCGCCGCTTGTCATTCGGGCGCAGCCCTGCCGGGCGACGGAAGCTGGCCAACGGATGTTCCGACATGCGGAGGAAATGCGCCTGCTGGAGCAGGAGGTGCGCCGGGATCTTGGTCTGATCGAGCCGCCGGCCTCAGGAACGTCCGCCTGGCCAACGGTTCGGCTCGCCGTTAATGCCGATAGCCTGGCGACTTGGTTCATACCGGCCATGGCCGCCATTCCGGAGATGCTCTTCGACCTGGTGGTGGATGACCAGGACCACAGCGCGGACTGGCTGAAGCGGGGCGAGGTGCGGGCAGCGATCAGCAGTTCGCCAGATCCCGTGCAAGGCTGTGACTGCCGTCCGCTCGGAGCCCTGCGCTATCTGGCGACCGCGAGTCCGGCCTTCAAGGCGCGCTGGTTCGGTCACGATGGGGTCTCGGCTACAACGCTCGCCATGGCGCCGGTGTTGACCTTCAATGCCAAGGACCGGCTGCAGCGTCAGTGGGCTGAGATGGCGGCGGGCGCGCCCGTGTCCGGCCCGTCGCATTGGCTGCCGTCGAGCACTGCCTTCGTTGAGGCGGCGGTTGCGGGGCTTGGCTGGGGGATGAACCCGGAAGTGCTGGCGAAGGCCGCAATCACTGACGGACGCCTTGTTCCGTTATTGGCGGATAAGCCGTTTGATGTGCCGCTGTACTGGCATGTCAGCCGTTCGGTTGAACGCCTGCTGCAACCCGTGACGCGATCAGTCATGGCCGCCGCGAGGTCAGTGCTTCACCCGCTGTCCTGATATCGTCTTGTCGCCAGCCGGCGAAAGCCTATCTAACCTTCAAAGCTGAGGAGGAACACGATGTCGGTGAAAGATCAGGCGCTTGCCGTTTTGCATGCGCTGAACGCGCGCAATTTCGATGGCTTGATGGCCGGCTTCGACGACGAAGCTATCCTTGATCTTCCTGATGGCATTCGCGTGGTCGGGAGTGCTTCGTTTCGCGATACGCTGTCGGCCTATGTGCTGCGGCACGACATGTCACTGGAGGATTTTGTCGTTATGACAGACGAGGCCGGTTTTCGGGTGGGCATTGAATGCACGCTGAAGGGGCGGGACCATCGGACAGTCGATGCCCCCGCCGGAAGCGACCGCACCTATTCGCTTGCGGCCGTCGTCGTTTTAGAACGCGGTGAGGAGCGGCTCAGCCGCCTCAGCCTGTTTACAGCGTCACTGCCCTGATCAAACCTTGCCGAGATAGGTCTCGAGTGCATCCACGATCATCGCATGGTCCTCCTCGGATTTCAGCCCGGAGACGGTGATCGCGGCGACAACGCCTGTGCCCGCAACCCGGACGGGGAAGCTTCCGCCGTGATCGGCGAATTCGAGGGGATCAATGCCGAATTCCGCAGACAGGCTTCGGCCCTTGACCCGGTTGGTTTCGCCGACCCGAAGGGACGCCTTGTGGTAGCGGAGCGTGACATTACTCTTGCGCCGGGCCCAGTGATCGTTGTCGGGCGAAGCACCGGGAAGAGCCACATGGAAGAGCGTGCGGTCGGCGGTGCGGATGTCGATGACGACAGGCGCCTTGTCCATGCGTGCCCGTTCGACCAAGGCGCATCCGATCTCGAATGCGGTCTCCTCGTCGAAGCGATCAAAGACCAGACGCTCCTCCTGCTTTTCGATGGTTTCGATCAGTGACATGGCCATTCCTTTCTTCGCTCAGTACAAGACTACAGGCGCAGCCGAGACCCGCCTAGGGTCAAGAACAGTTTCTCCCAATCTTCGAAAGTCTGCATCATGACCATTGAACGGATCATCATCCAAACGCGGGGACCTGGCCTCTATGAGTTTACCGATGAGGCGCAGGCCTTGTTGAGCGCGCATGGCTCGGGCGAGGGGGTGATGACGGTTTTTGTTCGGCATACATCCTGCTCCCTGCTGATTCAGGAAAATGCCGATCCATCTGTGCGGCAGGATCTGCAAGCCTTTTTCCGGCGTCTCGTGCCGCCGAGCAGCGATCCCACGATGGACTATATCCGTCATCGGGACGAGGGGCCTGATGACATGCCGGCGCATATCAAGGCTGCTCTGTTGCCGGTGTCCCTCAGCATCCCCCATCATGGCGGGCGCCTGCTTCTAGGCACATGGCAAGGGCTTTACCTGTTCGAGCACCGTGATCACCCGCATCGGCGCGAAATCCTCCTCCATTTCTGACGCTGCCATCATCATGAATGCCGGCTGAATACCGGATTCGGACTGCGTTCAGGCGCTCGGAACTAATCTCTCCTCAATCGCCGAGACGTGCGGGACATCAACGGAGGCCGATCGGCCTCGATCCGAGGAGAGACAACAATGACTGGCATCTTGCGCAAATTCGGCCTCGCAGCACTGGTATCCATGATGGCCTTTGGCGGCGTCGCTTCCACTGCATCGGCCGATAGCATCGGCTGGGGTGTGACCATCGGCGGCCCCGGCTACGGTATCGAGATTCGCGACGGTTACCGGGACGGCTACCGCGGTGGTGGCTGGCACGACGACCGTCGTGATGACCGCCGGCACGGCTGGGGACGTCCTGACCGTCGTGGCGAGTGCCGTCCGCATCACGCCATGGAAAAGGCGCGCTGGAACGGCATGCGCCGCGCCTTCGTGGCCGACGTAACGCCCCGCCGCGTCGTCATCGCCGGCATCCGTCATGGTGATCGCGACCGGATGGTGTTCGCCAATGTCCGCGGTTGCCCTGTCATCCGCTACTGATTGTCACTACGGCGCGCGGAGTTGCTCGGCGTCGAACAGAGTGTGCAAAGGCCAAGCGGTCGCCGGAAACGACGGCCGCTTTTCTGTGATGGAGCGGAGGCTTCCTATGGGCAGGACCTGTCCCGACGCTGCGGCTTTCTCAAAACTTGGAACTCCGTATCACCTGATACAGACCGGCCGAAGACGCGTTGCTAGCTGTCGAGGGGTGGTGCCGGAATTGTCCGGTTCCCGTCGCGTTTACATCCGCAACACTCCCAGCTCCGGGTTTTTCAGAAAGGACTTTTCGTCGTGATTGCAGAAGAAAATGGCTCTTCGATCTATTTCAGCCTGATGCAGGCAGGAGGTGTCAATCAGGTCTTCGGGGGGAGCATGCATGAGGTGGTCCAGGGCCTCAAGGCCCTGCCGGACAATCAGGGCGGTGTCTATAGCATCTGGATGTCTACGACCAATGATCTCAACAAGTTCATTCCCGTCTATCTTGGATACACCTCTCGCAATTTTCGGGTGAGAATGCAGGAGCACTGCCAAAAGGGGGCGATCCATCTGATGTACAGCAATCCGATTGCCAAGCCGGCCGGCGGGATCGGGATTGTCTATCTCAATGTCGACTGGGCAGCTGCGCGCGCGGTGGAAGCTGTTCTGCTTGAAGGATTCGATTTCGCCTACAATACCGCCGACAACGGCACGATCAGACATCTGACGATGGGAGGCTGGTCTGAGGCGGACCTCCAGGAGGATCCGGAAATGCCGACGGAGGCGGGGCAGATCGAGACGTTCAACAGTATCGTGGGGGCATTTGAAACACTAAGCCAGGCGACCCAGGGCCTCTATCAGCACTTCGCATCGCTCAAACATTAGGTGGGATGGCTATGGGTGCTGATGGACCTCAGCGCGTCCCCTTCCTGGTCTTTGCACATCCGGTCCGTCACGGGTCAGCAGGTGCGCCGATCTCCTGGTACAGATCCGCTTTTTCGGTTTTGATGGCCGAGAGGATCGCATCCATACCGACGGCAAAGTTGCCCGGTTCCAGGCGCATCGGGCTGACGCCAAGATGATGGAGGCCGACAAGCTCAGCCTCTGCGGAAAAGACCGGGCCACCCGAGCTGCCGTTTTCCGTGGTGCAGTTGTGGGTGAATTCCGTCGCCTGATTGGGGGACGGCGTTCCCTGGTTGCGGGGTGCCGTCCATGTGCCAATGCCGGGCTTCAACACAGAGCATTCACGGGTCACAGATTTCGGAGCGCAGGCGGGATGGTGCAGGACCAGTACCTTCTCACCGGCTGTCACGGCCCTTGTCGTCAAACGCGGGGACGTGAGCGGACGGACGAGAGTTGGTCCATCGGCCAGTGGCGACAGCCTCAGGATGGCGACGTCCAGATCCTTGTCAGCGAACTCGACAGCACGGCAGGCATATTCCCGACCCTCGTCGTCGCCATCCCAGGACAAGTCGACAATCGCCTGATGGCACCTCTCGGTTTGCCAGTAGGCTTCGTCGACCATGCGCGGGGCGGCACCACAATGCCAGTTGGTCATGAACAGATCCGCTGTCAGCCGGACACCGCTGCAACACCAGTTGGCATGCGTGCCATCGGCTCTTGGGCCGGAACCGATGAACATGCCAAGATTGTCGGACAAGGACTGCATCGCCGCTTTTTCTTCCCGGCTATTGAAACCAAGGGCTGTCACGAGTTCATCGCGGCTGCCCTGCATTGGCGAGTAGAAAGTCTTGGCGGGCTGGGAGGGCATGTAGAGCCCGTCGATCACTTCGGCCCGGACCGTCTCGGAGGCGGTGGAGAACTGCACGACCGGTAGTCTCGAGGTTAGTCTGCGGGTCCAACAGCCGGCCTCGCTTTCGCAATTTGTCTGGCTCTGGTCGAATGCGGTCAGGATCTGACCGACGGGTGAGCGCACCGCGATGGCCCATTCCTGATGATCCGGATTGTTGACCCTGATCCGCAGCCGATAGTAGCGGGGCGCGTCCCCCGGCACGGTGCCGTCGATCTCGACACGCTGCCGCGTCTTGGTGAGCGTTGCATCGCGCGGCTTGAAGGCGATGCCGAATTCGGTCACCAGCGCCTCTTCCTGTGCCGCAACGGGGGTTAGAGTGAGCGCGAGGATTACCGACGCGAAAGCTGTCTTCCTCATGAGGGTCACTCGCAAAGCGGAATATCGGCACAATCCCCGGCGATCCTGACATCTTCGGCGAGAAAAATGTCAGTCATTCGGTTGATCGAGACGGCGCATTCCGAAGCGTCCGCGTCATAGCGCACGCTGGCGAGAACCGCATCTGGGGATTCGGCTTTGCCGGGTGGCTCGCGCTTGACCGCGTGTCTGATGATGTTCTGGCTGCTCGTGCTTTGTACCACGCTCTGCTGGACAATGCCGATATCGTCGGCATTGGTCAGGCGGCGCGTTGACAGGAGATTGAGGGAATCGCGGCTGCCGTTCTCGTCGTCGGCGAGTTTCAGTCTTTCGCTGCACCATTTGACGAATTCGACCGGGCGTACGGGCACATCCTTCAGCTTCAGCCATGTGCGGCGAGGATCAAGCATCGACACTTGCGGATCGGCCACGCCGCCGGCGACATGGCCGATCGCGATGGGGTCGGCGACAGGGCGGGAGGCCAGCACGATCCGTTGCTTCAGCCGTCCCGGCTGTGCGCTATAGCTGCCGGGATAGCAACTCGACATTCTCGCTGCGAGGCCTGCCGTAAAGGCTGCCGCCGCCGAGGTGCCGCCGATCGTTTCTCCGACATGCAAGTCGGAAAGGTAGGTCGGCATGTCGCCGCCCCCGGGCGCCATGACGGCGACGAAACGGCGCGCTTCATTGCTGCGATTGGAGCGCTCCCAGAGTTCCGCGGTCGGCCGGTCGCAATCGGTGCAGGCGCCGACGACGAGGAGATTGTCATGGTCGCCGAGATTTTGCGGCGCCATCGGTGTCTCCCAGGTGATTTCCCGGCCCTCGTCCCCGTCGCCCGCCTGGCCCGCGGAGGCCACAAGCAGCATCGGGCTTTGCAGGATTTCCTGCACCAGCCCGCCTTTCAGCCGCACGCCGTCATTGGCCAGGCTATCCGTCCAATTGTTCTCGTTCATGCGCCAGATCTGTTTGGCATTCTTGATTTCGAACTCGCTCGCATTCGGCCCGGGGTGGGGGGAATACGGGGCAAACTCGCTGGCGAACAGAAAGACCTGGGGTTCGGTCGGTGCCCTGACCTGTCCGATGAAACGCTTGAGGTCGATATTGGTGACGGCTTTTCGATCCCAGACAAAGGAGGTGATCATGGCGTTGGGTTCGATGCCACGAAAACCGTAGCCATTGGCATTGGCCGCGACGATGGTGGAAAGAAGCGTGCCATGGTCGACACTGCGGTTGAAGGGTTTGGCCACGCAACGGCGATCCGTCTGCGGCGGTAAGGGCGATGCGGATGCCGCAAAGGCGCCGGCGAGATCAGGGTGGCGGGTAATCGCCTGATCCATGATGACGATCTCGGGACGGACGAGGTTTTCACTTTCGCAGGTGACGGCATTCTTGGTCTCGTAGAGAAAGCCCGCCATGTCGGCAAAATCGCCTTCGGCTGCGGAAGCGTCCTGATCGATACACCAGCGCTTGAAGTGTGCAGGCGCACTGATATTCGCCAGCGAATGAGCGGCCTTCTTGAAACCGCCGCTGCGCTCGACATCGATCGACAGATTGCGGCCGCCGAGCTCATTGGAGAGATACTCCGCTTCCGCAAGGTTGTCGGGATTGGCGATCTCAAACTGCCAGGCGATCCGCTTGAAGGTCAGCTGGTCGAGTTGCGGCAGGCTCTGGTCAGTTTTGTTCTGACTGGACAGTATGTCGGTCGTCTTCTTCTCGATCGTGTTGCGCCAGCCTGGATTGTTCTCCAATTGCTGAAGGCGATCCGCCTCTTGCTGCTGACCGAGATTGTAGACGCGGTCGATCGTGGTGACGCTGGTTTTCACATCCGGCAATATGACGCCGAGCTTCGGGTTGATGGCAGCAGGATTGATCGCCAGACCGTTCTTCGCATTCAGGTTGCGGATGGCGGCAATCATATCTTCGGTGCACAATTCTGGCGTGAGATTGAGCTGTCCGTTCAAGATTGTGCAGAGACCGGTCGTCTGGTCCGGCATGTAGGTCCGGGTCGGCAGGATCTTGCTGTCACCTGCGAAGGCCTCGACGACTGCGGCCATGTCGCGGTCGACCGCGCCACCGGAGAATTCGACGAAGACATCGGCTGCCGGCTCCGCCGCCTGGACGCTTCCGGAAGGCGCGACGATGGCCAGGATGGCTGCGGCCGACATGAGGTCGATGCGATATATCATGCTGTCCTCCCGTTCGGTCCGGCAAGGCCGTGGCTCGCCGTCAGAGTGTCTTCAGATACTCCACAAGTTCCATCCGCTCTGCGTCGCTGAGCCGTCCTGTCCCGTAGTCGTGGCCGGAATTGTAATTACCAGGAATAGGCTCTCCGCTTGCCTCGTCGCGCACGCGGAAGATGAAGGCGTCTTGTCCGGCGTCTACCTTGGAAATGAAGCCGACACGGACGGGATCGAACTCACGCGAGCCGACGGAGAACACTTCCGGGCGGGTCGGGCCTGCGGGATCGGCCGGCGGCACAGTCGCGCTCGACACATTCTGCACCTTGGCTGGCAATAGCAGGTCATAGAGGGTCGGCACCGAGCCGTTATGCAGATAGGGCGCTGTTGCCCAGATGCCGTTCAGGGGACGTGCCTTGTAGGCGAGAAGTTCGTGCTCGGTGGTCAGGCATTGGCGCGCTTGGTCCTTCTTCATCTCGTCGGTTACGCCCGGCAGATAGTCGACACCGCTTGCCTCGGCACCGGCATCGCCGGCGGGTGCTGTCGGAAAGACGTCGCTGAAGGCGCCGCCGGCCAGTTCATCAAGCTTGCCGACGACGGCGCCGACCACAGTGTTGACCAGGAGATTGCGGGTGAATTCCACCTCGCCAATCCGCTCGCCCGTGAAGGCGAATGTCTTTTGGCCCGCCTGATTGCCGGACTTCGATTGATGCAGGAAAGTGTTGCAGGCGAGGAAGATATCCGTCTGCTGTTTTCCGATCGGATCCATCTTTTCCTTGGCCGGGGAGGCGAGATCGTCCCAGGCGAGCGGTTCATGGCATGAGGCGCATTTGAAGGTGTCGAAATGCTTCTGGCCGCGGGCCGCCTTTTCCCAGTCGATCGGCGGCAACATGTCTTCCGGCCAGCGCGGCGATTTCAGCTCGGCAAGCAAGCGTTCAAGCGCGATCATCTTGTCGAGCCGGACACTGGAATTGTAGCCCCGCCATGCCTTGCCGCGATCCGTCTCGATATGGGCGAAGACGCCAACCACTTCGGATGTGTTGCGCACGAGCGCGCCGACATCCGTCTCTCGCCCGAAGATATTGATTTTCAGGATGTTGTTGGCGATCCCATTCCACTGGATCTTGCCCTGTTGCGACGTGTTCCAGATGAACGGATAGCTCGACGGAGCATCCGCGTGGATTGCGTTCAGTTGATCCGGCTGCCGCGTGATAAGGGCGACCTTGTTGAGAATGTGTCCCTGCGCATCCAGGCGCCCGCGACCATAGCGCACAGAGGCGCGGTTCTTGTCTTCCAGCTTCTCCTGCCAGGCGATCTGTTCCAAAAGCTGCATCTCAAGCGCTGCCCGGCTCTCAACCGTCAGCTCGTTTTTCAACACGGCGCGGGCGAAACGGTCGAAGCGGGACCGGTCGGATATGGTGAGCTTGAGGGCGGCGAGCAGTGTTTCCTCAAGAGCCTGGAAATCGGCCAGCGTTGCTGCACCCTCGACGCGAAAGCGCTTGCCCTCATGGGTGATCTCGTTGGTGTGGCAAGCCGAACAGTTCATGCCGATCCACGGTTTGCGCATGGTCATCGCATCGCAGGTGGCCGGGAAGGTGTCGCACATCAGGTCGGCAGCGCGGCTCTTGTCGTGATCGACCGCAAAGCCGACTGGCAGGCCGAGCGGATTGTCGACGGAGACCGGGTTCGGCAGGTAGCCCAGTCGCTCCATATTGGCTTTGGACATGAAGGGTTCGGGCGCTTCGGCCGTCGAGGTCACGGTCTCCAGCGCCATCATCCAGTCAAGCGGCAGAAGGCGTGATCCCTGGCTTGTCGTGTACCACCAGCTCTTCTGCTGGTCGCTCCAACCCTGGTCGAGCGCAAGGATACCTTCCGGAAGATGGCCTGGAGGTCCATCTTCCGCCACGGCGCGGGGCACCAGGCCTGTCGTCAGCATGAGACAGAGAGCAGCGGATGCGGTGATGATATGAAAGGGCAGCCGTATCATGCGCATGCAATCCTCCCCGGCGGGCCAACGATCCTACATTAGTGAAGCTTCAAGGTGGCAGCAATGTCCTTGATTGCATTCCAGCGATCCGTAGACCGAAAATTGCAAACGGCGCATCACCCGTTCTGGTGAGGACGTTCCAGAATGAAACTGGAGCTGATATTGGTCGCAAGCCGGATCAGCTGGGTGCGGTTGGCGGACCTTGTCTTCACGAGGATCGACTTGACCTGCGAATTGACGGTCTCGACCGATTTCGCCCGCCGTTCCGAGATCTGCAGATTGGTGAGCCCTTCCGCCATCATTTCCAGCACCGAGGCTTCGGCCTGGGTGAGCTGGAACATCGAGGCCAGCAGGTCTCCGTTGATCTCGTAGAAACTGCCGGTATCCATGCTGTAGACGATGTGACCATTCAGGCTGGGTTCGCCAAACTCGTTGGCGCTGGTGAGCGGGGCGACCTCGACACAGAGCGTATGGGGTTTGTCATCGACAAGGGAGACGATCGCTTCCTTGCGCGGACGGGCACCGAAGCGACCGTGATTGCTGAGGTCGCCGCGAAGCTCGGCAAGTGCACCGCTCGAGCCCGGCGCATTCATCACCAGCCGACCTGCCGGATCCTTGCGGAACACGGGATAGCTCTCGAGCTGGCGGCGGAATTCATGGTTGGAATGCACGATCCTTCCGGTCGCATCGAGAATGCACACACCGATCACCAGCATATCGATGCAATCCGCCACGGATCGGAACTGGTCTGCCAATTGCTTGGTCGGGCGGCTGATGTTGAGCGCCTTGGCGATGTGCGGCATCAGGAGGGCGGCCCGCTCAAAATGTGCCTTCGACAGCGGCCCAGCGCTGGCCGAAAACTGCAGGGCGAACCGGTCCTGGTTGACCTGATCCTTGTTGAGAAGTGCGCCCGCCCGGTAGCGGATACCGTATTCGAGCATGGTTCTGACATTGGCCCTCGCAAGCAATTCTTCTTCCGTATTGGCAAGGGCGTCGTCCGGAATCAGTTGGATCTGGTCGGTGGGACGCGAGAGACGGGCAAAGACGTCCTGATCAATCAGTTCCTGCGCATTGTGTGCGGCGAGGTATCCATCCACCAGATCCTGATTATAGACGCTGCTGAAGAAGGGCGCATGGATACGCCGCTCTTTGCCCAATCCTTGCAGCTCGAAGACAAACGCCCCTCTGGCGCCGATATAGCGCGCGATCCGGTCGAGAGCTTTTGGCCAGCCGGATGGGTCGACCGTCGTGTCGTAGATCGCGAGGATCAGATCGTTCAGTTCGATCGCCTGCGTCACCGCGCCACCTCTGTCCTGCCGCCCCGGCGAGCAGGTTATCCAACGCGGAAGAAATTGAGAAGCCCTCACCATATCTGGTGATGTGGCGCTGTTGCTGCCTGTCTAGGTTTCCCTCCGTCAGGCCATGAGGGTCCTGTCGCGGATGTCCGGAACAGGGGGGCTTGGCTCCTCCGAGCGCCCCAACCCGGATGAGAACAGGGAGAAAGAGCATGAGCATCAATGGCACAAATGAAGGCCTCCCGGAATTCACCGGACGCCTTCTCGTTACCGGGCGCCCGCATCAGGGCAAGGACACGATCAAATCACTCAACAAGACGGCGGGTCTTTCGATCGCCAGTTCGCGCGATTTCGCCGATCAGGCGGTAACGGCAGAAGCGCTTGCGGAAGGCGACGGCATCTATTTCGACGAGATCGGTGTTACAGTTGTCACGCCGAAGGATGATGATCAGGTCGGACGGCTCTCTTCGATGGAGGCATTTTCCGCCGATGACGCAGATGCTCCGACCATCGAGCCAGAGCGCTATGTCTATGCGATGAACGAGCATTTCGGCGACTATCTGCGAGGCTTCCGGGATGCCGTCAATCAGGTCTCCAATAGCTATCTCGGCGATGGCGACATGGCGGAGGATCCCAACCAGGAAGAGATCGACGTGCTGGCCAATGGCAGCACCTGGGGTCTGCAGAAGACCCGTGTGGTCGTTGGCTTTCCGCTTGGGCAGAGCTGGACCGGTGCCGGCATCAAGGTTGCCGTGCTCGATACCGGCATGGACCTTGGCCATCCCGATTTTGCCGGGCGTGGCATCATCAGCCAGTCATTCGTGCCGAATGAAGCGGTTCAGGACTTTCACAGCCACGGTACGCATTGCATTGGCACGGCCTGCGGGCCGAAGGAACCGAGCGATGCCAATCAGCCGCGCTACGGCGTCGCGCATCAGGCGCAGATCTTCGCCGGCAAGGTGCTGAGCAATGCCGGCAGCGGTGCCGATGGCTGGATCCTTGGCGGCATCAACTGGGCGATTGCCAATCACTGCCAGGTCGTCAGCATGTCGCTTGGTGCCCGCACCACCGTGGATGGTTACTCTCAGGCCTATGAGGCGGCTGCCCAGGCGGGCCTTGCGGCTGGCACATTGATCATTGCGGCTGCCGGCAACGATAGCAGCCTGCCGGTCAGCCACCCGGCGAACTGCCCGTCGATCATGGCGGTCGGGGCCGTCGATCAGAACCTGCTGAAAGCCGGCTTCTCCAACATCACCTTCTTCCCGCCCCATGGGAAAGTGGATATCGTTGGGCCTGGCGTCGGAACCTTCTCCTCCGTTCCGGTGTCTCACGGCAAGTATGGCAGCAAGTCGGGCACCAGCATGGCAACGCCGCATGTGGCGGGCATTGCAGCCCTCCATGCCCAATCCAACTCCGCCTATCGGGGGGCCGCACTCTGGCAGAGACTGGTGGCCACGGCATTGGCGCTGCCGAACCAGCCATCCAATCATGTCGGTGCCGGCCTTGCACAGGCGCCTTATCGCCGATTGCAGCTGATGCCCATTCCCTTGCCGCGGCCATTCCCGCCGGTCAAGATCCCGCCGATCCTGCGGCCCGTCATGCCGAAGCCGCCCCTTCCGATCCAAGGTGTCGCGGTCAGCGCCGGTGGACGTAGCCGCAAGATGTAAGCCCCGTGGCATGCCGATTCTCCGGTCCGGCATGCCTCTTCCCCCGGGCAGGAAGCGTCGTCCTTCGGGGCGACGCTTTTGCCGTGAAAGGAGTGATTTCCATGTCAGACGAACCCCTATCAGCAGCGCGCCGCTATCTCGTCGTTGTCGAACCCGCGGCCAGTGTCGAGGCGGTCTGCGCCGAACTGTCGGCGAAAGGCTTCGCAATTGCCTCGCGGCTCGACGCCATCAGAACGCTGGTCGTCGAGGGTGGTCCGGCCGCTGCCGGTGCGGCGTCCCATGTCTCTGGCGTCCGCAGCATAGAGCCAGAAGGTTGGGTCCGCACGCAGGACTGATGCGGCATGGGCTGGGGCGCCCTGGCGAGAATGCCATGGCTACAGTTCCGTGGCCGACCATCCCTCATCTGTCTTTGAAAGAAGCGGTGTGGCGAAAACGCCCAGTGTCCGGTCCGGCCGGTGGCTGCCGGCTTGCGACAGAGGATCGACCCAGCGGCGCGACTGCAGCATGGCGGCGCCGATCGCAACCGGCTCGATGCCGATCGTTGCCATCAGCGACAGTCCGGCAAGGATCGAGGTTCCGCTGGATATGACGTCGTCGATGAGGGCGACGCGCCGGTTCTCCAAAACCGGCAGCATGCGGGGATCGACATAAAGCCGTTTCACCTGATCCGGCGTGGTGATCGAAGACATCGGCACGGAGAGTTCGGCCTGATACCAGAACTTCTTCGAAGTCCCGAGAGGCACATAGCGAGCATGGCCGAGGGACCGGGCAACGGCGCTGGCGAGCGTCAGGCCGAGCGTTGGCAGGCCGACGATCACCTGCGGCTTGTAGGGTTCGAGCTTTCGCGCCAGTTCGCCGGCCAGCGCTTCCTGCACGGCAAAGCTTGCCTGGTTGATGATCAGGGATGCAAGCCCATGACGACCATCGGACAGGGGGCGGATCGGCAGTCGCAATTGGCGGCCGTCGGACAATCTGGCCGGATAGAAGTCCTTGTGGAGCGGTGCATTCTCGAAAGTGCCCGCAGGGTGAAGGTCCTGCCAGAAATCATGGGGCTGCAAGGGGCTTCCTTCCTCGGTCGTTGCGCTTGTCGTGAAGCTTGGGCATGGGATGGCCGTTGATTTTGCCCTATACCGACAATCGTCAAAAGGAAAACCATGTCCACTTTGATCGGCATCGGTATCCCTGTTATCCCCGCCTGAGACCTATTCAAGGATTTAGCCGCCGATGCGACTGCCCGATCTTCTTGCCGCCGACCTTGCCTTCCTCACCGATTTGCGGCGCGATCTGCATGCCCATCCGGAACTCGGGTTCGAAGAGGAGCGGACCAGCGGCATCGTGGCCGACTTGCTCGAAGAGGCTGGAATTCTGGTGACGCGCGGTCTTGCCGGAACGGGTGTCGTTGGAACGCTCACGGTGGGCAATGGAACGCGGAGCATCGGACTGCGGGCCGATATGGATGCGCTTCCCATGACAGAACAGCCGGGCCGCGCCTATCGGTCGAAGACGGATGGCAAGATGCATGCCTGCGGCCATGACGGGCATACAACATTGCTTCTCGGGGCAGCACGGTATCTGGCAAAGACCCGCCAGTTCTCGGGAACTGTTCACTTCATCTTCCAACCGGCGGAGGAGGGGCGTGGGGGTGCGAGGCGCATGGTCGAGGAGGGATTGTTTGAGCGCTTTCCTTGCGATGCCGTCTTTGGTCTTCACAACATGCCGGGGCTCGACCCGGACGAAATGGCGGTCGTTATGGGGCCGCAATTGGCATCCTCCGACAGCTGGCGTGTTACCTTCCGTGGCACCGGCACGCATGGCGCCAAGCCTCACCTTGGCAAGGATCCGATCACGGCGGCGGCGACATTCCTGGCCTCGCTGCAGACCATCGTCGGCCGGGTGGTCGATCCCCTGCAGCCGGCCGTGGTCAGTGCCTGTTCGGTGCAGGCGGGCAATCCGCTCGCGCTCAATGTCATCCCTGATACGGTCGAGATTGGTGGAACGGCGAGGGCCTACACGCCTGAAGTCCGTGATCAGCTGGAGACAGAAATCGGCCGGCTCGCGGCGGGTGCCGCCGCCATGTATGGCATTGCCGCCGATTATGGTTTCGAGCGGCGCATTCCGCCCGTGGTCAATGATGCGGATGCGACGGCGCGGGCACTGAAGGCTGCCGAAACCGTTCTGGGCAAGAAGGTGCGCACCGGGTTTGCGCCATCGACAGCCGGAGACGATTTCGCCTTCTTTGCCGGCGAAGCGCCGGGTTGTTATGTCTGGCTCGGTAATGGCCCAGCCGTCGATGGCGCGCTGCATCACAATACGGCCTATGATTTCAACGATGCAGCCATCGGCCCTGGCGTTGCCTTCTGGACAACACTGGTGGAGCAGGAGCTTACCGCCGCGACCACCGCAGGATAGGGCGGACGCGGCGAGGCGAACGCCTTATGCCGATCTCCGTGTTTTCAGGATCGGTGTCTCAAGCAGCATACCGGTCACAACATCGGCAATGCCGCGGTCGGTCTGATGGGGGCCGATATTGCAGGCGAGGGTCGCACCGAAACAGGCCTTGAAGACCAGATACGGCGGTTCCCAGTCGACTATCTCGTCCATGACGGCGCGGATGCGGGAGAAGTCGTTTGCCACTTCGGACAATGGTGCTTCGGATACCAGCCCCGAAAGCGGAAGCGGCAAAAGCGCGTTGACCTTGCCAACGGAGGCGACGGCCATGCCGCCACCGGCTGCAATCACGGCATTGGCTGCAGCCGCCATGTCGGCCGGATCGCTGCCGAAAACCGTCAGGTTGTGGCTGTCATGGGAAACGGTGGTGGCGAAGGCGCCGCGCCAGTTCCCCCAGCCGCGCAGGAAACCGACGCGGGGCCGGCTGTCGGCGCGTCCATGTCTGTGTACCACCGCAATCAGCGTCGCACCCTCAGGCGGGACGACGAAGCCATCCCGGACGTCTGCTTCCGCTTCGCCCCAACGGGTAAAGCGAGGCTGGTCGATGGTTGCGACCGTCACCGTTTCCTCTCTGGAGGGGATGCGGAAGTCTTCTGCCGTCAGAGGCTCGATCTTCATGGAACCGGTAAGGGCTGATGTGTCGGCCGCCGCAATATTGCAACGCATCCGCCCGCCTTCGGCCACGGCCACGCCGTTGGCGAAGACAATGCGTGCCCGGAGATCCGCAAGGTCATCGAACACGACAATGTCTGCCCGCCGGCCGGCTGCGATCAGGCCAAGATCGGCCCGGCCCAGCCGCTGGGCGGCATTCAGCGTTGCGGCCCTCAGCGCCCATTCGGGCTTCAACCCGTAGCGGACCAGCCGCCGGACCACATCATCCAGGCCGCCGCCATGGACGAGATCGTCCGGGAAGACATCGTCGGTGCAGAGCGTCACCGTCTGAGGCAGGTGGCCGAGGCGGTTGAGCTCCACGACGAAGTCCGGCAGCAGGTGATCATGCGAGCCGCGCAATTCGATCGTCAGGCCGGCGCGCAGTTTGGAGAGAAGGTCTTCGCCCGAGACGAGTTCGTGGTCGGAGCTGATGCCCGCTGCCATGAAAGCGGCCAAATCCCCATCCTTCAGGCCCCGCGCATGGCCGCAGATCAATTTGCCTGAGGCCAAACCTGCCTGGACGATAGCGCTCATGCGTGGGTCGCGCTCGATCACGCCGCGCATGTTCATGACCTCGGCCACGCCGCCGATCTCTGGCCAGGACAGGAGCTCCGCCATGACAGTCGCATCGAAGTCTGCGCCATTCAGCTCCAATCCCGGTGCGGAGGGCACGCAGGAGGGCGCGAGCAGTATCACGCGAAGCGGCAGCGTGCTCGTGGCATCGGCGGCAAATCGGACGCCATCGACGCCGTGAACATTGCCGAACTCATGCGGGTCCCAGACGATCGTTGTGACGCCCCTTGGCAGCACGGCTTTGGCATAGGTAGCTGGCGTCACCATCGAGCTTTCGACATGCATATGGGTGTCGATCAGGCCGGGGGAGACAAAGCCACCTGCTGCATCGATGATGGTTTCGGCATCCTGCCTTGTGCCGCTTGCGTGGACGCTGGCAATCAAGGGGCCGACGAGGCCGATATCGGCCTCCCGCAATTCACCGGTCACGACATCGACCAGCGTTCCGTTGACGATCAGGTGGTCGAAGGGGGCATCGCCGCGTGCTGCCGCAACGGCACGGCGGCGGAGATCATCATCGTTCAGGTCTTCGGGTTCGGGCATCGGTTGCATGGTCATTTGCCGGCCTCCCATGCCAGGGCATCGAGGATAACGGCGCGGACCGCCGGCGCATCGCAACCGGCGGCGAAAGCTGCATTGAATGTGCCGTGGCTCTCGCGGGTTTCCACCACCGTGCGGCCGCGCGTCAGGCTGCCTGCAAGCTCCATGTCGATGCGTGCTAGCTGAAACGTGACGAGGTCGGGTCGGACGAAGGCGACGGCGGCCGAGGGGTCATAGAGTGCCATGCTCGGTCTGCCGCGGCTGACCGCGATATCGACATATCCCGCCAGCATGTCGGCGAGGAGGGCGGCATTGCGCCCGCCTGCCAGGCGGATCGGTGCGATGTCCGACGGCGCGGCCATGATCTTGCGGCAGAAATCGAGGTCAACCATGCGCAGGGGCAGGCCATGGGCAAGAACGATTGCCACGGCTTCCGGGTCGGCCAGTGCATTGAACTCGGCCGATGCGGTGTGATTGCCACGAGACAGGCCACCGCCCATCCAGGTGAGATCGTCAATGCGGGCAGCAAGATCGGGTCTTGCGAGCGCAAGTGCGGCGATATTGGTCAGCGGTCCAAGCGCCAGGATCCGGCGTGGGGACGGGGTTTGCTCGAGCCAGAGGCAGAGCGCGGAAAACGCCTCTCCGGATGCGCGGTCATCGGCTGCCGGCAGCGTCATTCCGGATGTCGGGATGCCGGTCTCGCCGAGAATAGCCTCTGCCGTTTCAAGCGTGCCGAGAACCGGACGGCTGCGGCCCGCATGCATGGGACAAGTCCAGCCGAATGCTTGCGCGGCGCCGGCAGCATTGCGCCGCACCTGCTTGAGGTTGGTGTTGCCGAAGACGAGCGAGATGCCGTCGATCTCAAGGCCGGCATGCATGGCGACCAGAATGGCCGCAATGTCATCAAAGCCCATGTCGGTGTCGATCCACACGCCCATGGATCAGCCGAACCGTTCGAGTTTTGCGGCTGCTGCGATCGGCAGGTCGAAGACGATTTCGGTGCCGAGGGGATGAGCCGGCGCTGCTGCGTCGACCTCCGCCTTGATCGTGCCGAGGCTCGAATCCAGCACATATTCGCGGGTGCCGCCGGCGAAGGATACGCCGCGCACCTTGCCCTGCAGCGGCCCCGTTCCGAGGGTGACCGTGCGTGGCCTCCAGGCGAGACCTGCCACTTCAGGCAATGCGCCTGCCAGTGCGACTTCTCCCTCACTGGTCACGAGTTTCCCGTCGCGGACGGCAAAGACGTTCTCGAAGCCAACGAAATCGGCGACGAAGCTCGATACCGGACGATTGTAGATGTCTTCCGGTGTGCCGATTTGCTCGATCGCGCCATTTTTCATGACGACGATCCTGTCAGCCAGCGCCAGCGCCTCGACCTGGTCATGGGTGACGAAGATCATCGTCACGCCGCTTTCCTTCTGCACCCGCTGCAGTTCCGTGCGCATTTCGAGGCGCAGCCGCGCGTCGAGATTGGAGAGTGGTTCGTCGAGCAGCAGGACCTTGGGCTCCATCACCATGGAGCGGGCAAGGGCGACGCGCTGCTGCTGGCCACCGGATAGTTCCGGTGTCTTGCGGTCCGCAAAGGCCGAAAGGCCCACGGACTTCAGCCCGGCCGTGACCTTGGCTTCAAGTTCGGTGCCCGACATGCCCTTGAGCCGCAGGCCGAAGGCGACGTTCTCGAACACGGTCAGATGCGGGAAAAGCGCATAGGACTGGAAGACGAGGCCGACGGCGCGCTTGTTGGCGGCGACATGGGTAATGTCGGCGCCATCGAGTCTGATCTGGCCGCCAACCGGCGTCATGAGGCCTGCGATCGAGCGCATGGTTGTGGTCTTGCCGCAACCGGAAGGGCCGAGCAGCGCCAGAAGTTCGCCCTTGCGGATGTCGAGATCGAGATCCTTGACGGCGATCGTCTTGCCATAGGCGAGGGAGAGCTTGTCGAGTTTAAGGAATGCGGTGTCAGACATAGCGGGAGAACCCCAGGAAACGTTCGGCAAGGAAAACAATGCCAATGGACAAAAATGCCAGCAACGATGACAGGGCGGCGATCGATGGATCGAAGACGATTTCCATGTAGCCGAGCATGTCGATCGGCAAGGTGCGCACACCGGGACCGGACAGGAAGAGCGAAACCGGAACCTGGTTGAAGCTGGTGACGAAGCCGAGGATGAAGGCGGAGAGGATGCCGCCGCGAATATTTGGCAGCACGACGCGGAAGAAGGCGCCGAGGCGAGACGATCCGAGAAGAACTGCCGCTTCCTCGATATCTGCGCGCAAATTGTTGAGGCTGGCCGAGACGACGCGCACCGCATAGGGCAGGACAAGAGCCGTGTGGGCGAGGAAGAGCGCAAGCGTGATCGAGAGGCCAACCGGCATGACGAAATAGCGCAAGAGCGCGAGGCCAACGATGATGCCCGGTACGATGATCGGTGCCGAAACCACGGTACGGACGGTCTCGGAGAAGGGCAGCTTGTAGCGCGACATGGCATAAGAGGCTGGGATGCCAAGAAGCAGAGCTGTAAATGTGCCGCCAATCGCGAGGAACATCGACATCACGAAGCTTTCGCGAAAACTCTCCACCGTGAAGATCTTGTAGATCCACTTCAGCGAAAAGCCTTGTGGCGGGAAGGCAAGCGTATCGCCGGCGGAAAAGGAGGCGGCGACGATGATCAGGAAGGGGCCGATCAGGAAGATCAGAACCAGAAGCAGCGTTAGCGGGGCAAACAGTCTGGAGGTCATCGCTTGTTCCTTGCTGTTGCAAGTCGCTTCAGGAGGATGTTGGCCGCAAAACTCATGACGATCAGGATGAAGGCAATGACGCTGGCCGAGACGAAGTTGTTGGCGACCGTCACTTGCTGGTAGAGCAGGGTCTCCAGCATCAGCACCTTGGAGCCGCCGAGAATGGCGGGCGTGATATAGGCGGTCATCGAGCCGGTGAAGACCAGCGTTCCGCCGACGACGAGGCCTTCGCGGGTCAAGGGAAGCACCACTTTCCAGAAGACTTCGAACCAGTTGGCACCCAGAACCCGGGCGGCGGGAATCACGTCCTTCGGCAGGTTTTCGAGCGCGCTGATCAGGGAGATCACCATCAGCGGCAGGAACAGTTGCAGCAGGCCGATGAAGACGGCCGTCTCGCTGAACAGGATGCGGATGGGTTCGTCCGTCAGACCGACCGCCATCAGTGCCTGGTTGATAATGCCGGTGCGACCAAGAATAACAATCCAGGCATAGGTGCGCGCGACCGGCGAGATCATCAGCGGCAAAACGACAAGCCCGACCATCCGACCCTTCGCGCCGGGCGGCAGGCTGATGATTGCAAAGGCCGTGGCATAGCCGATCACGGCTGCCACAGCGGTGACAATCGCGCCGAGCTTCAGGGTGCGCAGGAAGACGGTCCGGTTCAGCGGTTCCGAGAAGAATTGCGTGTAGGCCGAGAGGCTCCAGCTGTCAGCGGAGCGGAAACCTTCCGACAGCAGCAGGACGACCGGCACCAGGAAGACAAGGCCGGCAAACAGGGCGGCCGGCAAGGCGAGTGCCAAGGCTTCGGCGCGGTTCTGGAACATGTCTGCAGTCTCCAGCGGTTGGACAGAAAGTGTCGGAATGCGGCCGGGACTTGTGGTCCGCAAGCCGCATTCCTTCGCCTTGGGAGGCATTCGTCAAAAAGGTGTTCCGGCCGGTTTCCTGATGGGGAGGGGCCCAGGAGACCGGCCGGCAATGCACGTGTTTGTGGATCGGTTACTGGCCGACCTTGGCATTCCACTCGGAGAGCCAGCCGTCGCGCTGGTCGAGGGCAACGGCAGAGGGGATCAGCTTCAGATTGGCGGCGATATCCTCACCATAGGTCAGGTTGCCGGCAATCTCGTCGGAGACCTTGACCTCCTTGTTGGCCGGGCTGTCGACCAGCTTTTCGGCGAGCTTGGTCTGCGTTTCGGTGGAGAGCCAGAAATCCATGAACTCAAGTGCCAGATCCTGGTTTTTCGAGCCCTTGGTCAGGACCATGACATTCATGCCGCCGGTCTGGCCTTCCTTCGGGGTTGCCCAGCCGAGCGGCAGGTCAAGCTTGGTGAAGGGGGCCCAGGAGAAGCGGCCGATCGGTGCGGCCCAGATTTCTTCCTGCTGCATCAGCTGCACGAGCTGCGAAGACTTGACGTAGAAGGTGACGATCTCGTTCTTGTTCTTGCCGACCTCCTCGATGGCCGCCTTCAGGTCAGGCGTGTCCTTGCCGAGCGCCTGGCCGAGCATGTAGAGCGACGGCGGGCCCTGATTGGTGGTGATGTTCGGGAAAGCGACATGGCCGACATTTTCCGGCTTCAGCAGGTCTGCCCAGGATTCGATCTTCATCTTGTCGGTACGGTAGACGATGGAGGTCGCATAGAAGGTGTAGCCGACGCTCATGCCGTCGCCATTCGGATCCTTGGCGATGTCGTAGAGCTTGTCGAAATTGGTAAGCTTGGTGGTGTCGACCTTCTCGATCAAGCCGCTGCGCGCGGCCGACAAGGCGTCCGCCATCGACACAACCGCCATATCGACAACCGGGCTTGCCTTGTTGGCTTCGATCTTGGCCAGACGCTCGACGCTGTTGCCGGTTTCGACCACCAGCTTGCAGCCGCATTTGGCTTCAAACGGATCGTAGACGATTTCCTTGAAGGCGTCCTGCGCCAAGGCATAGACGGAAATGGTGAGCGTCCGGTCCTGTGCTTGGGCAGCACTCGCGGTCAGCGTCAGTGCGGCGACGGATGAAAGCAAAATCTTGTTCACGTGTGTTCTCCTGCTGGCGGGTTTCTTCTTGTCGGGGGTGTCGATGGCGCCGGACCTGAGGTCTGCCGGACCACCAATTGCATGGGCACGCTCTTGCGGTCGCTTTCGGCAACCCGGTCCCTGATGTCTTGTGTCTCGCCGGTTGCGGTCGAGTCGATCACGCTGACCAGGGCGGAGATGGCGATCTCGGCAATTTCCGCTATATTCATCCGCACGGTCGTCAGGCTCGGGGTTACGACGGACGACCAGACGAGATCGTCGAAGCCGGTGACGCTGACGTCTTCCGGCACCGAAATGCCTGCACGGTGGAGTTCCGTCAGAGCCCGCAAGGCATGAAGATCGGAGACGGCGACAAAGGCGGTAAACCCCTCGTCACGCTTTTGCCGGAGACCGAGAAGACTGCCTTTGCCATGCACCTGCTCATGGGTTTCGATCCACAAAACCTCTGCGTGAGCGCCTTTCGGCAGCCGGGACTTCATGCCCCCGATGCGATCGTTCTGCACGTTCGAGGCGGGATTGTTGCCGATCAGCAAAACCTTGCGGTGTCCGAGCGCTGCAAGATGCTCCGCAACGATCTGGCCTCCCTGCCAATGGTCGGCAGAGACCGTATTGCCCGGTGTCGAGGGGCTGTCGATGACGGCGACGGGGCATCCGACATCGGCGATGCGCGTGCCGCGCCTCGGGACGATGATAATGCCATCGACATCTCGTTCGATCAGCCGGTTGATGGCATCGGTCTGCATCGCGACATCGCCACGGGAATCGGCGATCAGCACGCCATAGCCCGCCTTGCTGGCGGAGTATTCGATCGCCTGTGCGATCTGCGGGAAGAGGGGATTGGCAATGTCCGGAAGGACGAGGCCGAGCACGCCTGTGCGCCCGGTCCGCAGCGCGCGCCCAGCAAGGCTCGGCGTGTAGCCAATCTCGGCTGCCGTTGCCCTGATCTTCTCGGCAAGCTCGGCCGAGACGCGCCCCTTGCCCGAAAGCGCATTCGAAACGGTCGCCGACGACACGCCGAGCAGGGCGGCGATATGGCTGAGCTTCGATCCGGTGCGCGGCGGGTTCATGGGAGCCGGGGAGTTTGATTAAACGATTAATCAGAGAGCTATAGGAGTTTTGCAGCGGAGTCGAGCGGCAATTGTGCTGCCAAGAGATTTACCGGGGAGATTCCCTGTTGGTGATGGCAGGGGGGTGCCTTCGAGTGCTGCCGGATCTGTGCCCGATCTTTCGGATCCTGTCCCAGGATTCGGAATCTGGTGTCACATAAAAATGGGATAAGTGTCTGTTTTTAAAACAAAATGGTGGGCCCGGAGGGACTCGAACCCCCAACCAAGCGGTTATGAGCCGCCGGCTCTAACCATTGAGCTACAGGCCCAGCGCGGCTCGTCGCCGTCGGGCGGGCAATGGTTGGCCCCGCACCGTGGCACAGCGTCTAACGCAATTCCGGGGGGGCGACAAGTCTCTGCCGTATTGGCTTCACAATCTGAGGTCATCTAGGGTGTGGAAGGGTATCGTGCCGAGGTTACCATTGAAGGATCCGGCACATGAGGGAAAAGGAAAATCCAATCATGATCCACTATCCACGCGCTTTGATCCTTGCCGGCCTGTTTTCAAGCGTGGTGCTGCTCGGTCCGCTATCCTTGCCGGCACAGGCTGAAGACATGCAGCGCCGCGAGGCAACGATCATGGTTTCCGGCGAGGGCGAGGCGTCGATCGCGCCAGATATGGCGTTGATTTCACTGAGCGTCGTCCGGGATGCGCCGACCGCTGCCGAGGCGCTGGCCGCCAACAGCAAGGCCATGGCCGAGGTGCTGGCCGATCTCAAGACGCAGGGCATTGACGACAAGGACATGCAGACTACGGATTTCTCGATCCAGCCGCAGTATCGCCAGCAGCCGACCGATGGCAGCGGCGGTTATGTGGCGCCTGAAATCGTCGGCTACAGTGTATCGAACGGTCTGACGGTGCGGGTGCGGGATCTCGGCGCACTGGGTGGTCTCATCGACCGTGCCGTGAAACTCGGCGTCAATCAGGGCGGCAATATCACCTTCACCAATGACGACAGCGATGCCGCGGTCGAGGAGGCTCGCAAGCAGGCCGTCGCCAAGGCGGCCGCCAAGGCGAAGACGCTGACTGACGCTGCCGGCGTGAAGCTTGGTCGCGTGATCGAGATCTCCGAGGCCTTTGCCCGGCCGATGCCGGAAATGATGGCCGCGCCGATGGCAAAAATGGCCGCCGCCGATGCGGTTCCGATCGCGTCTGGCGAAAACCGGTATACGGTGACCGTCAACATGACCTATTCGATCGAGCAGTAGGCTCCTATTGTTTGCCAGATAAAGAAGGGTCGGCGCTGATACGCCGACCCTTCTTTCGTTTCAAGGCTCAGATCTCAGACGTCGAGCGGGTGCTCCGCGATCATCTTTGTCAGGCTGCCATTTGCCGGGAAGAGCGGGATGAGGCAGGCCTGGAGGGCGTGGTAGATGTCGCCCTTGCCGGGGAAGAGGCTGTTGGACGGCTTGCCGTCTTCGGTCAGTTCCTCGAACCAGCCGCCGTGTTCCCGGTCGAGAGTGTTGTTCGCGATATAGTTCCAGATCTTGCGGTAGCTTTCCTCGTGGAAGTGGCTTTTTTCCTGATGCTGGTTGAGGAAGTGGGCAGCTGCTGCGCCTTCGCAGAGCGGCCACCAGAGTTTCGAGCGCTTGTCCGGTGCGTTTGCCCAATCGAGCGTATAGAAGAAGCCGCCTCTGTCCTTGTCCCAGCCGAGCGCCATGGACTGAGAGAAGAGGCCACGCGCGGCTTCCGGCATCCAGTCGTGTTGCTTATCCCCGAGCACCCAGAGCTGCAGGATGAGGCGGGCCCATTCCAGCCAGTGGCCGGGCGTGGTGCCGGCCGGGCGGAACATCTCGTTCGGATGGTAATAATTCCGGTCGACCACCCAGTTTTCATCGAAGTGCTCGGCGACGCGGAAGGCTTCCTCGCGGGCGCGGCGGTTGATGATCAGGTCGGCGATCCGCTCGGCCTTGGTCAGATAATGCCGCTCGCCGGTGGCCTCGAAAGCGGCCATCAGGCTTTCGGTCAGGTGCATGTTGGAATTCTGGCCGCGATAGCCTGGGACCGGCTGCCAGTCGGCAGAGAATTCCTCGGCGATCGCGCCGTGGCTTTCTTCCCAGAACTTCTCTTCGATCACCTGCGTGATGTCGGCGAGCATGGCGTCTGCCAGCGGATGGCCGGCGCATTTGGCCGAGGAGGCTGCCAGCAGGACGAAGGCGTGGCCATAACCTTGTTTCGTGTCGTCGGCAGCGCCGGTGTCGTTTGCCTGCCAGAAATAACCGCCGTTCTTTTCATCGCGGTGGCGTTCCCAGAGATAGCGCATGCCGTGATCGACGATATCGCCAGAGCCGGGGCGACCGAGCAGGTGGCCGATGGCATAACAATGCACCATGCGGGCGCTGGCATGAATGCCGCAGGCGGGATTGTCGAGGCTGAGCGGCTTGCCGTCGCGCGACAGGTCGTAGAAGCCGCCCTTCGGGTTGAGGGCGGGACCTTGGAAGAAATCGAACAGGCCGTCGGCCTGGGCCAGCAGCCAGCGGCGGTGATAGGGGCGCGCGCTCCACGGCGCGTCCTGCGTGCCAGATACCTGACTTTCCGACATGTATTCCTCCCAAATGATATCCTCGCCGGTTGTATAGCGGAACCGCAGGCCCGCATCTACCGCTTGGCTATGGACATTCACACACGGATCGCATGTTGACATAAAGATATCTTTATGTGACTGGAGCCTGTCGCTGATGAAGCAAAGGAGTTCGCATATGCTCGATCAAATGTTCGGCCGTGAAGGCGCAAACCGGGATGGAGCGGAAATCCTCAAAGCACTCCAGCAGGCGGCACGCGAACGCATCCTGATCCTCGACGGCGCTATGGGCACGGAAATCCAGGGGCTCGGCCTCACCGAAGAGGATTTTCGCGGTGAACGCTTCCTCGGCTGTGCCTGCCATCAGCAGGGCAATAACGACCTTCTGATCCTGACCCAACCCAACGCTATTGAGGATATCCATTTCCGCTATGCGATGGCGGGTGCCGATATCCTCGAAACCAATACCTTCTCCTCGACCCGCATTGCCCAGGCCGATTACGAGATGGAAGGGGCGGTCTATGACCTGAATCGTCACGGCGCGGAACTCGTGCGCCGGGCAGCCTGGCGGGCCGAGCGCGAGGATGGCAAGCGCCGTTTCGTCGCCGGTGCCATTGGACCGACGAACCGGACCGCCTCCATCTCGCCTGACGTCAATAATCCCGGTTATCGCGCCGTGTCCTTTGATGATCTGCGCGCCGCCTATGGCGAGCAGATCGACGGGCTGATCGATGGCGGTGCCGACCTCATCCTGATCGAGACGATCTTCGATACGCTGAACGCCAAGGCGGCGATCTTTGCCTGCGAGGAGCGTTTTCTCGCCAAGGGTATCCGCCTGCCGGTGATGATCTCGGGGACCATAACCGACCTCTCCGGCCGCACGCTGTCGGGCCAGACGCCGACGGCCTTCTGGAACTCCGTTCGCCATGCCAAGCCCTTTGCTGTGGGCCTGAACTGCGCGCTCGGGGCAGACGCCATGCGACCGCATCTGCAGGAATTGTCTGCAGTCGCCGATACCTTCATCTCGGCCTATCCGAATGCCGGCCTGCCGAACGAATTCGGCCGTTATGACCAGAGCCCGGAAGAGATGGCGTCGCTGGTTTCTGGCTTTGCTGAGGAAGGCATCGTCAATGTGGTCGGCGGCTGCTGTGGCTCGACGCCTGCGCATATTGCCGCCATTGCCGAGGCGGTTAAGGGCAGGGCGCCGCGCGCTCCTGTCGAGCATCGGCCATTCATGTCGCTGTCGGGGCTCGAGCCTTTTGAACTGACCAAGGATATTCCCTTCGTCAATGTCGGAGAGCGAACCAATGTCACGGGCTCGGCAAAGTTCCGCAAGCTGATCACGGCGGGCGACTATACGGCAGCACTGGCCGTTGCCCGCGACCAGGTGGAGAACGGTGCGCAGATCATCGACATCAACATGGACGAGGGCCTGATCGATTCCGAAAAGGCCATGGTCGAATTCCTGAACCTGATTGCCGCCGAGCCTGACATCGCCAAGGTGCCGGTCATGATCGACTCGTCGAAGTTCCCGATCATCGAGGCTGGCCTCAAATGCGTGCAGGGCAAGGCGGTGGTGAACTCGATCTCGCTGAAGGAAGGCGAGGAGAATTTCGTCGCTCAGGGCAAGCTCATCCGCAATTACGGTGCCGCCGTCGTCGTCATGGCCTTCGATGAGAAGGGGCAGGCGGATACCTATGAGCGCAAGGTCGAGATCTGCCGCCGCGCCTATCGCATCCTGACGGAAGAGGCGGGTTTTGCGCCCGAAGACATCATCTTCGATCCCAACATCTTTGCGGTCGCGACCGGGATCGAGGAGCACGACAATTACGGCGTCGATTTCATCGAGGCGACGCGGACGATCAGGCAGGAAATGCCGCTGGTGCATGTCTCCGGCGGTGTCTCGAACCTCTCCTTCTCCTTCCGCGGCAATGAGCCGGTGCGCGAGGCCATGCATGCGGTCTTCCTCTACCATGCCATTCAGGCGGGCATGGATATGGGCATCGTCAATGCGGGACAGCTCGCGGTCTATGAGAGCATCGATCCGGATCTGCGCGAGGCCTGCGAGGACGTTGTGCTGAACCGCCGCAAGGACGGAACGGAACGCTTGCTTGAGATTGCCGAGCGTTATCGCGGCACGGGTGAGGCCAAGACACGGACACAGGATATGAGCTGGCGCGAATGGCCCGTCGAAAAGCGGCTGGAGCATGCGCTGGTCAATGGGATCACCGAATTCATCGATGTTGATACGGAAGAGGCGCGTCAACAGGCCGAGCGTCCACTGCATGTCATCGAAGGACCGCTGATGGCCGGCATGAATGTCGTTGGTGACCTCTTCGGCGCGGGAAAAATGTTCCTGCCGCAGGTGGTCAAATCGGCGCGTGTGATGAAGCAAGCGGTGGCCGTGCTTCTGCCCTTCATGGAAGAGGAAAAGCGGTTGAACGGAGGGACCGGCGAGCGCCAGGCGGCTGGCAAGGTGCTGATGGCGACCGTCAAGGGTGACGTGCACGACATCGGCAAAAACATCGTCGGCGTGGTTCTCGCCTGCAACAATTATGAAATCATCGATCTCGGCGTCATGGTGCCGGCCACCAAGATCCTCGAAGTGGCGAAGGCGGAGAATGTCGATGTCATCGGCCTGTCCGGGCTGATCACGCCGTCGCTGGACGAGATGGTGCATGTGGCATCCGAGATGCAGCGGCAGGGGTTCACCGTTCCGCTTTTGATCGGCGGCGCGACGACGAGCCGGGTGCACACGGCCGTCAAAATCCATCCGCAATACAAAGCGGGGCAGGCAGTCTATGTCACCGATGCCAGCCGCGCCGTTGGCGTCGTCTCGTCACTGCTCGCTGAGGATGGCAACGAGACCTATGTCGACGGTATCCGCGCCGAATATGCCAAGGTCGCCGAGGCCCATGCGCGGGCGGAGGCCGAAAAGCAGCGCCAGCCGCTGGCATCGGCCCGGGAGAATGCTGTCAAGCTCGACTGGAGTGCTTACAAGCCGACCAAGCCCGCTTTCACCGGCACGAAGGTGTTCGAGGAATATGATCTGGCCGAGCTTGCCCGCTATATCGACTGGACGCCCTTCTTCCAGACCTGGGAGCTGAAGGGGCGTTTCCCGGCTATTTTGGAAGACGAGAAGCAGGGCGAGGCGGCCCGTCAGCTATATGCCGATGCCCAGGCCATGCTCGAGAAGATCATCGCGGAGAACTGGTTTCGGCCGCGTGCCGTGATCGGCTTTTGGCCGGCCAATGCTGTCGGCGACGATATCCGGCTGTTCACGGACGAAGCGCGCCAAGAAGAACTCGCAACCTTCTTCACGCTGCGTCAGCAGATCGCCAAACGCGAGGGGCGGGCCAATGTGGCGCTCAGCGATTTCGTCGCACCTCTGGAGAGCGGCCTTCCTGACTATGTCGGCGGCTTCGTGGTGACCGCCGGCATCGAGGAAGTGGCGATCGCAGAGCGTTTCGAGCGGGCGAATGACGATTATTCCTCGATCCTGGTTAAGGCGCTGGCCGACCGTTTCGCTGAAGCCTTTGCCGAGTGCATGCATGAGCGGGTGCGCCGCGAATTCTGGGGCTATGCGCCGGACGAGGCCTTCACGCCCGAGGAGTTGATCTCGGAGACCTATGGAGGCATCCGGCCCGCGCCGGGCTATCCGGCCCAGCCCGACCATACGGAAAAGGTGACGCTGTTCTCGCTGCTGGATGCAACGGCGGCGACCGGTGTGACGCTGACAGAGAGCTATGCCATGTGGCCGGGCTCGTCTGTGTCAGGTCTCTATATCGGCCATCCCGACAGCTACTATTTCGGTGTGGCCAAGGTTGAGCGCGATCAGGTCGAGGACTATGCGGGGCGCAAGGGCATGGATGTCCGCGAGGTCGAGCGCTGGCTGGGGCCGGTGTTGAATTATGTGCCGAAGGCGGTGGCGGCGGAGTAGCTCGCTGGCGGGACAAACGCCCCTTACCCCCTGGCGGGACCTTCTCCCCGTGAACGGGGAGAAGGGGGCAAAACGCTGTCCGTACTGGCCTTCTCCCCGCTCGTGGGGAGAAGGTGCCTGTAGGCGGATGAGGGGCTGTCGTTAGGGTGGCAACCGGCGCCGAGAGCTGAATGCTGGCCTCATCCACTGCGCGAACGCGCTCACAAATCGATTCCAAATTCGGCGATAAGTTATTGAGGTAGATTCCTAATTGTCTTCACGCCTCCAGCCTCAGCAGGATGGCAGTGGTGTCGTCACTCTGCTTGTACCGCGGGTATTTCAGCCCGTCCGGATCGACTTCGCGCTCCATGTGGCGGAGTTCTGACACCAGCGACTTCAGCCCAGCCGTCGCGGCGCGTTGGACGAGCGTGGCTGCATCGTAGCGCTTGTAAAGAGCCACAAGATCGGCCAGCCCATCCGAGCAAAGGATGGCGGTTGCGCCCCCGCCATGGAGGGGCACGTCGACCATGGCGAGGTGATCGGCAGCTTCGGGCACCACGCCGAAGGTCCAGGTGGTGCCGTCGGGCGTGTTCTGACGGGCGCGGCCACGGCGCAGATCTTCGAGGGTTGTGGGATCACTGGTTGCGATGTTGGCCGCGCCGATGCCGCCCACGCGCGCGATGTGTTGCGCCGCCTGGTGCTGTTCCCATTCATAGGCGCCGGGGATCGGGATGATGAAGTCGGCGCGTCCGTCGTCATGCAGGATATACATGCAGCTGTCGCCAAGGCCGAAGTAGCGGAAGCCGGTTTGCGTGGCCTGCAGCGCCGTTAAGCTGCTGAGCGGCCAGGCATAGCGCGGCTGGTCGCCGGCGACCGCGAGGAAGGCGTCGCGGGCTTCCTCCGAGATCTGTCGCAGAACGGCCTTCGGCTCGGCGTCTCGGTCGAGCCGCTCGGCGAGCCGTGTTGCGGCGAATTCGGCGATCCAGGCGGCGTCGGAGCCGTAGCCTTCCATAAACTGACGATCGCCGAGACCGGTTGCGCCGTCGAAGATGAAGGCTGAGGTCTCGTTGTAGCCGAGGCGATCCTCATTGGCGCGGCCTTCCTTTCCCGGGTCGGAAAGGCTTTCGATAATGCTGATGCGAGGCGCCATGGTCTGCTTTTCTTTGCGGTTGCGGGTGTTCAAGCCGCCGGATCGATGATGGTGATACCGCTCTCGGCGAACCGATCCATATTGGCGAGCGCCTGAGGGACGTCGTTGAGGCCGATGTGGCGGCCGATCAGCTTCTCCGGTGCAAGTCTGCCCGAACGGATCATCTCCAGCATGGCGTCGTAGCGCCAGGACTGCATGCCGTGGCTGCCATAGATCTCGAGTTCATGGGCGATCACCCGCGCCATCGGAATCTGCGGCATTGCGTGGTCTGCGAGCATCAGCCCGACCTGCACATGCCGGCCGCGACGGCGAAGATTGGAGATTGAATTGCAGCAGGTCTGCGGATGACCCAGCGCATCGACGGAGACATGCGCTCCACCGCCGGTCAGGTCCCGCACGGCTTCGGCAATATCTGAAACATTGCGGCTGTTGATGGCGGCTGTTGCGCCAAGGGCTTTGGCCAGAGCGAGCTTGTCCTCGGCAATATCGATGGCGATCACATTGGCGCCGAGACCAGCCCCGATCATGATGGCCGACAGGCCGACTCCGCCGCAGCCATGCACGGCCAGCCACTCGCCGCCTTTCAGACGGCCCTGATCGACAACGGCGCGGAAGGAGGTTGCGAAGCGGCAACCGAGGCTGGCGGCCGTGTCATAGGAAATCTCTTCTGGCAGTAGGACGAGGTTCTGGTCGGCATATTCGATTGCGACATAGTCGGCAAACGAACCCCAATGGGTGAAGCCGGGTTGAAACTGTTCTTCGCAGACCTGCTGGTTGCCGGAGCGGCATTCCGTGCAGTGGCCGCAGCCGGAGACGAAGGGCACTGTGACGCGGTCGCCGACACGGAAGCGCCTGACGTCACGACCGACGGCGGCAATGGTACCGGCGAGTTCATGGCCCGGCACATGCGGCAGGCGGATATCGGGGTCATGGCCCATCCAGCCATGCCAGTCGCTGCGGCAGAGACCAGTGGCCTTGACCGCGACGACGACACCTGATGGCGTCGGGGTCGGATCGGGCAGGGTGCGGATCTCCGGCAGAACACCGAATCTTTCGTAATAGACAGCGCGCATCGGAACCTCGTTTCCCGAACGAAAGTGGCTTTGCCGGTGATTATTCCGCGAGTACGATCAAAGCCGATGGATCGATCTTCACGCCGACCGTGGTGCCGACCACGGGTGGCGGCGTGCCGGGATCGTTGAAGGTGTCGAACGAGATGGTCTTGCCATCGACTGCCACCCGCGTGCGGATGACCGAGCCGAGAAACTGGCTGGAGGTCACGGTGCCGGCAAAGGTGGCGTTGGCGGTATCGGAAAGCGAGCCTGCTTCCGGGCGCATGGCAAGCTGGATCGCCGTGCCATTGGCGGCGGCAATGGCGTCCTTTATCGTGAGCGTCTGCTCGCCGATCTTGACGAGACCGGCGCTTTGGTCGGCAACCACGGCCTCGATGACATTCAGCGTGCCGACGAAGGAGGCGACGAAGCGGGTCGTCGGGCGGTTGTAGATCTCGAAGGGCGTGCCGATCTGATCGGCCTTGCCGGCATTCATGACGACGATGCGGTCGGAGATCGACAGCGCCTCTTCCTGGTCGTGGGTGACGAAGACGGTGGTGATGCCGAGCTTCTGCTGGATCTGGCGGATTTCCTCACGCAGCGAGACGCGGATCTTGGCATCGAGTGCCGAGAGCGGCTCGTCGAGCAGCAGCACTTGCGGCTTCGGAGCGAGCGCGCGGGCAAGCGCCACGCGCTGCTGCTGGCCGCCGGACAGCTGGTAGGGATAGCGTTCAGCCAGATGTTCCAGATGAATGAGCGCCAGCATTTCCCTGACGCGGCTCTCGATGTCGGCCTTCGGCATGCCCGCGATCTTCAGGCCAAAGCCGACATTGTCGAAGACGTTCATGTTGGGAAACAGCGCATAGGCCTGGAAGACCATGCCGATATTGCGCTGGTTGGGCTTTAGGTTCGTCTGGTCCTTGCCGTCGACGACGATGGTGCCGGCAGACGGTGTCTCAAAGCCCGCCACCATGCGCAGCACCGTGGTCTTGCCGCAGCCCGACGGACCGAGAAACGAGACGAATTCGCCCTTGTCGATCGCCATGTTGAAGTCGTGCACCACCTGGGTGGCGCCGAAGGATTTCTTGAGGCTGTTCAGTGTCAGAAAGGTCATGAAAGGAAATCCTCAGGCCTGGCGAGGGGCCGTTTTCTGGAGGCGGGAGACGAGCTGCATCAGGCCGAGGCAACCCCAGGTAATGCCGAAGGCGATCACGGCAAGGGCCGCCGGCTCATAGGCGCGGTTGGCGCCGAGCAGCTGCATGTAAGGCCCGAAGGCCGGCTTGTTCAAAAGGGCGGCCATGGTGAACTCGCCCATGACGATGGCGAAGGTCACGAAGGCGCCGGACATCACGGCCACCGAAACATTGGGAAGAATAATGCGCCCGATGATCGTCGCCCAACCGGCGCCGAGGCTCTGGGCGGCTTCGGTCAAGGTGGTGACGTCGATGGTGCGCAGGCCCGTGTCGACGGCGCGGTACATGTAGGGCAGGCCAAGTGTGGCATAGCCGAACATCAGCAGGATATTTGTACCGGTGGACGAGCCCGTCAGCGGCAGCCAGCTCGATGTGTTGTAGAGCCTGATGTAGCCGAAAACGATGACGATTGCCGGAATGACCAGCGGCAGCAGCGTGACGAATTCGATATAGGGGCGAAGACCGGGCATCTTCAGCCGAACCCAATAGGCGGTTGGTACGATCAGCAGCACGCCGAAGACGATTGTCATCAGTGCCATGCTTACCGAATAGCTGAAGGTCTCCTGAAAACGCGGATCGGCGAGGACCTTGCCATAGGCATCGAAGGAATACTCGCCACGGCGCATCTTCAGGGAGAAGTTGGTCATACCAATCAGCGGTAGGATGAAATAGAGGAGGCCGACAGTCAGCGCGGCCCAGGCCCACAAGCGCTTCATTTCATCCACCTTTCGCTGCGTGCGCGCAGCCAGATATAGAGCCCGTTGGCCACGCCGGTCACGGTAATCATGCCGAAGGCGAGCGCATAACCGAGATGCGGATCGCCCAGCACGTCGCCGCGGATCTGGGCAAAAAGCAGGATCGGCACAATGTTGAGCGAAGAGCCGGTGAGCGCAATTGCGGTTGCCACGGCGCCGAAGGCGTTCGCGAAGAGCAGCGCGATCGTTCCAAGGATCGACGGCAGCAGGATCGGGAAGGCGACCATGCGCCAATACTGGAAATTCGTTGCGCCGAGGATCGAGGCCGCTTCGCGCCATTCGCGCTTCAGGCCGTCGAGGGCCGGCGTAATGATGAGCACCATCAGCGGGATCTGGAAGAAGAGGTAGGTAACGGTCAGACCCCAGAAGGACAGGAGATTGAAGCCGAGCAGGCGCAGGTCGATGCCAAGCTGCGTTTTCAGAAAAACGGTCAGCAGACCGACGGGACCGAGCGTGGCGAGGAAGGCGAAGGCAAGCGGTACGCCGGCGAAGTTCGAAGCGACACCGGAGAAGGTGAGAAGCGGGCTGCGGATCCACTGCGGCAGCCCACCCAGCACGACGGCGGCGGCCACGGAGAAGCCGATCAGGCAGCCGAGCAGTGCGGATGCCAGGCTGATTTTAATGGAGATCCAGTAGGCAGCCATGATCGAGGGCGTGAACAGACCTAGGACATTGGCAAAGGTAAAGCTGCCGTCCGGGCGCTGGAAGGCGCCAATGACGATCTTCATCGTCGGCATGATGAGAAACAGAAGAATGAAGATGGCAAACGGCAGGACGCCGAGCCAGTGAAGCGGAAGCCGCGTTCGAGGACGGGCAAGCGGTCCCGTACCGGCATTGTCTATTGCCATTCTGTCTGCCCCTCTTCCTCCGTGTTTTCCACGGTTCTTCTTGAATAAAAGGCGCCGCCCCGACCCTGCAAG
Organism: Rhizobium sp. G187; assembly: GCF_051549525.1. Taxonomy (NCBI): domain Bacteria; kingdom Pseudomonadati; phylum Pseudomonadota; class Alphaproteobacteria; order Hyphomicrobiales; family Rhizobiaceae; genus Rhizobium; species Rhizobium sp. G187. Next base: position 215,173 of record NZ_JBPUGM010000001.1, read on the forward strand.
GCTCGGGGCGGCTCCTCAAGTTCGGTCCTTACTGAACGTTGGCGCCGACGACGCTATCCCAGCCGGCGGTGACCGCGGCCTTGTTAGCGTCGACTTCTTCCAACGTCGGGAAGTAAGCTTTTTCGTAGGAATCTGCCGGCGGCAGAGCGTCGAGCAGATCCTGCGGAACCTTGCCGGCCTTTACCATGGCGTTGAAGCGTGCCGGGTGGCAATAGCCCTTGAGCCAGCCGAGCTGACCTTCGTCGGAGTACAGGTGCTCCATCCACAGCTTGGCTGCGTTCGGATGCGGCGCGTAAGCCGAGATGCCCTGAACGTAGACGCCTGCGAGAACGCCCGAAGCTGGAACGACGACTTCAACCGGCGGGTTGCCGGCCAGCGTGTTCTTGGCCGAGAGGGCATTGTAGTCCCACATCACGACGATTGGGGTTGCGCCTTGGGCGAGGGTGCCGGACTTGCCGATGACAGGCACGAAGTTGCCGGCCTTGTTCATTTCGCCGAAGTACTTCAGGCCAGCTTCGCCAGCTTCCTTGCCAGCCTTTGCGCCTCCGGCCATGCCGGCTGCGAGAACCGCGAGGATAGCCTGGTTGGAGGCGCGCGGATCACCGGCGAGAGCGACCTGACCGGCATATTCCGGCTTCAGAAGGTCCGACCAATCCTTCGGAGTGTTGGCCACGAGGTCCTTGTTCACCAGAAGCGACATGACGCCGTAGTAGTCGCCATACCAGTAGCCTTCGGCGTCCTTGACGTTTTCAGGGATCTCGTCCCAGGTCGAGACCTTGTAAGGCTGCAGAAGACCTTCGGCCTTCATCTGCGGGCCGAAGGCGAGACCGACGTCGACAACGTCAGGCGCCTGCGGGCCCTTGTTGTCCTTGTTGGCCTTGATGGCTTCGACTTCGTCAGCCGAACCGGCGTCCGGGTTCAGTTCGTTGACGGTGATTTCCGGGTACTTCTTCTTGAAGCTGTCGATTACCGCGCCATAGCCACACCAGTCGTGGGGCAGGGCGATCGTCGTCAGCATGCCTTCCTTCTTGGCGGCTTCGATGAGCTCTGCGCTTGGTTCAGCATAGGCGACGGCCGAAGTCGTCATGACGAGTGCGGTCGTCAGCGACAGCATTTTGCGGAACTTGGTGGTCACTGTGGTTCTCCTCTGAGGTTGGCAGCGATGGCGATCAATTAGGGGTGATATGTTATGGTTATGTGACGGAACTCCCACCCAAATTTCCGCCCTTTGCCTGAGACGGGGCTGGCCCCCGTCTCAAATTTCTGTATCGAGCCCTCTTCGCTCATCGAGGTTTTCGAAACAGGCGTGCCTGCTCGAACAAATCCTCCAGCGTGTTGATGCGCTCGCGCGTCTGGTCCCAGGACGAGCTCTGGACGGCCTCAATCAGCGCTTCGACGACGAAAAGTGTCACGACGGAGGAGTCCCATGCAGACGGTGCTTCGATGTGCAGCTTGAAACTCGTACGCGCGTGCTGTGCGACCGGTGACGTCCACTGATCGGTGAACAGGATGATCTCAACGCCGCTCGCCTTCGCTACCTTCGCCAATGTCGTCAGGTCGGCCTCGTAGCGACGGATGTCAAAGATCACCAGCACGTCGCCTTCGTGCATGTTCAGCACGTATTGCGGCCAGGCGCTCGCATTCGAGGACATTAGTGTGGTCTTGGGCCGGATGACCTGCATATGGGTGAAGAAGTACTCGGCAAGCGCCCCGGTGATGCGGCCACCGACGAAATATATGTCTCGGTTGCGGTCGCCCAGCAGGCTTGCTGCATCATCGAAGCTTGCTGTCTTCAGTTCGCCCAGTGAACTCCTCAGGTTGTTCATCACGGCTTCGGCGAAGCGGTTGAGAATGTGCCGGTTGGGCGCGTCCGCCGCCCAGCGGTCGTGTTTCGCGATCGGGTTCGATATGGTGGCTTCAAGTTCCTGGTGCAGATGCGCCTGGAATTCTGGATAGCCCTTGTAGCCCAGCTTCTGAACCATGCGGGCGACGGTCGGTGTCGATACGCGGGCATTCTCGGCGACAGTCGTGATGCTGCCGAGCCCGGACACAGGATAGTTGTCCAGCAGGCTTTCCGCCAGCTGCCGTTCAGCACGCGTCAGCCCATCGAAATGAGCATGGATCACGTCCGACACTGTCTTGGACGCATTGAGCAAGGACTGATTGTCTCCCCTAAGCCGGTCTTTGCCAGCTTTATGACAAAGATTAAGCCCCCGCCCTTGCTGGCTGTCAACTGGCTTTTGAAGAGAAATTTTCAGAAGCGGATTGACACTGCGGGCTCCGTGAAGAATTCTCTTCGTTAAATACAGAGGCCATCAGGCCCGGGGGAACAGCATGCTGCTGAGGTCAGGAATTCTGGCGCCAGCCGACGGTGAAGCCGTGGCTGTCGAGAACGAACGCGCGGCCGGCACGGTCGTGCTGGTCTGCGAACATGCATCTCACCGCCTGCCGATCTCGGCGGGACAGCTGGGGCTGTCAGGGGAGGTGCTGGTCAGCCACATCGCCTGGGATCCCGGTGCGCTTGAACTTGCCCGTCTATTGTCGACGCGGCTTGAAGCAGCACTGGTCCATCAGCGTTTCTCGCGCCTGCTCTATGACTGCAACCGGCCGCCGGAATCGCCGGCCGCCATGCCGGAAAGCAGCGAAATCTTCGAGATACCCGGCAATCGCGATCTTGCGCCGGCCGAGCGCTATGCCCGAACTGCTGCGATCTATGTGCCGTTTCACGATCGCGTCAGCGCGCTTCTTGCCGCTTATGTCCAGGAGGGACGCCGGCCGGTTGTCGTGACCGTGCACAGTTTCACGCCGATCTATTTCGGCAAAAAGCGCGATGTGGAGATCGGTATCCTGCACGATACGGACAGCCGGCTTGCAGACGCAATGCTGTCGGCCGCTATCTCCGGGCCGTATCGCGTCGAACGCAACGCGCCCTATGGGCCGGAGGACGGGGTTACCCATACGCTTCGCCTGCATGCCTTGCCCGCCGGTCATGCCAACGTGATGATCGAGGTGCGCAACGACCTGATTGCCAATTCCGTCGACCAAGAGGTCATGGCCGACTACCTCGCCGGGCTGATCGCAACTGCGGTCCGTGTCGTCGAAGGAAAATAACAGAACGACCTCACGGGGAGCAGCTTTGCTGCCACTAACCGCCAAAACAAGCGGCGGGCCAGGTACATGATCGCCGCAATCCCGCGGCCGATCTTCACATTGGGGGATGCCATGTCAGATTACTCTGATTCAGACAAAAAACAGGATATGCACGTGCTGCATTCCATGGGTTATGCCCAGGAACTCGAACGCAGCATGAGTTCATTTTCGAATTTTGCGATTTCTTTCTCCATTATTTGCATTCTGTCCGGCGGCATCAATTCGCTGGCTCAGGCGACCTCCGGTGTCGGCGGCGCCGCGATCGGTATCGGCTGGCCCGTCGGCTGCATCATCTCTGGGTTTTTCGCGCTCGGCATGGCTCAGATCGCATCAGCCTATCCCACGGCGGGCGGGCTCTATCACTGGTCGTCAATCCTCGGAAACCGCTTCACGGGCTGGCTGACGGCCTGGCTCAACCTGCTTGGCCTCATCACCGTTCTCGGCGCAATCAACATCGGAACCGCTCTTTTCCTGGGTGGCACGTTCGGTGCCCAGCTGGGTCTGTTGGGCGAGGACGGTCTGGTCTCGCCTGCGACCCAGGTCTTGCTCGTCGCCGGCTTCACTTTGATCCAGGTTCTGATCAATCACTTCGGCATCAGCCTGACAGCAAAGCTCACGGACTTTTCCGGTTCGCTGATCCTCGTGACGGCTGCCGTGTTGACAGTGGCCTGCCTCTATTTCGCGCCGACCTGGGAAATCAGCCGCCTGTGGACCTTCACCAACAATTCGGGTGAAATCGGCGGCAATGTTTGGCCTCAGTCCGACAGCATGTGGTACATTTTCGGCCTCGGGCTGCTGCTGCCGATCTACACGATCACCGGTTATGATGCCTCGGCTCATACGTCGGAAGAAACGAAGAAAGCGGCCCATTCGGTGCCCCGCTCGATTGTCATGTCCGTCCTGTGGTCTTCCCTTGCAGGCTGGATCATGCTCAGCTCCTTCGTCATTGCCATCCCGGATATGGCCGAGGGTGCAAGGCAAGGCTGGAACGTGTTCTTCTACACGGTCAACACGATCATGCCGGCCTGGCTGGTGACCATCTTGTATGTCGCCATCTTCGTCGCGCAGTTCATCTGCGGTCTTGCAACGGTAACCTCCGCATCGCGGATGATTTTCGCCTTCTCCCGCGACAAGGGACTTCCGGTTGGCTCGAAGGCTTTGTCTTCCGTCAGCCCGAAGTATCGGACCCCCGTAACCGCGATCTGGACCGCCGGCATCCTGGAAGTGCTGTTTGTCTGGGGGGCCTTGTTCATCTCGGTCGGTGAAGCCAGCCTCTATGTCACCGTCGTCAATGCGACCTTGATCTTCCTCTTCCTGTCCTTCCTGTCACCGATCGCCCTTGGTATTTTCGCCTTTGGAACATCGAAATGGCCGGCAGCAGGACCGTGGGACCTCGGCGCTGGACTGTTCAAGGTCATCGGTGTCCTCGCGACCATCGGCATGCTGATCATCATCTACATCGCCATCCAGCCACCGAATGACAAGGTTCTCGCCGTGACCGTCGGCTTCATCGTTCTGGCCGTCATTATCTGGTTTGCTTTCGAGGCCAAGCGCTTCCAGGGCCCGCCAATCGGCGACATGATCGAGAAGCGCAAGGCAGAGATCCTCGCTGCTGAAAGAGCTGTGGGCGAAATCTAAAATCCTGCGGCAGGCGCGGACATCTATCGGTCCGCGCCTGCCGAACATCCTCAGCTTTACCGCCTGATGTTGCATTGTCGGCTACCTATGGGACCACACAGATGACCACCACCTATACATTCGAAGAGCTGAAGAAAGACGTCGCCGAAGGGCGCATCGACACGGTGCTGGCGTGCCAGGTGGACATGCAGGGCCGCTTGATGGGCAAACGCTTCCAGGCGGAGTTCTTCGTTGAAAGCGCCTTCAAGGAAACCCATAGCTGCAACTATCTGCTGGCGACCGACATGGAGATGGAAACCGTCTCCGGCTACAAGGCGACGAGCTGGGAAAAGGGCTACGGCGATTACACCATGAAGCCGGATCTTTCGACGCTTCGCCGCATTCCCTGGCTTGAAGGCACGGCACTCGTTCTCTGCGACATGCTCGACCATGCCACTCATGCTGAAGTGCCGCATTCACCGCGCGCGATCCTGAAGAAGCAGGTCGCCCGACTTGAAGCCATGGGCATGAAGGCCTTCATGGCGACCGAACTCGAATTCTTCCTCTTCGACCAGACCTATGACGAGGCGCGTCTTTCCGGCTATCGCGACCTGAAATTGGTCTCGGGCTACAACGAGGACTACCACATCTTCCAGACCACCAAGGAAGAAGACGTCATGCGGGCGATCCGCAAGGGGCTGCAGGGTGCCGGTATTCCGGTCGAGAATTCCAAGGGTGAGGCGTCTGCCGGCCAGGAAGAAATCAATGTTCGTTATGCCGACGCCCTGACCATGGCCGATCGACATGTGATCATCAAGAATGGCTGCAAGGAGATTGCCTGGTCGAAGGGCAAGGCGATCACCTTCCTTGCCAAGTGGCATTATAATGCCGCAGGCTCCTCGTCGCATATCCACCAGTCGCTCTGGTCTGCCGATGGCAAAACGCCGCTGTTCTTCGACGAGAAGGGTCAGTATGGAATGTCGGAGGTGATGAAGCATTACATGGCGGGGCTTCTCAACCACGCCTCGGAAATCACCTATTTCCTGGCGCCCTATATCAACTCCTATAAGCGCTTCATGGCGGGAACCTTCGCACCGACCAAGGCAATCTGGTCCAAGGACAATCGCACGGCCGGTTACCGGCTTTGCGGAGATGCAACAAAGGGGATCCGCGTCGAGTGCCGCGTCGGTGGATCGGACCTCAATCCGTATCTCGCCATGGCGGCACTGCTGGCGGCCGGCATTGATGGGATCGAGAAGAAGATGGAACTCGAACCCGCTTTCACCGGCGACGCCTATGGTGCCAAGGAGGCGCGCGAAATTCCGCGGACGCTTCGTGCCGCAGCCGAAACCCTCAATGGTTCGGCCATGCTGCGCTCGGCCTTTGGTGACGATGTCATCGATCATTATGTCCGGGCTGCCGAATGGGAGCAGGAGGAATACGACCGCCGGATCACGGACTGGGAGGTGGCGCGCGGCTTTGAACGGGCGTGACCAAAGACGGCATTGAGCCGCAACAGTCCTCGGCGTAAGGGTGGAAACATGGACGGCGGCTTCGGCCCCTGTCATCTCGTTCTAGAACACAGGAAGACGATCATGACGATGATCCAATGCATTTCGCCGATCGATGGATCGGTCTACGCCGAGCGGCCGGCCATGTCGCTGGAGGCCGCGACCGAGGCCGTTGCGCGTGCCCGCAAGGCGCAGAAGGCCTGGGCCCGTCGGCCGCTTGAAGACCGTGTGCAGCTCGTGCTGAAGGGCGTTGCCCGCCTCAATGAGATGTCGGACGAGGTGGTGCCGGAACTGGCGCATATGATGGGGCGGCCGGTGCGTTATGGCGGCGAGTACAAGGGCTTCAACGAGCGCTCCAACTATGTTGCAGCCATTGCTGCCGATGCGCTTGCGCCGCTGGTCGTGGAAAACAGTGCAAGCTTCGAGCGTCGAATCGAGCGGGAGCCGCATGGCGTCGTCTTCGTCATCGCGCCGTGGAACTACCCCTATATGACCGCGATCAACACGATCGCACCGGCGCTCATGGCTGGCAATACGGTCGTTATCAAGCATGCGACCCAGACCCTGCTCGTCGGTGAGCGCATGGTGCGCGCCTTCGTCGAGGCGGGCGTTCCTGATGATGTCTTCATCAACCTCTTCCTCGATCATGCCACGACGTCCGCGCTCATCGCGGCCGGCAATTTCAACTTCATCAACTTCACCGGTTCGGTCGAAGGTGGTCGCTCGATCGAGCGGGCCGCTGCCGGCACCTTTGCCGGCCTTGGACTTGAGCTCGGCGGCAAGGACCCTGGTTATGTCATGGAAGACGCCGACCTCGATGCTGCCGTCGATACGCTGATGGATGGCGCCACCTACAATTCTGGCCAGTGCTGCTGCGGCATCGAGCGCATCTATGTGCATGAGAGCCTCTACGACGCCTTCGTCGAGAAGTCTGTCGCCTGGGTGTCGAATTACAAGCTCGGCAATCCGCTCGACCCGGAAACGACACTGGGGCCAATGGCCAACAAGCGTTTCGCCAAGGTGGTGCGCGAGCAGATCGCCGATGCCGTTTCGAAGGGGGCAAAGGCGCTGGTCGATCCGAAGCTTTTCCCCGCCGATGACGGTGGCGCCTATATCATGCCGCAGGTGCTCACCAACGTCGACCATTCCATGGCCTTCATGAAAGACGAGACCTTTGGTCCGGCCGTCGGCATCATGAAGGTGAAGAGCGATGCGGAAGCACTCGAGCTGATGAATGACAGCCCCTATGGTCTAACCGCGTCGCTCTGGACCCAGGATCCCGAGCGCGCTGCCCGGATTGGCCGCGACATCGAGACCGGCACGGTCTTCATGAACCGCGCTGACTATCTCGACCCGGCGCTTTGCTGGACCGGCGTCAAGGAAACCGGCAAGGGCGGCTCGCTCTCCGTGCTCGGCTTCCAGAACCTCACCCGTCCGAAATCCTACCATCTGAAGAAAGTTACGAAATGAACATCGTCGCGAACTGGAGCTACCCCACCGCCATCAAGATGGGACGTGGCCGCATCAGGGAACTGGCGGAGGCCTGCAAGTCGCTCGGCATGAAGAAGCCTCTGCTGATCACAGACAGGGGCCTTGCGCCGATGGGGATCACCCAGACGGCGCTTGACGTTCTGGAAGAGGCGGGCCTTGGCCGCGCGATCTTCGCGGATGTCGATCCGAACCCGAACGAGAAGAACCTTGAAGCCGGCATCAAGGCTTACAAGGATGGCGGCCATGACGGCGTCGTCGCCTTTGGCGGCGGCTCGGGCCTCGATCTTGGCAAATGCGTAGCCTTCATGGCTGGCCAGACGCGGCCGGTCTGGGACTTCGAGGATATCGGCGACTGGTGGACCCGCGCCAATTCCGATGGCATTGCGCCGATCGTCGCCGTTCCGACAACAGCTGGTACCGGTTCGGAAGTCGGTCGCGCCTCGGTCATCACCAATTCCGAAACCCATGTGAAGAAAATCATCTTCCATCCGAAGTTCCTGCCCGGCGTCGTGATCTGCGATCCGGAACTGACTGTCGGCATGCCGAAGATGATCACGGCAGGCACCGGCATGGACGCGTTTGCGCACTGCCTCGAAGCCTACTCCTCGCCCTTCTATCACCCAATGAGCCAGGGCATCGCGCTCGAAGGCATGCGACTGGTCAAGGAATTTCTGCCCCGCGCCTATAAGGACGGGACCGACCTCGAAGCGCGGACCAACATGATGTCTGCGGCTGCCATGGGTGCTGTCGCGTTCCAGAAGGGGCTTGGCGCGATCCATGCACTGTCGCACCCGATCGGAGCCGTCTACAACACCCATCACGGCATGACCAATGCCGTCGTCATGCCGCCGGTACTGAAGTTCAACCGTCACGTCATTGAAGACCGCATCGAGCGGGCTGCGGCCTATCTGGGTATCGCGGGTGGGTTCGACGGGTTCTACGATTATGTACTGGCGCTTCGCGCCGAGTTGCATGTGCCGGAGAACCTCACGGCCATGGGTATCGCCAATGATCGGATCGATGAGCTGTCGGCAATGGCGATCGAGGATCCGAGCGCTGGCGGTAACCCGGTGGCCATGACGCTCGAGAATACGAAGCAGCTTTTCGCCGACTGCTTCTGATTCCCTTTCGCACCACAAAAGCGGGCAGATGCAGGTGCATTTGCCCGCTTTTATCATGGAAATTAACTTTTCCCCGATGACTGTCTGCTGCTCTTGCTGGTGAAGTTCGACCCTCTTCGCTCTGAAATCTCTGGCTTTTTTTGATGTGCCTCCCAAAAATTAGGGAGGGATGGCTGGGCTCGTGTTTTCGATTTGTTAACCATGTTTAGCAATGATGAACATATGCAGTCGGATATGTGTGACTGCTTGAGAGCGATGAGCCGCTCGGATCCGACATCCAGGGACACAGCATGCCAGTCATTTCATTCGCAAACGCCAAAGGCGGAGCCGGCAAGACCACTGCCGCTCTTCTCCTCGCCACCGAACTGGCACACCAGGGCTATCGCGTCGCTATCCTCGACGCCGATCCGCAGCGCTGGATCACCCAGTGGCACGATATCTCCGGCCCGCAGCGCAATATCGAAGTCGTCTCCGAGGTTTCGGTGGCGTCGGTGCAGGGCCATATTCGCGAGCTCTCGCGCAATCACGACTATATCATCATGGATCTCGCCGGTGCCCGCGATGCCATGGTCACAACAGGTATCGGCCTGTCCGATCACGTCATGATCCCCGTACAGGGCTGTGCCATGGACGCCCGGGGTGGCGCTCAGATCCTGGATCTGATCAAGCTCATGGAAGACGCGGGCAATCTCGTCATTCCGCATTCGGTCGTGCTCACACGCGTCACCTCCATGGTCACGACCCGTGCACTTCTCGCTATCAAGGGTCTTCTGGCCGCACGCGGTGTGAACGTTATCGATACGCCGATTGCCGAGCGCAGTGCCTTCCGCGAGATCTTCGACTGTGGTGGCACGCTGTATTCGATGGATGCAGCGAAGGTCAGCAATCTCGACAAGGCCCAGGAAAACGCCAGGGTCTTCGCCTCCGAAGTCATGCGACTGCTCCCGGTTCGGATCGTGCGGTCATCCGAGCCGCGCCGGCTGTTCCGGCTGGTCCGCAGCGCCGCCTGATATAATGCCAGGATCTTCAATGAGATAAACAAGGCCGCCGGCATTGCTGGCGGCTTTTTCATGCGCTCAAAACAGAAGAAGCCGCGGTGGTTGCCGCGGCTTGATTGTTTCTCATCGAATGATGATGCAGGCTAGGTCAATCAGTCGATGAATTCGACCGTGACACCTGCCTTCACCATCTTGGCCAGTTCTGTTGCGTCCCAGTTGGTCAGGCGGATGCAGCCGTGGCTCTGGGTTCGACCGATTTTCGATGGCTCCGGTGTGCCGTGAATGCCGTAGGTCGGCTTCGACAGCGCAAGCCATACCGTGCCGACCGGGCCGTTGGGGCCAGGCGGGATCTGCAGGATCTTGGTGTTGTTGCCCTGCTGGAAATTGACCTTCGGATTGTAGGTGTATCCCGGATTGAGGGCGATACGTTCAATTGTCACCGTGCCGGAAGGCGACGGCGTATCGGCAGAGCCGATACTTGCCGGATAGGCGGCGAGCAGGCTGCCATCTTCGCTATAGGCGAGCACCTGTTTCAGGCCCTTGTCTGCCACGATGCGGGCAACGCTCCCGGTCTTGACCTCGCCCGGATCAGTCACCTTGATGATGGTGCCGGGTATGGTGAAGTCAACGCCTGGATTGAGTTCGCGCAGATAGTCTTCATCCATGTGGAAACGCTCGGCGAGCATTTCGGCGGTCGAGGTGTAGGCCATGGCCGGCAGTTGCGCCTTGTGGGCGTAGTCTTCCGGGATCGAAGCAACATAGGGGCCAGCCGCATCGCCCGCCGTGATGGTGTAACTCTTCAAGGCCATGCCGCCGGTCATGCGCAGGCGCTCAAGAATGTCCTCGGCATTATTAGGGTCGAGTGTCTCGCCGGTGATCTGCTGCCAGGCGACGATGGCCTTGTTGACGTTCTGGCCCATCTTGCCGTCAATGACACCCGGCGATACGCCCTCACGATCGAGAAAGACCTGAAGAGCGGTGATTTCGAGGCGCGACAGGTTCGTCTTGACCGGAATGTCCGGCGTCACGACCTTGGCCGGTGCCATGTCATCCGGCGGGGGCAAATCTGGCCCGCCATAAGGCATGTCCTGAGGCAACTCGTCGTTGCCTGGTTCAACGGGCTCGATATCAGGGATCGAGGCGGTTGTTACCTCGTCGCCAAAGCCCCGCTGCGCTGGTGCATCGTCCTGATAAGGATCGTAAACGCCGGGCAGGTCCCGATTGCGACCGCGATCACGGGGCGGATAGTAGCTCTCGGCTGGAATTTCTGTTGCGACCAGATTGCCGTAACGATCAACGAGCACGGTGCGGCCCATACGGTCGCGACTGATCGCAACCTCGCCGGATTCCGGGATGTAGTCGAGAATGTCGCCTTCCGGCGAGACCAGGACTGTCTGCTGCGATTGCCGGCGATCATAGAATGATTGCGCATCTACGGCCGGGGCAATGGTAAGGGCTGCGGGCGTTGCCGCCAGGATCAAGCCCAGTTTCCTGATAGAGATCACGATTCGGATTCCTCGTCTGTGCGCGCGACAAACGCTAGAAATTTGACACTAATATGGAAAAGATGAATTCATGGTGAACTTGTGGTTAAAACCGTAAAGTGAAGGGCTACGTCTGGGGAGGCGTACGGGCCCGGAAAAGCTGAGGGAGGGCGCATGGAGGAGACTATGCGGTTGGAGGCGTTCTGGCCTTATCGTGTCATGCATCTCGCGGAGGTGCTCGACCGGGCCTTCCTGAGTTTATGTGGGCCGGAAGACGAATTGTCCTGGTCGGAATGGCAGGTGCTGTGGTGTCTGGGGCAATCGTCTCCGGGCACGGCGAAGGCGATCGCACTCAGATGCGGTCTATCCAAGACAAAGATCAGTCGGGCTGTGCGGGTGCTGGAAGACAAGCGCTACCTCACGCGTAAGCGGGATCGAACCGATCGGCGTTTTGAATTGTTGTCTCTGACGGAAGCGGGGGCTGCCCGGTTCGGTCGCCTGGAAGGGCAAGCGCAGCTCTTCCAGCGTTGGCTTGAGCGCAACGTCAACATTGCGTATCTGTCCTCGCTCGACAGCGGGTTGAGGGGATTCGAGGATCTCATCGAAACCGGTCATCTCGACAAGGTATCAGTGTCCGCCGGAGCGCTTTCGCATGATCTACTTCCAGGGGTCTAAGGGTCCCAGACTGGCGCTCGATCCGTCGTCCGTGTTCGACATCGGCGCCTGCATCGTTGAGGGCGTGGATCTTGCTCCTGGCCGCGCCATCCCCGACGATGGTGACCCGCGGATCGACCATTCGCTGGAAGGCTTTCTCTTCACCTGCGGACCCGACCATATCCGTCACCCGGCCGCCATGACTGGTGGTGGTCTTTATCCGTTGCATGGGTCGGCATCGGGGCATGCCGCAGAGGCACTGACATTTGTGGCAGAGGGCGAGGATATCACAGCCAGTGCGCTGATCCCGCTTCGTCTTGCCGGGGGTGAACGGGCCGAATTGCGACGTCAGTGGCGGATCAAGGGCGAAAGCGGCGAAGTGCAGCTCTCCGACGAGATCGTGAATACCGGAGACACGGCGTTCCCGGTCTTCCACATGTACCACATGAACCTTGGTGCACGGCATTTCGACGCGGGAACGCGGATCGAAGGTGCGATGATCGAGGGCGGCGGCTTGCCCTGGGCGTTTGGCGAGGGTGAGCGTGGCCTGTTCTGCGTGCCAGCGGGGCATGGCGGCTGGGCCGAACTGCGGCTCGGGCCGATTGCGGCCATTGGGGCCAAGACGCTGAAGGTCCGGTTTCGCACTGACACGCTCCCGCACCTCCAGATCTGGCGCAACCAGACGGCCCCCGCCCATGTGCTTGGCATCGAGCCGGTGTCGCATCGGCTGGCCGACCGCGAAGACCTGGATGCTGCTGGCGAATTCTATCAGCTCGAGCCCGGCGCCGGCCGTCACTATGGTCTGGCATTTTCCTTCGTGTAAGGGGCGCTGGAAGCACTGCGGCGTCATTGACGCCTTTCCATGCCCGTCGTAGATGTTTCGCCCACGGAATTTACGAGGTGCGCCGATGAACATCAGGCAGATCAACGAGGAATATTCGGTCAGCGGCCAGATCACGGTCGAAGACGTGGACGCGGTCAAGGCGCTTGGCTTCAAGTCGATCGTCTGCCATCGCCCCGATGGCGAAGAGATGGATCAGCCGGAATTTGCGGCTGTTGCCAAGCGCGCGGAAGAACTTGGCCTCAAGATCAAGCATGTGCCAGTTGGCCCCATGGGTGTAACACCGGATGCGGTCGCTGATATGGTCGACGCTCTGGAAGAGTTCGAGCGACCGATGCTCGGCTACTGCCGCTCGGGTGCGCGCTCGACCGCCACTTACGAACACGCGCTGCGTCAGCGCGGCTGAACCTGATTTCCATTCCCCCGGAGGCCGGACCTTTCAGTCCGGCCCGTTTGTTTTCTAAACCAGCCTCAAGCAGGAGTTTTCCCATGACCATCAAGCGTATCGAGCCCGGCAAGCGCATGAGCGGCGCCGTCGTCCACGGCAACACCGTCTATCTCGCCGGCCAGGTTGGCGAAGGCGCCTCCGTTACCGAGCAGTCGAAGTCGGCGCTCGCTGAAGTCGACCGCCTGCTGGCGGCGGCCGGTACGGACAAGTCGAAGATCCTGCAGACGATCATCTACCTCTCCGACATGTCGACCTTCGGCGAGATGAACGCTGTCTGGGAAGCCTGGATCGATCCTGCCAACCCGCCGGCCCGCGCTACCAGCGGCGCGCCGCTCGCGACCCCGGACTATCTGGTCGAGTTCATCGTCACGGCTGCGATCTGATTTTTCAGAAACGTAGAACAATACGAAAAGGCCGGGAGAGATCCCGGCCTTTGTCGTTTTTGGTCGGCTGCCTCAGCGAGACAAATGGCCTCGTTGAGCTGCCAAGGCTGCTGGGGCCGGGGTGCGTTATGGATCACCAAGCGGCGAGTGGCGGTGTTGCTGGATATTCTAAATTAACCTTCGGTAATTAACGTTGGCACCGTTTCAATTCTATCGAGGCGACAATGACTGTTTCAGCAGCTCCAAATGGTTCACACGGCCAGTTGATCACGATCGACGCTCTACGGGCGATAGCCACGAAACTCTATGTTCCGACGTTGGTCGTCATGGCGATCCTGATATCCTTCGTTGCCTGGCTCTCCGGACGGAGCATGATGGTCGCCACTTCAGGTGCGCTGATCGCGACCCTTTGCGGTTATGGAGCCATCTGGCTTTATGGCTTCAATCTGCCTGGCCGGATTGTTGTTGCGACGAGTCTTGCTGTCCAGGTCATGTTCTTGACCTATGCTTCGACAGGGCTCGCGCCTGAATATGTGCAAGAAGCGCATATGATCTATTTTGTGCTCAACGTCTATCTGCTTGCTTATGCCTGCTGGCGGTCGCTGCTCGTCTACAATGTGCTGATCGTTATGCACCATGCGGTGCTGACATTCGTGCTTCCCTCGATCATCTGGTCTGATTCTGTTGGGGGGGATGCCATATACCATCTGCTGATTCATGCTTCGATCGCCACGATCCTGGTCGGGCCACTGATGGCGACCGCGGTAAAGCTGGAACAGACTATTGCTGCCAATGCCGCTGCGATTGCAAATGCCGAGGCTGCAACTGAAAAAGCTGTTGCAATGGCCAATGCCGCCGAGGACAGTCGCCGGATGACCGTGGAAGAGCGCAACAAGAATGATGCGCTGAAGGCAAAGGTTGAGCAGGACCGTAAGACGGTCGTAGACAGCCTGGCTGATGCATTGCGCGCCCTCGCACAAGGGGATCTCACCAGGGAGATCAGGCATGGTTTCCCGACCGAATTCGAAGGGCTGCGTCAGGATTTCAATACATCTGTCCAACAGTTGCGTGAGACACTCCGAACGATATCTGACCGAATCCAGCGGATGAACAGAGGCAGTCAGGAAATTCGGGAGGGCTACAGCGAACTTGTCGGCCGCACGAGCCAGCAGGCGGTTTCTCTGGAGGAAACGGCAGCGGCGCTGGACGAGGTCACCCAGAATGTTCATCAGGCCACGCAAAGAACGAGCGAGGCCCGGCTGGCGGCTGACAAGGCGCGCGACAATGCCGTCCATTCCGGCGTGGTCGTCGCGGAAACTGTCAATGCCATGGGACGGATCGAGGAATCGTCGAAGCAGATCTCGAACACGATCTTCGTTATCGACGAAATTGCTTTCCAGACCAACCTTTTGGCGCTGAACGCTGGTGTTGAGGCGGCTCGTGCTGGCGAGAGCGGCAAGGGATTCGCCGTCGTTGCTCAGGAAGTCCGGGAACTTGCGCAAAGATCCGCGATTGCTGCCAAGGAAATCAAGGCGCTCATTCAAACGGCCTCAAATGAGGTGACGAACGGTGTCTCCCTTGTCAATCAGACTGGCCAGACCCTCACGGCCATACGCGACGATGTTGTCACTATTAATCGGCAGATCGAAGGAATTGCGGGGGCATCGCAGGAACAATCGCTTGCGCTCGGATCGATCAACAATTCGATCAACCTCATCGATCAGGCCAACCAGCAGAATACATCCCTGGTGGAGGGGAACAGCCGAGTAGCCGACCAACTTGCGGGCGAAAGTGAGAGCCTTCAGGCATTGATTGCCCGGTTCAAGCTGGCGGGGGACGCCCAGAGCGGACCAATGCGGATTGCAAGCTGATGGCCGTCACAGGCGTTTCGACGGCTGGGGAACCTGAATCAGGAGCGATGCCAGCCTGGCCAGCCTATGGGCTGGCTGGCGTTCTCTCCATCCTGGGCATCGGCGTGACGGCGCTTTCGCCATATTTTTCGCCACCGGTGACTGAGAGACCCATCGGCCTCGTATTCGGTCCATGGTCGACGGAGGAGGTCAATCTCCGCCAGACCTTATCGCTTGCCGCCGATGTACGACTGATCGACAGCCAGTATGGTGGCAGGGTGATTTTCGTTCAGCTCGACAGCACTTCCGCCGATGCGGTCTTCGCCATTCCCGGTTTGTTACATGCCTTCGATGCAGTTGCCGCCGGCTGCCATGGACTGCAGGAGGCGAAGTAAGCTCGATTTCAGTCGGAAACCGCCAACGCCCCTGTGTCGTGCGCGCGTTGGCGAGCGCTTGAAGGTTGGCCCGTCAGAGCCGATCGCGGATCTGAGTCAAGGTTCGCATTGGCGTGATCGCCTCCGGATCGAGCTTGCTCTCGATGATCGCAGGCTTGCCGGAGGCGCGGGCGCGCAGGAAGGCGGGGGCGAAGTCTTCCGTCTTCTCGACGGTTTCTCCATGGCCGCCATAGGCCTTGGCCAGCGCTGCGAAATCGGGGTTGGTCAGGTCTGTGGCGCTGACGCGGCCCGGATATTCGCGCTCCTGATGCATGCGGATCGTGCCATAGATGCCGTTGTTGATGACGAGCGTGATGATCGGCAGGTTGTAGCGCATGGCGGTCGCGAATTCCTGGCCATGCATCATGAAGCAGCCGTCGCCGGCAAAGCAGATCACTTCACGCTCAGGGAACAGCTGCTTGGCAGCAACGGCTGCCGGCAGACCGTAGCCCATGGAGCCGGAGGTCGGGGCTGCCTGGGTGTTGAAGGCCCGGAAGCGGTGGAAGCGATGCAGCCAGGTGGCGTAGTTGCCGGCGCCATTGGTGAAGATCGCATCCTTCGGCGTGTTCGCCTCGATCCAGTCCATGATCGGGCCCATCTGCACGGCGCCGGGGCCTGCCTTTGGCGGTGTCGACCAGGCGAGATAAGCGGCGTGCATGGTCTCAGTGCGCTCGGCCCATGTGGGGGCGGCGGGTGCCTCGAGCGATGCTAGCGCGGAAACGAATTCATCCGGTGCTGCACAGATCGCCAGATCAGCGCGGTAGACGCGGCCGAGTTCGGACGGGTCCGGGTGGATGTGGACGAGCTTCTGCGCCGGGTAGGGGATGTCCATCAGCGTATAGGAAGAGGACGGCATTTCTGAGAAACGTCCGCCGAGCAGGATCAGCAGATCGGCGTCCTTCACTTCCTTGGCGAGCGCCGGATTGATGCCGATGCCGACATCGCCGGCGTAGGACGGATGCAGGTGATCGAAGAGCATCTGGCGGCGGAAGGAGCAGCCGACCGGCAGCTTGAAATTTTCGGCAAAGGCCTGGATGCCGGCGACCGAGGTTTCGCTCCAGCGGGTGCCGCCGAGAACGACCATCGGGCGCTTCGCAGTCTTCAGCATCTCGCCGAGTTCGGCGATCTGGCTTGAGCCGGGATGAGCCTCTACCGGCGTGTAGGGCCTGGCTTCCGGGGCTTCAACTTCGTCGAGCAGCATGTCTTCCGGCAGCGTCAGCACGACCGGGCCGGGGCGGCCGGAGGTGGCGACGGCGAAGGCGCGGGTAACGAATTCCGGGATGCGGCGGGCATCATCGATCTCGCCGACCCATTTGGCAAACTCGGTGAAGGCGCGGCGGTATTCGACCTCTTGAAAGGCTTCGCGCTCCTTCATGTCACGGCCGATCTGGCCGATGAACAGGATCATCGGGATCGAATCCTGCTTTGCGACATGCAGACCGGCGGAGGCATTCGTTGCGCCCGGCCCGCGCGTCACCATGCAGATGCCGGGTTTGCCCGTCAGGCGGCCCCAGGTGTCGGCCATCATTGCGGCGCCGCCTTCCTGGCGGCAGACCAGCGTCTCAATACCGCTGTCCTTCAGCGCGTCGAGCACGGCCAGATAGCTTTCACCGGGAACGCAGGAGACGCGCTCGACACCGTTTGCCTTCAATGCCTCGACAATCAAGGCTCCACCGCTTCTTTTCATCGGGACTTCCTTTCAAGATCGTCCAGTTCGGCCAATATCTCATTGTCATGTTCGCCGATGCGGGGGCTTGGACGCTCATAACGAAGGGGTGTTTCGGACAGAATGATCGGCGTGCGAACGCTCGGGATCACCGTGCCCTTGTCATCGGTCAGTTCGATCTTCAGGCCGCGGGCCTTTATCTGCGGGTCGGCGAACATCTCCTCGATCGAGTTGATGGGGCCGGCGGGAACGGCATTCGCCTCGCAGGCGGACAGCAGATCGCGCTTTGACCACTTCACCGTCTCTGCCGTGACGATGCGGCGAACCTCGGCCTTGTGGGCGACGCGGGCCTTGTTGGTGGAGAAGCGTTCGTCGTCAGCAACAGTGGGGATGCCGAGGATGGTGCAGAGGCGCCTGAACTGGCCATCATTCCCGACGGCGAGGATCAGATGGCCGTCAGCGGTGGGCACGACTTCATAGGGGCTGATATTGGGATGGGCATTGCCGAGGCGAACAGGCGCCTTGCCGGAGATCAGGTAGTTCATGTTCTGGTTGGCGAGCACCGCCGACATGACGTCGAGCAAGGCCATGTCGATGAATTGGCCAGTTCCCGTCTTTAAGACATGGATGAGGGCAGCCTGGATGGCGGTCACCGCATAGATGCCGGTGAAGATGTCGGCGATCGCGACACCCGCCTTCATCGGCTCGCCGTCCTTCTCGCCGGTGATCGACATGAAGCCGGACATGCCCTGGACGATGTAGTCGTAGCCGGCAAAATCGGCATAGGGGCCGTTCTGGCCGAAACCGGTGATCGAGCAGTAGACGAGCTTCGGATTGATCGCCTTCAGGCTCTCATAGTCGAGGCCGTATTTCTCAAGGCCGCCGCGCTTGAAGTTCTCGATGACCACATCGGCCGTGGCGCAGAGGCGGCGAACTGTTTCCTGGCCTTCCGGCGTCTTGAGGTCGACCGCAATAGAGCGCTTGTTGCGGTTGGTCGAGTGGTAATAGGCGGCGGAGAGGTTTTCGCCGTCGGGGGCTTCGACAAAGGGCGGCCCCCAGGCGCGCGTGTCGTCTCCACCTTCGGGGTTTTCCACCTTGATGACATCTGCGCCGAGGTCAGCGAGCATCTGGCCAGCCCAGGGGCCCGCGAGTACGCGGGCAAGCTCGATCACGCGGATGCCGGATAGCGGCGGAGAGGCGGGAGAGGTCGTTGTCATCGGCTTCCTGTCGCGCATGGTCTAGAGCCCGGCCGTGCCAGATTGATGTCGGCCATGAGAATTGCTGCGGTCCAAGAAGCTATATCGGCGGCTCAGAGCCGGCGCACGCGATATTCTCTCATAGCATCATTCCCTAAACGCAAGACCCCGCCATGGCTACGAGGGTGCCTGAGGCAGGATGCGATCCAGCCAGGCAGCGAAACCGGCTGTCGCGACTGCATATCCGATCTCGTTCAGCGTCTCGTGGCGCATACCGGGATAAAGGGTGACTGTTACGTTGGAGAGACCATGGCGCTTCATTGTCTCGCCGAGCCAGGCGATCGCCCGGCCCTTGTCGGTCGCCGGGTCCTGTCCGCCGCCAACCAGATAGATCGGGAGTGATTTAGGCAGTTTGTCGATGCTGTCGGGTTTGGCACCCCGAAAGGTCAACTCGAAGATCGCGCGCCAGAGCGAGACGCTGGCATCGAAACCACAGAGCGGGTCGGCAATGTAGGCGTCGACCTCGACCGGATCATGCGAGAGCCAGTCGAATGGCGTGCGATGGCCTTCTATCGACCGGCCCCAGGCGCCGAAGGTTGCCATCGGGAGAATGAGCGAGGGAACGTCCGAGCCCTTGAAGGCCTGCTCGAGCTTCAAGACCGCTTGCGCGATCCGACCGGCGGGACCGGGGTGAAAATTCGAATTCCAGACAGACAGTGCCTGGAATGCTGTCGGATGTTCTTCGGCAACATTGAGGGCGATCAGCCCGCCCATGGAATGACCAAGGAGAACGATGGGCAAGCCGGCATGTCTGGATAGGGCCAGATCGCGCATGGCCATGACGTCTCCGATGACCTTGGCAACGCCATCATGAGCGGCAAACCGGCCAAGGGCCGAATCGGCTGATTTTGTTGCGCCGTGGCCGCGGTGGTCATGGGCATAGACGTGACAGCCGGCAGCCGCCATGGCCTTGGCAAAGCGTGCATAGCGGCGGGAATGTTCTGCCAGTCCATGGCAGATCAGCACAACAGCCCGCGGGAGGCCATTTGCCTCTTCATGGTGATAGGCAAGCGTGGCACCCGTCGGAGACAGGTGGAAATTCTGGTTGGTATACATCGTGTCCTCCGCGACCGTGATAGAAGGATATTTCTCCGTCCGGCGCAATGGCAGGTCTCCCAAGCTTTGGTCGCGCGTCGTTCAGGTTGTCCCGTCTCACCCAGAAGAAGCCGGTTGACGATAACCTGAGATTAAGCCGCGCCCGCCAAAGTGGCCGAAATCACCGAGGGGTCGGGGGACATGAGCATTGTGGACGGGGTGAGCGGCGAGCAGCCGAGGGAGCGGAGGGGCGCAAGCTTCACCGGGCTCCTGACCTTGACCATATTTGCCGTCGGTGTCCTGCTGATTGCGGCGGATCTTGCCGATGGCCAGTCGTGGATCCGTGACGTCGATGACGGGCTGCGCGAGCTGCAGATCAGGCAGTTCCTGTTCGGTGGTGCCGGTTGGTTTGATCTCGGCATGCCGCAGATCCGCACGCCTGAACTCTATGTGTCACCCTGGTCGCGCTTGGTCGACCTTCCCTATGTTGTGCTGTTCGGGATTTTGGCACCGTTGGTGGGGGAAGAACATGCGCTGCCGATGGCGTTCCGTATCTGGCCGCTCGTGATGCTTGTCGCTCAGGCCTGGCTGATCGCTCTGTTCATTCGGCCGCATTTCACCGGTGCACACTGGTCCGGTCTTCGGATCCTGCTGGTATCCGCCATCACTGCCGCGGTGATGATGGTGGCGCTTTCGGAGTTTTCACCCGGCCGCATTGATCATCATAATCTGCAGATACTCGCGGCAACGGCAATCGCGGTCGGCTTGCAGACCTTTGATGAGCGGGGCGCGTTTTTTATCGGTCTTGCTTCAGCAGTCTCCCTGCTTGTCGGGTTGGAATGCCTGCCACTGATCATGGTGGCCTATGGCGGCCTGGCCTTTGCCTGGCTGTTCAATGCGCCGGATTCCGGCCGTGTGCTGTCGGTTGCTGGCGGTGCGCTTGCGTTCTTCTCTCTTCTACTCGGCCTCCTGTTCATCAGTCCGGCCGGCCTGGTCGCCGTCGCCTGTGACAGTTTTTCCGCCCCTTATGCCTATCTGGCCGTGGCCTCGGGCACTGTTCTGTCCGTCGTTCCGGTCTGGTTCAAGCATCGATCGAGCCGTGCGCGCTGGGCTGCTCTCCTGCTTCCGTCTGTCGCCCTGGTGGCAATGGTCATCGTGCTGTTTCCCGATTGTCTCAACGGGCCCTACAGTATGGTGGATGACGTGGCGCGCCAGTTTTGGCTTCAGCGGATCCCGCAGGAGCATGGGCTCCTTTTCCACTTGCAGACAGGCGATACGCGCCTTTTCCCAGTTATTCTGCTGTCCGCGCTCGTGGCGATCTGGACCCTTCCAGCACTCGTTTCGCGCTGTCGCGCAGAGCCGGGTCTGTTGATTGCCTTTGGCTTTGCGCTCACGGCTCTCGTGCTGACGCTTCTCCAGATGCGCTATATCCGTTTGTCGGCTGGGCTCATGCCCCTCTTTCTGCCTATGGCGATTGGCTGGGCTCTTGGCTCGCCGGTGCCGACCATGTTGCGACGAGCTGTATCGGCGACAGCCCTGTTGATCGCGAGCCTCGGCATCGCCTTTCTCGTCACGCCGCGAGCGCACGTAGAAACAGACGCTGCTAGCACCATGGGCAATGCCTGCGACGGCGCAGACTTCTCTGTTGTCCGAAGCCTCGCGCCTGGACGCATTCTGGCGCCGCAGGGGCTTGGTGTGCCACTTCTTCTTGGTGGCGAAGGGCGTCATGCGGTGAATGCGATCCCCTTTCATCGTGCAGCAGCCGGCATGAGTCTCGGCTTCAAGGCCTTCCTCTCGACAGACGCTGCGGATCGCCGTCATGCCATGCGCGGTTTCAACTATGTTGCGGTCTGCAAGCTGCCGCCTGACATGACACTCAACAACGGCGGGCTTTATGCGGCGCTGGCGACGGGCGGTATCTGGCCGGGACTTGAGCCGATCGATACGGGAGCCGGAAATCCGCTCAAGCTCTTCCGCATCGATCCACGCGTCCTGCACTAATCCGTAGCTGAACGCGGCATTTTCCGCAGGCATGGCCGTGCCATGCATTGCTCCGCAGGCCGGTTTCGCTTACATAGCGGCAACTTCCCATTCTGCCCGGAGCAATTCAACGATGGCACGCCAGTTCATCTATCACATGTCGGGACTGAACAAGTCTTACGGCGCCAAGAAGATCCTCGAGAACGTCAACCTGTCCTTCTACCCGGATGCCAAGATCGGTATTCTCGGCCCGAACGGCGCCGGTAAGTCGACGGTTCTGCGCATCATCGCCGGCCAGGACAAGGAATTCACCGGTGAAGCCTGGCTCGCCGAAGGTGCGACTGTCGGCTATCTGGAGCAGGAGCCGCATCTCGACCCGGCCAAGACAGCTTTCGAGAACGTTATGGAAGGTGTGGCTGACAAGCAGGCCGTGCTCGACCGATACAACGAACTGATGATGAACTATTCAGACGAGACGGCTGAAGAGGGCTCCAAGCTTCAGGACATCATCGATAGCCAGAACCTTTGGGATCTCGAGCAGCAGGTCGAAATGGCGATGGAAGCCCTGCGTTGCCCGCCAAAGGATGCGGACGTTACCGTGCTTTCGGGTGGTGAACGTCGCCGCATCGCGCTTTGCCGCCTGCTGCTGTCGCAGCCGGACCTTCTGCTGCTCGACGAACCGACCAACCATTTGGATGCCGAGACGATCGCCTGGCTCGAAAAGCACCTGCGCGACTATCCCGGCGCCGTGATGATGATCACCCACGATCGCTACTTCCTTGATAACGTCACCGGCTGGATTCTCGAACTCGACCGTGGCCGCGGCATCCCCTACGAAGGCAACTATTCGGCCTACCTGACGGCCAAGGCCAAGCGCATGCAGCAGGAAGCTCGCGATGAGGCCGGCCGCCAGAAGGCGCTCTCGCGCGAACAGGAATGGATCGCATCCAGTCCGAAGGCCCGTCAGGCCAAGTCGAAGGCCCGTATCAAGGCCTATGAACAGCTGGTGGATGCAGCCGAGAACATCCGGCCCGGCGATGCACAGATCATCATCCCGGTTTCCGAACGTCTCGGCCAGGTGGTGATCGAACTCGAAGGCATCAAGAAGGGATTTGAAGGCCGCACGCTGATCAATGATCTCTCGATCAAGCTGCCGCCGGGCGGCATTGTCGGGATCATCGGTCCGAACGGTGCGGGCAAGTCGACGCTGTTCAAGATGATCACCGGCCAGGAAAAGCCGGATGCCGGCACAATCCGCATCGGCGATACCGTGCATCTCGGCTATGTCGACCAGAGCCGCGATGCGCTCGATGCCAACAAGACCGTCTGGGAAGAAATTTCCGGTGGCGCTGAGGTGATCAAGCTCGGCAAGTTCGACATGAACTCGCGTGCTTATTGCGGCGCTTTCAACTTCAAGGGCGGCGACCAGCAGCAGAAGGTCGGCAATCTCTCAGGCGGCCAGCGCAACCGCGTGCACCTCGCCAAGATGCTGAAGGCCGGCGGCAATGTTCTGCTTCTCGACGAACCGACCAACGACCTCGATACCGAAACGCTCGGTGCGCTTGAGAGCGCGCTTGAAGCCTTCGCCGGTTGCGCGATCATCATCTCTCACGATCGCATGTTCCTCGACCGTCTGGCGACGCATATCCTTGCTTTCGAAGGCGACGGCCATGTCGAATGGTTCGAGGGCAACTTTGAAGACTACGAGCAGGACAAGATCCGCCGCCTCGGCCCTGACGCGCTGAACCCCGGCAGCCAGTCCTACAAGCGCCTGACGCGCTGACCCATCCCCTGGTGGCATCACCCGATGCTGCAAGTGGTTTCAGAAGAAGCTCCGGTCACACACGCCGGAGCTTTTTTCGTAGATAGGGAGCCACGCACTCCAGCCGCAAAGAGCTGAGGCAATCGTCGGGGGGCGATTCCCTTGCGTATTCGCTTTTCGCGCCGGGGATGCTCGACCTCTCCAAAAGACATGTGATTTATTGCCCATCATAAGTTGTGGCGGCATGATCGAAGACCGAAAAAAGGTCATTCGATGGCTGTTCCCAAATAATCGCGACCTTGCGATGGGCGCCTCTCGTGTTTTCATCCCCGAACGCTTGGCTGCGGGCTGCCACGATTAACCCTGGATTATTCGAAATATCATCAAATGCCGTTAGATTGACCAATCTTGGGGCGTGTCATGGTTTTCTCTATTCGCAATGTACTCTTCAGTGTTTTTGCCTTGCTCAGTCTGATGCTCAGCGTGCTCGTCGGAAACTCGATGCTGTCTTCCTACCGGAACTATCAGGTCTATGCCGAAGTCTCGGAATTGACGGGGTTCGACAAGGCCTTGTTCAAGGCGCTGCTGGCATTTCGCAGTGAGCGTGGTGACAGTGCTTCGGCTCTTTCGCTGGAGGGCGAGAAGGCCGCTGGGTCCATTGCGTCTGTGACGAAGAATCGTGCGATTGTCGATGCGGGTATGGCGGATGCCAAGGCCCTTGCTGCGGGGATCCATGCCGCGGAGCTATCACAGTCGATCTCGACGGTTATGGCCACCTATGAAAAGGTTGCTGCCTATAGAAAGACAATCGATGCTGAGCTTGCCAAGGCACTTGGTGCTCGCGATGGGGCGGTGACGAAGGCTTCGATGGATCTCGGCCAGACATTCCTGGCTGATCTCGAAAAGGCCTCAGAAGCAGCCGAGGGCCGCATGCGCAGCCTCGACGCAGCCATGATGCCGATGATTCAGATGCGCGCCTATGCATGGTCGACCCGTGCGCTTGGCGGTGGTGGTGCCCTGATCCTCAATAGCGCCGTGACGTCCGGCGAGCCGTTGAGTGCCGAGAATCAGGCTAAGCTTGCGGTTGCCGATGCCAATGTTGCCTATGCGTGGAAAGCCGTCCGGGTGCTGGTGGATCACCCGCAAACGCCGCAAACCATCAAGGATGGTTTCAAGGCCGCTGATGCTGCCTACTTCACCGGCGCATACGCCAGCTTGCGTGCTGATGTCATTGCCAAGCTCAGCACAGGCGAGAAGGCGCCGCTGACGATCGACGAGTGGCGTGGTCCGACAACCGCTGCTCTGGGCAGTATCGCTGATATTGCCTCGCTGGCTATGGACACCTTGCATGAGCAGGCTTTGGCGGCCAAGTCCGGCGCTTTCACGCAAGCGCTGACTTTCCTCACTCTCTTCCTCATTGTCCTCGGTCTTGCAATCATCGGGATGGCAGTGATCGTGCGCAAGGTGATCCGTCCGATCGGCGCCTTGACCCGCTGCATGGGATCACTGGCTGATGGTGATCTGTCCGTGGTCGTTCCTGGCTCCAAGCGCAAGGATGAGATGGGTGAAATGGCGCGCTCTGTCGAAGTCTTTCAGATCGCGGCCGTGCGCAACAAGCAACTTGAGGCCAGCGCCGAGGAAAATCGTTTGGCCGCCGAACGCGACCGGATCGAGACACAGCGTCGTGCAGAGGCGGATGCAGAGGAACGGCTGACCCGTGCAACCGGTTCGCTCGCAGGCGGTCTGCAGCGCCTGGCATCCGGTGATCTTCTTTGCGAAATCGAAGAGCAGTTTGCGCCGCAGTTCGAGGCCTTGCGGCATGATTTCAACACGTCCGTGAGGCAGTTGCGTGCAACCTTGCTCGCGGTGGGCGGATCCGCTTCTGTGGTTTCAAGCGGCAGCAGCGAAATATCGCATGCGTCCGACAATCTCGCCAAACGCACCGAGCAACAGGCTGCATCGCTTGAGCAGACGGCTGCCGCGCTGGAGGAGATCACCGCCAACGTCACCGCAACCTCGAAGCGGACTGGCGAGGCGCGAGACCTTGTGCGTGATACCAGAAGCCGCGCCGAACACTCGGGCGTGGTTGTCAGCAATGCGGTTACGGCCATGGAGCGTATCGAACATTCCTCGCGTCAGATTGGCCAGATTATCGGCGTCATCGACGAGATTGCCTTTCAGACCAATCTTCTTGCGCTGAACGCTGGCGTCGAGGCCGCGCGCGCTGGTGAAGCGGGCAAGGGGTTTGCAGTCGTTGCCCAGGAAGTCCGTGAACTGGCTCAAAGGTCGGCCAATGCCGCAAAGGAAATCAAATCGCTGATTGGCAATTCCGAAGTGGCGGTCAGCGAGGGTGTCAAGCTGGTGAATGACACGGGCGAAGGGCTGGCTGCGATTGCCAGCCTGGTTCAATCGATCAATCAGCATATGGATGCGATTGCAACGGCTGCGCAGGAACAGTCCGTCGGACTGGGTGAGGTGAATACGGCGGTCAATCATATGGACCAGGCCACGCAGCAAAACGCGGCGATGGTCGAGGAGATGAATGCAGCCGGCGCCGGTCTGGCACAGGAAAGCGGCAAGCTGACCGAATTGCTCGGCCAGTTCCGCACCGGGCAGGCATCGGCCCAGCCCATGCAGAGGATCCCGGTTGCCTCTCCGTCAGCGCCTGCGCGTCCAACGCAGCCAAGTGCCTCCACACCCCAGCCACGACGGGCCATGCCAGCGGTTTCGGGCAACACCGCACTGGCCAGTCAGACCTGGGAAGAATTCTGATCACGCATTTTAGAAGTCGCGATGTAGCGGCCGCTCTCGGGCGGCCGTTCTTATTTGCATCAGCCAATTCTCACTTTCGGACTTGCCTCGATGCGCAAAGCGACATAAAGATATCTTTATGTGATTATTGGAGTTGGGCGCGCAATGAATTTCGGGCTAGACCGTCTTGTGGATCTTTTGAAGGCTGCTGGTGAGCCCACCCGGTTGCGGCTCCTGGAACTGCTTGCGGCCGGAGATCTCACTGTCACCGATCTTACTGAAATTCTCGGCCAATCCCAGCCGCGCATTTCCCGCCACCTGAAACTCCTGGCCGAGGCTGATTTGGTTGACCGCTACCAGGAGGGTGCCTGGGCCTATTTCCGGCTCAAGCAGGAGGGGGACGGCGCCGGCTTCGTGCGGCAGTTGCTTCTGACGACGGAAGAGGCAGACCCGGTGCTGACACGTGACCGAGACCGCCTCGCTGCCGTCAAACGCGCCCGGGCCGAAAAGGCGCAGGCCTACTTCAGCCGAAATGCGTCCGAGTGGGACGAGCTTCGCCGCCTGCATGTCAATGACGCCGATGTCGAGGCCGCCTTGCTCGCATTGATCGGTGAAGAGCCGGTCGAGGCGTTGCTTGACCTTGGTACGGGCACAGGCCGGATCCTGCAGCTTTTCTCCGAGCACTATCGGCGGGCCGTCGGTATCGACGCCAGTCGCGACATGCTCGCCGTTGCCCGCTCCAATCTGGACAAGGCTGGCGTCATGGCGGCAACCGTGCGCCATGGCGACATTCTCAACCTGCCGCTTGATGCCGGTGACTATGATCTCGTTACCGTGCACCAGGTCCTGCACTTTCTCGAACAGCCGGAACTCGCACTCGCGGAGGCGGTTCGTATGCTGCGGCCGGGCGGTCGTCTGGCGATCATCGATCTCGCGCCGCATGAACTCGAATATCTTCGCGAAGAGCACGCCCATGTTCGTCTCGGGTTTTCCCATGGGGTGATGGAGGATTGGCTCGCTCGCTTCGGCCTCACCGTCGAAAACGTCGTGGATCTTCCGCCCGCCGACGGGCAGGGGAAGGGCGTGACGGTGACCATTTGGCTGGCTAGGAACCGCTCTGACGTAACGGCTGCCGCGTCCCAAGAAGCAATTGCACTGACTGGAAGCAGATGATGACTGAAACCGCACCCGCCATCACCGGCACCAAGCCGCCCCGTATCTCGTTCGAGTTCTTTCCACCGAAGTCTCCTGACATGGCTGACCAGCTCTGGCAGACCGTTCACGCCTTGCAGCCGCTCGCGCCCGACTTCGTTTCGGTAACCTATGGGGCCGGGGGCACAACGCGGGAGCCAACGCTTGATACCGTGCGCCGGCTGATTGCCGAAACCCCAATGGCGACGGCGGCTCATCTGACCTGTGTCGGTGCGACGCGTGACGAGGTCCGTGCGGTCGTCGACGAATTCAAGGCGGTTGGCGTTCGCCATTTCGTGGCGCTGCGCGGCGATCCACAAGGCGGCGTTGGCACTCGCTACGAGCCACATCCGGGCGGCTTCGAAAATGCGGCAGCGCTGGTGCGCGGGCTGCGCGACATGGGCGACTTCGAGGTTTCCGTTTCGGCTTATCCCGAAAAGCACCCGGAAAGTGCGGATGCTGGCGCGGATATCGATATGTTGAAGCGCAAGGTGGATGCGGGCGCGACCCGGGCGCTGACCCAGTTCTTCTTCGACAACGATATCTTTGAACGTTATCTGGAGCAGGTCCGGGCGGCCGGCATCACCATTCCCATTGTGCCTGGTATCATGCCGATCCAGAACCTGACGCAGTTGAAGCGTTTTGCTGGCATGTGTGGCGCAAGCGTTCCTGAGGCTTTCGATCTCCGCTTTCAGTCAACCGAGGCAAACCCAGAGGCGCGGGCATCGGTCGCCGCCGATATCGCAGCCGAACAGATTGCCGACCTCTCGCAAAGAGGAATCGAGGAAT
Organism: Rhizobium sp. G187; assembly: GCF_051549525.1. Lineage (NCBI taxonomy): Bacteria > Pseudomonadati > Pseudomonadota > Alphaproteobacteria > Hyphomicrobiales > Rhizobiaceae > Rhizobium > Rhizobium sp. G187. The sequence goes on from NZ_JBPUGM010000001.1 coordinate 243,585, forward strand.
TCCACATCTACACGATGAACCGTGCACCATTGACGCTCGCGACACTTTCAAGACTTGGGCTTTACGGTGCCCGCGACCTATCTGGTGCTGCCGCCTGAGTGCCCTTTGTCACAGGGGATCCAATCAAAGGAAAAGGCGTAGGGTTATCCAACCCTACGCCTTTTCAAGTTCCAGTCTCTGCTTTGGAGAGGCCTTGGTCGGCCGTCTCATGGCTTGTGGTTCGCCTGATCAAAACGATCAGATGAACAGCATCGAGGCTATGAAAACAAACGCCGCACCGATGATAAGGACGTTAAGAGAATTGGTCAGTCCCATGTGTGCCTCCTTGCGTTGACCGTTAGATAGTATGTTCGTTTTGTGTCAAAGCAAGGGGGAAACGATGCTGCACTGCCACTAAGGGCGGTGGATAAGGTGTGAAGAACCTCTAATGTTATTTTTGATTCAATGGTTTAGCGGGTTCACGGAATTTAACGAAGTTTAACGTGAACGGAGCGCCTCCGGTGCGGATTCCGCCGCACCGGAGGCTTCGCATATCTCAGAGGGCATTCAAAAACGCTGCCGTCGGCCAGCCGTCGGGGACCAATCCCAGCCTCTGCTGCTCTTTCTGGATGGCAGCGCGCGTGCCGGAACCGAGAATGCCATCTATCTTGCCGACGTCATGGCCTAGCCCCTCGAGCTTGGTCTGCACCATCTTCATTTGCTCGGTATCGAGACCAGGTTCCGGATTGCCCTTCTGATAGGGCGGAGCGCCCGTCAGTCGCGTGGCGAAATAGGCTGCCGACGTCGTGTAGATGAAGGACTGGTTCCATTCGAGATAGATGTTGAAGTTCGGATAGGTGATGAAGGCCGGGCCCTTGCGGCCCTGCGGTAGGACCAGCGAGACCTGCAGGTTCTGGAAACCTGTATTGCCGTCACGCGGTGCAACACCCAGCTTGAACCATTCACCAGCCGTCATTGTGCCGCCGAGGCCTGAACGCTCGAAGGGCAGGTTGTCCGGGATCGTTACTTCCTGGATCCAGGGCTCACCGCGCTTGAAGCCCAAATGCTGAATGAATTTGGCGGCAGTGAGGATGGCGTCGGGGCTGCTCTTCTTGACGTCGATATGGCCGTTGGCATCACCATCGACGCCGAATTCGATGATGTCCTTGGGCAGCATCTGAACTTGGCCAATTTCGCCTGCCCAGGCGCCGGTATTGGTCGCGGGATCAAGATCACCGTGTTCGACCATCTTGGTCAGCGCGATCAGCTGTGGGCGGAAGAGTTCCGGACGCCGGCAGTCATGGGCGAGCGTGACGAGGGCGTTGCGGGTGTTGAAATCGCCCTGGACGGCGCCGAAATCGGTTTCCATTGCCCAGAAGGCGGCAATCACGCCCGCGGGCACGCCAAATTCCTCTTCGGCTCGTCTGAAGGTGTCGGCATATTCCTTGATTTTCTGCTTGCCAATGTCGAGGCGAGCCTGGCTGACGGTGCGCTGCGAGAACTCAAGAAATGTCTGGCGGAAGACGCCCTGGGCGCGATCTCTCGACAGCACCTTCTGGTCAATCGCAGCTCCGGCCAGCGCCTTGTCCACGGCCTCTGCTTGCGTGCCTGCGGCGACGGCCTCAGCCTTCACACCTGCAAGGAAAGGCGCCAGATCGCCGCCACATTGCTGCTGTGCGGAGGCGAGCGTCGTGGTCGAGGCGAGTAAGCAAAAGGGGAGGGCAAAACGCAGGGCCGTTTTCATCATGGTCTCCTTCGGTCGGGGGCGGGAGGGGCGTGACCACTCGGTCATCACAGGATTGGTTGGCAGTCGGTGATATCCGTCTTGCCATGGGGCGTCACTAGGGCTTGTTTTCGGTCATTTCGAGACCGATGCCACCCAGGCGTTCCAGTTTTTCTGTGTTCCAGAAAAGACATTGATGTCCGTGGGCACGTCGATGCCTGGAACCACGCCGGTCGAGGTGTATTGCCAGAAAGCCCAGTTGCGGGCGGGGTAGATTTCAGATGGATGCTGCGATACGGCGCGAACCCAGAAGAGATGGTTCTGGAAATGGCCCTCGAGGTTTTCCCGGTGGAAGTCGACCGTGGTGTAGATCAGAGGCCGCTTGCCGTAATGGGCCTCGATCCTGTCCATGAAACGCTGCATCTCCTGGCGCACGACTGGCGGTTCGGGTCTGAAACGACAGGTTTTGGATGTCGGGTTCCATTCTGCGTCGAGGACGGGTGGAAGCATGACCGCATCCTTCGGTACATTGGCGATAAACCAATCTGCCTGGATGTCGGCGGGTGTGCAGAAATAGAAGAAGTGATAGGGCGCGTAGTGAACGCCTGCAGCGCGTGCGCCGCGCCAGTACTCGTGGAAGCGGGCGTCGAGCCTGTCACCACCTTCTGTTGCCTTCATAAAGGCGAAGGATACGCCGGATTTGCGCACGGATGTCCAGTCGACATCGCCGTTCCACTTCGACAGATCGATGCCGTGGACATCATGCCGGTGTGGGGTGCGTCCGGCAAAGTCCTGGGGATCGGTATCCTGGAAACGAGGTGGATGGCCGACACCATCCATCATGTCGGATGCGCCCGATGTGCAGCCGGCGGCGGCAAGGCACAGGCAAAGCGTCAGGGCATCGAGCCACCGCATGTTTCAATCGACCCCTTGCCACGCCTGACCGACTGGTTCAGCCGCATCTTGAATGCGTGAATCGGTCGTTACCCCATATTGGCTCGATCATGGCCAATTTCGGCGTGCTTGCCAATCGTCGGAGGCCAGGATCAACGACGGATGACGAGGTGCCAGGCATAGCCGCGCAAGATCGGCTCGAAGGTCACGATCGAACCCGCCTCTGCGGCCAGTCGCTCGGCCTCGATGCGCAAGTCTGGGCGTGGGGTCACATGAAAGCGATGAAGCCAGGCATGCAGCAGGCGGCGGAACCACGGGGCGAGGTTCTCCTGCTGGCCGAAATCGACGATATGGAGGGAGCCTCCCGGCGCAAGTGCGCCGAAGGCAGTACGAAGCGCTGCCTGCCAGTCGGGGATCATCGACAACGCGTAGGAAATCATGATCCGGTCGAAGCCTTGCTCGCCGAAGGCCGAAGCGTCGAAATCGGTGGCGTCGGCCACGACGAGAACGGGCGCTGTCGCTGCGTCGGTGAACTTGGCGCGGGCCGAGTTCAGCATTTCGGTCGAAATGTCCAGGCCGAACAGTCTGGCCGTCGGGTGGTGGCGGCGGGCCAGCACGAGGTTGCGGCCTGTCCCGCAACCAATCTCCAGCAAGGTGCCACTTGGGGGGACGTCCAGCCCGGCGATCATGCGATCGCGTCCAATCAGGTAGTATTTGCGTGTGAGATCGTAGATGTGCCGCTGATAGCGATACATCCTGTCCATGCGTTCGGCGTGATCGGGGAGGGCGGCTTCGACACTTTGCATCGGGGCGCTCATCCCTCGCGCTTTTCATAGATGTGGAAACCGCCATAGATCGCGGAGCGATCCTGGGTGTTGAGGGCTGCCGAGCGGTCCCCGTCATAGGTCCAGCGGTCGAGCAGCGATGCCGGGAGCCTGCCATCCAGAACGCTGCATTCTGCCGCAGTGCGGAAGATGACGCGGGCGCCTGCAGCGGCGGTGCGGGTGATCTCCGTCCACAATGCAGTCAGCTGCTGATCGGTCATCCAATCCTGGGCGTCGAGAAGGACGACACGGTCCACCGACCCTGCGGGCTTTGCCGCAAGAAGTTCCGTGACGCTTTCATGGTGAACATTCACGCGATCAGCGGAGGTGCGGATTGCGTCATAATTCTGCGGCTGGAGATAGGTTGGCAGCACGCCCTCTTCCGGGCGCGGATAGCGGCGCATGAAGGCCTGCCAGGCGAAGTAGTTTTCCCTGAGCGGGAAATGGCAGGCGAGCTTCTCCAATCTGTGGCGCAGGATCGGCGCTATGCTGCCATTGTCGGAAAGGCTTGCGAGTTCATCATATTGCTGCGGCGGGATACCAAGTCCGAAGAGCGAGCTCTTGCGCGCGGTGATAAAGCGGATCAGCGGCTTGTCGAAGAGCGGTGCGATGCGCGTGTCGAAAAACTGACGCTGGTCGCGCAGGGACCTTGTGGCCGCCATATCTTCCAGCCGGATGCCGTGCAGCCGCGCAATCAGGTGGCCAAGCGCAATGAAGCGCCCGAGCAGGCCCGTGCGATAGATGTTGCGGTTGAAGACGCTGATGCGGCGCTTTCCATTCAGGCCCCGCTTCTGCCAGTAAGCCCTGGTTGATGCATCGAGATGGGGTAGGATGTGACGCTCATAAAGCTGGATGTTGTTCCGATCTTCACTGCCAGACAAAAGCCGGACGACCGAGGCATGATCGGGCAAGTGGCGAAATGCTGCGATCTTCAACTTGTTAAGGGCAATATGATTTGGATTGAGGTCAACGACGTCAATCGAGCCCGGCTTGCGGCTGAGATAGGCGAGCATGTTGCAGCCGCCAGAGCCAATGGTGACGATACGATGCCCCTCCGTGAGGTCCATGGCCCGCATGTCTACCTCCGGGTCCTCCCAGATCTGGGCATAGACGAGGCCTGAGAACATGAGGCCAAAAAGGCGCTCGGAGAGGCCCTCCGCCGACAGAGGCGCGTGCTGCAGCAGCGCATCCTTCAGTTTCGTGTTCCGGTGATATCCGGCATCGGGTACGATCTCTGTCATGGTGCTGCGCCATCCGTTTCGGGTCCGGCGGCTTTAGCCTTTCGCTGCTACAGTTTGATGACGCGGCGGTTTTAGACCTCAGCGCGGTTACTACTGTTGGACCGAAGCGATTGATGTGATGGTAGAATCCCGGGAAACATCAGGGCTGCTCTTTCGCTTGTCACAGTTTGCTGTTTGCATAGGCCCCAGCGTACGTGGGAGGCGGTCGAATCATGAAGCGTTGGGTTAAAGCTCTTGCTGCAACGGTCTCAGGCCTCGTTCTTGTCGGGCTCGGTACTCTTTGGGTGATGCCGCCTGATCTTCTGCGGGTCGGGACAGGTTATGCGGCAAAAATCGTCTGCTCGAATGTCTTCGTCGCGGGTCGCGACGCGGATGATGTGCTGCGTGTCGACGTGCAGGCGCCTGGTCATCCGTTGCTGGGTTATGTCTCCGTCGATGTCGATATCGAGGAGGGTCTCGTGACAGCCTCCATGCCGTTTGGCTGGGCGCGGTCGCCCGCCGTCCATCGCGAGGGACTTGGATGCGCCAATGTGCCAGATGGCGATCTGGCTGCCGCGAAAGCCTATTCCGCGCCGGCGGCAGGGGTTCCAACTGCTGATCCGACCTTGCCCTGGCCGGATGGTGAGCGCGTGGACACCACAGATCCACGCGTAGCCGACGTTCTGTCGGATGAAACATTACTGGGTCCGGGCTACCGCGCAGTCATCGTCGTCAAGGACGGGCGGATCATTGGGGAAGCCTATGGCGCGGGGTTCAATGCGGAAACGCCATTGCTCGGGTGGTCGATGACGAAGACGGTGAATGCTGCGCTAGTCGGTATCTTGCAGGGGCAGGGCCGTATTGATCTCTCCAGCCGCAATATGTTTGCAACCTGGACGGACGAAGTGCGGGCGCGCATTACCCTGACGGATCTCCTGGCAATGGAGAGTGGTCTCGATTTCAACGAAGAGTATGGTGACCTCGCAGACGTCACGCGCATGCTCTACCTTGAGCCTGACATGGCCGCTTATGTCGAAGGTCTGCCTTCAAGGGCCGAGCCCGGCAGCCAGTTCAATTATTCCTCCGGCGAAAGCGTCCTTATCAGCCGCTACTGGATGTCACGCTTCGAGACGCCCCAGGCGGCCCTCGATTTTCCACGTCAGGCGCTTTTCAATCCTCTCGGCATGACCAGCGCCATCTTGGAGGCAGATGCGGCCGGGACGTTTGTCGGCAGTTCCTATCTCTACGCCACCGCGCGTGATTGGGCGCGTTTCGGTCTGCTGATCGCTCAGCGCGGCGTCTGGAAAGGCGTGCAACTGCTGCCGGCATCATATGTTGACGGCATGTATACGGCTTCGGGGGCGTCGGATGGCGCCTATTCCCGTGCCCAGACCTGGCGACAGGGAGCGGGCGATCTCGGCAACGAGCAGGCGGGGCTAGACCCCGCTACAGTGTGGATGCGAGGTCATGACGGTCAGTCGATTGCAGTGATGGCCTCGCAGGGCCTCGTTGTCGTGCGTCTTGGTCTGACACCCAGCGCTCTCGGCTATGAGCCGCAACCCTTGGCAAAAGCGCTCAGCGCAGCGCTTCAGTAGGCGTTGTGAGGGTGCGGACTGCTTCACTGCGTGAGGTGAAGCATGCCCTTTTTCTTGGCGTCGTAATAGTAACCACGCGAGTACAGGCGCACGGCCTGATCATGGTCGGTATCGGCGACGAGCCAGGCGCCCTTCAGGTACTTGACGGCATATTTGATATTGGTTTCGGCGTCGAAAAGCCCGTCTGCAGAGCCATTATATCCCATGGCTTTCGCAGTGTTGTACCGGATCTGCATGAGGCCGTAATTGCCCTTGCTGTATGCCGACGGATTGTAACGGCTTTCGCGCTTGACGACTCGGTGCACGAGCTCCTCGGGGACTTCGTAGACCTTCGAATACTTCTTGATCAGCGCATTGAGGCGCGTGGGGCCAATGGTATCTGCCTTTGACTGAGGCTCAAGCTTATCCTCGGTGGAGGGGGCCGATGTATCAAAGGGGTCGCCGAAGCTGGTCAGGGCTGTTACCCGCAGCGGTGCGGCATAGGCGAGAACTGTCGGGGCTGCGGCCGTTGCCGATGCCGTCTGCGGCTGGGCTGCGGGGGCAACGGTTGCCTGAACTGGCGCTGCCGCGGCGGCTATCTGCTGCTGGTCGGTCGTTGGTGTCGAGGCGACCATGTCTAGCGCTTGCGATGCAGGGGTCTGCGGCGTCGCAGCAAGCGCTGATTCCTTCAGCATCGGGACTGGTGCTGCCGTATCCGTGCCCGGGATGATCGGGGCAGGCTGAGTGTCTGCGACAGCGACGGTTTGTGCTGTGGTGGCAGCGCCGCTTGTCGCTGCTTCCGCAGCGTTTGCTGCCTGCATTTCCAGAGAGTTAGGATTGGAAATCGGTTTGGCCGCAAGATCAGCCTTCACGCTGTCGTCGATACCGGTGCAGCCGGTCAGTACGACCAGAAGGGAGGCTGCACAACCATAGGCGACGCCGCGGTCCAATTTGAGGATCATACCATCATCCGTTTTATTTCTTCGACGTCCCCGACGGAGCAAATCACCCATCGTTTCCTTTGGATTTATTAGTCTATGCCTGCCAATGCGGCAAGCGTTGGGCCAAATCTGGCTGCGGCGCAGGTTTTATGGTTCAAGCTGCGATCTTGCGATAGCCGGCCGTCACAGATCGTGCAGCGATCAGCACCGTTCCGCGCGAGCGGTCGACGACACGCCGAGCACGATGTTTTCTAAGGAAATTCCGCACTTCGTCTGCGCCCATCGCGTAGGCAGTGGCGATGAGCATGGACAGGCCGCCCAAGATCGCCACCATGGTCAGGGCCTCCTGAGCCAGGGGAGCGGAGAGCGTCAGGAATTGCGGCAGGAATGCGGCAAGAAGGGCAATCGTTCGCAGGTTCAGGCCCGTTGCGGCGAAACAATGCATCATGACATTCAGCGGCTTTTCAACCGGCAGGTTGTCATTGTCGGCGATCGGACGGTTTCCGCCCGGCGCGCGCCACAGACGCAAGGCCGATATCACGAGGAAACCCAGACCTGCACCCTTCACCACTGAAAACAGGAGGGGGGAGACCAATGAAAGGGCGATCAGTCCCGCAAGCAGAATGCCCGCTGCTGCCATGTAGCCCAGTGCAACGCCTGTGACCGTGGCAAAGGCCGATCGCCGCCCATGCCCCAAGGCATAGGCCGCGACCTCGATCATGCCCCGCTCCGGGATCGCCAGCAATACGATCGAGGCGGCGGTGAACCCTGTCCAGAATTCCATGCTCATTGTCAGCACTCCTCCTCAAAGAGGAAGCCAGTTTTCTCGGCCCAGGTCAATTGATCGGGCGATAGTTCTGGCCGAGATAATCCATCACTTCTGCGAACCACGGCGTAGAGAGGTCGAATGGCTTGCCGCCACGAATGCGCGGAAACTCGATCGTGCGCAGTCGTCCGCCGTGATCCTCGTCATGGCCGGTTACGCCTGAAACGCCGCCCAATCCACTTTCGACCGCAAGGTCCACCATGCTCTGGATCAGGCGTAGATCCTCGTAGTTGGCTGGCGCCGAGCGCGCATAGTAGCCCGACTTCTGAACCATGGAACGCTCGGCATCGAGTAGCTTGGCAAAATGCTTTTGGAACCAGCTGCCCACATTGATCGTATCGAGCTTCACGTGGCCGAAGGCGTCGCGGCTGACGACGTCACCTGCAGCTTCGCGCTCCTTGACGATCTCATCCATGCAAGCGCCTTCGGAGACGAAGAGGGTGACATAGCCCGTGCGGTCCATGATGTCCTTCAGGCGGGTCGCTTCGGCATCCAGGTCAAAATGCGTTTCCGGCAGGTAGAGACCGTCAATGTTCTTGAGTTCGGCGTTCATCATGAAGCCGTCAATATACTCATTGCCCCTGGTGCGCTGGATGTAGGCGCGGGCCGTGGCTGCGGTAAGCCAGCCGCAATGGCGCCCCATGACCTCGTGGATGACGAGTGTGCGCGGTGCGGCACTCTGTTCGTTCGAGACGTGGTCAAAGAAGCGTGCGCCGACTTCAGCGGCCGTCCAGGCGCCAAGGGTCTGGCGAATCGGGTAAACGTCGTTGTCGACGGTCTTTGGCAGACCGACCACCGTCAGATCGTAGCCATTTGCGCCGAGATAAGCTGCAAGATCTGCCGCCGTCGTGTTGGTGTCGTCGCCGCCAATCGTGTGCAGGATGGTTACGCCATCAGCCGCCAGACGTTCGGCCGCAACTTGAAGCGGAGTTTCGCCTTCCTTGACCAGGCCGCGCTTGATGCAGTCGGCGACATTGGTGAGCTTGACGCGGCTGTTGCCGATCGGTGAGCCACCATAGCGATGCAGGACATGCGCCTTTTCGCGCATCTCCTTGGTGATCTCGATCTTGTAGTCCATCAAAAGGCCGCGGAAGCCGGACTTGTAGGCAATGATCTCGGTTTCAGGCGAAATATCCGTATAGCGCTCGATCAGTCCGGCAACTGCGGACGAGAGGCAGGGAGCGAGGCCGCCTGCGGTCAATAGTGCAACTTTCTGCTTGGCCATCGGACCTCCTCGGGAATGTGCGTGCGGTGTGCGTGCCTTTGTTCCGGCGGTCCATGGATGCGATACCGGCGGCTGGCTGTAAAGTCGAAAAACGCTTTTAAATCCGTCTTTTATCGATCGGTTCGAGGTTCCGGCCAATCTAATCGATTCAATCCATGCGCAGCTGTGGGATGGAATTGTGGAAAAGCGAAACGACAGCCTCGACGGCATTTAATGACCGAGACGCAACCACAAGGGATCGGCCGATATCGGTCGCTCTTTCATCAAAACTGACCGGAGATGAAGAAAGTTTAATCTCCGTTTGTTCCCGTTTCGCTTGCTTTTAGGCGAGATTTTTGATCATTCTCGACCATGATTTTTGATTTCGCCTGCGAGCAGATTTCCTCATTCTTCGAACGCTTGCTGGGCGCCGTCGGGGATGCTGCCGGTAACGCCATCTCCAATATTGTCGAAGCCGTTCGGACCATGTTCGAAGGCGACCCTGAGACACGTCGTCGGGTGTCCTTTTCGGTGGCCATCATTGCGCTGTCCGCCAAGATGGCGAAAGCCGACGGCATCGTGTCCGATGCCGAAGTCCAGGCCTTCCGCAAAGTTTTCGATTTTCCGCCGGAGGAGGCGCGCAACGTTGCCCGCCTGTACAATCTGGCCCGGCAGGACGTGGCTGGTTTCGAGACCTATGCGCGCAACCTCGCCAATATGTGCCGGACCTGCGATCAGTATTGCCCTGTGCTTGAGGACATCATTGACGCGCTGTTCCACATCGCCAAGGCTGATGGGCTTGTGCACGAGAAGGAACTGGACTTCCTGGCGCGGATCGCAGAGATCTTCGGTCTTTCGGAGGAGCGGTTCGAGCAGATCACCGAGCGGCATATCCGCCTCGACGGGGACCCTTATGGCGTGCTCGGCGTTACCCCTTCCGACGACTTTGCCACGATCCGCCGCCGTTACAGGGCGCTTGCGGCCGAGCATCATCCTGACCGCCTTTATGCTCGCGGCGTGCCGTCCGAGTTTCATGCCGTGGCCCATCACCGCATGGCGCGGCTGAATGCGGCCTTCTCCGCGATCGAGAAGGCGCGCCGCGCGGCATGACGGGTTTTTCGGCCGATTTCAGCGGAGCGGAGATCTGCGCCTCGCCGAATTTTGGCGAGCGGATTGGCGTTTCGACCGCCGACATTCTCCTCCTGCACTATACGGGAATGCCATCGGCTGATGGCGCGCAGGCTTGGCTGTGCAATCCGGAAAGCCAGGTGTCGAGCCACTACCTGGTGCATGAGGATGGCCGGATCGTCCAGATGGTTGCAGAGAGCCACCGGGCCTGGCATGCAGGCAAGAGTAACTGGGGTGGTGAGAGCGACATCAATTCCCGCTCGATTGGCATTGAAATTGCCAATACCGGCCATCCCGGTGGCCTGCCACCGTATCCCGAAGCGCAGATATCAGCGCTGATCGAATTGTGTCTCGATTGTGTCGGGCGGCATGGGATCCCGGCAGAACGGGTGCTCGCGCATTCTGATGTGGCCCCTGTTCGGAAGGTTGATCCGGGTGAAAACTTCCCCTGGGGGACCCTGTATCGCGGGGGCGTCGGACACTGGGTCGATCCAACCCCGATCGGCGGTGGCCGGTACTTCCAGCGTGGCGATGAAGGGCAGCCGGTCGAGGCGCTACAATCGATGTTGTCCATCTATGGGTACGGCATTGAGATATCAGGGCATTACTGCGAGAAAACTGAGGGTGTGGTCGCAGCGTTCCAGCGCCATTTCCGTCCGGCCCGCGTTGATGGTGTGGCAGACAGTTCGACGATCGAGACGCTGCATCGACTTCTGTCGAAGCTTCCTCGTTTTTCGTGAGGCTTGACCGGCCGACTTACGTGTCCCGACAGCTCATTTGCTGCGGTGCCACACGAATTCCTTATTAAGCAGCTTTAAGTATGTCGCTGAACAGCGACCGCCGCCCATGAAGGGCGGAGCGCCAATATCAACATAAAGAGCCAATCGGCCGCCCTCTACGAGAAGGGCGAAGGCTATTGCGTGCGTATAGGCATGCGTCGATCCGCTCTTTGTTCCGGAGACTAACCTTTCCCATGATGAAACGACTTGTTGCTGCTGCGGCATGCACTGCATTTCTATTGACTCATGCTCAGATGGCGCTGGCAGATACGGGTGAAAAACGCTTCAAGAAACCCTTGAAGTCGATTGAACGTGATGCGGGATTCTCAATGAAGCCCGCTGCTGCGCGTAGCCCTTACGGGGCGATCATTTCCAAATATGCAAAGGCCTACGGTGTTCCGGTCGATCTCGCACATGCGGTGGTCCGGATCGAAAGCAATTTCAATCCCAAGGCGCGGGGCAGTGCGGGCGAGGTCGGTCTCATGCAGATCAAGCCGGCAACTGCGCGCGCCATGGGTTATCGCGGCAAGGTCAAGGGTCTGTATGATCCGGAGACCAATATTCGCTATGGAATGAAGTATCTGTCGATGGCTCATGAACTTGGCGGTGGCGAAACCTGCGGGACCATCCTGCGTTACAATGCAGGCCATGGCGCCAAGCGGATGAATCCGGTCTCCAAGCGATATTGCGGGAAAGTCATTGCTCTGATCGGCGGTTGAGAACTGTGTGATCTCGGCCGGTTTCGCATGGATCTGTCGGCGCAGCATGCTATCAACCTGCTCGGAACGAAAAGGGTGAGAGTATGGTGACCCACTTCAAAACCATCGTCATCGGCCGAGGCATGATGGGAGCGGCGGCCGCCCGCTATCTTTCGCTGGAAGGTGAGGGTATTGCCGTCATCGGGCCAGACGAGCCGTCGGACTGGAGCTCTCATCCGGGTGTCTTTGCAAGCCACTATGACGAGGCCCGCATTACCCGCACGATCGATTCTGATCCGGTCTGGGCGCTGATGGCCAATCGCTCCATCGCCCGCTACGGCGATCTCGCCCGCGAGAGTGGCGTGGATTTCTACCAAGAGGTCGGATGCCTGATTGTCGGGCCGGCGCGGGGCGGGGCCGATCCCTATATTGCGCAGATCGAGGCTGCGGCCCGCGGACTTGATGTCCCGGTCGAGACTCTCGGATCTGCGGATCTCCGACAGCGCTTCAATTACTTCGACTTTGGCGTTGATTGCGAAGGTGTCTACGAATCCCGGAGCGCCGGCTACATCAATCCGCGCCGTCTGGTCGAGGCGCAGTCGCGGCTCGCCGAGCGGGCAGGGGCTGCGATCATTCGGCAGACTGCGCTCTCTGTCCGTGAAGAAGGACATCGTGCTGTCGTCTCGACGGATGACGATCGCCAATACAGCGCCGACCGCATTCTCGTGGCGGCTGGTGGTTTCTCGATTGCCGAGCGTCTTCTGCCGCGGCCGCTGGATCTCAAGGTCTATGGTCGCACCGTTGCCTTCTTCGAAATCGCTGCCAACATTCTCCCTGATTATCAGGGCATGCCATCGCTCATCCACCAGCCCGACGATCCGGTGGATCACATCTACCTTCTGCCGCCTGTGCGCTATCCCGATGGCAAGACCTATCTAAAGATCGGCGGAGACTCGGATGACTTGTTGCTTGGAACGGAACCCGAGATCAGGGCCTGGTTCCGCAGCGGTGGGCGGGTGTCAACGCGAAACCATCTGCAGCGAATCATCCGAGGGCTCGTGCCCAGTCTTGCGGATGCGCCCCTTTCCATGGCGGCCTGCGTTACCTCCTTCACGCCCGCGAATTATCCGGCCATCGGTTTTGCCAGCGAACGAATCGCCGTCCTGACCGGCGGCTGCGGTGCTGCGGCGAAAAGTTCGGACGAGATCGGTCGACTCGGGGCGGAGCTCGTAATGCATGGTCAGATCAATGACCCGGCCTATGGGGACTGCTTCACCCCAGTGTTCAAGACTTGAGCCTGTCTGGGGCTCAGTAGGCGGACCTTGCGTTTTCAGTGGCTTTCGTCGAGCGGGTCGGCTATGGACCGGCTGCCAGTCGGCCGGGCAGCCGCGCTTTACCAATGCCGAAAGGCGGTAAGGGGAGGAAAGTCCGGGCTCCACGGAAACACGGTGCCGGATAACGTCCGGCGAGGGCGACCTCAGGGAAAGTGCCGCAGAAAGCAAACCGCCCCGCTTGCGGGGTAAGGGTGAAAGGGTGGGGTAAGAGCCCACCGCGTCGCTGGTGACAGGGATGGCAAGGTAAACCCCACCGGGAGCAAGACCGAATAGGGATGACGCGGGCCGCACTCCGGTGTGGCCACAGCCTGTTTCCGGGCCAGTCATCCGGGTGGGTTGCGTGAGGCAGCGTGTAAACGCTGTCCCAGATGAATGGCTGCCACGTTCCGGGAAACCGGAGCCATACAGAACCCGGCTTACAGGCCGACTGGCAATTTTACCTCTGTCATGTCACTGCGGCGACAGAGGCTCCGCACAATTTCTCAAGGCTTTGGTTTCATTGGTGGAACGCAAGGGCAGTCCTTGCGGAGGGCTTCCGCATGCCGTGGCTAATCCGCGAATGGAAACAGGCATTTCTAACGATTTGTTAAGCTTAATCGTCTATTCATTCTTGAATCCCGAAAGGGGTCTGCAGGTCCCAATCCCATTGACGCCCATAGTGTCCCATGGTATCCCATTTTCATGCCGTTACGGAGTTCTTTGTTGCTCCGTCCGATCGTAGAGCGGGCCCAATCAGTCGAGTTTTCGGCTGCTGCTTTCCGGTCGGTTGTGCGGTTGGCGTATCAATGAGTATCCGGAGGCCGATCAGCTGGCCTTCGTCCAGTGGGAGGTCGGATTCCAGTGGCGGGCCGCTTCCTGTCCAATGCGACAAACAGGATCGATGCGAAGGGGCGTGTTTCCGTCCCTGCGGCATTTCGTGCCGTGCTTTCGCAGCAGGGAATTCAGGAGCTTTATTGTCTCCAGGATTTCGTTTATCCGGCCATCAATATCGGCGGTCCGGATCTGCTCGATCGCTACGAGCGCAGAATGGCGGCAGAAGATCCATTCGCGTTGGAGGCGAACGAGATGTCGCTGCTTCTCCATGGCGGCGGCGTCTATATGCGCCTCGATGCCGAGGGGCGGTTGCCGGTGACGGAGTTCATCCGGGATTTCACGGGGATTTCCTCGGAGGTCTGCTTCGTCGGGCGGTCGGACCATTTTCAGCTGTGGCAGCCACAGGCGTTTCACGAGGCGCAGGCGAAAGCCAGGGAAATGGTCAGGCAGAGAGGTTTGAAGAACTAGAGAAACGGGGATACGGAATGGCGGCGAATCTTGGCGAAGGTGCTCCCGATGCCAATGGCGGACCGGTTCGCCACATTCCGGTTCTCTTGCATGAGGTGGTTGCGGCGCTGGAGCCTGCCAGTGGAAAGGTCATCCTTGATGGAACCTTTGGTGCGGGCGGCTACAGTGCGGCAATCCTCGATGCAGGTGCGTCCGTCATCGCGATTGACCGCGATCCGACGGCGATTGCTGGCGGGCAGTCGATGGTCAAGGCCCATATGGGCCGTCTCGATCTCAGACATTCCCGGTTCTCCGAACTGGCAGCTCAAGCGCCGGAGACCGGTCTTGACGGCGTTGTTCTCGATATCGGCGTTTCTTCCATGCAGATCGACGAGGCCGATCGTGGCTTCTCGTTCCAGCGCAACGGACCGCTCGACATGCGGATGTCAGCGAGCGGTGTATCGGCCGCCGATGTTGTCAATCGCGCCAAAGTTTCCGATCTGATCCGCATTTTCGGTTTTCTCGGCGAAGAGAAGCACCCGGGCCGTATTGCGCGTGCCATTGAAAAGCGTCGTGCGTCAGAGCCGTTTACGACGACCCGCGATCTCGCCAACCTGATTGAGACCGTCAATCCGCGCAAAGCGAAGGACAAGATCCATCCGGCCACGCGCGTCTTTCAGGCGCTGCGTATCTTCGTCAATGACGAATTGGGGGAGCTTGCCCGTGCGCTTTTTGCAGCCGAGCAATCTTTGAAGCCCGGTGGGCGCCTCGTCGTTGTTACATTCCATTCGCTCGAAGACCGCATCGTGAAGAAGTTTTTGACCGAACGGTCGGGCAAGGCGTCAGGTTCGCGCCATCTTCCAATGGTCCAAGCGCGACCAGCGACCTTCGAGCCTGTTGGCAAGGGTATGGTTGCCGCAAGTGACGAAGAGGCAGAGGTCAATCCTCGGGCGCGTTCGGCCAAGCTGCGGGCCGCCATTCGCACCGAAGCACCAGCAGAAAACGCCGACATGTCTATCTTTGACCTGCCGGATCTGACCGCACTCGATAAGATTGGAGGCTAACATGTTGAAAACCTTCGATCTGCTTCTGATAGGAACGATGCTGGCTGCTGCCACAATCACCTACCAGATCAAACATGACACCGATAACAAGGCGGCTGAGGTTCGTCGTCTTGAGGCCGAGATCAAGCTTGAGAAGGATACGATCGAGTTGCTCAAGGCCGACCATGCGCTGCTGACCCAGCCCAACCGGCTTGAGCGTCTCGTGCATGCCTATGCAACCGAACTGCAACTGGAACCGACTGCGCCGACGCAGCTGGCGCGACCGGTCGAATTGCCCATGCCGAAATCCGAGACGCCAGAGTCGAAGCTTGCCGCCGAAGAACTTGCCAAGGCGGAAGCAGCAAGAGCCGAAGCCGCCGCTGTGGCTGCTGCCGAAGCGGAAGCCGAGGCCGCCGAGGCAGAGGCTGCAATGGCAGCCGATGCTGCTAATTCCGACCCCGTCCGGGACCTCATCACGACAGGATCGGTGGATAACTGATGACCTTTCTTTCCCGAATCATGGTCCTGAAGAGCCGTGCCCACTTCTCAACAGACGGTCAGCGCGGTGGCGTCTCGGCCAATAATCTGACAATCAAAGGTGCCGGCAAGCGCAAGTCGCAGATGGCCAAGAACCGTGTCGGTCTGGTGATCGCGGGTTTCTGCCTTGTTTACACGGTTATCGGCGGCCGTCTGGTGCAGTATGGTTATGCGCAGCCGGAAACCGTCTCCAGCATTCTGCCGGCGGACCGCCTGATGGCGTCGCGTCCCGACATTCTCGACCGCAACGGCGAAGTGCTGGCGACCGACATCCGGACTGTTTCGCTGTTTGCCGAGCCCCACAAGATCGTCGATGCCGACGAGGCTGTCGAACGGCTTCAAACCGTGCTCAAGGATCTGGATGTTCGCGACACCTATCGCAAGCTGTCGTCCAATTCGCGTTTCCAGTGGCTGCGCCGCCAGCTGACGCCGAAACAACAGAGCCAGATCCTGGCGCTCGGTATTCCCGGAATCGGCTTCAGGCCGGAAAAGCGCCGCTTCTATCCGGGTGGTCCCACGGCCTCGCATATTGTCGGTTACGTCAACATCGACAATCGCGGCATGGTCGGGATGGAGCGCTATATCGACAATCAGGGCATGGCGGATCTGCGGGCGCTTGGCATGACCAGCGATGCACCGCTGGAGCCGGTAAAGCTGTCGATCGACCTGCGTGTGCAGAACATCGTCCGCGACGTGCTGGTCGACGCCATGGCGAAGTTTAAGTCGATCGGTGCTGGCGGTGTCGTCATCGATGCACATACCGGTGAAATCCTTGCCATGGCCTCGCTGCCTGATTTTGATCCAAACAATCCTGTCGGATCCGAGGACGGTTGGCTGAGCCGTATGGCAAACGGCACCTTCGAGATGGGCTCGACATTCAAGTCCTTCACGATCGCCATGGGGCTCGATTCCGGCAAGGTGTCGCTCAAGGACAGTTTCGACGCCCGCTATCCGATCCGCATTGGTGGGTTCACCATCAAGGACTTCCACGGCAAGAACCGTATCCTGACTGTGCCTGAAATCTTCCAGTATTCTTCCAATATTGGTACGGCTAAGGTTGCCGACCTCGTCGGGACCGAAGCACACAAGGAGTTTCTGACGCGACTTGGTTTGTTGACGAAGATGCAGACCGAATTGCCTGAAGTTGCGATGCCGTCGCAGCCGCGGGAATGGAAGAAGATCAACTCGATCACCATCTCTTTCGGTCACGGTGTATCGACCACGCCCCTGCAGACGGCGGTGGCCGGTGTGGCCTTGGTCAATGGCGGCAAGTTGATTCCGCCGACATTCCTTCCTCGGACACGCGAACAGGCCGATCTGCTTGCAACGCAGGTTCTCAAGCCGTCGACCAGCGATGACATGCGCTTCCTGTTCGAGTGGAACGGCATCAAGGGTTCCGGCAAGAACGCGCGCGTCGAAGGTTTCGACGTGGGCGGCAAGACCGGAACGGCCGACAAGGTCGTGAACGGGCGCTATGTCGGCGACAAGAACTTCAACGCCTTCCTGGCCGCATTCCCGATCGACAACCCGCGTTATGTCGTCCTTACCTTCATCGACGAACCGAAAACCGACAAGGGTAATGGCGCGGCACTGGCTGGCAACTCCGCTGCTCCCATGGTCGGCGACATCATCCGCAGAAGCGCCGCAATTCTCGGTGTAGAACCCAAATTCGGGGAAGACGGCTCAGCTTTGCTCGTCTCATATTGATCAGGATGCAGGTGGACGGGGCGATTCGCCCCGTTTGCCCGGAAGGATGGACTGCCATGTTGCTCGGTGCTCTCGCGGGTGGAGATTTCAAAGATCAGGTCGCGCGAAGTGGCGCAGAGGCATTGGAGATCAAGGCGCTGTCGGCCGACAGTCGTCATGTCCAGCCCGGAACGCTGTTCTTTGCCCTGAGTGGCAGCAAGACGGATGGCTTAGCCTATGTCGTCCAGGCCGTTGAGAAGGGCGCTGTTGCCATCGTGGCGGCGCAGTCCATCGAGGCAGCCGTTCCCGTGATTGTTGTCGAGGATCCGAGACGCTTCCTCGCATTGGCTGCAGCGCGTTTCGTGGGCCGTCAGCCGGAAGTCATGGTTGCGGTTACCGGTACTGCCGGCAAGACGTCGGTCGCATCCTTCACCCGACAGATCTGGGCGGAGGCCGGTCTTGCGGCTGCGCAGATCGGAACAACAGGTGTGATTTCGCCAACGCGCAACGATTACGGATCGTTGACCACGCCGGATCCGATCTCGTTGCATGGCCTGCTTGGCGAACTCGCTGCCGAAGGTGTAACCCACGCGGCGATGGAAGCGTCCAGCCACGGGCTCGATCAGTGCCGCCTCGATGGCGTTCAGCTGGCGGCGGCCGGCTTCACCAATCTCGGCCGCGATCATATGGACTATCATCCGACCGTCGAAGACTACATGGCGGCCAAGATGCGGCTGTTCACCGATCTTCTGCCAAAGGGCTCGCCCGCTGTAATCTTCTCTGATGATCCGTGGTCGGCCGAGGCTGTGAGGGTTGCGACTGAAGCTGGCCATGAAGTGCGGACCGTCGGACGGGCCGGCAATTTCCTCGCGCTCAAGCGCGTCGAACACTTCCGCCACAAGCAAGTGGCTGAGATCCATCACGGCGACGACATTTATGAGGTCCATATTCCGCTTGCCGGTGATTTCCAGATTGCCAATGCGCTGGTCTCTGCGGGGCTTGCCATCGCGACGGGTACGCCGGTTGCTGTTGCGCTGAAGGCGCTGGAGCACCTCAAGGGGGCTGCCGGTCGGCTCGAATTGATTGGCCAGACCAAACAGGGCGCGCTGGCCTATGTCGATTATGCCCACAAGCCGGATGCGCTCGACAATGTGCTGCAATCCGTCCGGCCCTTTACCACGGGACGTGTCATCGTGGTCTTCGGTTGCGGCGGTGATCGCGACAAGGGCAAGCGCCCGATCATGGGCGAAATCGCCACGCGCCTCTCCGACATCGTCATCGTGACGGACGACAATCCGCGTTCGGAAGTGCCTGCGACGATCAGATCCGAGATCATGGCTGCTGCCCCGAAGGGGATCGAGATCGGTGACCGTGCTCAGGCGATCCGGGCGGCCGTCGCCATGCTGTCGGCGGGCGATACGCTGATTGTCGCGGGCAAGGGACACGAAGAAGGGCAGACGGTGGGGGCGGAGACCTTACCCTTTTCCGACCACATCGAAGTCCGCAAGGCATTGGAGGAGTTCGACCGTTGAGCACGCTCTGGACCTCACGCGAGATGGTTGCCGCCATGGGCGGACGGCCGATCGGCAATTTGCCTTCCGGCATTACCGGGATATCCATCGACAGCCGGAGCGTTTCGCCCGGTGAAGCTTTCTTTGCGATCAAGGGAGATCGCGTCGACGGTCACGATTATGCGACCTTTGCGATTGCCAACGGTGCTTCGCTCCTTGTTGTCAACGAATCGAAGCTTCCTGCACTCGGCCGGCTCACGGCGCCGATGATCGTCGTTGATGACGTCTTTGCCGCGCTGCAAAAACTCGGGCTTGCAGCACGGGAACGTACATCGGCAACGGTCATCGCGGTGACCGGCTCCGTCGGCAAGACAACAACCAAGGAAATGCTGCGTTTGACACTCGAGCCATCTGGCAAGGTGCACGCTGCTGTCGCCTCCTTGAACAATCACTGGGGTGTGCCGCTCACGCTTGCGCGTATGCCGGCCGATACGCGCTACGGCGTCTTTGAGCTGGGCATGAACCATCTGGGTGAAATTGGCCCGCTGTCGCGCATGGTCCGCCCGGATGTGGCAATCATCACCACAATTGCACCAGCGCATCTCGGCAATTTCTCGAGTGTCGAAGAGATTGCCGAAGCCAAGGCAGAAATCTTCGAAGGGCTCGCCACCGGGGGCGATGTGATCCTCAACCGAGACAATCCGCACTATGAACAGCTTGAGGCCGCGGCATATGCGGCCGGCATCGAGAATGTCCATAGTTTCGGCCAGCATGCCAAGGCCGATTTCCGGCTTGCCGAATTCGATGGTGCGGCCGAGCAGTCGACGCTTTGGGCATCCTTTGGTGCTGAAACCTATGAAGTGACGATTGGAGCGCCGGGTCGGCATCTGGCGGAAAACGCCATGGCTGTCTTGGCAGCCGTCGCTCTGGTCGGGGCGGATATCGATGCCGCGATCGAAGCGCTTGGCCACCTGTCTGCCGTCAAGGGACGGGGTGCCCGGCATCGGTTGATGCTGAACGGCGGCGGCTTCACCTTGATCGATGAGAGCTACAACGCAAATCCCGCTTCGATGCGTGCCGCGATCGCGGTGCTTGCGGCGGCCCAGCCCGATGCTGGCGGCCGCCGGATTGCCGTGCTTGGCGATATGCTGGAAATGGGCGCGTTTGCCCCCACCGTGCATGCCGAACTCTCGGGGCCGCTGCTTTCGGCCGGTATCGAGCATGTTTGGCTTGCCGGGCCGGAGATGGCAGCTCTTCGGGAGGCGTTGCCAGAGACGGTCAACGTCGTGCATTTCGAGCGCACCGATGACCTCGTGGCCTTTGTCGTTTCTCAGATTCAGACGGGCGATGTTGTCATGGTGAAATCGTCACTCGGGATCGGTTTCGGAAAGATCGTTGCCGCTCTGCTTGACAAGTATCCGTCGTTCCCCGACACGGAGCGCCAGTTTTAATCCGGGCTTTTGGAAAGGGCTCCCATGCTGATTTGGCTTGTGGATCTGGCGAACCACTTTCAGTTTTTCAATCTGTTCCGGTATATTACCTTCAGAACAGGCGCCGCCATGTTTACATCGGCCCTGGTGGTCTTTCTGTTCGGCCCCGCGATGATCTCATCACTTCGGGTGCGCCAGGGCAAGGGACAGCCGATCCGGGCGGATGGCCCTCAGACGCATTTCAAGAAGGCCGGTACGCCGACCATGGGCGGCTTGATGATCCTCGCGGGCATCGTCGTATCTTCCTTGCTTTGGGCAGATCTCTCGAATGTTTATGTGGTCGCGACCCTGTTGGTGACGCTGGGCTTCGGCGCGATCGGCTTTTATGACGACTACCTCAAGGTGACGAAGCAGACGGAGAAGGGCTTTTCCGGCAAGGCCCGTCTGGGTATCGAGTTCGTGATTGCCGGTGTCGCCGTTTACTTCATGATGTCGACAGCGCTTGCCTCCGGACCTGAAGCCTCGACCTTCGGCTCGTCGGTAGCCTTCCCCTTCGTCAAGGATTTCGTTCTCGATCTCGGCCTGTTCTTTGTGATCTTTGGTGGGTTCGTCATCGTTGCCGCCGGCAATGCCGTCAACTTGACCGATGGCCTCGATGGCCTTGCCATCGTGCCGGTGATGATTGCCGCAGCCTCGTTCGGCGTGATTGCCTACCTGACCGGTAACGCGGTCTTCTCGAACTACCTGCAGATCCATTTCGTGCCGGGGACTGGGGAACTCGCAGTGCTGCTCGGAGCCGTAATCGGCGCTGGTCTTGGCTTCCTCTGGTTCAATGCGCCGCCGGCGGCGATTTTCATGGGTGATACTGGCTCGCTGGCACTGGGTGGCCTGATCGGTTCCGTGGCGGTCGCCACGAAGCACGAACTTGTCATGGCAATCATCGGCGGTCTCTTCGTCATGGAGACGCTTTCGGTGATCATCCAGGTCGGCTATTTCAAAATGACCGGAAAGCGGGTGTTCCTGATGGCTCCGATCCATCACCACTTTGAAAAGCTCGGCTGGACAGAGAGCCAGGTCGTGATCCGCTTCTGGATCATTGCCGTCGGGCTTGCCATGCTCGGTCTGTCGACACTGAAGCTCAGGTGAGGGCGCGATGATCCCGGCAACCACGTTCAAGGGCAAGAGGGTCGCGCTGTTCGGTCTCGGAGGGTCCGGGCTTGCCACAGCACAAGCACTGTTGGCTGGTGGCGCAGATGTCATTGCCTGGGATGACAATCCCGATAGCGTCACCCGTGCGGCCTCCGTCGGGATTTCGACAGGTGATCTCAGGCAGATCGATTGGAGCCAGGTTTCGTCCTTCGTGCTGTCGCCGGGCGTTCCGCTAACGCATCCCAAGCCCCACTGGACGGTTGCGCTGGCCAGGGCCTCGGGTGTCGAAATCATCGGTGACGTCGAGATTTTTGTGCGCGAACGTCGTGCGCATGCGCCCAGTTGCCCATTCATCGCGATCACCGGCACCAATGGCAAGTCGACGACGACAGCGCTGATTGCCCATATTCTTTCGTCTTCGGGGCGGGACACGCAACTCGGCGGCAATATCGGCCGTGCCGTGCTGACGCTCGATCCACCAAAGGACGGGCGGTACTTCGTCGTTGAGTGTTCGTCCTACCAGATCGATCTCGCGCCGACGCTCAATCCAACGGCTGGCATCCTGCTCAACCTCACACCGGATCATCTCGACCGGCATGGGACGATGCAGCACTATGCCGAGGTGAAGGAGCGCTTGGTGGCCGGGGCAGGCACCGCGATCGTTGGGATCGACGACAGTTACTGCGAATTGATCGGTGATCGCATCGAACGGGGCGGTCACAAGGTCATCCGGATCTCGAAGCGCCAGCCATTGGCCGATGGGCTTTATGCGGAAGGCTCTACGATCATGCTTGCCGAGCAAGGCAAGACGTCGATGCTCGCGGAGCTGGGCGGGATCCAGACGCTCAAGGGCAGCCATAACGCGCAGAATGCTGCCGCTGCGATCGGGGCTTGCCTTGCCGTTGGTGTCTCGGTGGCCGAGATCCGCGCAGGACTTGAGAGTTTCCCCGGCCTCAATCACCGCATGCAGCCGGTTGGCCGTCGCCGCCAGGTGCTGTTCGTCAATGACAGCAAGGCGACCAATGCCGATGCGGCGGCGCCGGCCCTGTCAAGCTATGAGCGGATCTACTGGATTGCCGGCGGTTTACCGAAAGAGGGTGGCATCGCAAGCCTCGCACCACTTTTCCCGCGCATCGTGAAAGCCTACCTCATCGGCGAGGCGGCCTCCGCCTTTGCTGCACAACTGGGTGATCGCGTGGCCTTTGAGATTTCCGACCGGCTGGATCGTGCCGTCGCCCATGCGGCGCAGGATGCTGATGAAGACACCGAAGGGTCGGTCGTCATGTTGTCGCCGGCCTGTGCGAGCTTTGACCAGTACAAGAATTTCGAGGTTCGCGGTGAGGCCTTCGTTGCCCATGTCGCGGAGCTCGACGGGGTAACCATGCTGATCGACGTGCCAACAGGAGGCAGATGATATGGTGAGCCGCGTTGAGCGAGGTCCTGTCGCGGACTGGTTCTGGACGATTGATCGTCTGTTCCTGTTCACCTTCGTGCTGCTGATGGGTATCGGGTTGATGCTGTCCTTCGCGGCATCGCCTGCCGTAGCGGAACGGCTGGGGCTCGACAGCTTTCACTTCGTCAAGCGCCACGCCTTCTTCATGATGCCGGCGCTCACTGTGATGATCGGCCTGTCATTCCTCTCGCCACGGCAGGTGCGGCGCACGGCCATGGTGCTTCTTGCCGTTGCCCTTATCATGATGGTGCTGGTGCTGTTCATCGGCATCGAGGTCAAGGGAGGCCGTCGCTGGCTGTCGCTGGCCGGCATGTCGATCCAGCCATCCGAGTTCATGAAGCCTGCCTTTGTCGTGATCTGCGCTTGGCTCTTTGCCGAACATGCACGCCAGCCGGAAATTCCGGGCAATCTGTTTGCCATCCTGCTTTTTGGCATTGCAGCCGCCTTGCTGATTGCCCAGCCTGACCTTGGCCAGACGATCCTGATCGGCAGCGTCTGGGGTGCCATGTTCTTCATGGCCGGCATGCCATGGCTTTGGATCGTGGTTCTCGGATCGCTTGGTGTGTTTGGCGTGTTCGGTGCCTACTACACGCTCCCACACGTCGCAGGTCGTATCGACCGCTTCCTGACCGGGGAGGGTGACACTTTCCAGGTCGATACAGCGCGTGAGGCGATTATCCGTGGCGACTGGTTTGGCCAGGGTCCCGGCGAGGGGATCGTCAAGCGGATCATTCCCGACAGTCATACAGACTTCATTTTTTCAGTGGCGGCGGAAGAATTCGGCATCATCTTCTGCATGGTGCTTGTGGCGATCTTCGGCTTCCTCGTGCTGCGGGGGCTCAGTCATGCATTTCGCGAGCGCAACGATTTCAACCGGCTGGCCGTTTCCGGATTGGTTCTGCTGCTCGGTGTGCAGTCGATGATCAATATCGGCGTCAATCTCGAACTTCTGCCGGCCAAGGGGATGACCCTGCCGTTGATCTCTTATGGCGGCTCGTCGATGACCGCGATCTGCGTCACGGCCGGCTTCATCCTGGCGTTGACCCGTCGACGCCCCGAAAAGCGAGCCCAGGAGCGGAGCCTGTTCCGGTCCGTCGCCGGGGTTCCAGCGGAGTAAGCCCATGTCCAAAGGCACAATTTTGCTCGCCGCCGGGGGGACCGGCGGCCATCTTTTCCCGGCTGAGGCCTTGGCGCATGAATTGAAGCGTCGCGGTTACGGGGTCGATCTCGTCACGGACCGCCGGGCCGAGCGTTATGCTGGAAGCTTTCCGGCTGACACTGTGCATACCGTCAATTCCGCTACGATTGGCTCGAAGAACCCGGTCGCCATTGTCAAAGCGCTGCTGTCGTTGTGGGAAGGGTATCGTCAGGGCCGTGCGCTGGTGTCGAGACTGAAGCCCAAGGCCGTCATCGGTTTCGGCGGATATCCGACAGTGCCCCCGCTTTTTGCTGCGGCGGGCCTTGGCGTTCCGACTGCTGTGCATGAGCAGAATGCCGTCATGGGACGTGCCAACCGTCTTCTTGCCTCGCGGGTGAAAGCCATTGCCGGCGGCTTTCTGGCGCCGGCTGGCGATTATCGTGACAAGATGGTGCTGACTGGAAATCCGGTCCGGCCAGCGGTCATCGAAGCGTCAAATGTCGCCTACCAGGCGTCCGGCGCTGGTGAACCGTTCCGGCTTGTCGTCTTTGGCGGCAGCCAGGGCGCGCAGTTCTTTTCCGATGCCATTCCGTCGGCTATCAAGCTTTTGCCGGAGGCCGCACGACAGAGGCTTGTTGTCACCCAACAGGCCCGTCCGGATGATCGCCAGAAGGTGGTTGACGCCTATGCGGCACTCGGCGTGTCGGCTGAGGTTGAGCCGTTCTTTACCGACATGGCCGCGCGCATTGCGTCAGCGCACCTGGTAATATGCCGCTCTGGTGCCTCGACCGTCTCTGAGCTCGCAGTGATCGGACGCCCGAGCATCCTCGTGCCTTACCCCTATGCGCTTGATCACGACCAGGCCGCCAATGCCAAGGCGCTAGCAGCCGAAGGCGGAGCAGAGGTTATTGCGCAATCAGAGCTGTCGGCGGAACGGATTGCGCAGTTGCTGCAGGATGCAATGGATGCGCCGGAAAGGCTGGCTCAAACAGCTGCGGCGGCAAAAAGCACGGGCAAGCCGGATGCGGCCAGCTTGCTCGCCGATCTCGTAGAGGCTATTGCCGCCGGCAAGGGCATCGCCCAGTCGAAGGGAGCCACACAATGAAAATGCCGAAAACCATCGGGCTGGTCCATTTCATCGGGATTGGCGGCATCGGGATGAGCGGGATTGCAGAAGTCCTGCACAATCTCGGCCACAAGGTCCAAGGTTCTGACCAATCCGAAAGCGCGAATGTGCAGCGGTTGCGCGCCAAGGGGATCGAGGTCTTCGTGGGCCATAGCGCCGATAATCTCGGCGAGGCCGAAGTCGTCGTTGTTTCGACAGCGATCAAGAAGGAAAATCCGGAGCTGGTCGCGGCGCGTGAAAAGCTGCTGCCCGTCGTTCGGCGCGCGGAAATGCTGGCGGAGCTGATGCGGTTCCGCAATGCAATTGCCGTTGGCGGAACGCATGGCAAGACGACCACGACGTCGATGGTCGCCGCCCTCCTCGAAGCTGGCGCAATGGATCCAACCGTCATCAATGGCGGCATCATCAATGCCTATGGTACCAATGCGCGCATGGGTGAGGGCGAGTGGATGGTGGTCGAAGCGGATGAGTCCGACGGCACCTTCCTCAAATTGCCGGCTGAAGTGGCGATCGTCACCAATATCGATCCGGAGCATCTGGACCACTACGGCACCTTTGACAATGCGCGTGCCGCCTTCCGCCAGTTCGTCGAGAACGTTCCGTTCTACGGCTTTGGCGTGATGTGCCTTGACCATCCGGAAGTGCAGGCGCTGGTCGGCAAGATCGAGGATCGCAAGGTCATCACCTATGGGGAAAATCCGCAGGCTGATGTGCGCTTTTCCAACGTCCGCCTCGACGGCACGCGCTCGATCTTCGACGTGGAGATCCGCCGTCGTCGGACCGGTCGTGTGTTCAACTTCAATGACCTCGTCTTGCCCATGCCAGGGCGACACAATATCTCGAATGCCTGCGCCGCAATCGCGGTTGCCAATCGCCTCGATATTCCGGAAGAGGCGATCCGGCGGGGGCTTGAGGGGTTCGGCGGCGTGAAGCGTCGCTTCACCTTGACCGGAAGCTGGAACAATGTGCAGGTCTTCGATGACTACGGGCACCACCCAGTGGAAATCAAAGCAGTTCTGAAGGCTGCGCGTGAATCGTGCAAGGGCCGGATTATCGCCGTGCATCAGCCGCATCGTTTCTCGCGGCTTGCAAGTCTCTTCGAGGATTTCGCCAACTGCTTCAACGATGCCGACACGATTTTCCTGTCGCCAGTCTATGCGGCGGGCGAAGATCCGATCACAGGCGTCGATTCGGAAACGCTGGTCTCGCGGATCAAGTCGGGCGGGCATCGTGACGCACGTTACCTGCCGAAGTCAGAAGACCTTGCCTCTCTCGTTGCGACCATTGCGCAACCGGGCGATTTTGTGGTCCTGTTGGGGGCCGGTAACATTACCCAGTGGGCAGCCGCCCTGCCGGCTGAACTGGATGCAATTGCGGGAAAGTCTTGAATGAAACAGGTGGATGGGGAAAAGCTTCTGGCCTCGCTCGGACCGGGGGTCAGTGAACTGAAGGGCCGGCTGACGCCAGACGCGCCGATGGACCGTGTAACGTGGTTCCAGGCGGGTGGCCTCGCCGAGCTCATGTTTCAACCCCATGACACCAATGACCTGGTGACGTTCCTGAAACTTTTGCCGGAAGACGTTCCGCTGACGGTGGTCGGTGTTGGCTCCAACCTTCTGGTGCGTGACGGCGGCATCCCCGGTGTGGTGATCCGGCTGTCGGCCAAGGGTTTTGGTCAGGTCGAGCTTGCTGGTGAGAACCGAATTCGCGCTGGCGCGATTTGCCCGGACAAGCACATCGCCGCCATGGCGATGGACAATAATATCGGCGGCTTCCACTTCTACTATGGCATTCCGGGCTCCATCGGTGGGGCGATCCGCATGAATGCGGGTGCCAATGGCGGCGATACGGCGGGTCGGCTGGTCGAAGTCGAGGCGGTCGATCGCAAGGGCAATATTCACGTGCTGTCGAACGCGGATATGGGCTACAGCTACCGTCATTCTGCAGCCCCTGAGGGCTTGATCTTCACCAGCGCGCTGTTCGAGGGCTATCCCGAGGATAAGGCCAAGATCCGCGCCGACATGGATGCCGTGCGTCACCACCGCGAGACGGTGCAGCCGGTGAAGGAGAAAACGGGCGGGTCGACCTTCAAAAATCCGGAAGGCCATTCAGCCTGGGAATTGATCGACGAGGCCGGATGCAGGGGACTGATGATCGGCGGTGCGCAAATGTCATCCCTGCATTGCAACTTCATGATCAATGTCGGCCATGCCACTGGCTACGATCTCGAATATCTTGGCGAGAGTGTTCGCCAGCAGGTCTTCGAGAAAACCGGCGTCAAACTTGAATGGGAAATCAAGCGGCTTGGCATCTTTATGCCTGGTCGTGAGGTCAAGCCGTTCATGGGAAGCGCGGCTGTCTGACTGCCGCGAGTCGCTCTACGACGGTTTTTTAACTCGCGTAACGTAAGCTCCCTCCAGTCCAGGGGTGGTTTATGGTCAGATTTGCGCGGCATTGGGTGATACGGCAGCTAACGCTGGGCGAGTTTTCGTCCCGTGCTGCCGTATGGAGCAAGGCGACCTGGATGGCGGCCAAAATCGCCTTTGTTGCTTATGGGCTTAATCTGCTCGCCCATTTGTTGCTGGTCGCCTTCAACCTCCTGCCCTATCCGCTGGGTCCGGCACTGGCGATCGCGACCGTGCTTACGCCACCCGTTTCGTTTTTGGTGGCGCTCGTTGCATATGCCGTCGTCGGCCTTGCCATTTATGATCTACGTATTTCCCGGCAGAAGTTCGAACTTCTCAGCCGAACCGACATGCTGTCTGGACTGATGAATCGGCGTGCATTCGTCGAGCAGTTTGAGCGGATGAAGGGGCCGGTCTCGATGGTCCTGTTTGATATCGACCGGTTCAAGGCAATCAATGACAACTTCGGCCACAAGGCTGGCGACGAGGTCATCGCTGAAGTGGGCGAGATTCTACGCCGGATCGTACCAGCGGATGGGATGGCAGCACGCCTGGGCGGGGAGGAGTTCGCCATCCTCATTGGCAGTGACGGTGATGCCTCGGTGATGGATATTGCCGAACATGTGCGTCTCGCGGTTGAGTGCAGGGCTTTCTTCGGCCCTGGCGGCCATATCCCGGTGACGGTCTCTGCTGGAATTGCCGAGGCTGCCACGGGGGCGGGGTTTAGCGAAATGTTCTGTCGGGCTGATCAGGCGATGTATGTCGCCAAGGCTGCAGGGCGCAACCGAATCGTCCATGCCGATCAGTTTCTGGATCGTGACACAGGTTTACGACGCGATTTCATGAGCGCTCCAGCGGTTGCCTTGCTGCATTGAAACTTTTTGTGCGCAGCCCCTAAATCGTTCATATTTTCAGCTTGATATCCTCCGATTTTAATTCTCTATCGGAGGATTTTTCGTGGCCTGAAAGTGGTCCTGGTTAACGAAAGTAAACGGTTCATTAACCTTAATGTTGTTCAACTGATCTTGCAGAAAGCCCGTGCGACCTGAGAGTCGCGGGGCAGGTATCGAATTTTGCGAGGCGTTGATGACTGGCAGGCATGTTGCGGTTTTGATGGGTGGATTTTCTTCGGAGCGGCCGGTGAGCTTGTCTTCGGGGGCAGCCTGCGCCACAGCCCTCGAATCCGTCGGCTATCGTGTCAGTCGCGTGGATGTCGGCCGTGATATTGGCCGGGTGCTCGAAGAGTTGCGGCCGGATGTCGCCTTCAATGCGCTGCATGGGCCTTACGGCGAGGATGGCACGATCCAGGGTGTGCTCGAATATCTCCAGATTCCTTACACGCATTCGGGGGTGCTGGCTTCGGCGCTTGCCATGGACAAGCGCCAGGCGAAGATCGTTGCGGCACAGGCAGGCGTGCCTGTTGCGGAAGCGATTGTTCTCAATCGCTTCGATATCGGTACGGTTCATCCGATGGCGCCTCCCTATGTGGTGAAGCCAGTTCGCGAAGGGTCAAGCTTTGGTGTGGTCATCGTTCGTGAGGATATGACGCATCCACCGCAGATCCTGACGTCGAGCGAATGGAAGTATGGCGACGAGGTTATGGTCGAGCGTTATGTCGCTGGTCACGAGCTGACCTGCGGTGTCATGGGCGACAAGGTTCTCGGGGTCACTGAGATCGTTCCTCTCGGTCATGTCTTCTACGATTTTGATGCGAAGTATGCGGCCGGGGGCTCTGAGCATGTCCTTCCTGCGCAAATTTCACCGAAAATTTACCAAAAAATACAAGACTTGGCGCTGACGGCGCATCGGGCGCTCGGGTGTCGCGGAGTGAGTCGCTCAGACTTTCGCTACGACGACCGGATGTCCGAAGAGGGCGATCTGATCTGGATGGAGTTGAATAACCAGCCCGGCATGACCCCGACCTCGCTGCTGCCGGAAATGGCGGCGCATGCCGGCTATGACTTTGGTGAATTCCTGCGTTGGATGGTGGAGGACGCTTCTTGTTCTCGTTGAGCGGCAATAAATCGGTGAACGGCAGGGGCGCCAATGCGGTTGCTCATGCTTCGGGTGAGGGTGTCGTGCTGCCGCGTCCTTTACGTCGCGTCGTGCGGTTTATCCTCAGCCTTTGCGCCGGTCGCATCGTTTTGCCGCGCCATCTCGGCAAGATGTCGCTGATCAGCTTCTATTCTGCCGTCGCGCTTCACGGAACGATCGTTGGTGGCCATTGGCCGGCTGTCGTGGAGGCTACGACTTCCGGTGTAGGGTTCGCCGTTGAGGACGTCAGGGTCTCCGGCAATCAGCATACGTCCGAAATCGATATTCTTCAGTTGCTTGGTCTTGATGGCTCGACGAGCCTTCTCGGTCTCGACATTGCCGCGGCGCGCACCGCAATTGCCGAGCTTCCCTGGATCGAATCGGTGGAGATCCGCAAGGTTTATCCGGCAACCGTCGAAATTCTGCTGCGTGAGCGCCAGGCCTACGGCATCTGGCAGCATGGAACCGATTTGTCCTTGATCGAGCGTTCGGGCAGCGTGATTGCGCCGCTGCGCGACAACAAGTTTGCGTCGCTGCCGTTGTTCGTCGGTCGCGATGCGGAAAGTGCTGCTGCGGCGGTCGAGAAAGAATTCTCGGCCTGGCCGGCAATTGCATCGCGGGTCAAGGCCTTTGTTCGCGTCGGCGGGCGCCGTTGGGACGTCCACATGGACAATGGCATCATCGTTCGTCTGCCGGAGGGGAAGATTGCCGACGCGCTGGCGCTCCTCAACCGTTTCGAAAAGGAGCAGTCTGTGCTCTCGCGCGATATCGCCGCAATCGACCTTCGTCTCCCCGATCGGGTCACGGTGCGTCTGACGCCGGAAGCCCAGGGGCGACGTACCGCTGCCCTCGAGGAGCGTCGCAAAACACTCAAGAAGCTGGAGCAGAAGATATGAGCATCTTCGGTGGTTCCTCCTTCGGTCTTCCGCGTTCCAAGCCGCTTTCCTCGAAGCGGGCGCATGTCGTTTCGGTGCTCGACATCGGCTCGACAAAGGTTGTCTGCCTGATTGCACGCCTGACGCCGCGGCGCGAAACGTCCGTCCTGCCGGGCCGCACCCATAATGTCGAAGTGATCGGTCTCGGTCACCAGCGGTCCTACGGCGTGAAGTCGGGCGTCATTGCCGACCTCGATGCCGTCGAGAACGTCGTACGTCTGGCCGTGGACGCAGCGGAACGCATGGCCGGGCTTACGGTCGAAAGTCTGATCGTCAACGTTTCAGCGGGCCGAATCGGGTCTGACGTCTACACGGCAACCATCGATCTCGGTGGCCAGGAAGTGGAAGGCTCCGACCTCCGCAAGGTGTTGATCGCGGCTGGCCAGCAGTCGCAGGGCAACGACCGGGCCGTGCTGCATTCGCTGCCGACAGGCTTTTCGCTTGACGGCGAGCGGGGAATCCGTGATCCACTTGGAATGTATGGCGACGTCCTCGGCGTCGACATGCATGTGGTCACGGCCGAACGTGCAGCGCTCCGCAATCTCGAGCTCTGCATCAACCGTGCTCATCTGACCGTCGAAGGTGTGGTTGCCACGCCTTATGCCAGCGGGCTTGCTGCCCTGGTTGACGACGAAGTGGAGCTTGGTTGCGCAGCGATTGATCTTGGCGGTGGCATGACCACCATCTCGGTCTTCGCGGAAGGCAAGTTGATCCATACGGACGCCATCGGGATCGGCGGTCATCATGTGACCACAGATCTGGCGCGCGGGCTTTCCACCCGTATCGAGGATGCAGAACGTCTGAAAGTCGTTCACGGTTCGGCTGTCGCCAATGGCGCCGATGATCGCGAAGTCGTGTCTGTCCCGCCGATCGGCGAAGACGACCGCGACCAACCGATTCAGGTGCCCAAGGCTCTGCTCACCCGGATCATCAGCGCGCGCATCGAGGAGACCCTCGAATTGCTGCGCGACCGGATCCAGGCGTCAGGTTTTTCGCCGATCGTTGGCAAGCGGGTCGTGCTGACCGGCGGCGCAAGCCAGCTGACGGGCATGTCTGAGGCGGCACGGAAGATCCTGGCGCGCAATGTGCGGATCGGTCGCCCGATGGGCGTGTCGGGTCTGCCAGCGGCTGCCAAGGGACCGGCGTTTTCGACAGCCGTCGGACTGACGATCTATCCGCAGATGGCGGACCAGGAGACACATGCCGGGCAGGGCGGGCTCTTCTCGCCCTTTGGCAACGGAAACAGCCGCTTCGCTCGTATGGGGCAATGGCTGAAAGAGAGTTTTTGAGTTAGCGGCCGGATCATAAGGTTCGGCCAAGGAAAATCTGTTGAAATACCATGGCCGGCTTGGCGATGCGGCCGGAAAAAGAAGGAACGGGTACCATGACCATCAAGCTGCAGAAGCCAGATATCACTGAGCTGAAGCCACGCATCACCGTGTTCGGTGTGGGTGGCGGTGGCGGCAATGCCGTCAACAACATGATCACCGCTGGCCTGCAGGGCGTCGATTTCGTCGTCGCCAACACGGATGCCCAGGCGCTGACCATGACCAAGGCCGAGCGCATCATCCAGCTCGGCGTCAACGTCACGGAAGGCCTCGGTGCGGGTTCGCAGCCGGAAGTCGGCCGCGCCGCCGCTGAAGAGTGCATCGACGAGATCATCGACCATCTCAACGGTACGCACATGTGCTTCGTCACCGCCGGCATGGGTGGCGGTACCGGTACCGGTGCTGCTCCTGTTGTCGCTCAGGCCGCCCGCAACAAGGGCATCCTGACAGTCGGCGTCGTCACGAAGCCCTTCCACTTCGAAGGCGGTCGCCGCATGCGTCTGGCCGAGATGGGTATCGAGGAACTGCAGAAGTCGGTCGACACGCTGATCGTCATCCCGAACCAGAACCTCTTCCGCATCGCCAACGACCGCACCACCTTCGCCGACGCCTTCGCAATGGCCGACCAGGTGCTGTATTCGGGCGTTGCCTGCATCACCGACCTGATGGTCAAGGAAGGCCTGATCAACCTCGACTTCGCGGACGTTCGCTCCGTGATGCGCGAGATGGGCCGCGCCATGATGGGCACCGGCGAAGCGTCCGGCGAAGGCCGTGCCATGCAGGCTGCAGAAGCTGCCATTGCAAACCCGCTGCTCGACGAAACCTCGATGAAGGGCGCTCAGGGCCTCCTGATCTCCATCACCGGTGGTCGTGACCTCACACTGTTTGAAGTCGACGAAGCCGCGACCCGTATCCGCGAAGAAGTCGATCCGGACGCCAACATCATTCTCGGTGCGACCTTCGACGAAGCGCTGGAAGGCATCATCCGCGTGTCCGTCGTGGCAACGGGTATTGATCGGGCTGCCATGGCTGCCCGCGGTTACGACGCTGCTCCGGTCGCAAAGCCCGTTATGCGTCCCTCCGCGGCCGTTGCTCCGGCAGCGGCCGCATATCAGCCTGCAATGACGCAGGCTCCCAAGACCGGAATGGACCCGGTCGCCGAGACCATCCGTTCGGCTGAAGCTGAAATGGAGCGTGAACTCGAAATCGCCGTTGCCCGTCAGTCGATGGCAGCACTCCAGCAGGCTCAGCCGGTACAGAACGATTTCCGCCCGGCCAGCAAGCTGTTTGCAAGCCCCGCACCGGAGGTCGCTCCTGCCCCGCAGATGATCCAGCCGCAGGCTCCGACCTATGCGCCGGCTCCTGTCGCTCCGGCTCAACCTGTCATGCAGGCGCCGGTCGCTCCGGCGCCGATGATGATGGATCCGGTCGCCAACATGCAGCGTATGGCGCCTGAGCCGGTTCGCATGCCGAAGGTCGAGGACTTCTCGCCGGTCGTCCGGGCAGAGATGGATCATCGTAACGCGGCTACGGCAGCCCCTGCCGCCCAGGATGAGCGTGGCCCGATGGGTCTCCTGAAGCGCATCACCAACTCTCTCGGCCGCCATCAGGACGAGGAAGTCATGGGCGACATGACGGGTTCGGCTCCGCAGGCTCCGTCGCAGCAGCGCCGCCCGCTCTCGGCAGAGGCCAGCCTCTATGCGCCGCGCCGCGGTCAGCTTGACGATCACGGTCGCGCAACGCCTGCCCGCTCGGCAAGCGAAGGGGACGAGCTGGAAATCCCAGCATTCCTGCGCCGCCAGACGAACTGAGCGATTCTTCACCACCTTCGAGACCCGGGCCGATAGCCCGGGTTTCTTGCGTTCTGGAACGGGCTTTTGCGCGGTAATATCCCTATATCTTTCAGCGGCTTGGCTTCGTTACAAAGCGAAAGAAACAGTGATTTGATCTATGGCCTTCAGTCCGTATGTATGACGATGAACAAGGTGCATGATCCGCACCGGGACATGACTTGACGGCAGGCTAGGGCAACCATCATCCCGGCTCACGCGTCGCACAAGACAAGGCTTTATGGAATGGCAATCGCTCTGCTCGGATTTCAAACAACCATCGCGGCACCGCTTTCGCTGACTGGTATTGGAGTTCATTCCGGCAAGAGCGTGACGATCACCTTTCAGCCGGCCGAGGCTGGAACCGGCATTGTCTTTGTCCGCCAACTCGATGATGGCACGACGAGCGAATATCGTGCGGTGTCGGCGCATGTCGGGAACACCGATCTCTGCACCGTGCTTGGCACGTCTCCGGCCCATTCGATTGCGACGATCGAACATGTGATGGCAGCACTCTACGCGCTTGGCCTCGACAATGTCGTGATCGAAGTCGATGGCGCCGAAATGCCGATCATGGATGGCAGCTCGGAAGTCTTCATTGATTCGATCGAGCAGGTCGGCATGACCAATCTTGGCGT
Organism: Rhizobium sp. G187; assembly: GCF_051549525.1. Taxonomy (NCBI): domain Bacteria; kingdom Pseudomonadati; phylum Pseudomonadota; class Alphaproteobacteria; order Hyphomicrobiales; family Rhizobiaceae; genus Rhizobium; species Rhizobium sp. G187. The sequence continues at coordinate 278,211 of NZ_JBPUGM010000001.1, forward strand.
CAAGCGTCGCTACATCCGCGTGACGAAGCCGGTGCGAATCGAATCGGGTTCGTCCTGGGCCGAGTTCCGTCCTTATGACGGCACGCGATTCGAGGTCGAGATCGATTTCGACAGCAAGCTGATCGGCCGCCAGACCTGGGCTGGTGATCTCTCCGCACAGTCTTTCAAGGATGAGCTGTCGCGGGCGCGAACCTTCGGGTTCATGCGGGATGTCGAGCGCCTTTGGGCAGCCGGTTTCGCACTCGGCTCCTCGCTGGAAAATTCCGTTGTGATCTCGGATGACGACACGGTGATCAATGTCGAAGGCCTCCGCTACGAGAAGGACGAATTCGTCCGGCACAAGACGCTGGATGCCGTGGGTGACTTGGCGCTTGCTGGTGCCCAGTTCATCGGCTGCTATCGCTCTTATCGCGGTGGCCACAAGCTCAATGCCAATGCGCTGAAGGCGCTGCTCAGCGATCCCACGGCTTATGAAGTCGTCGAGGCGCCGAGCCGCGACATGCGTGTTCGGGCCCGCGAATTCGTGCCGGTCCAGATAGCCGAGTTTGCGCCTTGGTCGGCTTGATCTGCTGCTGACATGTGAATTCACCAAACGCCGGCTTGCAGAAGGCCGGCGTTTTTGTTTCGGTGGCAAGTGGGCGGAGCCGAAACTTTCTGGGCCCATGCCATAAAATTGCGTTAAATGGCCATCACTGCGTTGCCCTGATGCCGCATTTGTGGCTAGAAACTCGGTCTGACGCGACGGGACCACACGGCGCTGCAATCGGGATCTTTGGAATGAATCAAGTAGGATCGGTCGTTGTGAAGAAAGCCGCACGTATTGCAAGCCTCTGTGTCATGGTGTCAGTCGCGGGCGCGCTCGCTGGATGCCAGAGCGACCCCGATCTCGACATCACTAAGCTGGCGGCGGAAACCGACCCGCCGGAAGTGCTCTACAATCAGGGTCTCGCCAACATCAAGGCCGGGAAGATGTCCGAGGCAGCCCGCAAGTTTGATGCGGTCGATGCCCAGCATCCGTTCTCCGAGTGGTCGCGCAAGTCGCTGGTGATGAGTACCTTCACCAAGTATCGCCTGGGCCGCTATGCCGATTCGATCTCGACCGGCGACCGCTACATGAAGCTTTATCCAGAGTCCGATGATTCGGCTTACGTGCAGTATCTTGTCGGTCTGTCCTACTGGAAGCAGATCTCGAGCGTCACGCAGGATCAACGCAATTCGGTCAAGACGATCGATGCTATGCAGCGCGTGGTCGATAACTATCCGGATTCGGAATATGTTGACGATGCGCAGGCCAAGATCCGCTTTGCCCGCGACCAGCTCGCCGGCAAGGAAATGCAGGTCGGTCGTTACTACCTCGAGCGCAAGGAATATCTTGCTGCCATTTCGCGTTTCCGGATGGTCGTCGAAAAGTATCCGAATACCAACCAGATCGAAGAAGCACTCGCCCGTCTGGTCGAAGCCTATTTCGCCATGGGTGTGGTTCAGGAAGCCCAGACGGCAGCCGCCGTTCTCGGTCACAATTACCCGGACAGCCAGTGGTATGCCGACAGCTACAAGCTTCTGCAGCGCGGCGGGCTTGAGCCACGGGAAAACTCCGGCTCCTGGATCGCACGTGCTGGTCGCAACCTGCTCGTCGGTTCCTGAGGCCATCGCAAGCGAGACGTTGAACTCATGCTGGTCCAGCTTTCGATCCGCGATATCGTTCTGATCGAGCGGTTGGACCTGTCGTTCGAGTCGGGTCTGTCCGTGCTGACCGGCGAAACCGGGGCCGGCAAGTCTATTTTGCTCGACAGTCTGTCCCTGGCTCTTGGTGGGCGCGGTGATGGGTCGCTTGTGCGTCATGGCGAAGACAAGGGACAGGTAACGGCTGTCTTCGACGTTTCAGCTAGCCATGCGGCCCGCACGCTTCTCAAGGGAAATGGCGTCGACGACGACGGCGATCTTATCTTCCGCCGCGTGCAATCAGCGGATGGACGGACACGCGCCTATATCAACGACCAGCCGGTTTCCGTTCAGCTGATGCGCCAGGTCGGCCAGTTGATGGTCGAGATCCACGGGCAGCATGACGACCGAGCGCTGACGGAAATCGACACCCATCGGACCTTGCTCGATGCCTTTGCCGGTCTGACCGATGAAGCGGTTGGGCTGGGTGAAAGCTTTCGGCGCTGGCGCGATGCCGAGCGCAGCTTCAAGGCGCACAAGGCCAAGGTTGAAGCGGCTGCTCGCGAGGCAGACTATCTTCGTGCTTCGGTCGAAGAGCTCGAAGGCCTGTCACCGCAGGATGGCGAGGAGGACGAGCTCGCCGAGAAGCGTTCGCGCATGCAGAAGTCGGAGCGGATCGCCGGCGACATCTCCGAGGCATCCGATTTTCTCAATGGCCATGCATCTCCCGTCCCACTCATTGCCTCGATGATGCGGCGTCTCGAACGCAAGAGCCACGAGGCACCGGGTCTTCTTGAGGAAACCGTGCAGCTTTTAGGCAGTGCGCTTGATACTTTGTCTGCAGCGCAGATGGAGGTCGAGGCTGCCCTGCGCCGTACCGAGTTCGATCCGCGCGAGCTGGAGCGTGTCGAGGAGCGGCTTTTCGCGCTTCGTGCCGCTGGCCGCAAATATTCCGTTGCGGTGACCGACCTGCCCGCACTTGCGGAAAAGATGGTCGCAGATCTCGCTGACCTCGATGCCGGCGAAGAGAGGCTCGGCCAGCTTGAAGCCTCAGCGCGGGAGGCCAGGGCGCATTACGATCATCTCGCGCAACAGCTTTCCGAGAAGCGCCGGAATGCAGCCTCGGCGCTTGCCGATGCCGTCATGCAGGAGCTTCCAGCCCTCAAGCTGGAACGGGCCCGCTTCATGGTGGAGATCGCCACCGATCCCGAGAATGGTGGTCCTGAGGGTATCGACACCGTCGAGTTCCATGTTCAGACCAACCCTGGCACGCGCCCCGGCCCTATTCTTAAGGTCGCATCGGGCGGTGAACTTTCGCGCTTCCTGCTTGCCCTGAAGGTAGCGCTTGCCGATCGCGGTTCTGCGCCGACGTTGGTCTTTGACGAAATTGATACCGGTGTCGGCGGTGCCGTCGCTGACGCGATCGGGCAGCGGCTGAAGCGCTTGTCGGATACGGTTCAGGTTCTGTCGGTAACCCATGCGCCGCAGGTTGCGGCTCGTGCGACGACGCATTTCCTGATTGCCAAGGGCCCGACCGGCGATGCCGGCGACAAGATTGCAACCCGCGTTGCGATCATGACGCCTGAGCATCGTCGCGAAGAAATCGCCCGTATGCTGGCCGGTGCCTCGGTGACTGACGAAGCGCGCGCGGCAGCGGCCAAGCTTCTTGCCGGTGAGGCTTGAACCGGCACCGCCTGCGCCCTTTATGTAGCGGTAGACACTTCTCTTAGCCGGCATGCCATGATCGACGTCATCCAGACCTATTGGGCTGAAACTCTTGCGCTCCTGTCGATCGTGCTCGGATCGCTTGCCGCCGTGCATGCGGCAATGACCAAGCGCGAGGTGCGCTCGGCCCTGGGCTGGGTCGGCATCATCATCCTGTCGCCACTGGTTGGAGCGCTCATCTATGGCGTGGCCGGCATCAACCGGATGCGGCGGGCAGGGGTCGTGCATCGCCGCAGTCTGGCACTCGACGATATCTGGCGGGATCTGTCCCTCTATGCGATCAGCCGTGACGTTGTCGCCGACCACTTTGGCGGGCGCTTCGACCAGATGAAGGGGCTTGGTGACCGGGTGGCGCGTCATCCTCTGTCATCGGGTAATCATGTGGATCTGCTTGCCACGGGCGAAGAGACGTTCGCCGCGATGCGAGAGGCGATCGATGCTGCCGAGGCAAGCGTCATTCTCGAAACCTATATCTTCGACCGGGATGCGATCGGCCTCAGCATTGCCGACAGCCTGATTCGAGCCCATAGGCGGGGTGTTAGCGTCAGGGTCGTGGTTGACGCTGTGGGCGCCCGCTACAGCGTTCCCAGTATCATCGGTTATCTCGAGGATGCAGGCGTTCCCGTGGTGTCCTTCAACGGACAGGTTATCGTCGGACTGCGTCTGCCTTATGCGAATCTGCGGACACACCGAAAGATCCTGGTCGCAGACGGGCAGGTGGCCTTTGTCGGGGGCATGAACCTGCGTGAAGGCTTTACCGGCGAAGGTGCGGCACGTGATACGCATTTCCGGGTGACCGGGCCTGTGGTCGCCGACATTCTCGCGGTTGCTGCAGAAGACTGGTATTTCGAGACCAATGAGTTGCTGGTGTCACCCGAATGGCGGGTGCGGCTGCCCGATGCCGTGCCGGGTGAGGGCGCCTATGTCCGGACGATTGTCTCCGGCCCCGATTCGCATCTCGAAACCAACCTCAAGATGCTGCTCGGCGCGTTTTCAGTCGCCGAGGAATCCATTCGGATCGTCTCCCCTTATTTCCTCCCGGACACTACCTTTCTCGCCGCGTTGAACACGGCGGCTCGCCGGGGTGTGCGTGTGGAGATCGTGGTCCCGGCTGAGAACAATCTTGCCATCGTGGCGCGGGCCATGCTGGCGCAGATGAGCGAGGTCCTGAAAGAGGGATGCCGCGTTTATCTTGCTGCTGCCCCTTTTGATCATTCCAAACTGATGATCGTCGACGGTAAATGGTGCTTCATCGGCTCCTCCAATCTCGATGCGCGGTCACTGCGGCTGAATTTCGAAATCGATCTGGAAGTTTTCGATCATGCGCTGGCCGAGCAGATCGGCAGACGGATCGATGGGCTGATGGCGGATGCCGAGGAACTGACACTGGATGCGCTGAAGGCGCGTTCCTTGCCGCTCCGATTGCTCGACCGCTTGTTTTGGCTCGGTTCGCCCTATTTGTGATGTCAGGCCGATCTAGCTTGCGTCCATGCGGGTCTTGTGAGGAAATGAAATGATGGGACGTTGATCAGCGCGATGAAAAAAGCTGCCCCGAGCCTCGCAAAGACGATGATGAATTCGTTCCGCAATCGGCGTCAACGTCCTGACACGATGCGCGAGCGCGCCGACCTCGACGGCGCGATCACGGTCGCATCCTACAATGTACACAAATGCGTCGGTACAGACGGGCGTTTCGATCCTGGCCGGATCATCGACGTCATCAGGGAGATCAAGCCGGATGTGATCGCGTTGCAGGAGGCTGATCAGCGGTTTGGCGAGCGGTCGGGCCTGCTCGATCTCAACCGGCTTCGGCTGGAAACCGGCCTGGTTCCTGTGCCTGTGGTGACGTCGACGAAGTCGCATGGCTGGCGCGGCAATCTCCTGCTCTTCCGGCAGGGGGCGATTCGCGACGTGCATCAGGTGGCGCTGCCCGGGCTTGAGCCACGCGGTGCGCTTGTGGCGGAGATCGATTTTCACGGGCGCGCCGGGCTCCGGATCGTTGCCGCGCATCTCGGGCTGTTGCGCTGGGCGCGTCGGCAACAGGCAGATGTGATCCTTGATATCTTGAAGGCGCGGGACCAGCGACCCACCATCCTGATGGGGGACTTCAACGAGTGGCGTCTGGGACCCGGTTCTGCACTGACCCGGCTCGAACCGATTTTTGGGCCCCTGCCGCCGGCAATCCCCAGTTTTCCCGCGCGGCTGCCCGTCTTGTCGCTTGATCGCATCATGGGCAATCGGGCCGACATGATTACCGATCTGACGGTGCATGACAGTGCGCTTGCGCGGGTTGCGTCCGACCATCTGCCGCTGACGGCACGACTGGACATGGACAAGCTTTCGGATTGAAGATCCGCCATCTTTTCATTCGCCCGTTTTCGGGTATGACCGGCACGCACAGTTTCGGAGGGCGCCATGCTTGCACAGATCCCTGCAGTCGACGACATGAGCGAGGATGAGGCGCGTGCAGAACTCGAACGCCTCGCAGCCGAGATCGCGCATCATGACGCCCTCTATCATGGCAAGGACAATCCTGCACTTTCGGACGCGGATTACGACGCGCTGAAGCGGCGGAACGACGCCATCGAAGCGCGCTTCCCGCAGCTGGTACGGACCGACAGTCCATCGCAACGGGTCGGCGCGGCGCCCGCCGGGATCTTTGCCCAGGTGGTGCATGCCCGGCCGATGCTATCGCTCGACAATACGTTTTCGGATGACGACGTTCAGGATTTCGTCGCCTCGGTCTATCGTTTTTTAGGCCAGTTGCCGGACAATTCCATCGCGTTCACGGCAGAGCCGAAGATCGACGGGCTGTCGATGTCGCTGCGTTACGAGAACCGCAAGCTGGTGACGGCTGCGACCCGCGGCGACGGGACGACCGGTGAAAACGTAACGGCCAATATTCTGACGATTAAGGATATTCCACAGACCTTGCCGTCCGACGCTCCGGATGTGGTCGAGGTGCGTGGCGAAGTCTACATGGCGAAGTCTGACTTCCTCGCGCTCAATGCGCAGATGGAAGCGGAGGGCAAACAGACCTACGTCAACCCGCGCAACACCGCATCAGGTTCGCTGCGTCAACTCGATCCGAAGGTCACTGCCAGCCGCAATCTGCGCTTTTTCGCCTATGCCTGGGGTGAGATCAGGACCATGCCGGCGGACACGCAATCGGGCATGGTCGATGTGTTCAAGCGCTGGGGCTTTCCGGTCAATCCGCTGACGCGCCGTCTGACATCAGTACAGGAGATCCTCGATCACTATCGGGATATCGGATTGCAGCGTGCTGACCTCGACTATGACATCGACGGTGTCGTCTACAAGGTCGACCGCCTCGACCTCCAGGGACGGCTCGGTTTCCGTTCGCGCTCGCCACGCTGGGCGACGGCCCACAAGTTTCCGGCTGAACAGGCCTTCACCACGGTCGAGGCGATCGACATTCAGGTCGGGCGCACCGGGGCGCTGACGCCGGTTGCGCGGCTGACGCCGGTCACCGTCGGGGGAGTGGTTGTCACCAATGCGACCCTCCACAATGCTGACTATATCGAGGGTATCGGCAATTCGGGTGCGCGCATCCGTGAGGAGGAGCACGACATCCGCATCGGCGACACGGTGATCGTGCAGCGCGCAGGCGATGTCATTCCGCAGGTGCTGGATGTGGTGCTGGAGAAGCGGCCGAGCGATGCGGTCAAATATGCCTTTCCAGGCAAATGCCCGGTTTGCGGCAGCCATGCCGTGCGGGAGCGGAACGAAAAGACCGGCAAGCTCGATTCGGTGACGCGTTGCACAGGTGGTTTCGTTTGCCGCGCGCAGGCCATGGAGCATCTGAAGCATTTCGTCTCCCGAAATGCCTTCGACATCGAAGGCCTCGGAACGAAACAGGTCGACTTCTTCTTCGAGAGCGACGATCCGGCTCTAATGGTCCGGACTGCACCCGACATATTCACCCTGAAATCACGGCAGGAGAATTCCCTGACCAAGCTTGAAAACATCGAGGGCTTTGGTCGGGTAAGTGTTCGCAAGTTGTTCGAGGCGATCGACGCCAGACGCGAGATCGCGCTCAATCGCTTCATCTTTGCTCTCGGCATCCGCCATGTGGGGGAAACGACCGCTAAGTTGCTGGCACGTTCCTATGGCAGCTACGGGGCCTTTGCCGAGGCCATGGCGGCGGCCGCGCCTAAGCATGGCGAGGCATGGAACGAACTCAACGCCATCGAGGGCATCGGCGAAGTCGTTGCGGCGTCGATTGTCGAATTCTTCAAGGAACCACGCAATGTCGAGGTGATCGACAGGCTTGTCGAACAGGTGTCGCCGCAGGCGGTCGAAAGCGGTCCGGTGCAAGTCAGTCCCGTCACGGGGAAGACTGTCGTCTTCACAGGCTCTCTCGAGCGTTTTACGCGTGACGAGGCCAAGGCACGGGCAGAGTCGCTTGGAGCGAAGGTGGCTGGCTCTGTGTCGAAGAAGACGGATTATGTGGTGGCGGGTCCGGGTGCAGGATCCAAGCTCGACAAGGCGCGCGAACTCGGAGTCACAGTGATGACCGAAGACGAATGGCTTGAACTTATCGAACCTTAATTCAGACCAGTCTTAGGGTCTGGCTGCCCGTAAAGAAAGGCTCTTTCGGGTCTGGATCGGGATCGATATCCAGATGTCTGATATCGCTTTCATGCACCATCTGGTTGCGACCGCTGGTCTTTGCCAAATAGAGCGCCTTGTCGGCTGCCGCATAGGCGGCCGAGAAATCCCGAAGGGGCGTCAAATCCGCCAGGCCGCCAGAGACGGTGACAGCGATGGTCTGCTGTACCAGCTGGGTTGTGTTGGATTCCACGATGCGGCGGATCTTTTCAGCGCGGGACAAGGCTTCTGAACCATCGATGCCGACAAAAAGGACTGCGAATTCCTCGCCGCCGATCCGGGCGACCTTGTGCGGCGTGTCGATCATTTCCCGCAACATCGTGGCAACGGCGACGATCACGTCGTCTCCCGCCATGTGGCCAAATTTGTCGTTGATCTGCTTGAAACGATCTATGTCGAGCACGAGAAGTTGACCGCGGTCGATACCTGACATCTCTTCAATGAAAGCCCGCCGATTGAGGAGTCCAGAGAGCATATCCGTCCGGCTCAATTGCTGGAATTCCAGGCGTGTCTTGGCCAGATGGATGACGGCATAGCCCATATACATTGATGCGATCATCGTCAGATTGAACCCGACCAATGCTGCGATACAGCAACCGATCGCAAGATCGCGCCACAGGGGATTGAGGAGAAGCTCGAAGTGATGCATCAGCGCAAGAATGCCGGCAACCATGCCACAGGCAACGAGCGCGATCCTGACGGACAAGCGTAGCGCAAAGCGCATGACATTGTCCCAGTTGTCGAACTCGGTCGGGCCAATATCCCGAATGATCCATTCTTCGATACGATTTTTGAGCATCGATCTTCTTCGCGCAATGAAGTTCGTCAACCCATTCGGTCGGCCCTTGCCCCTGCCGCACCGTCTGGTTAGTGATCAATCGCTTTGCAATTTATGCCTTATCACCCGACGAGTTTTGACTGGTCTGGCTGTCATGGGAGTCGAAGCCAACCTGAAATACTCTTCGATGATTTTTAGTGCGGCATCGATTAATACTTCGTAAATTTAAAACTTCAGATTGCATTTCCGCCAGCGCTTTCTCATGGCTGTCGATAGCCGACAGCGCGTAAGGTAAGTTGCATCTCATCCGGATTTTGGGAAAAGATCAGGCCGCCCCGTGCCTTAGATTGTCCGGGGACGTAGTCGACTGTGGCTGATGCTTCTTCAACAGTTTCTCCACTGGCTTCAAGATTGCCTTCAACCTGGACTTCCGCAGCGGTTTGCGAGCCCATGTTCGCGATTTCGAATAGCACAAGCCAGCCGGATGCAACTTTGTCGACTGCGGTGACACCCACTGCGAGGTCCGGTGGACTGTCTTTGGCAAAGACCAGATCGACTGCGACCCAGCCAATCAGACCGGCGACGAGAACAAGCGAAACGATGCCAGTGCCCCACTCGATCCACAGGGGATTGGAAGTTTCCGCATTCTTCCCTTTGCGATCAAGTGTCATGGAAACTCCTAGAGGATGAGCCGGGCAGCAGCAGCGCCGATAGCTGCTGGAAAAGTGAGGACGATAACAGCGAGTACGATCTCGATCGCTGCCAGATCGTCCAGCCCCTGAAAGGTCCAAAGGCTGTAGTAACTGACGGCAAATGCGACGACGTAGCCGGGCAAGGTGAAGCGAATGAAAGCGTGCCATCTGTCCGCGCCTTCTTCCACGCTGTGACCGCCACGAAAGGCGAGCGAATAGACGAAGCCGTGCATGACCGACAAGGACAGGACGACCAATGCCAGTGCGTGCAGGTGGCTCATCTTGTAGGCGATCAGCATGATCTCTTCGGTCGGCGCAAGGTTAAGCGAGAGGAAGAGCGCACCGACGGCCATCATGAAGAGTTCTGTTGCATAGCTCGTGCCCCGGTCCGCCTCTTCATTGCCTTGCTCTTCGTCTTCCTTATCCTCGTCTGACGACATGCTGAGCTGGCTGCGTCCGAGCAAGGCGCCAATGCTTGCCGGGACGGCCTGGATGCCGATCATGCCAATCCACTGGTTTGGCGGCATGTCCGGCGTCATGACCCCGAGGATGATCAGGATGAAGGCGCTGGCGAGGATACCCATGGCATAGGCCACGATCGCATCTCGAGCGGATTCCGCCCAGCCGCTCGTTCGCTCAAAGCCAATACGGTGGGATAGCAACAGAAGCAGAGGGAGGTTGATGAGGAGAAGAAGGAGAAGCCGCGCGCGCTCTACGGAGAACCCGAGATGCCACATCTCCATGGTCATCAGCATAGGCAGGGAAAACAGAAGGGCGCCCGCCAGTCCGCGAGCAAGCCCTTTCACGAAGCGGTCGGTACAAGCCGCCTGATCGCGCAATATATTTTGTGTCAAGACGGTCCCCGCTCGTGCCGATGTCGCACAATGCGGGAGCCACCTTATTGTTCCATTCCATTTGAAGGTGAGATCGTGGACCGCCCGATCATGGCATTGCCATGTCGGTCCGGCCCGTTGTCTCAGCCTCGCGACCGATTAGCCGCGGGGCTTGGGGCCCTTCTTCGAGAAGCCGCCTGGCTTGTCGGGGCGGCCGGGCTTGGCGCGGTCACGCGGAGCGCCCGGGCCGCCGGGCTTCTTGCCAGCATAAGCAGGACGGTCGTCACGGCCGGCGGGCTTGCGCGAGGCCCAGTCCTCGCGCGGCGCGCGGGCCGGTGCATCGCCCCAGACTTCAGCATCCTTGGCGGCGAGCGGATCGCGGCGCTTGTCTGCAAACGGTTTGTCTGCAAACGGCTTCTTGTCGTAGGGCTTCTTGTCGCCACCGGCATTCCGGTCGCCATAGGGCTTCTTGTCGCCGAAGGACTTCTTGGCCGCATAGGGCTTGTCATCCCGTGGCTTGAAGTTTTCGTCGCGCGGCGGACGGGCAGGGCGATCCTTCTGCGGTGCATTGAAGTCCGGCACGCCTTCCACCTTTGACACGCGCACGCCTCGTTCCAGCGTCATGTTCTGGCCGAGCGTATTGGTGAAGGTCTCAACGCCGTCTTCAGCGATTTCGATGAAGGTTTCTTCCTGCTGGATGCGGATCGCGCCGATCTCATTCTTGGTGATGCCGCCATTGCGGCAAAGCATCGGGATCAACCAGCGAGGCTCGGCGCTCTGGCGGCGACCGACGGAAACGGAGAACCACTGGCTGCGGCCGAGTTCAGCGCGCGGACGCGGCGGTGCCTTGGACGGGTCGTCCATCTCGCGGGACTTGCGCTGCTGCTCCATATTGACCGGGATGAGGTCTTCCGGCGGTGAGCGATGGCCGCGCTGCAGGCGCAGATAGGCGGCAGCAACCTTGTCGGCGCCGTGGGTTTCGAGCAGGGTCGCAACCATTGCGGCTTCGTCTTCTGCCGGTGCGTCTTGCAGCGACGGGTCTGCGAGCAGACGCTCGTCGTCGCGGGCCTGCACTTCGTCGGCCGAAGGCGGCAGAGCCCAGGTCGGGCTGACATTGGCACCGCCGAGCAAACGCTCTGCCTTACGGCGTGCGCCGACCGGAACGATAAGAGCCGACACGCCCTTGTTGCCAGCACGACCGGTTCGGCCGGAGCGGTGCAGCAGCGTTTCGGAATTGGTCGGCAGGTCGGCATGGATGACGAGCTCGAGACCCGGCAAGTCGATCCCGCGGGCGGCAACATCGGTTGCGATACAGACGCGGGCGCGACCGTCACGCATGGCCTGCAGGGCATGGGTGCGCTCGTTCTGCGACAGCTCGCCCGAGAGGGCCACGACGGAGAAGCCGCGATTATGCAGGCGGGCCGTCAGGTGATTCACCGCAGCGCGGGTCGAACAGAACACGATGGCGTTGCGCGCCTCGTAGAAGCGCAGCGCGTTGATGATCGCATTTTCCTTGTCCGGATTGGCGACGACGAGCGCGCGGTATTCGATGTCGACATGCTGCTTCTTTTCAGAAACCGTCTCGATGCGGCGGGCATCCCGCTGATAGCTTTTGGCCAGATCTGCGATCGAACGGGGAACCGTCGCCGAGAACATCAGCGTGCGGCGATCGGCGGGCGCCTCTTCGAGGATGAATTCGAGATCTTCGCGGAAGCCGAGATCGAGCATCTCATCGGCTTCGTCGAGCACGGCAACGCGCAGCTGCGACAGGTCGAGGGCCTTGCGGGTGATGTGGTCGCGCAAGCGACCCGGCGTGCCGACAATGATATGGGCACCGCGTTCAAGGGCGCGGCGCTCGGTGCGCACATCCATGCCGCCAACACAGGAGCCGATGATGGCGCCGGCTTCGGCATAGAGCCATTCGAGTTCGCGCTTGACCTGCATTGCAAGTTCGCGCGTCGGGGCGATGGCCAGAGCGAGAGGTGCACCAGCGCGTCCGAAACGCTGATCCGAGCCAAGCAAAGTCGGCGCCATGGCAAGCCCGAAGGCTACGGTCTTGCCGGAACCTGTCTGCGCCGACACGAGTGCATCGCGCGTTTCAAGTTCGGGATCAATCATCGCCTGCTGCACGGGCGTCAGGGTGTCGTAGCCACGTTTGCGCAAGGCCTCGGCAATCGCCGGGACGATGCCGTCAAAATCAGTCATCGGTTCGTCTTTCGAAATGGGTCACCAGAGCGGGCCAAGGCACCGCGCCCGCCGATTGCGGGTATGTTGGGCCGTTCCTACTCGCAGACGCCTCGAAAGTATAGGGGGCAGGACGCAAAAGGGAGACTATGGTGAAGGCTGGAGAGCCGCGAACCGGTCTCCAGCCTGGGGTGATTTGCGATCCTCACAGCTTTCGAAGTCTGGCCATCGCCAGAGCATCGACAAAAGCGCCGTCGCGATATGCGTAAGCTCGGTGAATGCCCTCCCGCTCAAATCCGAAGCTTTCATAGAGCGCGATCGCGGCCAGGTTGTCGGTGTAAACGGTCAACTCCAGACGGTGGAGATTGAGCCAGTTTTCGGCAATCGCCACGAGCTCGCCCAGCAAGGCTCTACCGATGCCGCGCCGTTGGTAGAGATCGTGAACTCCCATGCCTATGCTAGCTGTGTGGCTTCGCCGTCCAGTCATCTGGTTTAGTCCGGCATTGCCGACCATGACGTCGCCCATGAAGCCAACAAGTGAAACGGCATTCGGGGCCATGCCTTCGATATGTTTCTTCACATTCGGCGCGGAAGGGTATGGCATCCGAAGGGTCCCAAGGCGAAAGCCGGGAAGGCTCTGCAAGGCGGCCATTTCGTCAGCGTCTTCAGGACGGATAGCCCTTATGCGCAAATCTGCGGGCCATCGGGCGTCAGGGGCAATCGGATTGGGGGATGGCATGTCGTTCATCTCTACTCTTCTTGAATGGGACAGGAGCAGAGGCAATTTGCGACCCTGCTCGATTGGGCAGGGTTGGCGGGCTATGAAGGCAATTCAGCTCTCAGACGCGCGCTTCCTGCACCGTTTTCCCATGAGAACGGTGGTCAGGTGAAGCGTCACGTGTGCCGAGCGGTTTTCAATCATGGCGTGATCATTGTCTGGCTTCCATGCCGTGTCAACTGTGTTGCGCGGTCCGCCTTTTCACCACGGTTGTTGTCCGAATCCTGGTGAAGGTTTAAGTCGAGGTCATGTCGAATATCTCTATTCCCTCCGGCAAAACGATTGCCATCGATTTTGAAACGGCCAATGAGGAACGGGGTAGTGCCTGTTCGGTCGGGCTTGCCTGGATTGAAGGCGGGGCGGTGACGCGCGTCGAAGAGCGTCTGATCCGTCCGAAATCGATGCGGTTTTCGTCGTTCAACATCGCGATTCATGGCATCCGACCCGAGCATGTCGAAGATGCTGCTGAATTTCCGGAGGTCATGGACGAGTTCGCTGATGACTTCGCCGGGGCGACCATGATTGCCCACAATGCGGCCTTCGATTTTTCCGTCTGGCGAGCATCACTGGACGTCTATCGGCTGGCTTATCCGAGTTTCAGCTATCTCTGTTCGGTCAAGATGGCCCAAAAGGTTTGGCCGCACTTGCCTTCCCACAAACTCAATATTCTAGCCGGTCATCTCGGTCTGCGCTTCGTCCATCACAATGCCGCTGAGGATGCCGTTGTCTGTGCGGCAGCGTCCATCGCCATGGCTCGCGAAAAGGGCGTTGATCATGTGTTGGATCTGGCGCGCGTTATCAGTTTAACACCGGGAAGGTTGCACCCAACCGGCTATCAGGCTTGCTCCGTTTCGAAGCCGCTCCGCCGAGCCTTGTAACGAAGTCGTGAGTGCCTACGTCTTCATAGTGCAATTCCATGGAGGCCTGAATGGCTGTGAACAATCGCCTGCTGAAATCCGGACTGGTCATGCTGTTCGCTCTTGCCCCCGCTTTGGCGACTGCCGAAGTGGTGGGCCAGGTTGGTGTTGACTGGGTCGGCAACGACATCATCATCGAGGCCGTGAGCGATCCCGAGGTGAAGGGCGTCACCTGCCACGTCACCTATTTCGACCGGTCGATCATTGACCGGCTCAGCAAGGGCAATTGGTTTGAGGACCCCTCCAACAACTCGATCGCCTGCCGCCAGACCGGTCCGATCGAGATTGGTGATATCGATCTTTCGGAAGAGGGTGAGGAGGTCTTTCGCGAGGGCCGCTCGATCATCTGGAAATCACTGTATGTGAACAGGATCTACGACAAGACCAACGACACGCTGATCTATCTCATTCATTCGCGCCAGGTTGTCGACGGTTCAGCGAAAATGGCGATTTCGACTGTACCCCTGTTCGATCAGAAGGTCGTTTGGACCAAGGGGAAGCCCTAAGTCGGAGTAGCAAAAGAAACCCCGGAGCCGATGGGCTCCAGGGCTTCGATGGGGAAATGTTCATCGTTACTTGACGTAGACGATCTTGCCGCCGTTTGCCGCCGTTTCAACGTCAATGACATTGGTGGCTTCGACGCTCTGGGCCTGCAGGGCCTGCATCAGGGCCGGATCGGCGCCAACTTCGGACTGGGCTTCAGCCATAGCGGCCTGATCCTTGGTGAGCTGCTCGAGGCGCGTATGCTCCTGGCGGCCCTGGTCATTGTCCAGACTGTCAAGGCGGATGATGCTAACGCCATCCGTCATGGTGGTGGAACCAGTGGTGGTTGTCGAGTCGACCATTGGCGCTGCCGGAGCAGTGGTCTGGGCCATGGCTACGCCCGAGAGCGAAGTGATCGACATGGCGCCGGCGAGAGCGAGTTTAACAGCAGAATTCATGGTATTTCTCCTTGGGTTCCGTACAAAAACTTTCGCTTCGTCTGAAGCTACGGAGAAACGTGCGTCTGCCTTTCGAGTTCCACTTCACCTTAAGATATTTATTGATAATAACTAATCTTGATTTATTGATATATTTGATCGCCGGGGCGATGTGATGCTTTGCGCTTACGGTGCGTTACGCAGAACGAAACACCAGCCCCGCTTTGGGCGAGGCTGGTGTTCCGGGAAGAGCATCGGATGATATCAGGCTGCCTGAGCCAGTTCGTCTGCAATGACAGTGTCGAGGTTCAGGAAGCAAACCATCGACTTTTCGAGGGCGACAATGCCGCGGCAGAAGGCGCGCTGGGCTTCCGGAATGATCTCCGGTGCCGGCTGCAGGTCTTCGCTTTTGATCGTCATCATGTCGGAAACCTGTTCGACCAGGAGGCCAACCAGCTTGCCGGCAATGTCGGTGACGATGATGGCAGCGCGCTCTGAGGGTTCGGTCATCTTCATGCCCAGGCGGCACGCCATGTCGATTACCGGGATCACCGCGCCACGAAGGTTGATGAGGCCGAGGACGTAAGGCGGCGTATGGGGCATCGGCGTCACGGGCGCCCAGCCACGAATTTCGCGGATCGCCATGATGTCGATACAGAATTCCTGGTCGCCGAGATGGAAGGATACGATTTCCAGATAGGCGCCGGATTGCTTGATTGCATTGCTCATTTCAGAACTCTTCCCAGTGTTCTTGCGCCGGGGCATGGTTGGCCGATGCCATGGCGCTACGGTTGTATCTCGGTACCGCGCCAATAGCAGCGCGGGGACGAGGTGCTTCAGGTCTCACATCCGCTCTCGCCGGCTGTGCTCTTTCTGCATGAGCAGGGTCAGTCCCGTTCATCTTGAACTGCCCGACAAGGCGCGTGAGACCTTCTGCGTCGCTCGCCAGGGTATGGCTTGCCGCATTGGTCTGCTCCACCATCGCGGCATTCTGTTGCGTGACCTGATCCATTTGCCCGACGGCTGAATTGATCTCGCTCAGTCCCGTTGATTGTTCACGTGCGCTGGTAACGATTGCCTTAACGAGATCGTTGATTCTCAGAACTTCTTCGCCGATTCCGCTCAATGCTTGTCCAGCGGCGGTCACCAATTCGACCCCGGAGCGCACTTCGAGTGTCGATCTGTTCACCAGGGCCTTGATGTCCCGCGCCGCGTCCGTTGCGCGGCCTGCCAGAGCCCGGACTTCCTGAGCCACGACCGCGAAGCCCTTACCGGCTTCTCCCGCCCTTGCGGCCTCGACGCCCGCATTCAAGGCGAGGAGATTTGTCTGGAAGGCGATTTCATCGATGACGTTGATGATCTTGCCGATCTCGCTCGACGCATCCTGGATGCGTCCCATTGCAGACGTGGCATCATTGACCACAGCGCCGGATTCCTCGGCTCTGTCCTTGGCCTGTGCCACGAGACGTGATGCCTCTTCTGCACGCTCTGCCGCACTATGTACGGTTGCAGTCAGCTGCGCGAGTGCGGCTGAACTTTCTTCCAGCGACGAGGCTTGTTGTTCGGTGCGCTTGGCGAGGTCATCGGCTGCCGCACGCATCTGCAAGCTGTTCGCCCGAATCGAGCTGCTGTTGACCGTGATCTCCTGCATGACCGCGCGAAGCTTGATGCTGACGGCATTGAAGTCGTGGCGCAGGCGCTCCAGGTCTGTCGGGAAGGGTGTTACGATCTCCGTCGTCAGATCACCATCAGAAAGACGCATGAGGCCTGTAGCGAGCGCGTCTACAGCCGCCCGCAAGGCGCGGGTGTCTGCATCGAGGGCTGCCGCACGGCTTTCGCGCTGCTGTTCCGTGAGAAGGCGCTCGGCGGATGTCCGGCTCTCAAGAGATTGCTTTTCGATCGCTGCCTGTCGGAAGATTTCCGCCGAACGAGCCATGTCGCCGATCTCGTCTTGCCGTTCGCTCCCGTCGACATCGGTTTGATAATCGCCGTCAACGATGCGCTGCATGCTCGAGCGCACGGCTCGGATGCCGTTGACGATGGAATTGCCGTGAAGCAATTGCAGAAGCATAACAGTCAGAAACGCGATGGCGCCGGTCACAAGCTGGAAGATGAGGGACTGGCTGCTGCGCGATGTTGCTTCGGCCACATTTTGCTCGACGAGATTTCCGCCCTCTTTGGACAACTGGTTCAGTGCGTTGGATACGCGCTCTCCGGCTCCGTCAATGGCGTCATCGATAGCGCCGAATTCTGTTTCGGGTGCGCCGGTCTCGATAAGGCGCGGAAGGTCGACCTGAACTGCCTTCCTCAGTTCAGCGATGTCGGCGTCATAGTTGTCGAGGAGTGCGCTGGCATTTGTTTCCGCAGCAATCGCCTTGAGGGATGGCAAATTGTCCCGCAGCAGGGTCAAGGCACCATCGATGATTGTCACGCGATCAGGTTGGATCTTGCCTTCACCACGGTCGATAATGCTGTCCATTGCTGCCAGCACCATGTTGGCGTTTGCCAACCTCATTTCATTGATCCGCTCGACCTCGTTCTGGATCTGGATGGAGTGATTGAGTGCTGAATCAAGCTTCGTGTTCTGGTACCAACCAATCCCCAGCATGGTACCTATGCCCAGGATTGCAGCTGCTGCCAGAGTCAGTATGCGTTGCTTCACCGACATTCCGTGACCGGATTTGATCTGTGGCATTACGTCCCCATCAAGCTGCGGCATCTCGAGGCGGCGCCGCATACGCCCAAGTTCCAGATCTGGCGAGAAGGCGTGCGTGTTCGCAGCGATTCCCGGCTACGTAAAGAATCGCTTATATTGGTTAAATCGGAGCTAACGGTTGTTCTTGGGGTAGCCTAGTGCCTCCCAGAGTAGCTCTTCAGTCCCATCGTCACGGGGCTGTGGTGACGGCTTTTCGGTATAGATGCCATGTTGCGTGACCAGCGATCGGCAGTACCACCAGCAAACCGAGGAATGCCGGGACCAGCGCCCCGATGGCGGCTCCGGCTACGATTGCACCGAAGAGAAGCATGGGTATCGGGTTCTCGATCACGCAACGAATGCTGGTCAGCATCGCCGTGATGAAGTCCAACTCGTGCTCCAAGAGAAGCGGCATGGAGACGACAGTCACGCTGAACAGGACGGTCGCGAGGACCGCGCCGACGATGGTGCCGACCAGAAGGAACAGAATGCCTTCCGGTGTCTGGGTCACGACATGTGCAAAACCTTCGAGCGTCGATGGAATGCGAAAGCCAAGGAAGAGGGCCATGAGCAGGCGGACCTGGTAGATCCAGATCCAGAAGATGAACAGCACGACAAAGGCCATCCACGACATCTGGCGTTCGCGCTGGCGGAACACTTCGGCGAGAACACCGCGCCAGGTGATCGCCTCTCCTTGGTTCCTCTTTCGACTGATCTCGTAAAGGCCAACAGCGATAAAAGGCCCGACAAGGGGGAAGCCGATGGCGACCGGGATGATCATCCACGGCATATGATAGCGCGTTAGCACTACGGCTATAAACAGTCCGCCGAGGGCATAGATGCTGCCGAAGAATATGCCGAACAGGGGGTAGGCGCGAAAGTCCTGCCAGCCTGCGGCAAAACTCGCGAACACGTCGGACACCCTGATCCGATGGATCTGAGGTTTGCGAAGTACGGCGCCGTTTAAAGCCTGCTGTTCCATTTGTCCCTCCCAAGACTCGGATGCGCATCATACTTGGCTACAAAAGCGCATTCTATTCCTTGATATCAGTCAAATCTCGTTGCCGTTGCGCTTGTTTGCCTTTTCTCCAAGCCTAAATCTTGTAATATGACGCATGTTCAGAACTCTTCAGCGTGACAAGATCCTGACGATCGCCCTGGTTACCACGGCGACATTTCTTGTCTGTGCCTTGGCCTTCATTGGCTGGATGCAGCATGGTTCGGCTATCTTCATTTCGCTGATCGATAGCGGCCTGGCTTACTGTTTGTAAAAGGCTGGCTGCGCCTTTTCTTTCCTTGGGCGTGACAAATGCGCGCCGTCTCGTGGTCCGCGTCGGGTAATTGTTGCGCAGACATCCTGGCGAGGGTATCCGCGAGGCGAAGCATAACAGATACGAGGCTCGCCTAATGAAAACGGTAAGGATCATTCTCTGGGCAGGCGTCCTGGCCATGGCCGGACTGCTCGCATGGCTGACATTTTCCGTCACGCGCTCCAGCGAGCAGATCGCGGAGGGGCCGTTCGGCGTGCCGTTCCAATTGGTTGACCAGCGCGGTCAGCCGATTACCGAGCAGGCGTTTCGCGGCAAGCCGACAGCGCTTTTCTTCGGCTTCACCCATTGCCCGGAAGTCTGCCCGACGACGCTGTTTGAACTCGACAGCTGGCTGAAGCAGGTCGACCCTGACAAAACGGGTCTGCAGGCCTATTTCATTACGGTGGATCCGGAGCGCGATACGCCGGAACTGCTGGGAACCTACATCTCCAACGTTACCGACCGGGTCACGGGAATCGGAGGCGACCCGGCCAAGGTCGCGGAGGTTGTGAAGGGCTTCCGGGTCTATGCCAAGAAGATCCCACTTGATGAGAAGCAGCCCGACGGCGACTACACCATGGATCACACCGCATCTGTCTTCCTGCTTGACGCTGATGGGCGTTTCAAAGGTACGATCGCCTATGGTGAGAATCCTGAAACGGCGATCAAGAAGCTTGAGAACCTGAAAAAGGGTTGAGGGCGGCGGCTGGGCTTTTCCGAAAAATGGAGCATTGGCGCCCGCTTAAATTCGTTCCGATTTTCGCGGCGATGCGCTAGCGGTTGCCTTGCCGGTGCCGGCGTTGTACCGCATGGCGGACCATTGAACTTTGAGGACTGCGCGCTTGAGTGAAATCCGCCTTTACGTCTCCACGACAGAAGATGGTGCAAACCGTATTCTCGACCTGATGAGCCTGGCTTTCGGGGAAGAGGATTTTGCGATCGCAACGACCGAGGTCGATGAAAAGGCCGATATCTGGGAGGCGTCCATCTATATGATGGCCGAGGACGAGGATGAGGTCCGGCCGCGCTTCGAGGGCTGCATCAAGGAGGATTTTCCCGACGCTATCGTGGTGCGCGAGATCATTCCCGACATTGACTGGATCGCCAAGTCGCTTGAAGGCTTGAAGCCGGTGCGGGCAGGGCGCTTCCTGGTGCATGGTTCGCACGACCGCGACAAGGTGCAGCCGCATGATCTTGCGATCGAAATCGATGCCGGTCAGGCCTTCGGGACGGGCCATCACGGCACGACGGCCGGTTGCCTCGAAGTGATTGAGACCGTGGTGCGCTCGCGCAAAGTCCGTAATGCGCTGGATCTGGGCACCGGCAGCGGTGTTCTGGCCATCGCGGTGCGCAAGATGGTCAAGGTGCCGGTGCTGGCGACGGATATCGATCCGATCGCGGTGCGTGTCGCGCGCGACAACGCGAGACGCAACAAGGTCGTCGAGGGGATCGATTTTCGAACTGCGCCTGGCTTCCATTCCACCGCTTTCGCCCAGCACGGGCCCTTTGATCTGATCATTGCCAATATTCTGGCGCGACCTCTGATCAAGATGGCGCCGCAACTCGTGCAGCACCTAGCCAAGGACGGTTCGGTGATCCTGTCGGGCATCCTGGCGGCGCAGCGCTGGAAGGTGATTTCGGCCTATAGCGGCGCTGGCCTTTCTCATGTGCGGACAATTTGGCGCAGTGGCTGGGTGACCATCCACTTCACGCAAGGCAAGGGTTGATCCCTTACGTCAGTTCGCAAAGCTTGCATCAGACAAAAAAATAGGCGGCTCATCGCTGAGCCGCCTTGGGCACCACATGTCGGGTGCCATTCCGCGAGCCCAACGACAGCGGCTCAAGCGGATACTACTCGTCTGCGCGCCAGGAGCGCGGCAAGTTTTAGAAAATAGCGCGCTGGGCCGGACGACGGCGGAGTTCTTCGCGGGTGACGCCGATGGCCTTCAAGGAGGCGTCGTCGAGCGAGAGCAAGGCTCCGGTGGCATAGAGGTCGGCGCGGCGTTGACGTGCTTCGACTAGATTGTTGAAGGCAGTGCGCAGGAAAGACTGTGCCATCTCTCTGATCCTTTTCGGTTGCAGCGCATCAACAGCGCCGGTGATGACCCTGATATAGAGGAAATGCGGGCGTCGAGGCAGAGGGCTTCCCTCACGGGAGGCCTGCGTATGCTGCATAGCAACATGAGCGATGTTGAAAATTTGGACAAGGGCGCGGGGCAGCCCGACGGACGGCAGGTCCATCCCATGAGGTGGATGGGCAGGCAGGTAGCGAGTTGCTATAAGCGACGCAGGATTCCCATTCATTGTGCAGGCATGTCATGTTTCAGTCATTCGACGTCAAATCCACACCCGAGCACGGCAAGGCGCGGATCGCTGCGCTGAGAGGTCTTTTTGCCGAATTGGCGGTCGACGCCATTCTCGTGCCGCGCTCTGACGAATTCCTTGGTGAGTATGTTCCAGCCTCTGCCGAGCGGCTTTTGTGGGCAACGGGCTTTACCGGTTCTGCAGGCCAGTTGTTGGTCACCGAGAGCTCGGCAATCGTCTTTGTCGACGGCCGTTATGTGACCCAACTTGACCAGCAGGTCGATACCACCGTCTTTACGCGTGGGGATCTTGTCGGCGAGCCACCGCATAAGTGGATCCTGACGCATGCCAATGCTGGCTTTCGCCTCGGTCTCGATCCCTGGATGCATACAGGCGCCGAAGTGCGCCGTATCGAAAGGGCGCTGGCGGACAAGGGGGGCACGCTCGTGCTTCTGCCGTTTAATCCTGTCGATCGTTTGTGGACAGATCGCCCGGCCGAGCCGCTTGGACCTGTGTCCATACAGAGAGAATCGCTCGCCGGGATGCCGGCCGGGGAAAAGCTATCGCGCATCGCACGCGAACTTTCGGACAAGAAGCTCGACGCGGTGCTGGTGACAGACCCCTCGTCTGTCGCATGGATCTTCAATATTCGCGGTGCCGACGTTCCGCACACGCCGCATCCGCTTTCGCGCGCGATCATCACCGCCAACGGCAAGGCCCAACTCTTTGTCGACGGCCGCAAGATCAACTCGGATGTCGGCTCCTATCTCGGCGACCTCTGCGAACTGGTCGAACCAAGCCTCCTTGCCAAACGTCTTGAAGAGCTTGCTACGGGCGGCTGCCGTATCCTTGTGGATCCCGACCTGACCTCGTTTGCCCTCATCTTCATGATCCGCACCTTTGGTGGAGAGGTCATCGAAGGCGATGATCCGGCAAAGCTTGGCCGGGCGGTGAAGAACAAGACGGAGCTCAACGGGTCCGCTGCCGCACATCTTCAGGACGGGGTGGCCGTCGTCGAGTTCTTGCACTGGTTCGGTGCGCAGCCGCCTGGCAGCCTGACCGAAATTGCGGCTGCAAAGGCACTCGAAGGGAGCCGATTGCGGGTCGGCGAGCGGATGCAAAACCCGCTCAAGGATCTGTCCTTTGAAACCATTGCCGGTGCCGGCGAACATGCCGCGATCATGCACTACCGTGTGACGACGGATAGCGATCGGAGCATCAACGATGGCGAGATGTTCCTGATCGATTCCGGTGCGCAATATGTGAACGGCACGACCGACATTACCCGGACGGTCGCAGTCGGCTCGGTCTCAGACGAGCAGCGGCGTTTCTTCACGCTGGCGCTGAAGGGCATGATTGCGATCAGCACGGCCCGTTTTCCAAAGGGAACGCGTGGCTGCGATCTCGATCCGCTCGCTCGTATAGCGCTGTGGAAGGCTGGAGCCGACTTTGCCCATGGCACGGGCCACGGCGTCGGTTCCTATCTCTCCGTTCACGAAGGGCCACAGCGGATTGCGCGTCTGTCGACGCAGGAACTGCTGCCCGGTATGATCCTGTCTAACGAGCCGGGTTATTATCGCCCCGGTAGCTTCGGCATCCGGATTGAAAACCTGATCTATGTGCGGGAGACTGAGGCGATCGACGGCGGGGATCAGCCGATGCTCGGCTTCGAGACCCTAACCTTCGTGCCAATCGATCGTCAGCTGATTGTCGAAGATCTGTTGACGCGGGACGAACTGCGCTGGCTCGACGACTATCACGCCCAGACACGCGCGGCGCTGCTGCCGTTGATCGAGGATGCCTCGGTCAAAGCCTGGCTCGAGCAGGCGACAGAGCCTTTCGGGCGCTGACCGGAGGCTTGGCGCAACCCCGTGCGCGACTAGCCGAGAAACTGGCGGGCCAGCATTACCACGGCCCAGCCGGTGATCAGGATCGGGATTGCGGAAAAACGAAAACCGACCAGGAGGGCCGCGAGCATCGCGGCCTTTACATCGAGGCCGCCAGAAAAGAAGGCCGGCGCGACGAGCGTGGTCAGAACGGCTGCCGGCACGGCGTTCAGCGCGGCTTCCAGCCGTGGCGGCATGACTTCCAACCGCTTGACGAGAAAATAACCGCCGATCCTGGTGAGGAAGGTTGCGGCTGCCGCCACTGCAATCAGCATTGTCATGTAAGGGGTGAGAAGGGTGCTCATGGCGCAGCTTCCTTCTGCTCGCGGCGTGGTGGCGGCAAAAGCGCTGCGAGCGCTATGCCGGCAAGTGCTCCGATGCTGATGTGCCAGGGCGAGCCGACCAGATGCTGTGCGAGAATGGAAACGGCGGCACTGACCACGACGATGGCTAGGTAATTGTCACGCCGGCGAAAACTGAGCACCAGTCCCATGAAATAGAGCGGAAGGAGGATGTCGATCCCCCACGATGCCGGGTCTCCCATGATCGATCCGACCAGCCCGCCTACGGAGGTCAGGATCACCCAGGGCATATAGATCATCGCGCCGAAACCGAAATACCAGGAGAAGGTCACGGCCCTGCCGGCTTCGCCACGCGAGAGCGTTTCGGCAAATTGCGGATCGGTGAGGAGAAAAAAGCTCAGCGCCTTTTGTGGCCCGGTGAAATGGTCCATGAAGGGCGTTATCGCTGCAGAGTAAAGGATGTGGCGAAAGTTCACCGCAAGGATCGACAGCACGATCACCCACATTGGCACGGCTTGGCCGAAAAGCTCGATGCCGACCAATTGGCTGGCACCGGCAAAGACGGTCGCACTCATCAGCGTCGCCTCAGCGACAGTCTGGCCATTGGCGACCGCAACAGCGCCAAAGAGGATGGCGAAGGGGCCGGCGGAAATGATGACGGGCAGGGCGCGGATGGCGCCCTCGAAAAAGTCTGAACGGGACATGCTGTTCTCTCGTGTCGCATCTTCAGCTAACCTGTTCGCCCGTGCTCCGCAAACCAATAGGTTTGATGGAACGGCCAGAAGGATTGATGCCCAGACATGGCTCGACCGCGTTCATAGCGGCAGAACGGAGATCCGGCATTGGCCCGAGACGGTATCGACAAGACGCTGGACAGGCAGGCGCTGGAAAAGGTCGCCCTGAAGATCAAGGCACATTTGAGCGACGAACTGGCCCTCGACATCGGCCGCTTTGAGGCCGAGGGTCTTGTCGAAGCGGTGGCGGCGCTTATCGGTCCGCACTTTTACAATGAGGGTCTGAGAGATGCTCAGGCGCTTCTTGCGCGGCAAGTTGATGAGATCAACGACGCGCTGTTCGAGATGGAGCGGCCAACGGATCGCTGACCGCTCCGGTAGCGCTTATTTCTTCGTCCGGATCTGGAATGTGTGTTCCGGCCCCGGAAAGCTGCGTGCCTTCACCTCCTCAGCATAGTCAGCGACGGCCTTGTCGATGACATTGGCCAGCTCTGAGAAGTGCTTCACGAAACGCGGCTTGAACTCGTTGAACAGGCCGAGCATGTCGTCGGAGACGAGGACCTGACCATCACAGGCAGGTGACGCCCCGATGCCGATCGTGGCTGCTGCAACATTGGCGGTGATTTCGCGGGCCAGCGGCTCCACCGTGCCTTCGATGACCATGGCAAAGGCGCCGGCTTCATCGATGGCGCGGGCGTCGCGCCGGATCTTGTCCTGCTCCGCTTCACTGTGACCCTTGGAGCGATAGCCACCGGATGTGTTAACTTGCTGCGGCATCAGTCCGATGTGGCCGAAGACAGGAACACCGCGGCTGACCAGGAAGGCCACAGTTTCTGCCATTTCCTCGCCGCCCTCAAGCTTGACGCCGTCACAGCCCGTTTCCTTCATCAGGCGGACGGAGTTTCGGAAGGCCTGCTCCTTGCTTTCCTGGTAGGAACCGAAGGGCAGGTCGACAATGACACAGGCGCGCGAGGCGCCGCGCATGGTCGCCTGACCGTGCGCGACCATCATGTCCATGGTAACGCCGACCGTCGTGTCCATGCCATAGAGCACCATGCCAAGGCTGTCGCCGACCAAGAGCAGGTCGCAATGCTTATCCAGAATCCGCGCGATTGGCGTCGTGTAAGCCGTTAGCGAAACGATTGGTCGGTTGCCCTTGAGGGCAAGGATGTCTGCGGGGGTGAAGCGCTTTTGGCGCGGGGGAGTGCTCATGGTTACGCGGCCTCCATGCCGGTGGCGGCCGCCTGGCCGATGATGCGGTTGTCGAGAAGTTTGGTTGCTCCGAAGCGAACATAGAGAAGCACGAGTGCCGGTCCGTCGATCGTATCAATCCGCTCCAGTGTGTGTGGGTTGCGGATCGCGACAACTTCGGGATTGGCCAGAGGTTCGCGGCGCAAGTAGTCGGTTATCTTTGCTTCGAGCACCGAGGCGTCGCGGATGCCGGTCAGAAGGAGCCGCTCGGCCTCGGCAAGGGCCTTCGGCACCACTACGGCTGCTGCGCGTTCCTGCGCCGAAAGATAAACGTTGCGGGACGAGCAGGCGAGACCGTCGGGTTCGCGCACGGTCGCGACCGGGACGATCCTGACGGGCTGGGCGAGATCCTCTACCATTTTCTGGATGATTGTGACCTGCTGATAGTCCTTTTCGCCGAAATAGGCGGCATCGGGCTGGACGATGTTGAACAGTTTCGTCACCACGGTGGCGACGCCGGCAAAGTGGCCGGGGCGGGCTTCGCCTTCGAGTTCCGAGCCGAGTTTCGGCAGGTCTACGACGGTCTGCATCGGTTCCGGATACATGTCAGCGACCGTTGGAGCGAAGAGAATGTCAACGTTGGCCTCTGCGAGCAAGGCCCTGTCGCGTTCCAGGTCGCGCGGATATTTCTCCAGATCCTCGTTCTGGCCGAACTGCAACGGATTGACGAAGATCGAGACCACCGTCACGTCGTTTTCAGACTTCGAATTCCCGACCAGAGTCAGATGGCCCTGATGCAGGTAGCCCATGGTCGGTACGAAGCCGATCGTCTGGCCGGCGCGGCGGTGCGGCTTCAGCCTTTCCCGCAATTCGGCGATCGTGGTGATGACGTCCATATGCGGCGTCCTCCCTCTTAAGTCTTCGGCTGGGCTCTAACGCGTGGCGCAAAAAAAGGCAATCGCACAGATCCTTTGCGCTTCCGGCTACAATCTCAGATGTCGCTGCTCTGGATGATCTCGACGCCCGCCGCGTGCATGGCGGAGAGAGCATCGTCAACACCCTTTGGATCGATGCCACGGCAGCCATCCGCAATCAGGCGGATCTTCACGCCTGGCAGCATGTCGACTGCATCAAGCGCCGAGAATTGGACGCAGTAGTCTGTGGCGAGCCCCATGATGTCGAGTTCCGTGACGTTTCGGTCGCGCAGATACGCTGCAAGGCCGGTCAGGGCGGATCGGTCGTTGTCGCGGAAGGCGGAGTAGCTGTCGACGGCCGGGTTCTCTCCCTTGCGCTGGACGTATTCGATGGCGCTTACGTTCAGCTCTGGATGAAATTCGGCGTCAGGTGTGCCCTGCACGCAGTGGTCCGGCCACATCACCTGAGGTTGGCCGGAAAGCTCGCCCATATCGAAGGGTGCCTTGCCCGGATGCTGAGATGCAAAGCTGCCGTGATTGGCCGGATGCCAGTCCTGCGAAGCGACGACAAGATCATAGTGGCCACTGTTCATCAGGCTGTTGGCGATCGGCACGATGTCCGCTCCCTCTGCGACCGGCAGGTTTCCACCCGGGCAGAAACCGTTCTGAATATCGATCAGCAGCAAGGCCTTGGTCATGTCGCGCTCCATCTGTGTGCGGTGCAAGATGGCAAGTGCCGCTCTTCCAATCAAGGCCGGCATCCTGATTTCTTGCTGCCAAAACGTGGCCTGTCCTGAGGTTGGCCAAAAAGGAACAATTGCGGATTTGCCACGTTTGGCACACGTCGCCATCGCTTAACGGGGGATGGTCTTATTTCGATATATGATTGGACTTGAACATGCTCCTGACCCTTACTGCGGTCGTCTTCGGCTTGCTGGGCCTTGTGCTCGGCGGCGGCGGCGCACAATTGCTGCTGCTTGGTGGCAGCGCCTATTACTTCATTGCCGGTATGGTGTTTCTGGCCACTGCATTGCTTCTGTACAGGCGGCGCGCTGAAGCGCTGTGGCTCTACGGCGCCTTCATCGTTGGCAGCCTCATCTGGGCTGTTTACGAGGTTGGTTTTGACTGGTGGCAGCTTGGACCGCGCGGTGGCCTGGTCGTTGTCCTTGGTCTCTGGTTGATGCTGCCGCCACTGCGCCGAGGTTTGCACCCCGATCGGCAGACTGGTCGCTGGAACGTCGGATTTTTAGCGCTCGGCCTGCCTGTGTTGCTGTCGGTGGTGGTCGCGGGCATTTCACTGCTGAGCGACCCCTATGATCGTCAAGGCCAGCTTCCAACCGATCAGGTCGTGGCCGCGCCCAATCTCGGCAATGACATTCCCGATGGGGACTGGCATCAGTATGGCCGCACGCAGTTCGGTCAGCGCTATTCGCCTCTGACGCAGATCAATACGGAGAACGTCAAGGATCTCAAGGTCGCCTGGACCTATCAGACCGGCGACGTCAAGCTGCCGCAGGATGTGGGCGAGACGAC
The DNA here is from genome assembly GCF_051549525.1 of Rhizobium sp. G187. Taxonomy (NCBI): domain Bacteria; kingdom Pseudomonadati; phylum Pseudomonadota; class Alphaproteobacteria; order Hyphomicrobiales; family Rhizobiaceae; genus Rhizobium; species Rhizobium sp. G187. The sequence goes on from NZ_JBPUGM010000001.1 coordinate 306,201, forward strand.
CTATCAGGTGACGCCGCTCAAGGTTGGCAATACCCTCTATCTTTGCACGCCGCACAATTGGGCGATCGCCATCAATGCGGAAACTGGCAAGGAGATCTGGAAATACGATCCCAATGCCGGACTAAACCCGGATCGTCAGCACCAGACCTGCCGGGGCGTGACCTACTATGCTGATCCAACGGCAACACCCGGTGCCGCCTGCGCCAGCCGTGTCTACCTGCCGACGTCAGATGCGCGACTGATCGCACTTGATGCGACGAATGGGACCGTGTGCGAAAGTTTCGCCGACAAGGGCATGCTGCAGCTCGAAGCAAACATGCCTTTCAATCCTGCAGGCTATTATTATTCGACGTCGCCACCGGTCATCGTCGGCAACAAGATCATCGTCGGTGGCGCCGTCAACGACAACTACTCAATCCAGTCTCCCTCGGGCGTCATTCGCGCCTTCGATGTCAACACTGGCGAGCTTTTGTGGAACTGGGACAGCGGCAATCCTGAGCGGACCGAACCGCTGGCGCCAGGCGAAACCTATACGGCGAACTCGCCGAACAGCTGGTCGGTCTTTTCGGTCGATGAAGAACTCGGGCTTGTCTACATCCCGCTTGGCAATCGCACGCCCGACCAACTTGGCATGGGACGGACCGAGGCGGTGGAGCGGCATTCCTCGTCGATCGTGGCCCTCGACGTGAATACGGGTCGGGATCGCTGGGTGCGCCAGACCGTCCACCACGATCTCTGGGATATGGATGTACCCGCACAGCCAGTCCTTCTGGACATCACCAATGCTGAAGGTCAAGTGGTTCCCGCTCTCGTCGGGCCGACGAAGCAGGGGGATATCTATGTGCTTGACCGACGCAGCGGCGAGCCGATCATTCCTGTTACCGAACTACCGGCACCTGGCGGCGCCATCGCGGATGATTTTGCCGCCCCGACCCAGCCGATCTCCGGTTTGACCTTCCGCCCGCCAACGCTCGAAGAGCGCAACATGTGGGGCCTTAGCATCGTCGACCAGATGATGTGCCGCATTGCCTTCCGGCAACTGCGTTACGAGGGTCAGTATACGCCGCCATCGCTTGAGGGCACGCTCGTCTATCCCGGTAATTTCGGCACCTTCAACTGGGGCTCGGTTGCGGTGGATCCTGAGCGTCAGGTGATGTTTGGCATGCCGACCTATCTCGCTTTCACGTCCAAGCTGGTTCCGCGTGCGGACATTCCGCCAAAGGTGGAAGGGGCAACGGGTTCGGAGCAGGGGCTCAATCGCAACGAGGGTGCATCCTATGGTGTTGTCATGGGGCCGTTCCTGTCGCCGCTCGGCATTCCCTGCCAGGCGCCGCCATGGGGCACTGTTGCAGGTGCTGACCTTCGTACCGGCAAGATCGCCTATCAGCATCGCAATGGCACGGTTTACGACATGACGCCGCTGCCGCTGCCCTTCAAGGTCGGGGTACCCGGGATCGGCGGCCCCATGATCACCAAGGGGGGCGTGGCGTTCCTCGGTGCAGCAGTTGACGACTATCTGCGCGCCTACGATCTGACGACTGGCGACCAGTTGTGGGAAGCCCGGTTGCCCGCCGGCGGTCAGGCAACGCCGATGACCTATGCGCTCGATAACGGCAAGCAGTATGTCGTCATGGTCGCGGGCGGTCATGGCTCCGTTGGCACCAAGCCAGGAGACTATGTGATCGCTTATACGCTGGCTGATTAAGCCTTCAAAACCTGACTTTCGACACGCCCGGCCATGCCGGGCGTGTCTGTATTCGGAACACCTCCAAAGGATTGGGTTCGCCTCGAAACGGAACGTTAACCATCTGATTCTAAACCCATGCTGTTACCTGAGGATGTTTTGCATGGGTGTATCCGCCATGACTGGCCAGACTGTTTCGACCATCGCCTTCTTTCCACTCGCGAGCCGTCGGGACCTGGTCCGGCGTTCGGCCGTCGAACTCGACAAGCTGAATGGCCATGCAGCCGAACAATTCTGGAAGGCGACCTGCCGCGGGCTCGGTCAGGAACTGCTGGCTCTCGGCTGCCCGGACGACGAAATGCGCGCCGAGGTTATGGACTTTCAGGCAGCAGTTCAGATCGAGCTGATGTGGCTGCACCGGGATGAAGCCGCGCAAGGCTGATATTCTCTCTTCGTCGCCAAGTATGAGCCCCCTTCGACGCGTCGAGGGGGCTTTCGTTTGAATCTTGTGTGCAGTTGCTGTTGGCAACCCGGTGTCGCGCTTGCGCCACGCGGGCGACCTCCTTTATTGGGGCCAGACGGAAACCTCACAGACAGCGAACCCGCATTTGGCCAAGCTCCATTTCATCTATGCCACCATGAATGCTGGCAAATCGACGCTTCTTCTTCAGGCGGCCTACAACTATAAGGAGCGCGGCATGCGGGTCGCGACCTTCATCAGCGCAATCGATAATCGCGTCGGTAAAGGCTGGATCGGATCCCGCATCGGGTTGAAGGCCGAAGCCGATGCCTTCGGGCCTGAAGACGACCTGTTCGCTGCCGTAAAGGCCGATCACATGGCATCGCCTTTGTCCTGCGTCTTTGTTGATGAAGCGCAGTTCCTGACAGCGGATCAGGTCTGGCAATTGGCGCAGATCGTTGATGCGTTGGACATTCCGGTCATGGCCTATGGATTGCGCACCGATTTTCGCGGTGAACTCTTTCCCGGTTCCCAGGGGCTGCTGGCCATCGCTGACGAATTGACCGAAGCGCGGTCCATCTGCCATTGCGGACGAAAGGCGACCATGGTCGTGCGCATGGGGGAGGACGGCAAGGCGCTCAAGGATGGCGCCCAGGTGATGATTGGTGGCAACGAGACCTATATGTCGCTCTGCCGCCGCCACTGGCAGGCGGCGTTTGCGGCCGAGGAAGTGCTGAAGAGCGCTTGAAGCGCTCCTCAGCCTGCGTGCATGTCGTCTCAGACCGGTGCGACGAACCCGTCCAGAACCCGCTTCTGGCCGGCGCGATCAAAATCGATCGTCAGCTTGTTGCCTTCGATCGATGCGATGTTTCCGTTGCCGAATTTTATGTGGAAGACACGGTCGCCGACTGAATAGCGTGACGGCTCGGATGTGGTCGACTTCGCCACCAGTTCGCCATCGATGGTTTTTGCCCGTGGTCCGCTTTCGCCATAGCCGATGCGCTCGACGGCGTGACCGGAACGGCTCCCCCAATTATCGCGAGTGGCGTCGGTCTTGTTGGCTTGAGCTCGCTTCCAGCCCGGCGTGGAATAGCTGTTCTGGAACGGTTCCTGCTTGTCGAAGCGCGACTGGCCATAGGGGTTTCGGCCATAGCCGCCATAGCTGGTCTCGGTTTCGGCTACCTCGACATGGGCGGGCGGCAATTCGTCGAGGAAGCGCGACGGCATGGTTGACTGCCACAGGCCGTGGATGCGGCGGTTCGAGACAAACCAGATATGGCAGCGGCGCTTGGCGCGGGTGATGCCGACATAGGCGAGGCGGCGTTCCTCTTCGAGGCCAGACCGGCCGCCTTCGTCGAGCGCGCGCTGATGCGGAAACAGGCCTTCTTCCCAACCGGGTAGGAAAACTGTTTCGAATTCCAGACCCTTGGCGGAATGCAGTGTCATGATCGAGACGGCGTCGAGGTTCTCGTTGGTCTCGGCATCCATCACGAGCGAGACGTGTTCGAGGAAGCCGCGCAGGCTTTCGAAGGCTTCCATCGAGCGGATGAGTTCCTTCAGGTTCTCAAGCCGCCCCGGCGCTTCTGCGGATTTGTCATTCTGCCACATCGCGGTGTAGCCGCTCTCATCGAGAATCTGCTCGGCAAGTTCGGTATGCGGTGTGTTCTCCAGCAGGGATTGCCAGCGACGGAAATCGGTGACGACATCGAAAAGCGCCTTGCGGGCTTTCGGCTTCAATTCGTCGGTCTCGATGATGTCGCCCGCTGCCGCGAGCATCGGGATGTCGCGCGCCCGGGCATAGTCGTGCAGATTGCGGATCGTCGTGTCGCCGAGGCCGCGCTTCGGCGTGTTGACGATGCGCTCGAAAGCGAGGTCGTCGGCTGGCTGACAGACGAGCCGGAAATAAGCCATGGCGTCGCGGATTTCGAGCCGCTCATAGAAGCGCGGGCCGCCGATGACGCGGTAGTTCAGGCCAAGCGTGACAAAGCGATCTTCGAACTCGCGCATCTGGAAGGAGGCGCGCACAAGGATCGCCATGTTGTTTAGCGGATGCTGGTTGCGCTGCAGCTGCTCGATTTCCTCGCCGACGGCACGGGCTTCCTCTTCCGAATCCCAAGCGGCGTGAACCACGACCTTCTCGTCATTCGGGTCGACACGGTCGGTGAAAAGCGTTTTGCCGAGGCGGCCTTCATTATGGGCAATCAGATGGCCGGCAGCGCCGAGGATATGTTCGGTCGAGCGATAATTGCGCTCGAGTTTGATGACCCTTGCGCCGGGGAAGTCCTTGTCGAAACGCAGGATGTTGTCGACTTCCGCGCCACGCCAGCCATAGATCGACTGGTCGTCGTCGCCGACGCAGCAGACATTCTGTGCGACGCCCGGCGGACGCTGGGCAAGCAGCCGCAGCCACATGTACTGAGCGGTGTTGGTGTCCTGATACTCGTCGACCAGGATGTATTTGAACCGCTGGTGATATTCCTTCAGGAGATCCGGATTGGCCTTGAACATGCGGATCGGATGCAGAAGAAGGTCACCGAAATCACAGGCATTCAGCGTCTTCAATCGGTTCTGGTAAGCGGCATAGAGTTCGCGTCCCTTGCCGTTTGCGAAGGCACGGGCATCACCCTCGGGGATTTGCGCCGGGTCCAGGCCCTTGTTCTTCCACCCGTCGATCATGCCGGCGAACTGCTTGGCCGGCCAGCGCTTGTCGTCGATGCCTTCGGCCTGGATCAACTGTTTGATCAGCCGGACAACGTCATCCGTATCGAGAATCGTAAAATCCGACGACAGGCCGACCAGTTCTGCATGGCGGCGCAGCAGCTTGACGCCGATCGAGTGGAATGTGCCGAGCCAGGGCATGCCCTCCACCTGTCCGCCGACGAGGAGGCCAATGCGCTCCTTCATCTCGCGTGCCGCCTTGTTGGTGAAGGTGACGGCGAGGATCTGACTCGGGAAGGCGCTGTTGGTTGCCAAAATATGCGCGATGCGGGTGGTGAGAACGCGTGTCTTGCCTGTGCCGGCGCCTGCCAGCACGAGGACGGGACCGTCGACGGTCTCCACGGCCTCACGTTGCTCGGGGTTCAGGCCGGACAGATAGTCGGGTGCGCGTGCCTGATCGCGAGCCGCCATGGCGCGCGCCGCAATTCCAAGACCACCCCCTGCTGCCGGTGGGGCAGGCGCAGGTTCGATGCTCTTCTTGCGTGGTGCCGGCTCTTCGTCGAAGAAGGGAATGTCGTCAAAACCGTTACTCATGCGGCCCAATGTAGTGATTCGGGTCGGAAAGGCCAGTGCGGGCGTTCTGGTTTTATTCCCGTCCACTGCTGATGTGCCATTTTTCTCGCGACCTTGCTGGCCGCATGCTATCGTTTGCCGTCTCCCACTTGCGACCTTGGGAAGGTATGAGGCTGTTGATCACGGCGGCGTGAAATCGCGTGATATTACAAATCAGTAAGCTTGCATTCCATACATTGCCTTTGAGGTGCAACGCACAATACTTGTCTCCAAACGTTTTATGACCGACCGGAGCCCAGCATGCCCTTCTGGAAGCAACTTGCCACGACCTGTCTTCTTCTGCTGGTTGCCCTTGCCGGATGGATCTGGCTTTCCCCCGAAGCGGCCCGGACGCTTGTTCAGATGGGCGCGCCGGAGCGTGTCGTGTCGATGCTGTCTGGTCCGTTGAATGCCGAGGGCAGTGATGCGCAGCCCAAGCGTGGGGCTGGTGCCCCTGCAGGTGCCCAGGGTGATGGACAGGGCCAGGCCCGCGGTGCTGGGCAAGGGGCAGGTCAAGGAGCAGGCCAAGGTGGAGGGCAGCGGCGCGGCAATCAGTCGATCCTGATTGCTGCCGAACGTGTTTCCATGGGGGTGGTCAATGACCGACTGAGTGCGATCGGTGACGGTGTGGCGATGGCCGCCGTGACGGTCATGCCGCAGGCTTCGGGCACCATTTCGGAGATTTTGGTCGGTTCCGGCAAGCGGGTGGCAAAGGGCGACGTGATCGCCCGACTGGACAGTGAAGAGCAGGTGATCTTGCGTGATCAGGCGGCCGTTGCCCTGCGCAGCGCCACGGAACGCGCGGAATCCTATCGCAACCTGCGGAGCTTTTCGCGCCTTGAGGTGCTGGACGCCGAGATTGCCGAGGAGCAAGCGCAACTGCAGCTGACCACGGCCGAGTTGAACCTCAAGCGTCGTCAGATTGCAGCGCCGATCGACGGTGTCATCGGGATTGTCGCGGTCAATGTCGGTGACAATGTTACCACTTCAACCTCCATCGTATCCCTAGATGACCGCTCGCAGTTGCTCGTCGATTTCTGGGCGCCGGAACGGTTCGCCACGGCACTGCGACCGGGTCTCCAGGTGGAGGCCACGTCGGTTTCGCGTCCCGGGCAGGTGTTCTCCGGTGCAATTGACGCCGTCGACAGCCGTGTCGATCCGGCAAGCCGCACCATGCGCGTCAGGGCACGGATCGACAACGCCGATGACATGTTGCGGGCCGGCATGTCGTTTGGTGTCAGCATGCGCTTCGAGGGGGATCGCTACCCGTCCGTTAATCCTCTGGCTGTGCAGTGGGACGGTGAGGGCGCCTTCGTCTGGCAGGTCGTCGAGGAAAAGTCGGTGAAGACGCGCGTTCGGATTATCCAGCGCAATTCAGACCAGGTTCTTGTCGATGCGCCGCTGAAAGAAGGCGATCTGGTGGCGGTGGAAGGCCTGCAGCGCGTGCGCGAAAACGGCCCAGTCAACGTCGCCAATGCTGAAGAGCTGAAATCTACTGCGGAGGTTGCCGTCCGATGAGCACGAGCGAATTGCCCCCGTCTGACGGATCGCGCAGTTTTACTGCGACCTTCATTCGCCGGCCGGTGCTGGCGGCGGTGCTCAACACGCTTCTGGTCGTTGCCGGTCTGGCGGCGCTTGCCGGCGTCGAAGTCCGCGAATTGCCGGATGTCGACCAGCCGGTGATTTCGGTCAGTGTCGATTATGACGGCGCCTCGGCCCAAACCATGGACCAGGAGGTGACAACCGTCATCGAAGGTGCACTCGCCCGTGTCAGCGGGTTGAAGTCGATGTCGTCGCGTTCGCAGTTCGGCTCAAGTCGGACCACGCTCGAATTCAACGACAGTGTCGATCTCGCCGTTGCTGCAAACGATGTGCGCGATGCGCTTGGCAGGGTAACCAACAGCTTGCCTGACGATGCCGAGGAACCGCGCATTGTGAAGGCCGACTCCGATGCGCAGCCGATCATGCGTCTGTCGGTGACCTCCTCGTCGCTGAGCATGGAAGACCTGACTGATTTTGTCGACAACGAGATTGCAGACCGCTTTGCTGCCGTCGAGGGGGTGGCAGACGTCCAGATCTACGGCGACCAGGAGAAGGTCTTCCGCATCGACGTCAATCAGGCGGCGCTTGCAAGCCGCGGCTTGAATGTCGCGGACCTCTCCGATGCTTTGCAATCTGCATCGCTCGATGTGCCGGCTGGCTCCCTCGAATCGATGACGCAGGACATTGTGGTGCGTGCCACCGCAAGCCTTTCCACGATCGAGGATTTCGAAAACGTACTGATCGGCGATCGCGTGCGTTTGCGCGACGTTGCCACGATCACACTTGGCCCGGACGATGGGTCGACGTCGCTTCGGTCCAACTCCGTTCAGGGTGTTGGCCTCGGCATTTTGCGCCAGGCGCAGTCAAACACGCTCAGCATCTCTGCGGGTGTGACCGCCGCCGTCGAGGAGTTAAAAGGCGTGCTGCCCGAGGGCACCCGCATCGTCATCAGCAGCGATGATGCCGTGTTTATCCAAGGGGCACTGCACGAAGTCGAACTTGCGCTTTTGCTGTCGGCTGCCATCGTCGTCGTGGTTCTCTATCTTTTCCTGCGCGATTGGCGCGCCACGCTGATCCCGGCCCTTACCATGCCTGTTGCGCTGATCGGTACATTGGCGGCGATCCATGTCGCCGGCTTCTCGATCAATATCCTGACATTGCTGGCGATCGTTTTGGCGACGGGCCTCGTCGTCGACGATGCGATTGTCGTTCTGGAAAACATTGTGCGAAGACGGGCTGAAGGCATGGGACCACGGGCAGCGGCCGTGATTGGCACGCAGGAAGTGTTCTTCGCCGTCTTGGCCACGACCGCGACCCTTGCGGCTGTCTTCGTGCCTTTGTCTTTCCTGCCCGGTCAGCTGGGCGGCCTCTTTCGAGAATTCGGCTTCGTGCTGGCGCTGGCCGTGCTTCTGTCATCCGTTACGGCGCTCACGCTCTGCCCAATGATGGCGTCTCGCATGCTCACTCGTGCCCATGCGCCAAAGCCGGGTTTGTTGACGCGCTTTGGTGATGGTTTCGCCAACCTGTATCGCCGGACGCTTGGCGCCTGCCTGCGCAATCCGCTGATCGTTGTGGTGGTGGCCGCGATATTTTCTGCCGCCGCTTTCATGACGTTCCAGACCATTCCGAACGAGCTGACGCCGCGCGAAGACCGGTCCATGGTGACCATGCGCCTCTCGACGCCGCAGGGGTCCAGCCTTGCTTACACCCGTGACCAGTTGCAGAGGGTTGAGGAAAACCTGCAGCCGCTGGTGGAGGCCGGCGAAATCGCCAACGTATTCTCGATTTCGGGGCAGGGGGCGACCAACAGTGCTCTCCTCATTCTGACGCTCGCTCCATGGGAAGACCGCGAGCGTTCGCAGGATCAGATCGTTCAGGACGTCAATGCCGCCGCCGCCAGCGTGCCGGCGCTCCGCGGCAATGCGATCCAGGCAAACAGCTTGCGCATTCGCGGTGGCGGCAACGGGCTGCAGATGGCGATGGTTGGCAGCAGTCATGAGCGCCTGACCGAAGCTGCGATCAAGGTTGTCGAAGCCATGCGCGACAATCCGACGTTCGACACGCCGCGGCTCGATAACGAACCGAACCAGGCGCAGATCTCGGTGACCATCGATCGTGAGCGCGCCTCTGATCTTGGCGTGGACATTGATGCAATCGGAACTTCGCTCCAAGCGCTTCTCGAAGGCCGCTCGGTCACTGATGTCTTCGTCGACGGCAAATCAATCCCCGTTCGGCTCGTCTCCAGCACCCAGCCAATCAATGATCCGACTGATCTTGAAAACATCTTCCTGACAACTTCTGACGGGCGGGTGGTGCCGATGTCGACCATCGCCAAGCTTGAGGAGCGGGCGGTCGCCCCCCAGCTCTCCCGCGAACAGCAGTTGGCTGCAGTGTCGTTTTCCGCCGGTTTGCCGGAAGGCGTCTCACTTGGGCAGGCTGTTGAGGCACTGGAGCAGATTGCCGAACCTCTTCTGCCGCCAGGCTCCCGTTTGATGCCACTGTCCGAGGCGGCAACGCTGCAGGAGAATGCCTCTGGCATGGCGCTGACTTTCGGCTTCGCCATTGCCATCATTTTCCTCGTGCTGGCCGCGCAATTTGAAAGCGTGATCTCTGCACTGATCATCATGGCCACGGTGCCGCTTGGTCTCGCCTGTGCTGTCTTTGCATTGCTTGTCACGGGCTCGAGCCTCAACGTCTACAGCCAGATCGGTCTCGTGCTCCTGGTCGGCGTCATGGCGAAGAACGGGATCCTGATCGTCGAATTCGCCAATCAGCTGCGTGATCGCGGGGCAGGGGTGCGTGAAGCAATCGAAAGCGCCTGCGCGATCCGCCTGCGACCGGTAATGATGACGATGATCGCCACTGTGCTGGGCGGTTTCCCGTTGGTGCTGGCGCAGGGCGCTGGTGCCGAGGCGCGTATCGCGCTTGGATGGGTTATCGTCGGCGGCCTGGGCCTCGCGACGGTCGTGACGTTGTTCATTACTCCTGTGGCCTATCTGCTTCTGGCGCGGTTTTCGAAGCCGCATGCGGATGAGGAAGCGAAGTTCCATTCCGAGCTGCAGGATGCGACCTTGCTTGGGGCGAACGATCCCGGTCTGCCGGCGCGCGCGGCGGCCGAGTGATAGCTGCCGTCCTATCGGTTGGATGCGGGTGGACGAATCGGTATGCCTATCCCATAGCTTGGCGCATGCCCGAGCGGGCAGCTGCCAAGCATGAATGTGGGAGTATCGAATCATGGCCCGAAAGGACGTGATCCAGGGACCGCGCAATGAAGAAGGGATCGCCGCCGTTCTGGACGCGCTGGCTTCCTTGTTCGGTTCGCGATTTCAGGCAGGCCAGTCGTTTCGCGAGCAGCATAGCCACACCACGACCTATCTCTCGTCCCAGTTGCCGGACGGCGTTGTCTTCGTTGAAAGCACCGAAGACGTTCAGGCGGTCGTCCGGCTTTGCGCCAAACATCGCGTGCCGATCGTCGCCTTCGGCACAGGCACGTCGCTGGAAGGGCAGGTCAATGCACCCTCCGGCGGGATTTCGGTTGATTTCAGCCGCATGAACGCGATCCTGAGTGTCAATCCGGAAGATCTCGATTGTACCGTCGAACCCGGCGTGACGCGCGAGCAGCTCAACACCTACCTGCGCGATACCGGATTGTTCTTTCCGATTGATCCGGGTGCCAATGCCTCGCTTGGCGGGATGACGGCCACGCGGGCCTCCGGCACCAATGCCGTGCGGTATGGCACGATGAAGGACAATGTTCTGGCGCTCACAGTCGTCACGGCCAATGGTGAGGAAATCCGCACCGCGCACCGGGCGCGCAAATCCTCGGCCGGGTATGATCTCACCCGCCTTTTCGTTGGCTCTGAAGGCACGCTTGGTCTGATCACCTCGATTACGCTCAGGCTGCAGGGCATCCCGGAAAAAATCAGCGGTGGCGTCTGCGCCTTTCCCTCGCTCGAGGACGCCTGCAATGCCGTGATCATGACCATCCAACTCGGCATTCCCGTCGCAAGGATTGAGTTGCTCGACGAAATGCAGATGCGGGCCTGCAATGCCTATTCCAATCTAAGCTACCCCGAACAACCGACCTTGTTCCTCGAATTTCACGGGACGGAGGAGACGGTAGCGCTGCAATCCCAGCAGTTTGCCGCAATCGCGGCGGATTTTGGGTGCAAAGCGTTTCATTACACGACCAATGCCGAGGAACGGGCGCAACTCTGGAAGGCAAGGCACAACGCCTATTGGGCGAGCCGTGCACTTCAGCCGGCTCTGGCCGCGCTGTCGACGGATGTCTGCGTGCCGATTTCGCGGCTGGCCGAGTGCGTGGCAGAAACACAGGCCGACATTCGTGCCGAAGGACTGCTCGCGCCGATCGTGGGTCATGCGGGCGATGGCAATTTCCATGTATTGCTGCTGTTCGATGACAAGGATGCGGCAGATGTTGAGAGAGCGGAGGCGTTTATCGGAAGACTGAATGCGAGAGCTTTGGCGATGGACGGGACCTGTACCGGCGAACATGGCATCGGTCAGGGGAAGATGAGCTATTTGGCCGAGGAACTCGGATCTGCCTTGCCGGTCATGCGCTCGGTTAAAAAGGCGCTCGATCCGGACTCAATTTTCAATCCGGGAAAAATCTTTCACACCTGACTGCGAAAGTTCGCAGGTTGCCCGGCAGGTGAATTTCGTTACCCTGCGCGGGACAGACAAGGGAGCTGCATTCGGTGCTTGGACGCATTCTGGTTACGCTTGGCGGCCTTCTCGTCATTGCACTCTTCGTGGCCCTTTTCGCGCCTTTTTTCGTGGACTGGACGAGTTTCCGCCAGGAGTTCGAGGATCGTTCGAGCCAAATTCTCGGCAAGAAGGTTACAGTTCACGGTGCGGTCAGCGCGCGGTTGCTGCCATTTCCGTCCCTGACGATGGAAGACGTGACCGTGGGTACGGATGTCGACGGTTCGCCGCTCGTCCATGTCGCGCGATTTTCGCTCGACGCAGAACTGGCCCCCTTGCTTTCGGGTGAGGTGCGGATTTTCGACATGCGCATCGATGAGCCAAAGGCTCGGATCCGCCTTCTGCAGGATGGTACGCTCGACTGGTTGCGCGGCAGCAAGCCGAGCATGCCGGCCCGCATCGTCGTTCTGGAAAAGGTCACCGTCACCGGTGGTCAGATTGAATTCATCGACCAGCAGACTGGTCGCAACCGCTTGATCACCGGTCTCGACGCGAATGTCTCTGCACGGTCGCTCGCTGGCCCATGGGCGATTGACGGGCGCGCCGTCATGGACGGCGAGGCGAGTCATTTCACGCTCAACACCGCCGAGATCGCCAGTGACGCCTTGCCCCTCAGACTGCGCCTCGAGCCAGACGCCCGTCCCTTCAGCGTGCAGGTTGATGGTTCGCTGGCCTTGAGGGAGGAGCGCCCTGTCTATCAGGGCCGGTTCGACGCACAGCTGCGGACATCCGTTGGTGAGACAGCCGAAAAGGGTGATCCTCAGGTTCCGGAGCCGCGCATCCGCGGTGATGTCGAATTGACGAATGAAAGCATTTCCATCGCCTCGTACCGCATGGAAATCGGCGATACGAAAGACCCTTACGTGATTACCGGGGAGGCTAAACTCGATACCGGTGCAAAACCCGAATTTCGCCTGGTCGCGGAAGGGCAGCAGGTCGATGTCGCAAAGCTTGCGGCTGAAGGAACCCGCGCGAAAACCTCGCGGGTCGGCACAATGTCGCTGCAGCGCAGGCTCGACATCCTGCTCAAGACAGCAGCCGAGATCCCGATCCCGAAAGTGCCGGGGCAGGCGCGTTTACGCCTGCCGGCGATCGTTGCCGGGGATTCCGTCTTTCGCGACATCCAGCTCGATGTCCGCCCGGATGGGCAGGGCTGGACGGTGGAGAATGCAGTTGCCGTATTGCCCGGACGCACGCAGGTGGAGGCGAAGGGTCGGTTGATGCTTGCGGGTTCGCCTTCGTTCGAAGGGGATCTGCTGATTGCCTCGACCCAGCCTTCCGGACTCGCGACATGGCTCTCGGGCCAAGTCGATCCCGCTATCCGTCAGCTGAAGTCGGCCGGCCTTTCGGCCAAGGTCAACCTGACGACGGAATTGCAGCGGTTCGAAAATCTTGAATTGGCGGTCGGTGCGGATCCTTTGAAAGGTCGTCTTGAACGGGAATCGCCAAAGAATGGCGAAAGCAGCCTGTCGCTTGATCTGGCCGGCAAGATGCTCGATCTCGATGCGGCACGGGCGATTGCCGCCCTCGTAACCGGTCAAGACGATGCCGAGCAGATCCTGGCGAAGAAGGTCGCAGCACGGCTCGAAATCGATCAGATGGTTGCCCTGGGCGTCACGGCTGGCAAGGTCGATGCCATCCTGCGTTATGCAGGCGGTCGTCTCGATGTGGAACGCCTGAACATCGGGAATGTTGAAGGTGCTGCCCTAAGAGTAACGGGCAGTTTTGAGGGCAGTCGTGCGCAGCCCAAGGGTAAGGCCAGAGCAACGTTCACGGCAGCTGATCCGAGCCGGTTCCTAGAGTTCGTCAAGCAGCGCTTCCCGGAAACGACGGTGTTGGGGAGACTGTCCGCTGCCGCACCATTTTATGCAGACGCGGATGTCACCTTCGACGTGGCGGTGGACGAGGCATCGTCACTGACGGTGACGGGCAATGGCCGAGCGAACGCAAGTCAGGTTTCCTTGCGCTATAGCAACAGCAATTTCCGCCAGCCTGATGCTGCGGAGCGAGTGCTGGATGTTAGCCTTCAGAATGACGACGGATTGATCCTTCTCGGTCAGATGGGTCTAGACCCATTACCATATCCAATCGGGGACGGCGGAACGTTGACGCTCAAGGTCGATTCGACAGATCCAAAGCTTGCCGCGGTTACACTCTCGTATGCGGGGCGTGAAACGCGTGTTGCGCTGAATGGCGAAGCGGCTGGGTTTGACGGCGCACTGCCCACGTCCGGCAACTGGACCATCGGTGTCGACAGCACCGATTTTGCTCCTTATCTGATGGCGCTCAAGAGCAATCTTCCCGCGCTGGAAGTTGGACTGCCGGTCAAGGGGAATGTCGCCTTGCGTTTCGATGCGGGCAAAATCGTGCTGGATGATTTTACCGCGACGATCGCCGACCAGCCGGTGAAGGGCAAGTTGCAGGTCGACCTCACCCAGCCCCGTCCGATGCTGACCGGAACGCTCGCCGCCGACCAGATTGATTTGGACTGGCTGGCTGAAACCATCATCGGCCCACTGCGCGATCCCCAAACTGGCGCATTGTCCGGCGCGCCGCTCGGGCGATCCTTGCCGCCAGTCGACGTTGCCGTTGAGCTGACCGCCGGCCGTCTCTGGATCGGGATGCTTGAGGCGGTGGCGAATTTTTCCGGTTCCCTCAGCCTTAAGTCGGGGGAGCTCGTTTTGCAGGCCGCCAAGGGTGAATGGCTGGGCGGTGCTGTGGCCGGACGGGTGGCACTTTCCAATGCAGATGGCGCAGGGCTTATGCAAATGCGGCTCGACGTGAAGGGTGCGGACGTGGCGCGCACCATTGACAGTTTGCGCACAGAGCGTGGCTTGGAGCGTTCATCTGCTCTGGTTGGCCGGGCAGACCTTACCTTCAATGCGGAAGGCGCCGGCGCCAGTGTCAGTGAATTGATCGGTGCGGCCAATGGATCAGGCCAACTACAATTCCCGCGCCTTGAACTGTCCGGTGTAAATTTCGCCATTATGCCTGAGATCATCAAACAGGCGGATGCGCTCGGAACCAAGATCGACCAGACCGCCGTGCAGGGACTGGTTGAAGCGTCAGCTACGCAGGGCGGAAGCAATCTGGATGGCCTGCAGCTGTCTGTCGCCTTGTCGGATCGAGTTCTTCGCGTGCAGAACGCGTCGTTCGAGACTGAGGCCGCCAAGCTCGCCGGTGACCTCCGGATCGATCTGTCGAAAGGTGAAGTTGAAGCCGCATTGCGGGCGGCACTTGCGGCAGGCGATGCGGCCATGGAGGGGGCGGAACCTGCCCTCCGTCTCTTCGTCACAGGCCAGGCCGTCAATCCCGCCGTTGGTTTCGATGTTACGGAACTTACCAATTTTCTATCTCTGCGGGCCTTTGAGGCCGAACGTCGTCGTGTCGAGGCGCTTCAATCCAGCGTCTTGGAGAAGCAGCGCTTGAGGCGCGAGGCGGCGCTCACGCGGTCACGCGTTGAAGAGCGAGCGCGTCTGGATGCCGAGCGCGCGAAGCGGGAAGAAGAAGCAAAGGCCGCAGCCGAGAAGCAGGCAGCCGAGGAGGCTGCCGCTGCCCAGCAGCAACAAGCAAACCAGGGGCAGGCTCAGCCAGTGCCGCCTGCTGCCGAGCCAACGACACAGAGCGTGGTACCCGCACCTGCACTGCCGACGCCGCCTGCAGAGCGTGTGGTGCGGCAGCCATTGCCGGATGTGCGTTTCGAGGGGCTTCCCGGCGTCAACTGACCGGGGTGGGGAATGGCTGGTTAGGTGCTGCAGCGCGGGCTTTGACGGCATTGAGGACATAAAGCCTCAAGGCCGATGAAAGATTGGCGCCGTCTGGGCGGTTTTCATCGACCTCGGCCACAAGCGCTGCAAAGCTTAGATCGCGCTCAGCGGCGATTGCGCGAAGCTCATCGAGAAACGGACCCTCGATCGAGAAGCTGGTGCGGTGGCCATGAAGGGTGATGGACTGCTTCCGAGGCATTGCTCAGCCCTTGTGGGAGATCCTGTCGCGCACGTCTGCGTGGGCCTGACGCTCAATCGTCCGAGGGCTTTTCGAGCCGCCCTTGCGCATGATCCCGGGCAGCCTTTTCATTCAGCGTCCGGGTCAGCGTCTTTTCGTCTTTGGTCCGGCCGAAGGTTATGCGGTTCTGCTCGGCAAGCGCCTGCTTTTCGTCACGGGCCTTTGCCTTGCGAAACTGTCGGAGATTGACCACGTCTGCCATAAAGGCTCTCCCGATCCTCAGCCGCTGCGCGTCCGTACGGCTATTGCTTCTTGCGGAAGGCGTCGAGTGATACGACGGAGCCTTCCTTCTTTTCTTCAGACTTGGGCGCTTCACCTTCTTCCGTCTTGGCCACGGCATCGACAGGGTAGGCGGTGATCTCTGCGCTGTCTTCTTCTTCCTCAACCAGCGGCACGTCGAATTCCAGTTCGAAATTCACCGACGGGTCATAGAAGCCACGGATCGCATTGAACGGGATAACGAGCTTTTCGGGCGTGTCCGAGAAGGAGAGGCCGACTTCGAAGAGACTGTCGGTGACCTTCAGCTCCCAGAACTGGTGCTGGATCACGATTGTCATCTGCTCGGCATATTTCGACTTCAGGTGTTGGGAAATACGCACACCGGGCGCGCCCGTGAGGAAGGTGATGAAGAAGTGATGATCACCCGGCAACCGGCCGGTGGCAGACACCTCGCTCAAGACCTTGCGAATGACGCCGCGAAGCGCGTCCTGGGCCAGAATGTCGTAGCGAATGTGGTCGTGCCCCATCAGAATCTGTCTTTCTCTGTCATGCCTGTTTGCGGGCTATATGCCACGGCGGACGATGCTGGAAAAGCCCCGCCGAGAGGATTGCGTCGAGACAGGATACACCATTTTCCGAACCGCTGATAGGCGGGGCGGCATGGAGAAAATGACGGAGTGAAAGTCGGGAAAGGTGAAGGCTTCTGTTGCCAGGTGCCTTCGGACCCCGCCTCAAGGGGCTAACCTAGAGGACTTGGTTCGGATTTCCCGCACCGCCATTAGGCAGCGAGAGCATAACCCTTAGCGTTGTTGTCGTTTGCAACTACACTTGTGACCCGATAACGGCGGTATCATGCCGAGCAAAAGTTCGATCTTTACGCCCTTGTCGATCCTATTTCGCCCCCATCAAAAGCCGGCCTGATCAGAGATCAGATCCGACCGGTTTTTGGTGGAGGCGCCGGGTACCGCCCCCGGGTCCAATAGGTTTATTACACCGACCGTTTATTGCCATAGCCGGAGCAAGCCCCGGCACGAGTGATATAGGTGTTTCACGCGGCGATGAAAAGAGGGCTGCGAAAACTTCGCGCATGGGCCTAGCGGTGGCCGGGGATAAGTCCTGCTGCAGCTTGGTCTCACCGGCGCTTGGCGGTATGGTAGGGGCCGAAAACGAATCCGGACGGGCTCATGCAGCAGTATCACGACCTTCTCAAACACGTGCTCGAAACGGGTACCGATCGCGGCGATCGGACTGGGACCGGTACGCGGTCGATCTTTGGGCACCAGATGCGCTTCGATCTGTCTGAAGGGTTTCCCGTCATCACGACGAAGCGGCTGCATCTGAAGTCGATCATTCACGAACTCCTGTGGTTCCTGAAGGGCGAGACCAATATTGCCTATCTGCGTGAGAACGGGGTCAGCATCTGGGACGAGTGGGCCGATGAGAACGGTGACCTTGGACCGGTCTATGGCGCGCAATGGCGGTCCTGGCCTGATTATGACGGGGGGCATATCGACCAGATCGCCCAGCTTATCGAGGGGCTGAAGACCAATCCGAATTCGCGCCGGCATATCGTGTCCGCCTGGAATCCGGCCCTCGTCGATGACATGGCGCTGCCGCCATGCCATTGCCTGTTCCAGTTTTATGTCGCCGATGGAAAGCTTTCGTGCCAGCTATATCAACGATCTGCTGACATCTTCCTCGGCGTGCCCTTCAACATTGCCTCCTATGCTTTGCTGACGATGATGATCGCTCAGGTCACGGGGCTGAAGCCGGGCGATTTTGTCCATACGCTCGGCGATGCGCATCTCTATGCCAATCATTTCGAGCAGGCTCAGCTGCAATTGACCCGCACGCCGAAAACACTGCCTGTCATGCAGATCAACCCTGATGTGAAGGATATATTTTCCTTCAAATATCAGGACTTTACGCTCGTCGGTTATGAATCTGATTCAAGCATCAAGGCGCCGATCGCTGTTTGATGCGGCGACGGGGGGTGAAAGCATGACCACGATCAAGACGGCCATCATCGTCGCGGTTGCCAAGAGCGGTGTGATCGGGCGTGACGGGGACATGCCGTGGCGCTTGTCTACCGATCTCAAGCGCTTCAAGGCACTCAGCATGGGCAAGCCCCTGATCATGGGGCGGAAGACCTTCGAGAGCTTCGGGTCCAAGCCGCTGCCGGGTCGGCCGCATGTGATTGTCAGCCGCAATGCGACCTTCGCCATGCCGGGCGTCGAGACGGTGCGGAGCGTGGAAGAAGGGGTGGAGCGCGGGCGTGAGCTGGCCCGGGCCGCAGGTGTTGACGAGATCTGTGTCATTGGCGGGGGGGAGATCTATCGCCAAACCTTGCCGCTGGCTGATGTGCTTTGCGTCACCCATGTCGAAGCCGATCTCGAGGGAGATACGCATTTCCCAGCGATAGATGACGCTGTCTTCGAAATGGTTAGTGAAATGCAAATTCCGGCCGGCCCAGTCGACAATTACCCGACGAGATACGCGATATACCGTCGCAGAATGCCCCGATAACGCAAATTTTGCCTTGTGACTGCAAGAAGTTGAGCGGCTCGCGTTGAAAGCGCGATGCCGTATACCTATAACCTCTTCAACCTTCCGCATGGCGCGTTTCGATGATGCCGGGCGGCTCGAGGACTCGGGAGCGAATTTTTCACACAAAGAGGTATGAATGCCCTGGAGCAATCAGAACGGCGGCGGCGGCGGTCCATGGGGCGGCGGTGGCGGCAATAATCAGGGTCCCTGGGGGCAGGGGCCGAACCGCCCGCGCGGCGGTGGCGGTGGTGGCGGCAATCAGCCGCCAGACCTCGAAGATCTGATCCGCCGGGGTCAGGATCGGCTGAAGAACGTCGTCCCGGGTGGCTTCAACGGCGGCGCCTTTGTGATCGTAGGTCTCGTGCTGGTCGCTTTCTGGGTCGTTCAGTCGATCTATACCGTCCAGCCTGATGAGCGCGGCGTCGAACTTCAATTCGGCAAGCCGAAGGAAGAGCTTGCCATGCCGGGCCTGCACTTCCATCTCTGGCCTGTCGAGCAGGTCGAGATCGTCAAGGTCACCGAGCAGCAGCAGAATGTCGGGAGCCGCGCCACGTCGAGCAATCCGGGCGCAGGCCTAATGCTCAGCGGCGACCAGAACATCGTCAGCGTCCAGTTCTCGGTTCTGTTCACGGTTTCTGATCCGCAGGCCTATCTGTTCAACCTCGAAGATCCGGCCCAGACGCTTCAGCAGGTCTCCGAAAGCGCCATGCGTGAAGTGGTTGGCCGTCGTCCGGCACAGGACGTCTTCCGCGACAATCGCGAAGAGATTTCGACCCAGGTTCGTGCCATCATCCAGGGCACCATGGACAATTACGGTGCCGGCATCGCGATCAACGCGGTTCCGATTGAAGACGCCGCGCCGCCGCGTGAAGTGGCCGAGGCCTTCGAAGAAGTACAGCGTGCGCAGCAGGACGAAGACCGTTTCGTCGAAGAATCCAACCAGTATTCCAACCAGCGCCTCGGTCAGGCTCGTGGTCAGGCAGCCCAGATCCGGGAAGAAGCCGCCGCCTACAAGGATCAGGTGGTGAAGGAAGCGGAAGGTGAGGCCCAGCGGTTCGTCTCGATCTACGACGAATATCGCAAGGCGCCTGATGTCACCCGTCAGCGCATCTATCTCGAAACCATGGAAAACGTGCTGCGCAACTCCAACAAGGTGATCATCGACGAGAAGCAGGGCGTCGTGCCTTATCTGCCCCTCAATGAGATCACGCGCCAGCCGGGCAACCAGCCCGCCGGCCAGACCACCACGGGAGGCAACTGACATGTCGAACCGCCTTCCCTATTTCATCATTGCGCTCGGCGCCGTTCTGTTCTTCGCCTATTCCTCGATCTTCGTGGTCAACGAGCGTGAACAGGCCATCGTTCTGCGTTTCGGCCAGATCCAGGACGTCAAGGCAGAGCCGGGTATCTACTTCAAGCTGCCGTTTGCCTTCATGGACGCGGATCGGGTCCAGTATGTCGAGGACCGTGCACTGCGCTTCGATCTTCCGGATATTCGTGTCCAGGTTCGCGGCGGCGCGTTCTATGAAGTCGACGCATTCGCCGTCTACCGCATCACCGATGCCCGTCGCTTCCGCGAAACGGTATCGGGAGACCGGGAGGCCGCAGAATCGCGCCTTCGTACCCGCCTCGATGCGGCTCTGCGACGGGTCTACGGCCTGCGCAACTTCGATGCTGCGCTTTCGGAAGAACGCGGCTCGATGATGTCGGATGTCCGCAATGATCTACAGGCGGCTGCCGAGAGCCTCGGGCTTGCGGTGACCGACGTGCGCATTCGCCGGACCGATCTGACGCAGGAAGTGTCGCAGCAGACCTTCCAGCGCATGAAGGCCGAGCGTCTGGCTGAGGCAGAATTCATCCGCGCCCGCGGTAATGAGGAAAGCCAGCGCCGTCGCGCGATCGCCGACCGTCAGGTCGTCGAATTGCAGGCGGATGCGCAGCGCGATTCGGAAATCCTGCGCGGTGAGGGCGATGCTGAGCGGAACCGCATCTTTGCCGATGCCTTCCAGCGCGACCCGGATTTCTTCGCATTCTACCGTTCGATGCGTGCCTATGTCGGCTCCATGAGCAATCAGGGCACGACCATGGTGCTGTCGCCCGATTCGGACTTCTTCCGCTACTTCAATAGCGGTGCAGGTTCGAGCGGGACGACGGGTGGTGCGGCTCCGGTTGCTCCAGCCGCTCCTGGTGCACCGGCAGCGCCGGCCAGCAATTAAACTTTGACCGGTGCGGCTCTTGCCATGGGGCAGGAGCTATCATTCAAAACATCGAGGGGCTGGCCCTGCCGCCAGCCCCTTGTTTCGTTCTGGGGTCTGCGGATTGTCAGGACGTGGGGATTCGCTTTCAGAAATCGCTACCGTCCTTGACGCCTACACGCCTCCGACGATTTTCATCGTTCCGGGCAAATGACAAGATCTGGTCGCAAGCGGGTTGTAGCGTCTTCCGGCAATTGTGATTTTGCCATTGCTCTTTCCGCCTTATGTTCGCAATGAAGTCTGACAATTCAACGAGGACGCCGATGTTTTACTCCGCCCGTACGTCGCGAATCATTCTGCCGGCTCTGATCCTCGGCAGTGTGCTGGGTGGGGGTACCGTTACTGTGCCAACCGCCGTTGAGGCGAAAGGTCCCGAGTCTGTCGCGGACCTGGCATCCGGCCTTCTCGGCGCGGTGGTCAATATTTCGACCTCGCAGAGCGTCAAGGAAGAGGGCGAGGGACCGGTGCCGAAAGTGCCGGAAGGGTCGCCTTTCGAAGAATTGTTCGAGGACTTCTACCGAAACCGGGAAGAGGGCGACAGCGACAGCCGAGTGAATTCGCTCGGTTCCGGCTTTGTCATCGATCCGGCCGGGTTCGTCGTCACCAACAATCACGTCATCGAGGGCGCCGATGATATCGAGGTGATCTTTTCCGACGGTTCAAAACTGAAGGCGAAACTGATCGGGACCGACACGAAGACCGACCTGTCCGTGCTCAAGGTCGAGCCGCCGCAGCCGCTGACTGCCGTCAAGTTCGGGGATTCCCGCAAGATGCGCATTGGTGACTGGGTCATGGCCATCGGCAATCCCTTCGGTCTCGGAGGCTCGGTCACAGTCGGCATCATTTCTGCTAGCGGTCGCAACATCAATGCCGGCCCTTACGACAACTTCATTCAGACCGATGCAGCCATCAACAAGGGCAATTCCGGCGGCCCGCTGTTCAACATGGACGGCGAAGTCATCGGCATCAATACGGCGATTATCTCGCCAAGCGGTGGATCGATCGGCATTGGCTTTGCCGTGCCGACAGAGCTTGCCGAAAACATCGTCAAGCAGCTGATCGAGTTCGGCGAGACGCGCCGCGGTTGGCTCGGCGTCCGCATCCAGCCTGTCTCCGACGAGTTGGCCCGCAGCCTTGACCTGCCGCGCCCCAAGGGGGCATTGATCAGTGGCGTAGTTGAGGGCGGTCCGGTCGAGAAGGGGCCGATCGTCGTCGGTGACGTCATCATCCGCTTCAACGGCCGCGATATCGGCGAGACCCGCGACCTGACCCGGATCGTGGCCGAAAGTCCGATCGGCGAGGCGCTGGATGTGGTCGTGCTGCGCGACGGCAAGGAGCAGTCTCTCAAGGTCACGCTCGGCGAACTGAAAGACGACGCTGCCACCAATGCCAGTGACGAGCCATCGACGCCTGCCGAACCCGAGACTGACGGCTCCAATCCGGATGCCGATCAGGGCACAGATCCCAATGCCGATCCCGGTGTAGAGCCTGATGGCGAACAGGTTCCTGGTGACGAGACTGAACAGGAGGTCACTGAGCCGCAAGCGCCCGACGCTGCCAACGCAGCACCCGTCACGGAGGGTCTGATAGGTGTCGAGATCTCGATCCTTGATGACGCCAAGCGGACGGCTTTCGGGATCTCCGAGGGCGTTGAAGGTGTGTTGATCACCCGCGTTCTGCCCGGTTCCAAGGCCGAGGGCAAAGGCCTCAAGGTCGGTGACGTGATTGTTGAAGTGGCGCAGGAGTTCATGCGGACGCCCCAGCAGGTTGCCGAGAAGCTGACCTCCATCAAAGGCGAGGGCCGTCGGAGCGGATATCTGATGATTGCCGATAAATCCGGCAATCTGAAGCTTGTCGCAGTGCCGCTGGAATAGCGTTCAGGCGGTCAGCCGCTTGACCGGTGCCAGAGCCAGCTGGTTTGCGACATGGGCTTCGAATTCTGATACCGGCATCGGTTTTCCGAGAAGGTAACCCTGGAGCTGTTCGCAACCGAGCGTGCGAAGTTGTTCGCGCTGGCCCTCGGTTTCGATGCCTTCCGCCACCACCACCATATTCAGATCTCGGGCCAGCCGGATGATCGATTCGACGATTGCCCGTCCTTCCCGATTGGTCTCGATATCGGAGATGAAGGACTGGTCAATCTTCAGCTTGTCGAAGGTGTAGCGTCGCAGATAGCTGAGCGAGGAATAACCGGTCCCGAAATCGTCCAGGGCGATCTTTAGCCCCAAGCCGCGCAGCGCCTTGATCGTATGCTCAAGACCAAGAGTCGAGTCCATCAACAGGCTTTCGGTCACTTCCAGTTCGAGGCGTTCGGGTGGAAGCTGGCTGTTTTTCAGGGCGCTCTCGACCAGTGGCAAAAGCCCGGGGCTCAGGAACTGCCGGGAGGACAGATTGACGGCGACACGAAGATGGGATGGCCAGCGTGCGGCAAGTTTGCAGGCTTCCCGAAGGACCCAGGCGCCGATGCTGGTGATCATACCGGTTTCCTCGGCAATCGGTATGAATTCCGCCGGGCTGATCGGTCCAAGTTGCGAGTGACGCCAACGCAGCAGTGCCTCCGCACCGACCACTTGCCCGCTTTGTGTGGATACGAGCGGCTGGAACCTGAGTTCGAGTGTGCCTTGGGAAACGGCGAGCGCGAGCTCGTTTTCGATCAAGTTGCGGCGGCGGGACGCTGCGTCAAGCGACTGGTCGAAGAAGTGATATCTGTTTCGACCGTCCTCCTTTGCGCGATAAAGAGCGAGGTCGGCGTGACGCATCAGCTGGTCGCCGCTCGTGCCATCAGTGGGCGCAAAGGCAATGCCGATACTGACGCCGATCATTGCTGTGCCCGTGCTCAGGTGGAAGGGCTTCTCGAGGCGCTCTATGATGCGAGACGCCAGAAGACTTGAGGTGCGCGCATCGTTGATCGACATCTGCAGTATGGCGAATTCGTCGCCGCCAAGGCGTGCGAGCGTGCAGTCTTCTCCACACAGTTGCCTGAGCGTCTTGGCGATCTCGCGCAGGAGTTCATCGCCACCGGCATGCCCGTGGGTATCGTTGACCTGTTTGAACCGATCGAGATCGAGCAGGAACACTGAAAAGCTGTCGCCAAAACGTTCAAGTCTCGTGACTGCGCGCGAGAGATCTTCTCCGAGAAGGACACGATTACCGAGTTCCGTCAGCGAATCGTGTCTGGCGAGATGCTCTATGCGCATCCTTGCCTCACGGTTTGCCGTCACATCGCGGCCAACCCCGCGATACCCCAGGAACCGCCCTTCTGCATTCGTGACCGCCTTGCCGGTCATCGACCATATGGCCAGTTCACCGTTAATCTCGATGCAGATGTCGATATCGCGGAACGACTGACGCGCTTCCAGGCGAATGATGAACTGCTCGCGACAGTCCATGCCTTCCATACCGTTCAGGCTCGAAGTCGCGAACGGCATGATATCTTGCAGTCGCTTGCCGAGGAGGAGGTTTTCCGGCACGTCGAGCTGCTGGCTCAGTCTGTTAGAAATCCGTGCGAGATGCAGGTTGTCGTCTGTCTCCCAGAGCCAGTCGGCGGCGTTTTCCTCAAAGTCGTTGAGGAGCAGCCCAATCACGTCTCGCTGTTCATCTGCTGCCATCTTGGCGCGGACGCGTTCGGTCAGGCTGTGGCAGACGCTGAGGGAAGACCTGATGATGATGGCGGCAAAGATGACGTACAGTGCGACAAGGTAGATGTTGAATACCGATGGCGAGCTGGCGAGTGCAAGGACGGCACCGACCCCGATCGTCACGCAGAAGACGATCGACGCTGGCGGGATCGTGGCGAGAGCGAAGCCGCCGCCGCCAGCCATACCCACTGTCAGCGCCATCAGAATCAATCTTTGCGTCTCGTCTGCTTGCGCGTAAGCGACCACGTCGATGGCGGCCCACAACCCGCTGAGAAGGGCGGCATGCATCACGGCACGCCGTGTTCCGCGAATGCTTGCGGTGTCTCTTGGCGGCAGATGACGGCGGCGATGTGACGACCAGATTGCCAGAAGGGCAAATGCAACAAGGATGGAGCAGACAATATTCACACGAAGTGCTGCGGGACTATCCCAGAAGGCCCCCATCGTGACGACCGCATTCAGGAGGTTTGCGGCCATCATCCAACGCGTATTTCCAGCAACGATCGCCATGCGAATCGCCCGGACACGCGGAGCCTCGTCCCGCGACTGACCTTCTTCCCCCAGATGGAGGAAGCGCTGATACCAATTCGCCATGGTGCCTGGCCGAGCGTTCATTGTCGGTGTTTGCATGGGGCAACTATAGGAGGGAATGCTTAAATGCGTCTGAATTCTTCCGTTAGCGTTGTCGGCTTTTCGGATATTTCACGCATTATTGGGGGTGGCCCTGTAGAGAATGTGGGGTTTCAGTTGCGGATGGGAAACTGGCACAAGGGGATGATCGAAATCCCTGTCCTCCAGTCGCTGCATCCCGATCCGTTCCATGACGGCAATCGAACGGCGATTATGCGCAACGGCGAAAGCAAAAATCTCCTTCAGCCGGTGATTGCTGAAGGCGTGGTCAAGAACAGCCAACGCTGCTTCCGTGACAAAACCCTTGCCCCAGAAACGGGTGGCTGTGCGCCAGCCGATCTCGCAGGCATCGGCTGGGAGGATACCCGGAAGATCGACGGGGCTCACCCCGCAAAAACCCATCGCTTCATTGGTATGGCGGTCGGCTAACGCAAAAAGGCCGAGGCCGGATTGCGCAATCTGGTCTCGAATCCTGTCCATCATCATGTCGGCCTCGCCATGCGTCCGGCGATATGGAAAGAACTCCATCACTTTGCTGTCCCGGTTGATCTCGCGGAACAGGTTCCGGTCTTCCTCCTGCCAGTTTCGAAGGACAAGACGTTCCGTGACGATCTCCATGGAATGTCTCAGCCGGAGACGAATTCGGACTTACGATAGCCTTGCAGGTAAAGGAGGGCTGTGAGGTCGCCGTGGTCGATGCGGATCTTCGCCTCTGCGGCGACGGCTGGTTTGGCGTGGAGCGCGACGCCGGATCCTGCCACGCCCAGCATTCCGAGGTCATTCGCACCGTCGCCAACCGCGATGACGTCTGCCGGCGTAATGCCGAGGCGTTCGCTGATCTCGAGCAGGGCGTCGACCTTGGCCTGGCGTCCGAGGATTGGCTCGGCGACTTCACCGGTGAGAACACCGTTTTCCTCGATCAACACATTGGCTCGATTTTCGTGGAAGCCGAGCGTTGCGGCGATGCGTGAGGTGAAGACCGTAAACCCGCCTGAGACGAGGGCGGTATGGTATCCCCGGGCGCGCATGGTTGCGATCAGTTCCATGCCGCCTGGCGTCAATGTGATGCGATTGGCGATGACCTCGTCGACCACGCCGATCGGCAAGCCCTTCAGGAGTGCAACGCGTTCGCGAAGTGCCGGTTCGAAGGCAATCTCGCCATTCATGGCCCTGGCGGTGATGTCAGAGACTTTATCCTTCAAGCCAACTTCTGCGGCGAGTTCATCGATGCATTCCTGGCCGATCATAGTGGAATCCATGTCGGCAATCAGGAAAGACTTGCGCCGGTCTTCTGCGACCTGGACAGCGATATCGACGGGCAGGCCCGCAACAATCTCACGCAGGATTTTGTCTGCCTGCTCTCCATCTGTCCCATCGGGAAGTGCAATATCGCAAGCCACGCCGTCGGCCAGCCAGTAGAGGTAGCGCGACCCGACTGCGTCTGCTGCCTTTTCGGCCAGCGCGACGCTCAGAATGGGATTTGACGGATTGGCGATAAGCGTGGCAACGAGAGCCATGATGGAAGATCCTGACGACAAAAAAGATGCGATCCTGATAACCGGGCCGACCGCGAGCGGCAAGTCTGCACTTGCCCTGGCCTTCGCCCGTCGCACCGGCGGTGTGGTCATCAATGCCGACAGCATGCAGGTCTATGATACGCTGCAAGTCGTGACTGCGCGCCCTGATGACGCGGAAATGCAGGGCGTTGATCACCGTCTGTACGGCCATGTGCCGGCGTCCAGGCCCTACTCGACAGGCGAGTGGCTTCGGGATGTCACGGTGTTGCTCGACGAGTTGCGGGATGTGGGGCGATTGCCTGTCATCGTCGGTGGAACCGGGCTCTATTTCAAGGCGCTGACTGGTGGTCTTTCAGATATGCCGGCAATCCCGGCCGATATCCGCGAGCGATACCGAACCCGTTTGCTGCAGGAGGGACCGGAAGCGCTCTATCAGTGCCTGATTGAACGCGATCCGAGGACTGCTGAAAAGCTTCAGGCCCGCGATGGCCAGAGGATCGTCAGGGCATTGGAGATCCTAGAGGCGACCGGGTCTTCGATCCGCGAATTGCAGGCAAAGACCGGTCCTTGCCTGATCGATCCGGATCGTGCCGAGAAGCTGGTGGTCCTGCCCGACCGCGCGACACTCTACGGACGCATCGACCGGCGTTTTTCAGCCATGATGGACAGTGGTGCGATTGATGAGGTCAAAGCCCTGCTTGCCATGCGGCTTTCGCCTGACCTGCCAGCAATGCGGGCCATCGGCGTCAGCCAGATCCAGGCGATGTTGAGGGGGGAGGTCTCCCGTGAGGAAGCCGTTGTCTCTGCCGCGACGGCGACACGCCAGTATGCCAAGCGGCAAATGACCTGGTTTCGAAATCAAATGGATGACAGCTGGCGGCGCGTGGACCCCGCCAGCATCTCGCTCGATTGATTTCTCAATCCCGTTTGTAGAGCGTCGAAAGTGGCTTCTTGAGCAGGCTTTCCCGCAATGACGGACCGTTCTCGCGTCGCACGGGAGCGCTGCCGAAAGCCGGTTCGCCACCCGTCAATCCCGATAGCGCCGATCGTGGGCGCAGGTCCTGCTGGCCGACCTGAGGCAGCATATCGGGTCGATAGGGTTCGATTGGCGGGGTATCTGCGGCGCTGAATGTGGTTCGCGCCGTAGCACCATAGGTCGGCGGCGGAGGTGCCGGTGCTGTTGGGGCAGCCATGGAGCCGTAATCATCCGCATCGTCATCGTCATAGGGTCCGCTCCGGGCGCCTCGACCCGCAGCAGAGGTGGATTCGACGCTCTGCTGGAATGCGGCAATGTCCGGCTGCGCGACCGAGCGCATGCGTCCGACAATCGAGCGGAGGTCGACGGTATCCGGCGTTTCGTCGCTGGATTTGACCGTCAGGCCGTTCGCCTTTGGCAATTGTGACTGCTCCACCCGGCTGAAGCGCATGCGCATCGGCACCGAAATGGCTTCCCCGAAGGCAATGGCCTCTCCATTGCCAATGGAAGAGATGAAGCTGGTGGTCGAGATCGAGCTGTCAGGGATGGCCGAGCGGATGATTTCCTGGTCGCGATCATTGGCAAGGCGCATGGCAAACAGCGTCGAGCACTGCGACAGG
The DNA here is from genome assembly GCF_051549525.1 of Rhizobium sp. G187. Lineage (NCBI taxonomy): Bacteria > Pseudomonadati > Pseudomonadota > Alphaproteobacteria > Hyphomicrobiales > Rhizobiaceae > Rhizobium > Rhizobium sp. G187. Next base: position 334,289 of record NZ_JBPUGM010000001.1, read on the forward strand.
ATGGTTTGGTCAAGCTCGCCCGGGCGCTGGGTGATCACGCCGAGGGATACACCGTATTTACGACCTTCCTTCGCGATACGGGCAATTGCCTGTCTCGTCGGGAAGAAGCCGAGGCTTGGATCTGCTGGCACGTAGCGGTGTGCTTCTTCGCAGACCACAAGCATATGCACCGCACCGTTGGACCACAGCGCCAATTCGAAGGCCATGCGGCACAGAACCGAGGCAACCGAATTCACGACTTCCGAAGGGATCCCGGCCAGCTGGAACGTCGAAATCGGCCGGTCGTCTCCGGGGATGCGGAAGACATGGGCGATCGTCTCCATGATCGTGTCGCTGATCGTGTTGTTGGAGAACATGAAATGATAACGGGGATCGTTGATCGCCGACATGATGCGCATCTTCAGCGAGCGCAGATGCGGCTTCTCGTCCCGGCCTTCGAGGCGCCCGATGCGTTCATCGATCAGGGCCAGAAGGTCTGCCATTCGATAGGGCACGGGGGTGTCGGCGGTCATCGCATTGCGATCGGCCATGCGCCGCATCAAGGCGTTTTCATTGCCGCGGAAGCTGCGCTTCGCTTCAGGCAAAAGGTCGCGGAGCGCATCGAGCTCTTCGGGGACCGGTGGTCGGCCGCGAAAGAGAACCTCGGCAAACTCGTCGAGCCGCATCAGCCAGAAGGGGAGGTCCAGCGTGTCGGTGTCGACGACGACCGCGAGGTCTGGAAAGGCGGCGGCAAACTCGTTGTGCGGATCCAGAATCAGGATGCGCAGTTTCGGATCGCTTTCGATCGCCTTGCGCAGCAGGAGAGAAACGGCTGTCGATTTGCCGACGCCGGTCGAGCCGACAACGGCGAAGTGCTTCGACAGCATGGATGGAATGTGGATCGTGGCATCGATGCTTTCGTCCTGGGTGAGCTTTCCTATGACGCAGGTGTCGCTCTGGCCGGAATCATAGATGCGGACGAGATCGGAGGCACGGATGCGGTGGGCTACGGCGCCGAGATAGGGATAGCGGGAAATACCCGTCGAAAAGCGTTCGGAGCCGTTATCTCCGACGTTCACTTCACCAAGGAGCTCGACTTCGATGAGGAACTGGTTGTCGGCTGTCTCACCCCAATCCTTGCCTTCTGTCTGCATGGAATAGGCGAGGGCAACGACCCGGTTGCGACCCACATCGATCGAGATCAGGCGCCCGACGGACCACAACTCCGTGAGGTCGGTGCCGCCTCGCTCGGCGACGGCTGCAATCGTTGCGCGCGAGCCGCTGCAGGCGACGACACGGCCGAGCATCCGGTTGCCCGGGCGCATGCCATCGCGGCGATCCTGATCGCTGACCGCGGCGGAGTCGTGAAGTTCGTTGTTCGGCACTTATCATTCTCCCTGCTCGCCTCATGATGAAAGAAGCCGTTTAAGATTTTGTGTAGCCGGTGTGAGCTGGAGGCGGACCCAGGGGAGGGGAAGAAAGAAAACTGCGCAAAAGGGCGAAAATAATCCTGAAACATGCGTTGACGCTTGGGCGCTTTCTGTCTAACACTTCGCGCATGAAAAACTCGATGGTACTTATCGTGGTGGGAAAGCGCATGGGCAGGATGGTGTGACCATCCGGCGACAGCCACCCATGCGCTAGAAGACAGGCTCCTCAAGGGGCCTTTTTTTATGCCTAAAACCGGGCTTCGTGCCCCAAATCCACAAAGGCGGACGGAAACACAGCATGACGGGCAAAGACAATCAGATGACGGGCGCCGAGATCGTTCTGCGGGCGCTGAAGGACAACGGCGTCGAGCACATCTTCGGCTATCCCGGCGGTGCGGTCCTTCCGATCTATGACGAAATCTTCCAGCAGGACGATATCCAGCATATTCTCGTGCGGCACGAACAGGGTGCGGGCCATGCCGCAGAAGGCTATGCGCGCTCGACCGGCAAGGTCGGGGTTATGCTTGTCACTTCCGGTCCCGGTGCCACAAACGCGGTGACGCCGCTGCAGGATGCGCTGATGGATAGCGTTCCCTTGGTCTGTATCTCGGGTCAGGTTCCCACAGCGCTGATCGGTTCTGACGCCTTCCAGGAATGCGACACCGTCGGCATTACCCGGCCCTGCACCAAGCACAATTGGCTGGTCAAGGACGTCAACAAGCTTGCCGGCATCATTCATGAGGCATTCCGGATTGCAAAGTCCGGGCGCCCAGGTCCCGTCCTCGTCGATGTCCCCAAGGACATTCAGTTCGCTACGGGCACCTATACGCCGCCCGAAACACACGAGCCGGCCAAGAGCTACCAGCCGAAGCTGTCGGGTGATGCAGGCGCTATCGCCGCTGCCGTGCAACTGATGGCGGGTGCCCGTCGACCGATCATCTATTCCGGTGGCGGTGTCGTCAATTCCGGCCCTGAGGCGACCAAGCTGCTGCGCGAGCTTGTTTCGCTCACCGATTTTCCGATCACCTCGACCCTGATGGGTCTTGGCTGCTATCCGGCTTCGGGCAAGAACTGGCTCGGCATGCTTGGCATGCATGGTTCCTACGAAGCGAATATGGCGATGCATGATTGCGACGTGATGGTCTGCATCGGCGCGCGTTTCGACGACCGCATTACCGGCCGCCTCAATGCGTTCTCACCGAATTCGAAGAAGATCCACATCGATATTGATCCGTCGTCGATCAACAAGAATGTCCGCGTCGACGTGCCGATCCTCGGCGATATCGGCCGTGTTCTCGAAGATATGGTTCGAGCGTGGCGCGCCCTGCCGAAGAAGCCGGAAGCGAACCAGACCGCTGACTGGAATGCGAGCATCACCAAATGGCGCGCCCGCAATTCCTTCGCCTATTCGCCGTCCAAGGACGTCATCATGCCTCAATACGCCTTGCAGAGGCTCTATGAGCTGACCAAGGACCGCGACACCTACATCACGACGGAAGTCGGTCAGCACCAGATGTGGGCAGCCCAGTTCTACGGTTTCGAGCAGCCGAACCGCTGGATGACCTCGGGCGGCCTCGGCACAATGGGTTACGGCCTGCCGGCGGCACTCGGCGTGCAGATCGCGCATCCGGAAAGCCTGGTCATCGACATTGCCGGCGACGCCTCGATCCAGATGTGCATTCAGGAAATGTCGGCGGCCATCCAGTATAATGCGCCGATCAAGATCTTCATTCTGAACAACCAGTACATGGGCATGGTTCGGCAGTGGCAGCAGCTTCTGCACGGCAACCGCCTGTCGAACTCCTACACGGAAGCCATGCCTGATTTCGTCAAGCTGGCCGAAGCGTATGGTGCCGTTGGCCTGCGCTGTGAAAAGCCCGAGGATCTCGATGGGGCTATCCAGGAGATGATCGACGTGAACAAGCCCGTCATCTTCGATTGCCGTGTCGCCAATCTCGCCAACTGCTTCCCGATGATCCCATCGGGCAAGGCGCATAACGAGATGCTTTTGCCGGATGAAGCGACCGACGAAGCCGTCGCCAATGCCATCGATGCCAAGGGTCGTCAGCTCGTCTGACCGGGAGGAAAACACCATGAACGCACATCTTCAACCGACCGGTTCGGCCTATTTCATCGCGAAGGAAACCGCAGCCATCGAGAGCCATACGCTCTCTGTGCTTGTCGACAACGAGCCGGGCGTGCTTGCCCGGGTCATCGGCCTGTTCTCAGGTCGCGGCTACAACATTGAAAGTCTTACGGTTTCCGAGACGGAGCATGAGGCGCATCTGTCGCGCATCACCATCGTGACCCGCGGCACGCCGTCGGTTCTCGAGCAGATCAAGGCGCAGCTTGAGCGGATCGTGCCGGTGCATCGCGTCGTTGACCTCACAGTCCGCGCCCGCGAGCAGGGCCAGGAGCGGCCGATCGAACGTGAAGTGGCTCTGGTGAAGGTTGTTGCATCAGGCGAAATGCGGGCCGAAACACTGCGTCTGGCCGATGCCTTCCACGCCAAGGTGGTGGATGCGACGGTCGATCACTTCATCTTCGAGATCACCGGCAAATCCTCCAAGATCGACCAGTTCGTCTCAATCATGAAGCCGCTTGGTCTGAACGAAGTCTGCCGCACCGGCATCGCCGCGATGAATCGTGGCGCACAAGGCATGTAAAGAATTCGGTTATTGCCGAAACGTGAAAGGGCGATCCTGCGGGGTCGCCCTTTCTCTTTGGTTTTCAGGCCTCCATGCCGAGGAGGTCGAGCAATCCCATCTGTCGCGGTGGAGTCGGCGTGGTGACGTCCGCTTTTGCGGCCTTCTCTTTGGCGCGTTTCGCTGGCTGTCCTGCGCTCTCTGGGTGCGCCTGCTTTTTGCTGGACTTGTCCGGGCGAGGGCGCTTGGCTGATCCGATGACAGGCTCTGCGGCTACGACGTCGTCTTCTCCGACAACGTCTGCGGCATCCGCTGGCTCAAGCGTCGACAGCATGGCTTCGAGCGCGTGGCGCAGAGACTGCGGCTTCAGGCGGTAGTGAATAAACTGGCCCTTTTTCCGGCCTTCGATGAGCTCGGCATTTTCCAGAATCGAGAGATGCTGCGAGATTGATGGCTTGGCCATGTCGAAGCGCGCGGCAATTTCACCTGCGGTCAGCGATGATTGCGCGAGATGTGCGAGCATCATCCGGCGCGGATCGGATGCCAGTGCGTGAAACACGCGTGATGTCGATTTGTCCAAGATCGGGTGGATGCCACCCTTGTTGCGCTTTGCCATGTAGCCCCCTGCATGAAATCGCGAATCCATCCGGCCCCTATTCCGGATTTCGTTAAACTCCTAATTTTCTCAGCGACTGAGGTAAAGGGCCTGTCATCCAGAGGCTGCGGGCTGTTTGCTGTTTTCTGTACCTTAGAGGCCGATTGCGATGTTCGGCTTGGTCAGCATCAGCCAAAGGATGGCCATGACAGAGAGGAAGGCCGGGAAACCACAGGCGAACCAGATCCGGAAAAGCCTCACATAGCGCGGCGGGAGCGCTGTGCCGGAAGCCGCAGCTTGACGGGCGAGATCGCGCAGCTGGATCTGGATCCAGACGACCGGCAGCCAAAAGAGGCCGACGACGACATAAAAGATGAGCGATAGGAAGACCCAGCCCGAGGTGAGGTCCCAGCCGATTTCATGGGCGAGCCATGCCCCGGTGATCGGCTGGAGGATCGCCGCGGTCGCCGTGAATACCGTATCGGCAATCACCACGGTGCCGGCGACATGGGCGATATGGGATGGGTTTCCCGTGCGATGGGCCATCAGCATGAAGAAGGCGATGCCAGCGCCGGTGCCGAAAAGCACGGTTGCGCCGATGACGTGGACGAAGCGGAGGATTTCTTCGAGCATCTCTCAGCGCTCCTCCAACACGGCGAGTGTCGCAACGGCCAGCAGGATGGAGGGAAAGACCTTGACGAGGGGCCCGAGCGGATCGAGCCAAAGCGCGGGCTCGATGAGCGTGCCGCCGAGGAGGTAAGACAGCGAGACGAGGATCATGCCTTGCAGGGCGCGCCTTGCCCAGGGTTGGACGAGGATGGCAAGTCCGAGCGCGATGTCGAGCAGCGAGGTGAGGATGGTGACGGCAAGGGCGGGTGTCTGCGGGAGGCTGGAGCCGAAGCGGAGCGATGTCTGGACGGGATCAAAGAGAGGCACCACGCCGGAGGTAATCCAGAAGAGGGAAACCGTCAGGATCATGAGCGGCTTCAGAAGATAGAGCCTGGCGAACCAGAGGTCCTGAACGGCTGCCGGCTCTGACGAGAGCCTGACGATCGGGTCCGGTGCCCAGCGTGTCGGCACATCCGGTGCCGGTGCCACGCCAATGCCGCTGATACGGGTCGCGGTGCTGCGCAGCGGAGAGCGCCAGCCGAGACGTCCGGCCATGTCCGCGAGCCACGACAGCGGGCGCGTCAGGCGTGTTGGTATGTTGACAACCGGTGCCTCGGGCAGGCCTAGCCAGCCACGGTAGAAGCGCGCCATCTCCTTGAGCGTTCGTGTTGGCTGACCGGCCACCACAAGATCCGAGCCATCATCCAGTCGCCCCTCCACGGCATCGACGACGGCCTTGGCGACGTCGGTAACGTGGACGGCGTTCAGGCTGGTTTCCCCGTCGACCAAGGGCAGGATGCCGGGACAGGAGGCTATGGCACGCAGGAGCGCTGTACCGCCATAGGCATTGCGGCCAACCACTACCGTCGGGCGCAGGATGACATGCGGCAGGCCGGACGCTTTCAGCGCGCGGTCGGCTTCCAGCTTGGTTTCCATGAAGCGCGTGCCCGCGGTGGCAAGATTTGCAGGTGCCGATATCTGGACGATCAGCGGCTTTATCGGCAGCGTATTTGCGGCAGCCTGAAGGGCCAGCATGGCCTCTGTCTGTACGGCTGCGAGATCATCGCGCAATCCATCCTGCAGGGCGCCGGCGCAATTGATCACCGCAGTCACACTCTTGAGCAGCGGAAGCCAGCTGGCGGCGTCACGCAGAGATTTGAGGTCGCGAGCTTGCCAATCCGCCTTGGGGAAGGCTGCCTTCGGGAAACGCGCCTTGACCTGGCGGATATCGCGGCCAAGGCCGATGGTCTGGTGTCCAGCCGACTGAAGGGACAGCACAACTTCCTGGCCGATAAAGCCGGTCGCGCCGAGAACGAGGATTGTCATTGCGGGGAATTCCAGTCTTGCGCGTGTCGGATCAAAGCATCGCCAACGGCTGTTTGGCTTGAGGTGGTGGGAATGCCAGGTCGAGCCTTTCCCAGTCTTCGTCGGATATGTCCAGATCGACAGCCTCGCGATTTTCCTGCAGGCGTTGCAGATTGGAAGTCTTCGGAATGGGCATGACGCCATCGCGTTCCAGCAGGAAAGCAAGCGCCACCTGGGCAGGCGTGGCCTGATAGGCCTTGGCGATATGGATGAGTTCGGGGTGATCGAGGATCCGGCCCTGCTCGATTGGCGAATAGGCCATGACAGGCATACCCCGCTGCTGGCACCAGGGAAGAAGATCGAATTCCACGCCCCGGCGAGAGAGGTTGTACAGGACCTGGTTTGTAGCGCAGTTCGATCCGCCCGGCACAGAAACCAGTTCCTCCATGTCTTCGACATCGAAATTCGAAACACCCCAGGCGCGGATCTGCCCGTCTGCCTTCAACGCTTCCAGGGCCGCAACCGTGTCTGCGAGCGGATGTTCGCCCCGCCAGTGCAGGAGGTAGAGGTCGAGATAGTCGGTCTTCAACCTGTCCAGGCTGTTGTGGCAGGCCTTGATCGTTCCGTCGAAGCTCGCATTCCAGGGCAGGACTTTGGACACAAGGAAGGCGTCCTGACGTCGATCCCTGAGGGCCTCGCCGACGATCCGCTCGGCGCCGCCGTCCCCATACATTTCGGCCGTGTCGATGACACCAATGCCGAGATCGAGCGCACGGCGCACGGCCGCGACCTCGGCCTTGGCGTCAACCTGCTGCTCTCCCATCATCCATGTGCCGCAGCCAAGTGCCGGAACTGTCTTGCCGTCCGGAAACGTAACGGTCGGGATCGCATCATGCATGGCAAGCTCCTCGGCGTGGTTGCGGTTCGAGGATAACGACCACTGATGTCGAGGCAAGCCAAAGCTTCGCGTCCCATGCGGTGCAATCTGTCACGAAGACAACAATGCCACTGGCGCCCGGCGACAGGTCAGCTACGGTACCGCAAAATCTGTGGGAGACTGCATCCATGTCGGCGGATACCATGCTGGCCCTCGTTCTTTTCGCCTTCACCACCTCGATTACGCCGGGACCGAACAACATGATGCTGTTCGCCTCCGGCGTGAATTTCGGTTTCCGTCGGACCATTCCCCACATGGTCGGGATCGGCGCAGGCTTTCTGTCGCTGCTGCTTGGGGTTGGCCTCGGGCTGGGCGCGGTGCTTGCTGCCTATCCACCAGCTTTTATCGGCCTCAAGATTGCCGGCGGTGCCTATCTTCTCTGGATTGCCTGGAAGATCGGTTCGTCGCGCCAGATGAGCGACGGTGAGGCAAAGGCCGAACCGATGTCCTTCTTCGGTGCTGCAGCCTTCCAATGGGTCAACCCGAAAGCCTGGGTGATGGCGGTGACCGCCATGGCTGTCTATCCGAATCCGGAGCAATATGCTTTGACAGTGGCTATCGTTGCCCTTGTCTTTGCCGCTGTTAATCTTCCGAGCGTGTCGACCTGGGCGGGCTTCGGCTCGGTTCTGAGAGACTGGCTGTCCGTGCCGGTGCGGTTGAAATGGTTCAACATCACCATGGCGGTTTTGCTGGTCCTCAGCCTCTGGCCCATGCTGAAATAGGAGCTTCTCATGTCAGGCCATCATCATGACCATGATCACGATCACGATCATCACCATGACAACCACTATTCCGATATGCAGGCCCGGGTGAGGGCGCTTGAAACCCTGCTGACGGAAAAGGGGCTGATCGATCCGGCGGCCATTGACGCGATCGTGGACACCTATGAGACCAAGGTCGGGCCGCGCAATGGCGCACGAGTTGTGGCCAAGGCGTGGAGCGACCCCAATTTTGCCGACTGGCTGAAGCGTGATGCGACCGCCGCAATTGCAAGTCTGGGTTATACGGGTCGGCAGGGCGAGCATATGCGTGCCGTATTCAATACGCCCGAGACTCATAATCTCGTCGTCTGCACGCTCTGCTCCTGTTACCCGTGGTCGGTGCTTGGCCTGCCGCCGGTCTGGTACAAGGCGCCTGCCTATCGGTCTCGCGCCGTCATCGATCCGCGCGGCGTGCTGGCCGAGTTCGGTACGCATCTGCCGGATAACATGGGGGTGCGCGTCTGGGATTCGACGGCGGAGCTGCGCTATCTCGTCATCCCCATGCGACCCGATGGCACCGAGGACCTTGATGAGGACCAACTTGCTGCACTCGTGACGCGCGACGCCATGATTGGGACCGGGCTTGCACTGTCGCCGGAGGTGAGGTGATGAACGGCCCCCATGATCTTGGCGGTCAGATGGGCTTTGGTCCGGTCGCCCCCGAGGTGGACGAGCCCTGGTTTCATGCCGAGTGGGAAAAGCGGGCACTCGGGATTACGTTGTCGTGTGGCGCTTTCGGCGCCTGGACGATCGACGAAAGCCGGCATGCGCGCGAGAGCATTCCGCCCGCTGCCTATCTGTCTGCAAGTTATTACGAAGTGTGGATACGCGGTGTCGAAATGCTGCTTGAGCGGCACGGTTTCGTCTCGGCGGAGGAGCTGGCCACAGGCCAGAGCCGTATGGATGGGCGCGAACCGAAGCGTGTCCTGAAGGCCGACATGGTGGCTGGCGTGCTGGCACGTGGTGGACCGTGCGATCGTGTTGTGGAGACCGCACCTCGGTTTGCCGTTGGAGATCACGTGCGGACGAAGAATTTCCATCCGACCGGTCACACGCGACTGCCGCGTTACGCGCGGGCGAAGTTGGGAATCGTTGAGGCCGTGCAGGGCGGTTTTGTCTTTCCGGATGACAATGCCCATGCGCGGGGTGAAAACCCGGAATGGGTTTACACCGTTGTCTTCACAGCGCCTGAAATCTGGGGCGAGGGGGCGGATCCGAGGCTGACCGTCTCGATCGATGCCTGGGAGAGCTATCTTGAACGCGTGTGACACGATATCGGATCTTGTCCTGTTGCCGGGATTGCCGCAGTCGCCGGAGGGCATCCCCACCTTTGCCGAGCCGTGGCAGGCGCAAGCCTTTGCGATGACAGTTCATCTTCACGAGCGGGGCGTGTTCACCTGGGCTGAATGGGCACAAGCGCTTTCGGTGGAGGTCCATAAACCCGCGCGGGCCGCGGATGGCTCCGATTATTTCGAAGCGTGGGTCGCGGCTCTGGCAGGTCTTCTGGAGCAGAAAGGCGTGGCGGAGCGGGACACTGTCGAGGCTTTGGCCGAAAGCTGGAAGAGGGCGGCGGAAGCGACGCCGCATGGGCAGCCGATCGAACTTGCCAACGATCCGCTGCGGGTCTGATGTCCTTGATTTGTTCTGGTTTCGGCGGCTTTTGCCTTGCAAGTCGCCCACGAATCCGCGCATGACCTATGGATGCAATTTGCCCCGCAACAAGATGAGGCTCTCAAGGCCGTTTCCAAGTGGTTGAAAGACGGAAAGACTCCGGTCTTCCGCCTGTTCGGCTATGCGGGCACCGGCAAGACGACGCTTGCCAAGCATTTCGCCGAACATGTCGACGGCGAGGTGCTGTTTGCAGCCTTTACCGGCAAAGCCGCGCAGGTGCTTCGGTCACGCGGTGCCTCCAATGCCAAGACCATTCATTCGCTGATCTATCGTCCGCGCGGAGAAGAGGCCGTCGAGGACGAAGATACTGGCAAGACATCGATTGCGCCGATGTTCTCGATCAACCGCCAGAGCCCGGTTGCCAAGGCGGCGCTGATCGTGATTGACGAATGCTCGATGGTCGACGAGCAACTGGGACGGGATTTGATGAGTTTCGGGACGCCGATCCTGGTGCTCGGCGATCCGGGGCAGCTTCCGCCGGTATCCGGTGGCGGTTTCTTCACCGATCAGGAGCCGGACTATCTGCTGACCGACATCCACCGTCAGGCACGAGACAATCCGATCATCCAACTCGCGATGCATATCCGCGAGGGCAAGGAGATCATGCATGGAGACTATGGCACGACAGCGCGGGTGATCTCGAAAAACGAGGTGACGCAGGAGCTGGTGTTAAACGCTGATCAGGTTCTGGTTGGAACCAATAAGACACGGCGGCGCTACAATATGCGCCTGCGCGAGTTGAAGGGGTTCACGGCCGAATACCCCCAAGCCGGCGATAAGCTGGTCTGCCTGCGCAACGATCAGGTGAAGGGGCTTTTGAACGGCTCCCTCTGGCAGGTTATGACGTCGTCGCGCGAGACGGTAAAGCCGGGCATCAATCTTCTGATCAAGCCGGAAGACGACGATATGGATCGGGGTGCGGCGAAGATCAAACTTCTCAAAGCTGCCTTCGAGGAAATCGACACGGAGATCCCGTGGTCGACGCGCAAACGTTACGATGAGTTTGACTATGGGTATGCCCTGACCGTCCACAAGGCACAGGGCTCGCAGTGGAATGACGTCGTGCTTTTTGATGAGAGCTGGGCTTTTCGCGACACCCGCGAGCGCTGGCTTTATACCGCTGTAACGCGCGCGGCGGAGACGCTCACCATCGTCCGGTGAGCGCCAAGTTTTCTGCTTGATTTAGGGCTTGTTGCCCATGGCGCTCAGGGTTGCCATCAGGGCCATGGTGTCCTTGCCGGAAGCTGAGGCGATTTCCGAGAGAGGTTTGGTCGCATCGGCGGCGGTGAAGCCGCTGTCCTTCAGTGCTGTGACGACCTCGGATTCGGATTTGCCGAGCAGAGGTGCGACCTGACCAGGCGTGCCTGCGGCGACGACGTTGATCATGGCGAAGGCGGGATTTCCGCCGGCACCGCTGGCCGAGCCCGTGATCGCCGGCCAAGCGAAAACCAGACCGGCGACGAGACAGAGAGCCAGTGAAAGGGACATCGGCAAGCGCTTGAAATAGCTGAGGAACGGGCGCCAGTTCTTCCAGATGTGCAGCAGGAAGGGCAGGATCAGCACCATGCTAAGCCATTCGTGCATCTCCCGGAAGGCTGTGGTCCCGAAGTGAAAGAACAGCGCAATGCCTGAGATCAGGGAAACGAGAAAGAGGCCCGTGGTGAGTGGGGTCGCGTAGCGAGAGAGAAGTGAGGACATGAGAAGCACCTGAAATATTGCAACACGTGCCTTCTAGTCGCAGCAACGCGCCACGTCCCGTTACATTTCCTCCATTTTTGACAGGTGGCAAAAGCAGTCGCGCAGCGCTGGTTTCCACGTCTTTCTGCAACCTGCCGGACCGCTGCCGGCTGGCTGTTGGAGGCAATCGCTTTCAGTTCGCCACAAGCCCGAGCAGGACAGCCTTGGCGACGGCCTGAAAGCGGTTTTGTGCCCCGATCTTTGAGATCACATGCCGTTCAATCTCTTCGGTTTCGTCGAACTTCAAGTCGAGTTTCCGAGCGATGCGTGTTGTGGTGAAGCCTTCTGCCATCAGATGCAGGCAGGTCAGTTCCGCTTCGCTGAGGTTGGATGTAGCGCGGATGGCTGCTGGTTGATTGTCGTCCTCCCCCTGGACCAGAAGCGAGTTGATCTGTTGAAGTTGCCGGTGGACGGTCGACAGATGGGCGGTCAATTCCCTTCGCCGAGCGGACAGAGCCTCTTCAAACATCTCATTGGCTTGGGTGACGGAACTTGCAGTTGCCAGCGACTCAAACAGATCCTGGATGACGGAAATCGGCATTCCGATTTCACGGCAGGCATTTATCAGCGCCATTCTCAGCACGTCACGGCGGCGGTATATCCGCATCAAGCCGATCCGTGATGCCTCTATCAGGCCCTTCTCTTCGTAAAAATGCAGCGTGCGATGTGTGACGCCGAAATATTCGGCCATGTCTGCGATGGCCACCGGTTCGGCCGGGGCATCCAGAGGCAGTGTAATCTCCGGCAGGAAAATATCGTCAGTCGACGGATCTGCCTGCTTTCCAACCTTTTTCAGTGGTTTTGCCCCGTTCATCTTGCCCCTCCCCAATAGGCCCTATTCGTCATCGTCCTCTTCGTCGTCGTATAATCTGACATGATGCTCCTCCGATCCGCCGTTCAGGGATTCGCTTCATGGTTAAGGGTACACATATATAAGAGATCGGTAAAATAAATTCGTGAATGAGGGTGTTGAGCGGATTTAGTTGGCCATGCAGGATAGTGTAATCAGGCGGGGTATTTCGGTAATTAGCTCCTTGCTTGCGCGCATGCCGGACCAGCGCTGCTGATGGCGTCGCGCCTGCTGGAAAGCGTCATCTGTCTGTTCGAGCTTATAGCGGTAGGTCGCTTCTAGGCAGAGCATCAGTCCGCTTGAGAGGCCCCGTTTGTTGCAGAACCGGTACACATGGCCGGGGATGGTCAGGTTCGTGCTTGCAAACTGATTTGCGGCCATGGCCAGCACCAGATTGTCCTCCGTTATGTCAATCGACATGCGAGAGCTTGGAACCTCCATGTTGCTCGCCGTGTGGCGCAGCCAGACGCTGAGGCGGTCTGATGCATCATCGGTCACTTCGATATGCAGTTCGAACTGCAATGCGGCCGACCCAGTCTGATCTCGGCCTTGCCGCTCTGCCTGGCGACCATTCAGCGCAACGGCCCAGTGACTCTCGGTGCCCAAAGCCTGCAGGAAGATGCCAGCCCGACGGTCAGAGCGCTGAGCATTGACGACCGTGATGTTGGGAAGGTCGGCAATGGTTGTGCTGTGTGAGGTGAACGCCGGCATGCTTGACGACATCGGGATGGCGACGGCTGACAGGGGCTGTGCCTCTTTGTCCCAGTTCGTATCGAGTGTATCCTCGTAGACTGGAACATAACCACCAAGCGGTATGCGGATGCGCAAGGTCTCGTTGCGTCCCTCATCGGCGTAGAACTGGTTCAGCAGTTTGCGCAATTTGCCTGCGTGGACGCGCACAAGCGGGTCAGTGCCTGGATCGAAGCCCTCGTCACGGCTGAAGACGTCGATCCCGATCGTGTAGCCTTTGAGCTGATGCGCGAGGCCCAATTGTTCCATTTCGACGACGAACTTCAGGAAGGAGCGTAAGCGTTCGGAGCGTGCAAATGTCCGGCTGGCCAACACGTGGCGCAAGGCTTCCGCAACCCTGGTCTGTTCGATCCTGGCTGTGTTGGTCATTCCTGTCCCGTTCGTTTCGGTTCATTCCGAGCGTCGCGCATGCGCGATTGTGCGATTTGTCACAATTGTTAACTGAGTAGCGGATGGGCAGGGCTCGTCAATACCCTAAAGTCTAGGAGGTTGGTCTTCCTCGCCACCCATCAAAGTCTTCAATCGTATGATTTGCGATTCTCGTTGGTCTTCGTCGGTGCGATGTCCTACAGATGCTGCGTGTAACGCTTCATTCTTTCATGCAGGACAGTCAGTCGATCATGCCGACCCAGCTCTCCGTCAATCTCAATGCCATCGCCATGCTCCGCAACCGGCGTGACCTTCCCTGGCCCAACGTGGCCGATCTCGGGCGCGTGGCGCTGGAGGCCGGCGCCAGTGGTCTGACCGTGCATCCGCGGCCCGACCAGAGGCATATTCGATTTAGCGATTTGCCGGTGTTGCGTGCGCTGATCGACGACCTTTTTCCGCAGGCCGAATTCAACATCGAGGGCTATCCGAGTGAGGATTTCCTCAGTCTCTGCGAAGAGATCGAGCCGGAACAGGTAACCCTCGTACCCGACGATCCATCCCAGGCGACGTCCGATCACGGTTGGGATCTATCGCTCCATCAGGCCGAGCTTGCGCGTGTCGTGGCGCGACTGCGGGCAAAAGGTATGCGGGTTTCGCTGTTCGTCGATGGGGATGGCCGGCCGGAGGCCATGGCGCTCGCCAAGGCCACCGGTGCTGAGCGTGTCGAGCTGTATACGGGGCCTTACGGCGGTTGCTTCGATGATCCTCAGGCAGCGTCTCGCGAGGTGGAGCGTCTCGGTCTGACTGCTGATGCTGCGCTTGCGCTTGGGCTTGGCGTCAATGCGGGGCATGATCTGACGGTTGCCAACCTGCCGGCACTGGTCAAGAGAATTCCGGAGCTGGCGGAGGTCTCCATCGGCCATGGTCTGACGGCCGATGCGTTGCAATACGGCATGGCCGAAACCGTCAGACGGTTCCGGCGTGCCTGTGGCCAGGTTGTGTGAGGCAGGGCTCAGGCCGCGCGTATGGCGGCTTTGCCGGCCAGCGAAAAGGTTACCGCCGCCGCGGCGTGGATGGCGGTGGAATCGAATCCCGGTAACGGCAGTTGCTCTGGATTGAGGATGAGGCAGATTTCTGTGCAGCCGAGGATCACGCTATCTGCGCCTTTGGCTTTCGCGCTTGCGACGATCTCCAGGAGCGCTTCGCGTGAGGCCGGACGGATCTCTCCGGCGCAGAGCTCATTGAAGATGATGTCGTGTGTGGTTGTGCGACCATCGGCATCCGGTACCATGATTTCGATGCCGTGACGGCGCATGCGCTCGGCGTAAAAGCCGTGCTCCATCGTGTAGCGGGTGGCAAGAAGGAGAGGTCGATTTGCGCCGTGCGCTCTCAGGGATGCCGCTGTTTCGTCGATTATGTTGATCAGGGGCACGGAAAGCCGGCCCTCAACTGCATCTGCGACCAGATGCATCGTGTTGGTGCAGATGAGAACGCAGGAGGCGCCGGCCCGTTCCAGCCCTGCTGCGGCTGTTGCAAGGCGATTTGCGGCATCGGCCCAGCGTCCGGCCTTCTGCAGACCAACAATCTCTTCGAAATTCACGGAATGCATGATGACCTCGGCAGAAGAGAGTCCGCCGAGCTGCGCGCGGACAGCTTCATTGATGAGGCGGTAGTAGACCGCTGAACTCTCGAAACTCATCCCACCGATCAGGCCAATCATCCGCATCTTTGTCTCCCATCTCTTGAATGTCCTGATGATGCCCGAGGCTCCGCGCGATCAGGATGCATTGTGAAGTCAGATTTCGATCCTTGTCGCGTCGTTACAGCGACGATATTAGTGTTTGGCGCTGAATTTTTGCGCGCTTACTGTGACTCGCGGGAGAGATGAGCGTGATTGATGAAAGAGACAGGAAGATTCTGGATATGCTGCAAAGGGATGCAGGTGTCGGCGTCGCGGACATTGCCGATAGGGTCTCACTTTCGGTCTCCGCCTGTTCTCGGCGAATTCAGAAGCTTGAGGAGCAGGGCTATATCACCCGGCGCATCGTTGTCCTGGACCGAGAGAAGACGGGTGTTCCAACCACCGTCTATGCCCTGATAAAGACGGCGCATCATGCGGATGAATGGATCGAGGAATTCCGGCGTGCAGTCGGTGACATATCGGAGATCGTTGAGGCGCACCGTTTGACGGGGCATTACGATTATATTCTGAAGATCGTCCTGCCGCGGGTGGAGCACTATGATGTCGTTTACCGGCGCCTTGTAAAACGCGTCGAGCTCTTTGATGTCTCTGCGTCCATCTCGATGGAGACGCTGAAGAATGGCCTGACCATTCCAGTCGACTATGCAATCTAGGTGATTGCTTGCATGAAAAATTGGCCCCGGGGCCGAAGCCCCGGAGCCTCACGTCGCCCGAGGAGGTCAGGAGGCGTTGGAGATGGTGCGGTTGACGAGGGTCACCGACTTGTCGGCGTTGACCTTGTAGACTTCGCGAACGTCACGGCCGTCACCGTTGGAGAAGGTGTGGAAGAAGGTCGAGCCGGCCGGTGCCAGTTCGAGCTGGACGTTGGCGTTGTCATAGGTGATCGAGCCCGGGATCGGCTGGACGTTTGCGTAAGCAGCCGAACCGGCAGCGAGGGCGATCAGGGCGGCGGAAAGAATGGTCTTCATGATGGTAACTCCTATCGGGTTTTGTGTGGCGGCCTGGGCGCCTGGCGCCCGGCCGGCCTTCGTGAGGTGCCTTGGGAGGCGTATTGATTAAGAAGCGTTGGAGATGGTGCGGCTGACGAGATCCAGCGACTTGTCGGCGTTGACCTTGTAGACTTCGCGAACGTCACGGCCGTCACCGTTGGAGAAGGTGTGGAATACGGTCGAGCCTACCGGCGACTGCTGCAGCTGGGCGCCAGCATTGTCGTAGGTGATCGAGCCTGGAACCGGCATGGTACCAGCGAAAGTGGCCGAACCGGCAGCAACAGCGATCAGGGCGGCGGAAAGAATGGTCTTCATGATGGTAACTCCTATCGGGTTTTGTGCGGCGGCCTGGGCGCATGGCGCCCGGCCAGCCTTCGTGAGGTGCCTTGGGAGGCGTGTTGATTAAGAAGCGTTGGAGATGGTGCGGTTGACGAGGGTCACCGACCTGTCGGCGTTGACCTTGTAGACTTCGCGAACGTCACGGCCGTCACCGTTGGAGAAGGTGTGGAAGAAGGTCGAGCCGGCCGGTGCCAGTTCGAGCTGGACGTTGGCGTTGTCATAGGTGATCGAGCCCGGGATCGGCTGGACGTTTGCGTAAGCAGCCGAACCGGCAGCGAGGGCGATCAGGGCAGCGGAAAGAATGGTCTTCATGGTGGTAACTCCTATCGGGTTTTGTGTGGCGGCCTGGGCGCCTGGCGCCCGGCCGGCCTTCGTGAGGTGCCTTGGGAGGCGTATTGATTAAGAAGCGTTGGAGATGGTGCGGTTGACGAGGGTCACCGACTTGTCGGCGTTGACCTTGTAGACTTCGCGAACGTCACGGCCGTCACCGTTGGAGAAGGTGTGGAAGAAGGTCGAGCCGACCGGTGCCTGTTCAAGATGAACGTTGGCGTTGTCATAGGTGATCGAGCCCGGGATCGGCTGGACATTTGCATAAGCAGCCGAACCGGCAGCGAGGGCGATCAGGGCGGCGGAAAGAATGGTCTTCATGGTGGTAACTCCTATCGGGTTTTGTGTGGCGGCCTGGGCGCCTGGCGCCCGGCCGGCCTTCGTGAGGTGCCTTGGGAGGCTTGTTGATTAAGAAGCGTTGGAGATCGTGCGGTTGACGAGGGTCACCGACTTGTCGGCGTTGACCTTGTAGACTTCGCGAACGTCACGGCCGTCACCGTTGGAGAAAGTGTGGAAGAAGGTCGAGCCGACCGGTGCCTGTTCAAGATGAACGTTGGCGTTGTTGTAGGTGATCGAGCCCGGGATCGGCTGGACATTTGCGTAGGCAGCCGAACCGGCAGCGAGAGCGATCAGGGCGGCGGAAAGAATGGTCTTCATGGTGTAACTCCTAGTCATGGTCGCGAGACTTGATTCTTGTCCCGCATAGGTTGTGTTTGTGCCGACACCCTTTCAGAGCGGAGATCGGCGTTTTGGCGACGGGTTGGTCGATAATGAAGCTCGTCCTCTTGCTGTTTCGATCGTGGTGACCATCTCTAATCACTGCGGTCGGACTTGGCCGGGCGAGTTCCACACGACGTCTCGTCTGGTGAACCTCAAGTCGAACTGTTCGGTTCGATGAGCTGGATGTGGCCCATCCGATTTCGTTTTTCAATACCGAATTGCGCACAATCGAACTGATTGGTTCGGTGAAAATACTCGGTACCATGATGGGTACTTGAAATTATTATGATGCAAAAACAGGCGTTTGCGCTAAAAAATGAGCGTCATTTTGCTGTCGTATATAACTGTTATTTTTTATCTCAATCAACCTTTTGTGACTGAGGGTGATCCTGGAATTCGGCCTGAATCGGCATTTGCCGTAGGTGAGTGAGCCGGATCTGGCTGGTTGATGCTCCAGATTCTTGCGCGAACCCCTTGACCTCTGCGCTTGAGCATCCGATAAGAGGCGCGAACCGTACCGTACGGTACATGGAGGCCCCTGTGTCGAGCGACAACAGCCAAGCATCAGAATTTTCCCCACGCCAGAGCGCCGTGCTGGCGGAAGCCTTGCGTCTCCTGGTCGAGGGGGGAGACAAGGCAGTCACGACTGCCGGTCTGGCGCGGGCCGCCAATTGCTCGAAGGAGAGCCTCTACAAATGGTTCGGTGATCGCGACGGTCTCTTGTCGGCCATGATCTCCTATCAGGCGAGCAAGGTCCGCACCGTGGAGCGGGCAGGAGAGCGTCTGACGGTCGCAACCCTTGCCGAACATCTCGAGGTATTTGCCCGCGACCTTTTGGAGGTGCTGGCCGGCGACGTGTCGCTTGCCTTGAATCGTCTTGCTATCGGCCAGTCGAGTCGTGATGGCTCCAAGCTCGGTACATTGCTGCTGGAGCGTGGCCGTCGGCAGATCGACCGGCGTGCGCGGGCGCTGCTGGATGCCGGGCAGCGGGACGGTCTCCTGCGCTTCGGTGACGGCGAGGAAGCCTACCGTACACTCTATGGTCTGATCGTCACGGATCTGCATGTGCGTCTGCTTTTGGGCGATGCACCGCAACCTCAGAAATTCGGTGCCCGCGCAGCGAAGGCAGTTTCTGCCTTCCTGACCTTATTCGGCACTGATCGCGTCCTGGCGGATCTGGATGGGGCGTCTCGTCCCGGTCAGCCGCTGAGCAACATTCACCACAACTGACAATCCTAGGGAAGGACACTACCATGCGCGTTTATTATGATCGTGATGCCGACTTGAACCTGATCAAGTCCAAGAAGGTTGCCATCATCGGCTACGGTTCGCAGGGCCGCGCCCATGCGTTGAACCTGAAGGACTCTGGCGCCCAGAACCTTGTCATCGCCCTCAAGGCCGGTTCGCCGACCGTCAAGAAGGCCGAAGCCGACGGCTTTAAGGTCATGACCGTTGCCGAGGCTGCGGCCTGGGCCGACCTGATGATGATGGCGACGCCTGACGAGTTGCAGGCCGACATCTACAAGGCCGACATTGCCGGCAACATTCGTGACGGTGCCGCCATCGCGTTCGCACACGGCCTTAACGTTCATTTCGGCCTGATCGAGCCGAAGTCGACCGTCGACGTCGTCATGATTGCGCCGAAGGGCCCGGGCCACACGGTTCGCGGCGAATACCAGAAGGGCGGCGGCGTACCGTGCCTCGTTGCCATCCATCACAATGCCTCGGGTAATGCGCTGGATCTCGCTCTCTCCTACGCCTGTGGCGTTGGTGGCGGCCGTTCGGGCATCATCGAAACCTCGTTCAAGGAAGAGTGCGAAACCGACCTCTTCGGCGAACAGGTCGTTCTCTGCGGCGGTCTGGTCGAGCTGATCCGCGCCGGCTTCGAGACGCTGGTCGAAGGCGGCTACGCGCCTGAAATGGCCTATTTCGAATGCCTGCACGAAGTGAAGCTGATCGTCGACCTGATCTATGAAGGCGGCATCGCCAACATGAACTACTCGATCTCGAACACGGCCGAGTGGGGCGAATACGTCACCGGTCCGCGCATCATCACGGCTGAAACCAAGGCTGAAATGAAGCGCGTCCTGCACGACATCCAGACCGGCAAGTTCACCTCGGACTGGATGCAGGAATACCGCGCAGGTGCCGCCCGCTTCAAGGGTATCCGCCGCATGAACGACGCTCACCAGATCGAAGAAGTCGGCGCCAAGCTGCGCGGCATGATGCCGTGGATCGGCAAGAACAAGCTGGTCGACAAGGCTCGCAACTGATTTTTTTCGCATTTGATGAAGGGGCCGGGGAGGAAACTCTCCGGCCCTTTTTCCTTGTCGAATCCGGGCAAACGGGTGTCTCGATCGATCTAGATCATGATAGGTCAGTATTGTTGACCTATCGACTGTTTCGTGTTCATCTGGGGCTAACGAGAAACATTGAGGAAACCCCATGCTGGACTGGAATGAAGTTTTCGCCACCCGCTCGTCGCGGATGCGGGCGTCAGAGATCCGCGAGCTTCTGAAGTTGCTCGACAGGCCGGACATCATCTCCTTTGCCGGCGGCATTCCCGATCCTGCACTATTTCCGACGGACGCATTTCAGCAGGCCTATGCGGAGATATTTGCCGGCGGCCAGTCGACCGCTGCGCTGCAATATTCGGTTTCGGAGGGGTATATGCCGCTTCGACAATGGTTGTGCGATGAGATGGGTCGGCTTGGGATCGATTGCGGCGTTGACAACATCTTCATCACATCGGGCTCGCAGCAGGCTCTGGACTATCTTGGCAAGCTTTTTCTGTCTCCCGGCGATACGGCGCTGGTCACATGGCCCACCTATCTTGGCGCCCTGCAGGCCTTCAATGCCTATGAGCCGGCCTATGACCAACTCAGTTTCGGCAACCGGACGCCGGAGAGCTATCGTGCAGCGGCGGAAGCGGCGGGTGGCCGGGTAAAGTTCGCCTATCTGTCGTCTGATTTTTCCAACCCGACGGGTGAGACAGTATCGCCTGAAGAGCGGCAACAGGTTCTGTCTCTTGCAACCGAACTTGATATCCCGGTCATTGAAGATGCTGCTTATCAGCATCTGCGCTATGACGGCACCAGTATGCGGTCGATCCTTGCACTCGATATCGAGAGGACCGGGTCGATCGAGGCGACGCGCACCATCTATTGTGGCAGTTTCTCAAAGACGCTGGCGCCGGGTCTGCGCGTGGGCTTCGTGGTGGCCGCGACGCCGGTCATCCGCAAGCTTGTCCTGATGAAGCAGGCCGCCGATCTCCATTCCTCATCGATTAACCAGATGGCGGTCGCGACGGTTGCCGAGCGGCACTTTCCAGCCCAGGTCGAGAAGATCAGGTCAATATATTCAGCGCGCCGTGATGCAATGCTGGCAGCACTTGCTGTTCATATGCCCCCTGGTACTTCCTGGACACGACCGGATGGCGGCATGTTCATCTGGGTCACCTTGCCGGCGGGCATGGATGGAGCCACCCTGCTTGCACGGTCGATCGAGACGGAGAAGGTGGCCTTCGTGCCGGGGCAAGCCTTCTTTGCCGACAAGTCCGGTGCAAACACCTTGCGCCTGTCTTTTTCCTGCGCCAGCGAGGAGATGATCGCCGAAGGTATATTGCGGCTTGGACGCCTCATCGCCGAGGCAAGCCGCAAGGCAGCCTGAGGACGCAAGTGTGCCACGCTTGCGGGGGCATTCCAGGCGTGGTTCATTGCAAGCGGCCGCTGCGTCCGGTGGCCGTTGTCATGCAAGGCCGAGATGACCGTCCGTATCGCCACTTTCAATATCGAAAACCTGATCACCCGTTTCGATTTTTCCGGCTATCGCAACCAGTTGCGCACCGATCGGGTGATGACGCTTTTCGACATCAAAACTGAAGCTATCTATCAGCAGCTGGAAGCGGCGCGCGTCATTGCGGCCGCCGATGATAACCGGCAGATGTCGGCGTTGGCGATTGCTGATACCGACGCAGATATCCTGTGCCTCCAGGAAGTCGACAGCATGGAGGCTCTGCAGGCGTTCGAATATGGCTATCTGTTTCGCATGGTCGGGTCCGGCTATCGTCAAAAATACCTGGTCGAGGGCAATGATAGCCGAGGGATTGATGTTGCTGTCTTGATGCGCGAGGAAACCCGGCATGGCGAGAAGATCGAACTCAAGGATGTCAGAAGCCATGCGGCCCTTACCTATCATGATCTCGGGCTTTACACCGAGGCGCTTGGTCCCGGCTTGCGTCCCGAAGACCGGATCTTCAAGCGGGACTGTCTCGAACTTGATCTGCGCATCGGGGGACGGGCGCTCAGACTTTATGTCGTTCATTTCAAGTCGATGACCGGCGGACGGGGGGATGTGGACGGACGCTCGGCCACAATGCCTGTGCGTGAGGCTGAGGTGAGGGCGGTTCGCCACATCATTGAAAACCAGTTCGGGGACCGATGCGACCAGCAGAACTTTGTCATCTGCGGCGATATGAACGACTATCAGGAACGGGTCGACGTGATTGGTGACCGGCGTCGCGGGTTTCGTTATGAAGTGCGTGCGGGATTGGAGAGTGCACTCGATATCTTCGCGCAGGACGGCTTTGCCGAAAACGTCATGCGCCGACGCGATGCTCTTGATCGCTGGACGCTTTATCATGCGCGAGGTCCGCAGGAGCAGCATCTTTGCCAGTTAGACTATATCTGGCTCTCGTCTGCATTGGCGGCTGCCAATCCGGTAGCAGTGCCCGAGATCATCCGGAGTGGGCAGCCTTTCCGCACGCCTTTCCCGCCCGGCCAGGAAGTCGAGCGATACCCGCGGACAGGATGGGATCGCCCCAAGGCATCGGACCACTGCCCGGTGGTCCTCAGTTTCGACCTGCCATGAGAGCGCGATGACTTCGGCAAACATCATAGGTCTTCCCGAGGACGGCCGGGTCGTCGAGATTTCTGGCTACACGCTCTCGGTCGAAGATGGCATGCATCCGCTGGATCTGGAATACGCGGCAGCAATCGCCGCCCATTGGGAGATAGAGCGCGGGGCGAATCCGGCCCTCTTCAACGGTCCTGTCGTCCTGCAGCGCGCGATCAACTGTCGCGACGGCTGGATTTCAGCAGTCGGGCACGTCTCGAGCTTTGCAACCTTTCTGTGGTGGCGCCAGCGACCGATGCTGGCGGGTGCCAGTCATGTTTTCGGCTATCCGGTGATTGCCTCTTCCGACGGCGCACTGATTGCTGTCAGGATGGCGGCACATACCGCGAATGCAGGTCAGGTTTATTTCGCGGCGGGTTCGTTCGACCTCGCTGATATCATCGATGGGCGTTGCGATCTTATCGGCAACATGCACCGTGAAGTGTCGGAGGAGACAGGCCTTGATCTCTCGGATGCCGCAACCGACGGCCGCATCTTTGCCAGTTACCGCATGAGCAAGCTCGCCTTGCTCCAAATCTTCCGGTTTGAGCTCACCGCGGACGAAATCCTCGCTCGGATCGAGCGTTTTATTGGTTCCGGTCATGACGAGATTGACGGTGCCGTCGCCATATTTGATCCCACGCCTTCAGCGCACCGATACAATCCAGCGATGTTGCCGATTCTGCGCTGGTATTTCGCCGCAGACTGAACCGCTCATTGCCTTTTTTCCACCGTGATTGCCATCACGTACCGGTGTTCACCCATCGTCGCGGGGCATGTATCGGTGCAGCGTGCCGCAATTGCGCCTCACATGTTCAGTCGGGCGGCGTCTAATCACATTTCGGCCGTGAAGTCTCCGCAAACCCATTCGTAGATTTGGCGCGGCTAATACTTGCCGCAGTCTCGCCGCGTTCCGCCGCGCAAAACGCCGCATTTTCCCGTCTCTCCCGCCTTCTTGGTGCCTCGCTTTCCCTGAAATGCGACCAAACCATGGCTCGATTGTGAGTATAGATTGCGTTCGCAATGTATTGTTGTGTGACGCGAGCCAACAGCAAATCACAAGTTTATTGAACTGACGTAACGTGAGCCGTAGTAAATCCATGCTTGTTAAGGGGCTGGTAACCAAATTAACTGGAGCAGTCAGTTGAAGAAAATGATTTTCTCTGTGGCACTTGTCGCCACTACTCTGCTTGGAGGGGTCTCTTCAGAGGCTCTGGCCGGCCGAGGTGACCGCGGTGGCCATGATCGCGGCGGCAGCGATCACGGTGGTCGTGATGGTGGCGGTCATGATCGTGGTGGCCATGATCGCGACAGTAGCGGTCGCGGTGGTCACGATCGTGGCGGCAAAGACAAGGGTTCGCAGGGCTCTTCCAAATCTTCGTCCAAGTCCAATTCCCATTCCGGATCCTCCAAGTCCTGGTCGGGCTCGAATGGCGGCTCCAAGTCCGGCTCTAAGTCCGGCTCTGGCTCATTCTCCAATTCCTGGTCTGGCGGCGTGTCCAAGGACATGGACAAGGGCCACGGCAGGGACAAAGACAAGGACAAGGGTAAAGGCAAGGATCGCAACAGGCACGGTCATAAGACGGTGTCGCTCGACATCAACAAGCCGTGGACCAACGGTCCGTCGCATGGGTTCGATCCGCACTGTGGCAAGCCACCAGGCGGTCATCAGCCTCCGGCAGGGCCGACCCCGCCAGGCCCCTCAGTCCCGACGCCGCAGCCTCCCGTGACGGACAATAAGCCGCCGGTGACAACGCCTCCGGTGACTACGCCGACAGTGCCAACAACGCCTCCGGTGACAACGCCTCCGGTTACGGCGACCCCGGTCAAGATGCCGCCGCGTCCGGATCGGGATCCCCAGTCGGTTGACCTCTCTGGTCGCCCGAATGTCCTTTGCCGTCTGCCTTTCCCCTGGGCGCAGAACCATTGCGACAAAAAGGTGCGTGGCGAGGCCTCAGCCGTCATCCGTTAAATCACGTCTCATCTTCCGAGACGGGGGACGCCGTTCGTAGCAGTCCGCCCTCGCGCACGGCACAACCTCCCAGAAGGCCCGGACCGCCTCCGGGCCTTCGTTATTTTTGACCTGCTTTGAGGTTCTCCCGCTTGCTTGCCTTGCTCGTTCGTGTCGGGCAGTGTTGAACCTCAAGCGAGTTGTTTCGGAGATACCTGTGGCAAGAAACTATGCGATCTATGACGTCTTCACCGACCGGAAGCTTGCCGGCAATCCGCTGGGCGTGATCTTCGACGGGGAGGGATTGTCTGATGAGGCGATGCAGGCCGTCGCCAGTGAATTGAACCTGTCCGAAACGGTTTTTGTTCAGCCGGCCGATCACCCTTTGCATACGGCTCGCATCCGCATCTTTACGCCGGCAAGGGAATTGCCTTTTGCCGGGCATCCGACTGTTGGGACCGCAGTCGCGCTCGCCGAACGGTCGCACGATCTTGGAACAAATGGCCCGCTCGATCTGGTCTCTGTGCTTGAAGAGCAGGTGGGTCCGGTCCGCTGTGCGGTCAAGCTGCGCAAGGGGGAGGCTGGCTTCGCCGAATTTACCCTGCCGCGCAATTCGTCCCAGCATGATTTTGCGCTCGACAGGCAGGCCATTGCCGATGCCTTGTCCTTGAATACCACGAAGGTCGGGTTTGAAAACCATGTGCCGTCCGTGTGGAGCGCCGGTGTGCCTTTCCTCTTGGTGCCTGTGCATGACCTCGCCACCATGGCCGCACTCGAATTCGATCCAGGCCTCTGGGAGCGCATGGCGCCGATGTGCGATGGGCATCTGACATCGGCCTATGTCTATTGCCGGGGCGGCGTCCATCATTCAGCCCGGTTCCATGCCCGCATGTTCAGCGCCGATATGGGGATCTCGGAGGACCCGGCGACTGGCTCTGCCGTCGCTGCGCTCTCTGGCGCAATCCATCAGTTTGACGGCTTGCCGAATGGTCACCACGCATTGCTCATCGAACAGGGAATCGAAATGGGCCGACCCTCGCATATTCATTTGCATATTGATGTTGAGGACGATCAGATCGCGAGAGCGCGGATCGGCGGGCAGGCGGTACGCATCGCGAGCGGAATCCTCGATCTTTGAAAAGCCCGGAAATGGTGGCCTCGATTTCTTTTTTGACCGTTTGACAAAGATTTTTTGACTGGGCGCTAGACAAGCAGGAATATCCTGTTTATACGCCCGGTCACGCCACCGGAAACGGCGGCGGACGTACCGGAAGCCGGTGCAGGCGGGTGATTAGCTCAGTTGGTAGAGCAGCTGACTCTTAATCAGCGGGTCGTAGGTTCGAGCCCTACATCACCCACCATTTTCTCCATGCGATCATAATTTCAGAGTCTTCGCAATTGCCGAGCTCTCGGCATAGAGGACTGATGGCACAGTTTGGCTGGCCAATCTGGCTACGCATCTCCGCTCAATTTCACCGACCGTATTCTCATGGCGGCGGCGTGACTGCCGTCTGACTGAAACTCGGGGTGGGGCGGGCTGCGGTCGTACGCTTCGTTTGCCCTGGCTCGCGATGAGTATTCCGCCTCCAAGCATACAGATATCTGATGGTGCAACTTCACGCGGACGTGGCCTAACTCGGGCCGTAAAAAGCTATACTCATTGGCGATAATCTTTCATCGGATGCTATCCGAGATTGTCCTTATGTACCGATCCTGGACATGAATAGATTGTTGATGTTCTTTTTTTGTTTCGACGAGCGCGCGTCGATATTCCGCTTTCGTTCGTGTTCTTGCACAGTTTTGCCTGTGGATAGCTGTGGATAATGCTTGTAGCCGGCTTATCGGCCGACTGATTCGTGACGAGCTTGCGGAAGGATGAATGGCACAGCTGCGGCGGGCAGACGCCCGACGGCTCCCCGGATGCCGTAGACGTCTGCAATAACGTCGTCTTCAAGCGCCTGAAGGGGCGTTCCCTCCCGCACAAGGCGGCCGTGGTGAAGGATGGCGAGATGATCGGCAAACTCGGCTGCGAGATTGAGATCGTGCAGGATTGCCAGAACGATCCCGCCACCTCGCGCAAAATCACGGGCAATTTCCAGCACGGAAATCTGATGGCCGATGTCTAGGCTTGCCGTGGGTTCATCGAGAAAGATCGCACAAGGACCGCTGGCGCCTCTTGGAGTGGGGATCTGAGCCAGAACGCGGGCAAACTGGACGCGTTGCTGCTCGCCACCGGACAGGCTGTTGTAGGGGCGTGCGTCGAAGCCTGCGAGGTCAAGACGCGCGAGGGCACGGCGGGCCGCGCGATTGGGGTCCAGGCTGCCATGTGCGACTGCTCCCATGCGCACGACTTCGAGCGCGGTAAACGGAAAGGATAGGTGTGTCGATTGCGGCAGGACGCCTCGGATGGCTGCAAGGTCAGTGGCGCGCAGCGTGGCAATGTTGCGGTCGCCATAGAGAACGGTGCCGCTGTCTGCGGCGATTTCACCGGTCAGGGTTTTGAGTAGTGTCGACTTGCCGGCCCCGTTCGGGCCGATGATGACGGATACTTTGCCGGGTTCCAGGGTCAGGCTGACCGTGTCGACAAGCGTGCGTCCGGCGCGACGGACGGAGATCTGGTGCGCATGAATCATCCGCGAGCCTCCATCGCTTCGCGCCCGTTGCGCTGGAGCAGCAAAAGCAGGAAAACGGGTGCGCCGATCAGTGCGGTGATGATGCCGATCGGCAATTCTGCAGGCGCTGCGATGGTCCTGGCGATGGTATCGGCAAACAGCAGAAGGGCAGCGCCTCCAAGCGCAGATGCAGGCAGCAGGAAGCGGTGCGCTGGGCCGATGGCCAACCGCAGCAGATGCGGTACGACAATGCCGACAAATCCGATCGAGCCAGCAGCCGCCACCGTCGCACCGCAGGCGGCAGCAACGGCCAGAATCGCAATCCGCTTTAAGCGCTGGACGGGCACCCCCATGTGAAAGGCGGCCGCATCGCCGAGGACCAGGGCGTCGAGGCCTCTGGCGACGAAGGGCGTGATCAGGAGTACGGCGGCCACGAAAGGCAGGATCGCCAGGATTTTTGCGGTTGTTGCGCCACTGAGGGAGCCGAGCGACCAGAATGTGATGTCGCGCAGCGCCCGGTCGTCTGCGACGAAGACGAGCAGGCCGGTTGCGGCACCCGTCATGGCGGCAATCGCTATGCCGGACAGGATCAGTGCCGTCGTCGACGTGTAGCCGTTACGGGTGGCGATCGCGTAGAGCAGGAAAGTATTGCCGAGGCCCCCGATGAAGGCCATCAGCGGCAGGAAATGATCTCCGAAAATCTGCTGAAGCGGGAGGAGAAGGGTCGGGCCGAGCACGATTGCGAGCACGGCAGCGAGGGCTGCGCCCGAGGTGACACCGACAATGCCGGGATCTGCGAGGGGGTTGCGGAAAAGGCCCTGCATGATCGCGCCAGAAACGCCAAGGGCTGCGCCAACCAGGAGACCCATCCCGGTTCGGGGGAGGCGTACGGCTTCCAGAATGATCCGGGTCTGCGTCTCAAGGCTGGACCCGTCTGTGGTCAGGTAGCTGATCAGGTGTGGGAGGCCCACCCCTGTTGGCCCGACGACGAGCGAAACGACGATGGCGGCGGCGAGAAGCAAAGCGAGAGCAAACAGGACGACAGCGGCGACCGGTGCACGGTCGCCATCCTCCTTGCCAGCCTCAATCACAGCAAGGACGCTCATGGGTTGGCGTGCCCGTTATAAAGCTTGGCATGCAGCTCGGCAGCGGCTTCGCTGGCGCGCGGGCCGAGGCCCAGCAGCAGGAGGCCGTCCATGGCGATGAAGGCGCCGTTACGCCCCGCTGGCGTCGCGGCCAGCGCCGGCAGCGCAAAGGCCTGTTCCTTGGTGAGATGTGTACCTCCGCCGTTCATCACGAGCACGACATCCGGTGCGGCGGCGATCACCGCTTCATCCGTCAGCGGCTTGTAGCCCGAAATTGATTGTACGGCATTCTCACCGCCAGCAAGCTTGATCATCGCATCCGCCGAGGTCTGTGAGCCTGCGGCCATCACGCGCCCATTGGCGAGCGACAAGGCGAAGAGGACCTTCTTGCGCGGCCCAGATATGGCCGCGTTCTTTGCCGCAATCGCTGTTAGCTCACTTGCAACCTTGTCGGCCAGCGCGCCAGCTTCGCTCTGCCGGCCAATGGCCTCGCCAACGGCACGGATCTTGGCCGGGATCGCATCGATCTCTGGCGGGGAGGGGATGCTGACGAATGGCAGCCCGCTGGCTTTCAGGATCGCAATCGAATCGACCGGGCCAGCACCGCTTTCTGCGATGATCAGGTCGGGTTTCTGCGATAGCACGCCTTCGGCGGAAATCTGGCGGACATAACCGATGTTCGGCTTTTCCTGCGCTTCCGGTGGATATAGGCTGGTCGTGTCGACAGCTGCGATGCGTGCGCCGCCGTCGAGCGCGTAAATGATCTCGGTGACTGTTCCGCCGATGGAGACGATCCGCGCAGCTTCGGCTGCGGTGGCCCGATCGGCGACCAAGGGTTGACTTGCAAGGAGTAGGCCTCCTGCGGCGGCGATCAGGGCGGCGCGGCGGGTGAAAAAGACAGACTGCATAATGGATCGGTACCTGTAATCGGGCGTCTTTCGCGGTCGATCGACGATGCTTCGAGCGGTCGCCGATGGCCGACAAAACGCGGCGGACAATTAACTTGACTTTGATACACAAGTTTAAATACCAAGGCAACAGGTCGAGGTCAGGCGCCCCAGTGTGCCCGCATCCGGGCGTTATGGCGCTTCGATCCCGCTTCAGTCTCAACAGCTTTTGAAAGGGTCATCATCTATGTACATCGCCATGAACCGCTTCCGGGTGGTGCCGGGTTTCGAAGAAGCATTCGAGAACCAGTGGAAGGCGCGCCAGGGGCGTCTTGCCGAAATGCCGGGCTATATCGAGTTCCACATGCTGAAGGGCCCGGTGGCAGAAGATCACACGCTTTATGCCTCCCATACGGTCTGGGAGAGCCACGAGGATTTTATCGCCTGGACGAAATCGGAGCAGTTCCGTGCCGCTCATGCCCGCGCCGGCGAAAGCAAGGTGCAGTACTTGTCTGGCCCGCATTTCGAAGGCTTTGACGTGATCATTCACGAAGATCGCGGCGGGAACCGTCTGACGACCGAAGCGGCCTGAGGCAATCATGGAGGGCGCTATTGAAATGAATGGCACGGTCGACGAGCGCGCACGCGCAGCGCTTGCCGAAAAGCCGGATGGCGTGGTTGAGCAGATTGCTGCCAAGGCGGGCGTCAGTCCTGCGGATATTCTTGCCATTTTGCCGGAAGGGGCCGCGATTACGGTTCCTGCCGAAAAGTGGGCGCAGATTTGGTCCGATCTGTCGACCTGGGGCGACATCCTCATGATCGTTCATACCGAGGATATCGTGCTTGAGGTCGAGGGGCGTCTACCGGATGGCAGTGAAGGCCATGGCTGGTTCAACATCCATGGCGACAGCCCGATCGGCGGCCATATCCGCAAGGATCGTTGCGTGTCCATCGTCTTCGTCGATCGCGGTTTCCACGGTCGCAGGTCCTGTTCGGTCTGGTTCATGAACGGCGAGGGCAGGGCGATGTTCAAGGTATTCGTTCGCCGCGATAAGGCCCGGGCGCTGATTGAGCCTCAGGTCGAGCGTTTCGAGGCACTTCGCGCCCAATTTGCATGACCAACCGGGCATTTGAGCGGTTGCAGTGTTTGTTGCCTCTCCACTGCCTTGTGGCAAGTCGTTCTTTCTTTTGCCTTTAACTGGCTCTACTGTCGCCCAAAGACATTGTCCGACTGGCCAGATCCTTGATCCATATCCTGACACATATTCGTGGCACCCGGCTCGTCCGGGTCCTCTTCGTTTTGTTCCTCACGCTGGGGGCAACATCGGTTCCAGCCCAGGATAAACCCGGCGAAACACCTGTTTCGGCGGGCGAATCTCCTGCGGGTGCGACCGCGCCTTCCGAGCCGTCTGCGGCGAACACGCCTGTCCAGACGGCTCCAGCAGTTCAGGCTGCGCCGACGGCTCAAGTTCCGGAGCCTGCAGCCGAACCGCTCTCGCCTGATGATCCGCTGGTGATTGCGTCGCAGCGCATTGAGCAGGTGCGCACCCGTCTCGCTGGCCTGCGCGAACAGGTTGAAAAGAACGAGGCCGATGACCGGATCCTCGCTGATATCAAGATCCAGACAGACGCTCTGGTGCGTGAGGTGTTATCGATATCCGTCGATCTGCGCCCTCGTTTGAACGATATTCAGACACGTCTGACCGAGCTTGGCGAGCCTCCAGCAGAGGGACAGCCGGCGGAGAATGCGGCGGTCACTCAGGAGCGCAATCGGCTGAACGCGTCGCGGTCCGAAATCAATGCGATGACGGGGCAGGCGGAAGACCTTTCAATCGAGGCAAAGACGCTCTCGGATCGCATATCGAATATTCGACGCAGTCTGTTCACCAATCAATTGTTTGCCCATACGGAGATCGACGGGACAATCCTGCGTGATGCATGGGATTCGTTCAGAAGTGATGCCGAGCGGGTGCGCAAGAGTATCCTCAGCTGGCTGCAGTTCGTTGTCCGGTTCAAGGCCGCCCCGCTTGCCATCGCAGTGGTTCTGTCGCTTGCGCTCGCATCGGCCATCGTGTTTGCAGAATATCGCCTGTTTGGCAGGCTTCATCGCCGCGATCCAACCAATGATGATCCCTCCTATATCAGCCGCCTGTCCGTCGCGTTCTGGTCGACCATCCTTCCGTCGCTCGCCCTGACTTTTTTCCTTGTCTCGACCTATTTCCTGCTCCAAACCTTCAATGTGCTGCGGGGCGATATTGCCCCGATCGCGGCGTCCGTTTTTGCTCTGATCGGTCTCGTCTTCTTCGTCACCGCCGTTTCCCGGGCGGTTCTGGCGCCAGCTGCGCCGAATTGGCGGCTTGTGCATGTTTCCAATCGCGGCGCGCGCGACCTGAGCATCGCGATATTCCTGATGGTCCTGGTCAACGGCGTGGACTTCGTGCTCGCTGTGATCAGCGAGACCTACAGTTCGCCTGTGGTTTTGACGGTGGTGAAGAGCCTCGTCTCGTCGGTCATCGTTGGTCTCTTGCTCGTGCTCGTGTCCCTGCTGAAGCCGGTCCTTTCAGAGAGTGAGAACCCGGCCGCGCCCGGGCGGGACTGGCCAAGAACGGTATCCTACACCCTCAGGGGCGTCGGCGTGGTGCTGATCCTTGCCGCATCGATCGGCTATGTGGGGCTGGCCCGGTTCCTTGCGACGCAGATTGTCGTGACCGGTGCGGTGGTCGCGACAATCTATATTGGCATTCTTTCCGGCAAGGCGATTTCGGCACCGAACCAGTTCGGCGAAACCCGGGTCGGCCGGTTCATCGGACGGCAGTTCAGGCTGAGCAGTGTCGGGCTTGATCAGAGCGGGATCGTTGCCGGTCTTTTCATCTATGCTTTCGCTCTTGCGACAGGTGTGCCGCTTATTCTGATGTCCTGGGGCTTCCAGCCGGGCGACATCCGGCTTTGGGTCTATCGCCTGTTCACCGAGATCAATGTTGGCACGATACGGATTTCCATCTTCGGCATTCTGGGCGGCATCCTGCTCTTTGCCATAGGGCTTGTGCTGACCCGCTGGTTCCAGAAGTGGCTGGACGGAAACGTCATGGCTCGGTCCCAGGTGGATGGCGGCGTTCGAAACTCCGTGCGCACCGGCATTGGTTATCTCGGTACGGGTCTTGCCGGCATTGTGGGGATATCGGCCGCCGGTATCGATCTATCGAGCCTTGCACTGGTGGCGGGTGCCCTGTCGCTCGGCATCGGTTTCGGCCTTCAGAATATTGTGTCGAACTTCGTATCGGGACTGATCCTTCTGGTCGAGCGGCCCTTCAAGGTCGGAGATCATGTGATCACCGGTGTCAATGAAGGCATTGTCCAGCGCATTTCGGTTCGCGCGACGGAAATCGAGACGTTCCGACGGCAGACAATCATCGTTCCGAATTCCGAACTGATCAATGCACCCGTCGGGAACTGGACGCATCGCAACAGGGTGCAACGGTCCGAGGTGCCGGTAAGCGTTGCCTTTGATTCCGATCCCGAGGAGATCATCCAGGTTTTGCTGGAGGTGGTGGCGGACAATCCCGACATCCTGCGAAATCCCGAGCCGCATGTTGAATTTCTGCGGTTTGGCGCGTCGTCCCTGGATTTCGAATTGCGCTTCCATCTCGCCGACATGGGCAAAGGGCTTGATATCCGCAACAATGTCCGCGTCGAGATCCTCAAGCGCTTTCGGGCGAGGGGTATCGTCATGCCCTATCCGCACCAGGATGTTACGATCAGCATGCGTGATGCCATGTCGATCACCCGCAGAGGACGAAAACCGCTCGCTCCGCAAAAATCACCTGACGTCGATTTGCAAGACGAACCGGATGATGACAAGATCCTGCCATGAACGCTCCATTCAGGCCGCATTCAGCCGGATAATGGCAAGAGAGTGGCATGCGCTTCGGGATCGTTCCGGTGTGCGTTCGGGGAGTGACGCTCTTGCTTCATCTTGGTGTGGACAAATGGCATGTCATGGGAAGGCTTCTCGCCTTTGGCGGAATTCTTCTGGCATTCGGGGCGAATGCTGCGACCATCAACAATGGCGGGGCGTCCGCTGTGGTCATCGTCGTCGTTGAAGATGGTAGCAAGGTTGAACTGGCGCTTGATGCTGGCGCATCCGAGACAATCTGTCCTGCCGGCTGCTTTGTGACACTCCCGAATGGAGACCGGATTGGTCTCGCCGGTGATGAGACAATCGAACTGGGAGACGGTGGCGCCGTCATCAAGTGAAAATAGCTTGAACTGAAAAAGTTCTTGGCGAAGATCGTTATTTATTCATTTGTCCTAAATCACGCAAGATCGTGCTTTCCGGGGTTAACGGTTCCGCAAAGCATCGATGTTACCTGTTTCACGAAGAAACAATTACAAAAGAAGGCGTGTCATGGCAGTTCTTGGCGTCTCGGGGATGGAGTATTCCGGAGAAACTTTTCCTGATGTCCGGATTATTCTCGGTGAAGACTCAAACGTCTTCACGCAGATGATCAGGCAGCGCCTGAAGGAACTGATGGGGGTCGATGTCGAAATCTGCCGCACCTTCGAAGATCTTCAGATGGCCAATGAGCTTTCAGACGCCAAGGTCGATCTGGCAATCTCGAACATCAATCTGCCCGGTGCAGAAAATGGCGAGGCGCTTGAGTATCTGATCGACTGCAACATTCCGACCGTGGTCTTTACCGGAACATTCGTCGACGAAATGCGCGAGAAGCTGTTAGCGAAGGACATCGTCGACTACATTCTCAAGGACAATGTCTTCGCCGTCGAAATGCTGGCTGAGTCCGTCTACCGCTTCCTGACCAATCATCGCCATCACGTGCTGATCGTTGATGACAGCCCGACGGCGCGAGCGCTTCTATCCAGCCGCCTGCGTCGTTACAATTTCCGTGTTAGCCTTGCGGAAAACGGCGCCAAGGCCATTGAGCTTCTCAAGGCCAATCCGGATGTCGGACTTGTCGTTACCGATTATAATATGCCCGATATCGACGGCTTCGAACTGACCCGCCGTATCCGCGCCGTTCGCGGTTCACACGAGTTGCGCATCATCGGCGTTTCCTCATCGAACAACCGACTGCTGTCGGCGCGCTTCCTCAAGGTTGGTGGTAATGACTTCATGCTCCGGCCTTTCATCGACGAAGAGTTCTATTGCCGCGTGAACCAGAATCTGGACACGCTGGTGCAGATCAAGGCCGCACAGGCCCGCAAAGCTGGTTGATCACCGCTGCTGATTGGCTTCGAATGCTGAGGGGGGGGGCTTGTCACCCCCTCACGCCAGCCCTCAATGATCCCCGCAAAACTGCGCGGCACCTTGCCCGTCTACCTTCACGCCTGCCACTGCGTCGGTTGGTTGTTGATCTCAGTCTGCTCCTCATGCGGCAGAAGATGGTCGGCTGGGTCTGGTCTCGTGATGAAGTGTTCTTATATTGAAGCGCACGCCGCCTCCGGCACTGTCCATTTCCGAGCACTTCATGACCCCCATAATTTCGGTGAGATCCCTCTCCAAGAGCTATTCCAATGGCTTCAAGGCGCTTGATGGCGTCAGCCTCGACATAAAGAAGGGCGAAATTCTTGCCCTGCTAGGCCCGAACGGCGCCGGCAAGACAACATTGATTTCCATCATCTGTGGCATGACAAATCCAACCGCTGGCAGCGTCACGGTCGACGGATATGACGTGGTCAAGGATTTTCGTGAGGCGCGGGCCAGGATCGGCCTCGTCCCACAGGAGCTGACAACGGACATGTTCGAGAGTGTGATCAATACGGTCAGCTTCTCTCGTGGCCTGAATGGCAGGAAACCTGATCCTGCCTTCATCGAGCAGGTGTTGGCGGATCTGTCGCTTCTCGACAAGCGCAACAATGCCCTGCGCGAACTCTCGGGTGGCATGAAGCGGCGCGTGCTGATCGCCAAGGCCTTGTCGCACGAGCCAAGCATTCTCTTCCTTGACGAGCCGACGGCGGGCGTCGACGTGGCCTTGCGCAAGGATATGTGGCAACTGGTGGAACGGTTGCGGGAGAAGGGTGTGACAATCATCCTGACGACCCACTATATTGAAGAAGCGCAGGAAATTGCCGACCGGATCGGCGTGATCGACCGAGGTCGGCTTTTGCTGGTCGAGGACAAAGATGCGCTGATGCGCAAGCTGGGCAAGAAGCAGTTGGCCGTCAAGTTGACGCAGCCGATCACGGCGCTGCCAGCCTCTCTTTCCAGCTGGGATCTTGCTCTTTCCGACGGAGGCGACGAGTTGGTCTATGCCTATGAGCTGGGCAGTCAGGATGGGGAGATCGCCCGACTTCTGCAGGCGCTGTCCGCCGCCGGTCTGTTGGTCGGTGACTTGTCGACACGCCAGACCTCGCTCGAAGACATCTTCGTGTCGCTGATCGGAGAAAACGCATGAATATCGAAGCGATCAAGTCGATCTATGTCTATGAGATGGCCCGTACACGTCGCACGCTCTTGCAGAGCATCGTGTCGCCTGTCTTGTCCACTGCGCTCTATTTCGTCGTGTTTGGCGCAGCCGTTGGCTCCCGGATGCAGGAAATTGACGGGGTCTCCTATGGCGGGTTCATTACGCCTGGCCTGATTATGCTGGCGCTGGTGACGCAATGCGTGTCGAACGGATCGTCCGGCATTTACTTCCCGAAATTCACCGGCACCATCTATGAAATCCTCTCGGCGCCGGTGGCGATGTTCGAGATCCTGATCGGCTATGTTGGCGCGGCGGCGACCAAGGGCATGCTGGTCGGCCTGATCATTCTGGCGACAGCGGCTGTGTTTGTTGATTTGCAGATCCAGCATCCGGCTCTGATGTTGTTCTTCATGATCCTGACGGCGATCACCTTCAGTCTCGCTGGCTTCATCATCGGTATTCTGGCGAAGAATTTCGAGCAGCTGGCGCTTGTGCCTTCCCTCGTCGTGCCGCCGCTTACCTTTCTCGGTGGAACCTTCTATTCGATCGATATGCTGCCGCCGTTCTGGCAGACGGTCAGCCACTTCAATCCGGTTCTCTATCTGGTGAGTGGTTTTCGCTGGAGCTTCTTTGGCACGTCGGACATCGATCCAGTGGTCAGCCTGGTGATGATCGGGGTCTTCCTGGCGGCTCTGCTCGGCTTCCTGCACTGGATCTTTAAGACCGGCTACAAGCTCCGGCCCTGACCAGTCAACTCAGTCGCGCAATCTGAGTTCGTCCCCCTGCATTTGCAGTGAGTGCAGGGTGGACAGGAAACTCATGCCGAGGAGGCTGCTATCGAGCAGTCCTTCCTCGAGCACGACAGCGTCGACATTGGTGCGGATGATGTCTCCGAGCCTGATTTCGGGGATCGTATGAGGGGCGGCCTGGGCCCGGCCGTTTGCCGTCAGCACGGTGCGGCTGAAGATTAGCGTATCCGGGTCGATGCCCATGCGCACGGCATCCTCGAAGCGCAGCGCGACGGAACTCGCGCCAGTGTCGATCAGCACGGGTACGTCGATTGCGCCAATGCTGATCGTCGTTTCGAAATGACCGCCGAGTGACTTTTGCAAGAGGACTTCCCGGCCGCCATCTGCCGTGCGCACGGAGACAGCACGGCCCGGTAAAAGACCCGCCAGCAGTTTTTCGCCGACCCGCTCGGCGTCTTGACGATAAACGTAGCCGGTCATCAGCGTGAGGCCGATCAGCACCCAGATCAGGAGGTGACGCAGGGACTGCCCCAAGGTGTTGCGACCAAGCAGGATACCTGTCGAAATCATCAGGATGATCGGCAACGTATAGATGATCTGGCCGAAATCCTCGTTGTCCATGCCGAAGCTCTGGCCCGCATCGTGATTAAAAACGAGAACAAGCAGACCGAAGCCGAGGATGGCAAAGGCGAGCAGGTAGCGCATCAGCTTCCGTCTCTCTCGCGGGCGATCTGACTTCTGCGGGTCTCGCGGCGTGGGCGGCGTTCGACGGTTTCCAGGCGGGCGGCAAGGGACGTCATGATGCTGCGCCGCTCATCGGCGCTATAGGTCGTCCAGTAGCCGATTTCCTCACGCGTCCGGCCGCAACCGAAGCAGTAGCCGGTCTTGTCGTCGATCGAACAGATCAGGATGCAGGGCGTTTCCATCGCTTGCCTTTCGTTGGCGCTTTATATCGGCGTGCTAAACCAGGAAGGCAAGGGAGGTCAGAAAGAGGATTTCGCAGACCTGTTGCGTTGCGCCCAGCGTGTCGCCGGTATGGCCGTCCAGCTTGCGTCTGACGAATGCAGTGAAGGCTGTAACGCCTGATGCCGCAACCAGCATGGCAGTCGCAACGGGTAAAACCGCAAGAACAAGGCTTGCGAGCAAGAGCGGGATAAGCGTTCCGCCAAGGTAAGCGACCCGAGCGGCATAAGGGTCAGGTTCGCCCGCCGCAGCTGCTACGCCCGACATGCGGGCCGAGGGTAGGGTGCGCCAGTGCCAGACAAGCGCCGAGCGACTGAAGGCTGCAGCTGACATCAGCGCGATTGCTGTGGCGAGTGGCGATGTTTCGTTGAGCAATGCTGCGAGCGCTGCCGTCCGCAGTCCAAAGGAAAAGATCAGCGCTATGGCGCCATAGGCACCGATCCGGCTGTCCTTCATGATCGCGAGCGCGGCATCCTTGTCTCGTCCCCCGCCGAGGCCGTCGGCGCAGTCCGCAAGTCCATCTTCGTGGAGTGCGCCGGTCGCCATCACCATGAGCAGCAGTGCCATCAGTGCCGCAAGGACGCCCTTGTCACCCGTTGATCCAAGGAGGCCCAGGATAACGGCCGCCGGCAGTGCAATCAGCATTCCGGCGAGTGGAAATGCCGCGACCGTGCGGGTCAGGCGACCGTCATATCCGACGAAGAAACGGTCCGGAACGGGTAGGCGACTGAGGAAGGCGAGGGCTCTTGCTGTTTCCTCTGCGACGATACGCCAATGCGACATTCCTGCCTTCCGTTCAACGGTCGTCCCTGGACGCCGCTTTTTGAGTTGAGCCCATCGGGTTCGGTGATTAAGAGAGAGGCCACAAAGCCCGATTTGCTGGAAGAATACAAGGATACTCCGCCGATGAGCGTCACCGGTCTCCCCTTCGACGATTTCCGTACGCTGCTGAGAGATCTGCCGGGGCCGGATACGGCCGCGCTGGCTGCTGCGCGGGACAGGGATCGTCAGCTGACCAAGCCACCGGGTGCACTCGGCCGGCTTGAGGAAATCGCCATGTGGCTTGCCGCATGGAGTGGTCGTGCACCGGCGGTCAACCGGCCGCTTGTCGCCATTTTTGCCGGTAATCATGGCGTCACCCGCCATGGCATCACGCCTTTCCCGCCTTCGGTGACCCAGCAGATGGTCGAGAATTTTGCAGCCGGCGGCGCGGCGATCAACCAGATCTGCGTCACCCATGACCTCGGACTGAAGATCTTCGATCTCGCGCTTGATTATCCGACAGGAGACATCACCTGCGAGCCTGCGCTGTCCGAGCGGGACTGTGCAGCCACCATGGCCTTTGGCATGGAAGCGATTGCGGGTGGTACGGATCTGCTCTGCATTGGAGAGATGGGTATCGGCAACACGACGATTGCGGCGGCGATCAACCTGGCGCTTTATGGCGGCGAGGCTGAGGATTGGGTCGGACCCGGCACCGGTTCGGAAGGCGAGATCCTGCAGCGCAAGATCGCAGCCGTGAAGCAGGCGGTCGCCTTCCACCGCGAGCATCTCGGCGATCCGTTGGAAGTCTTGCGCCGCCTGGGCGGTCGCGAGATCGCGGCGATGGCCGGTGCGATCCTCGCTGCCCGCATGGAGCGGATCCCCGTACTGATCGACGGCTATGTGGCGACGGCCGCCGCTGCCATTCTGAAGGCTGCGAACCCGACGGCGCTGGATCACTGCCTGATTGGTCACGTCTCCGGTGAACCTGGTCATCTCCGCTCGATCGAGCGCCTCGGCAAGACGCCGCTTCTGGCGCTTGGCATGCGGCTCGGGGAGGGCACGGGTGCGGCACTTGCCGCCGGTATCGTGAAATCGGCGGCTGCCTGCCATTCGGGCATGGCAACGTTCGATCAGGCTGGCGTGAGCAACAAGACCCATGGTTGAGCGTCACGAAAAGCCGAGAGCCGCTGAAAAGCTCGCCGCGGAAACGATCGAGAAAAAGACCGGCGTCGCCCATCTGTTTGCCGCCGGGCGCTATTCGGCGCAGGGGTTCCGAAGGCTCATCCTGGAGGCTGCCTTCCGCCACGAATTGCTGGCCTTCGCGGTCGGTCTCGTCATGTTCGTCGCCGTTGGCGCCTCGCGTTTCGAATTCCTCGGTTTCATTGTCCTGATGCTGCTGATGTTCTGTGTCGAGGCGCTGAATACCGCAATCGAGGAACTCGTGGACCGTATCTCACCTGAGATCTCGACCGTCGGCCGAAACGCCAAGGATCTTGGATCCTTCGCGGTCTTCTGTCTGATCATGTCGAATGTTGCGTTTGTCGCCTATGTGCTCGTTGAGCGGCTGATCTTCAACTGATTTACGCAAACTGACGACGGCGGGGTTCGACCGCCTTCGTCTCGCTCACTGCGGGCAGGCTTTCGAGCACACGGCTCGATGGCAGGATGGCGATCACTTCCGTGCCCTCACGCAGCCTGGATTTCAGTTTGAATTCCCCACCATGCTTGGCGAGGATTGCCTGGACGATAGGGAGGCCAAGGCCGGTACCCTGCTCTGCGCTCTTGATGGCGATAGAGCCCTGGCCAAAAGCCGAAAGCACGATCGGGATTTCGTTCTCCGGGATGCCGGGGCCATTGTCCTTGATCGAGATATACTGTCCGCCGCCTGCGGTCCAACCGGCCTTGACCATGATCTCTCCGCCCTGGGGCGTGAACTTGACGGCGTTCGACAGCAGGTTGAGGACGACCTGGCGAATAGCCTTTTCATCGGCCCAGACCGGCGGCAACCCCGTTTCGAACTGCTGATCGATCCGGATATTCTTCGACTTGGCCCGGAGCTGGATCATGCCGATCGATTCCTCGGCTATGTCGAGCAAGGAAATCGTCTCCTCACTGAGTTCGTATTTTCCGGCTTCGATGCGCGACAGGTCGAGGATTTCGTTGATGAGGTCGAGAAGATGTTTGCCGGAGCGATGGATGTCGCTCGAATATTCCTTGTAAAGCGGGTTGTTCAGAGGCCCCAGGACTTCCGTCGCCATGACTTCGGAGAAGCCAAGGATCGCGTTGAGCGGAGTTCGAAGTTCATGTGACATCGAGGCGAGGAAGCGGGACTTCGCCATATTGGCTTCTTCAGCCCTGCGCCGTGCTTCGTCAGACAGCGATTTTGCCACTTCGAGTTCGGCGATCAGGTCGTCTTTCTCCGTCTGAAAGGAGAGAAGTTTCACATTTGCCTGGTGCAGCCGGTTGGTAATGTAGATGAAGAAGACCAGCGCTGTGGTGAAGACCGCGGTCAGGCCGACATCGAGCATGTGGCGGCTGCTGATGGCAACATAGATGAGCGCGATGACCGTGGGCAGGAAGCTGAAGAGGACTGCCTGACGTAGCAGCATGGCGCCCATTGCAGAGATGGAAACGGCCAGAAGAAGTACAGACCCCTTGTAGGAGATGAAAGTCGTCTGTTCGCAGGTCGCACAGGATTGCAGGGCGAACAGGGCCCAGGCGCTTCCCATGGCGATCTGGGCGACAAGGATAAGATGACGCCAACGCTGTTGGTTTGCAGGCGTGATGCCGCTTCTTTGTGCGCTCCGGACCAAGAGGACGCCGGCCGCATGCATGCTGAGTGCAAAGAGCGCCCAGATCATGATTGCGGGCTCAGCGGTGAAATACGCGCCAAAGCCTGCAACGAGGAAAATGATGACAGGCATGACGGCAGCACCTTGCAGTGTTGCTGCAATGTGCATGCTCAGGATCTCGGCGTCGAACGCAGGCGACAGACCTTGCCCCGACTGCAGCCGGTCACGGGTCGTCCGCACGGCCTTTGTCGCAGCCGTCTTTCGATGACCGCGTGTCAGGTCGACAACGTTCTTGTCCGTCGATGTGGATACGTCATCACTCATGGATTTGCGGTCTTTTGCTCTTGTTGAAGTGTTAGCGCTCAAATCTTAAGAAGATCCTGTCGCGGAAGGATTTGTTTGCCATATGTGCCAAGATTTCCTTCACATAGCCAAGCTCAGCCGAGGGCGGGCGTGTGCGAAGCGCTCGCTTGCCGGCGATGACGGAGGGAACCAGATGGGGGACACTGGCTTTGCTATCGATCCAGGCGGGCGAGGTTGAGCAAAGGAGGTCGAATGGTTTCTGTTTTCCCGAATGCTCCAGATGCGATCGGTGCGCTCGGCCGTGCCATCGCCTCCTGCCGGATCTGCCGCGACAGCCCGTATGGCGGTGAGGCCTTCCGGTTGCCGCATGAGCCGCGCCCGATCGCCTGGCTTTCGTCGGAGGCGCCGATCCTGATTGCCGGTCAGGCGCCGGGCTTGAAGGTTCACGAGTCGGGCTTGCCGTTTAACGATGCTTCAGGAGACCGGCTCCGTCAGTGGCTCGGTGTCGATCGTGAGACTTTTTACGATCGCAGTCGGTTTGGCATTGCACCGATGGGTTTTTGTTTCCCCGGCTATGACGTCCAAGGTCACGATCTGCCGCCGCGTCGGGAATGCGCACCGCATTGGCGCGCAAGCGTCATGGCGGCGATGCCTCAGGTGCAGCTGGTGCTGGCCATCGGCCAGTATGCACAGACCTATCATCTGGGGGAGCGTCGTCGCCGGACGATGACAGAGACGGTTACCCATTGGCGGGAATTCCTGTTGAGCAACCGACCGGGCCCCCGTGTCTTGCCCTTGCCGCATCCGAGCTGGCGCAATACGGGCTGGTTGAAACGGAATCCCTGGTTCGAAGCCGAGGTCCTGCCCGTGCTGCGTCGCGAAGTTTCTCTGTTGATAGCTGGAAATGATTTTCCAGTGGTGGGCTGATTCGGGCTATATCAGAGAAAATCAGTTTTCGGGGCCGTCATGGATCGTCTAGACCGCAAGATACTTCGCATTCTTCAGGAAGATTCCACGCTCGCCGTCGCCGATCTGGCGAAAAAGGTCGGACTTTCCACCACGCCATGCTGGCGGCGTATCCAGAAGATGGAAGAGGACGGGGTGATCCGCAAGCGCGTGGCCCTGCTCGATCCCGCCAAGGTCAATACCAAGGTGACCGTTTTCGTCTCGATCCGCACCTCCAGCCACTCAATCGAATGGCTGAAGCGTTTTTCGGAAGTCGTTTCTGAATTCCCGGAAGTCGTCGAGTTCTACCGGATGAGCGGCGACGTCGATTATCTTCTGCGCGTTGTCGTGCCCGATATCGCGGCTTATGACGCCTTCTACAAGCGGATGATCGCGAAGATCGAGATCCGGGATGTCTCCTCCGCATTTGCCATGGAGCAGATCAAATACACGACCGAGCTTCCGCTCGACTACATGATGCTCGACAATCAAAAGAGCGGCGAAGACTGATCACATTGCCTTGGTCTATCCCGAGGTCAGGCAGTTGAAGGACGGGCGCTTCCGGTTGGAGGCGCTCGTTTTTGCTTATTCGCTCTCCAGCCGCGCAAGCAGCGAAGACGTGTCCCAGCGATTGCCACCGAGCTTCTGGACCTCGCCATAGAACTGGTCGACGAGTGCTGTGACGGGCAGGGTCGCACCGTTTCGGCGTGCTTCCGACAGAACGATGTCGAGATCCTTGCGCATCCAGTCGACCGCAAAGCCGAAATCATACTTGCTCTGGTTCATGGTCTTGTGGCGGTTTTCCATCTGCCAGGAGCCGGCGGCCCCCTTGGAAATCACCTCGACGACCTTTTCGATGTCGAGGCCTGCCTTCTTGCCGAAATGCACACCTTCGGCCAGTCCCTGGACCAGACCGGCGATGCAGATCTGATTGACCATCTTGGTCAACTGGCCGGCGCCGACCGGACCCATGAGGCCAACCATTCGGGCATAGGCATCGATCACCGGTTTGGCGCGCTGAAATACCTGCTCGTTGCCGCCGCACATGACTGTGAGCACGCCATTTTCAGCGCCGGCCTGTCCGCCGGACACAGGCGCGTCGATAAAGGCGCAACCGATGGCCTCGGCGGCGGCGGCAATCTCGCGGGCGACTTCGGCCGAAGCCGTGGTGTTGTCGATGAGGATGGCGCCTGGCTTCATCGTGGCAAGGACACCGTCCGGGTCGGTGGTCACCTGGCGCAGGTCGTCATCATTGCCGACACAGGTGAAGATGAAATCGGCATCGCGGGCCGCTTCGGCTGGTGTCGGGGCTGCGGTTCCACCATGCTGGGAGACCCAGCTTTCAGCTTTTGACGCCGTCCTGTTGTAGACGGTGACCTCATGGCCGCCCTTGGCTTTCAGATGCCCGGCCATGGGGTAACCCATGACGCCCAAACCGATGAATGCGACCTTCGCCATATAGATGTCTCCTGTCCTTGATCGCGATATGCATAGATCAAGGCAGGAGCGGTGGAAAGTCATCCGACGGCTTTGCGCACCGGCCGGTCATATGCCGAGCCGGTGCTGTTCGCGCGTCAGGCTGCGGGAAGCTTTCTCGCT
This sequence comes from Rhizobium sp. G187, assembly GCF_051549525.1. Lineage (NCBI taxonomy): Bacteria > Pseudomonadati > Pseudomonadota > Alphaproteobacteria > Hyphomicrobiales > Rhizobiaceae > Rhizobium > Rhizobium sp. G187. The sequence continues at coordinate 377,973 of NZ_JBPUGM010000001.1, forward strand.
ACGACCAGATGGCCGGGCGACGGTTCGCCATCCTGCATGCGCACATTGATGTCGGTCAGTTCGATCAGCTCGAACCCCGTCGCAGTCAGCCGTTCGCGAACATAGTCCTCTGCATGGACGAAGCGCTGATGCGGCCCGACCTTGTACGGTTTGCCGTCCATGGTGGCTGCTGAGCGGGTCTCGGAGGAAAAGACGAAGATGCCGCCGTCCACCATGTTTTCGGCGGCGCCGAAGAAGAGGGGTTCAAGAGCCCCGAGATAGGGCAGCACGTCTGTCGCCGTGATCAGGTCGAAGGGCTCGTCATCGTTGTCTTCGAGGAAGTCGTCGATTTCCGCAACGTAGAGTGTCTCATAGAGATCCTTCTCATGCGCGAGTTCGACCATCTTTTCGGAAATGTCGATGCCGGTGATGTCGTCGACCATGTCGCGCAGCGCGCCGCCGGTGAGACCCGTGCCGCAGCCCAGATCAAGCAGGCGCTTGAAGGGACCGAGGTTGAGTGTCTGCAGCCGCTGACGCACCATGACCGGTACGGCATAGCCGAGCTGTTCGACGAGGATGTCTTCGAAAGCTTCAGCGTGCTGATCGAAGAGGGTGGCGACATAGGCGTCCGGCGCCTTGGCAGGCGTCTCCCCCCGCCCAAGAGACGCAATGCGGACGGCGGCACCGCCATGGTCCTCGGGGTCTATCGCGAGCACTTCCTCATAGGCCTTGACGGCGGCGTCAATATCGCCTGCCTTTTCCAGTTCCAGGGCGCGGTTGTAGGCTTCCGCCAGCGCTTCTTCGTCGATCTTGGCCATGCGGGCCTCCTGTATAAGAGTGGCCGTTCGGCCGGTGGGCTGCTCTAACCCTTCGGCTTCGGATTGGCAATCTTTGGCCGAGGCGAACCGACGCATGCCGCATGGTCAGTATCGCCTTCTTTCGCCCTGTGCGGGCGGAACGCTCTTCCTCAGCGTTTCAGGTGGCGGGTGAGCCGGGCTTCGATGGCGGCCCATGTGTGGCGGAGCGTCTCGACAATGGCGAGGTAGAAGATCGCCGCCCAGAGATAGGTCTGGTAGTCGAAGGTGCGCGAGAAGGCGTAGCGGGTCTGGCCCATCAGGTCGAGGACGGTGACAACGGCAACGACGGCGGAGCCCTTGATCATGAAGATGATCTCATTGCCGTAGGGGCGGAGGGCGACGATCAGGGCCTGGGGCAGGATGATCTTCCAGAAGGTCACGCTCTTCGGGAGCCCCAGGGATGCGGCGCCTTCCGTCTGGCCGCGCGGTACGCTCTGGATGGCGCCGCGCAGGATTTCAGCCTGATAAGCGGCCGTGTTCAGCGTCATGGCGAAGGCGGCGCAGTACCAGGCCTCACGGAAAAACCACCAGAGACCGACGGCTTCGATCTGCGGCCGGAAGGATCCGAGCCCGTAATAGACCAGAAAGATCTGCAGCAGCATCGGTGTGCTGCGGAAGAGGTAGACATAGCCATAGGAGATGATGTTCAGCACCTTGCTCTTCGACATGCGGGCAAAGGTGACCGGCAAGGACAGGATCGCGCCGAGAAAGATGGATGTGAATGTCAGTGCGAGCGTGGTCCATAGGCCGTTCAAGTAGCGAGGCCCGTAGCGCATGATCTTGTCGCTGTCCCAATTGGCGATCATCGACCAGAGCAGGGCGGCGCCGAGCAGAGTCCAAAAGGCCAGCAGTGCATAGCCTAGAATGCGCGAACCGGACAAAGCCCTTGCCGATGTGGGGGGCGCGGGGCGGGCAGGGATCATGTCGAGGATATGGCTCATCGGCTGGCCTCCGAGCGGTTGGCCCAACGCGAAATCGCGTTGAGACCGATGGACGAGACGCTCGCCAGCGCCAGATAGATGAGACAGGCCAGTCCATAAAACAGGAAGGCCTCCTTCGTCACGCGTGCCGCGACACCGGTCTGCCTCAGAATGTCGGCCAGGCCGATCACCGAAACAAGGGCTGTGTCCTTGAGGAGCACAAGCCACAGATTGCTCAGGCCGGGAAGAGCGATACGGATGAGCTGCGGGACGATCACCAGCCCCATCGTCTTGCCACGCGACAGGCCAACTGCGCTACCCGCCTCATATTGGCCCTTAGGAATGGCGCGAAAGGCGGAAAGCAGGACTTCAGAAGCGTAGGACGAAAAGACGACAGAGAGGGCCAGCATACCTGCGATAAAGGCATTGATTTCCACCTGCACGCCACTTCCGAGCGAGGTGAATAGCGTCTGCAAAAGGATCTGGAAGCCGTAGTAGATAATAAACAGTGTCAGGAGTTCGGGCATGCCGCGAAAGATCGTGGTGTAGATGCCCGTCGCTGTCCGAAGACTGCGTTCCTTTGATTGCATGGCGAGTGCGATGAGAAAGCCGAGGGCAAGTCCGACGGGCAGCGTGGCAATAGCAAGCGACAGGGTGACTTTCACGCCGAGCGCGATTTCGTCTCCCCAGCCGGCGTCGCCACAGGCAACCAACGTATCCTGAGCCAGCAGCTGGAAAACACCAACTGGTCCGCAGAACGGATCGAGGGCGCGGCTGACCCCATCCCAGAGGGAGCCGAGCGCTTCAGTCACTCCGACCATGCTTCATTCCCCTTTGGCGGTTGTTCCGCCTTTTCACTCTTTGCATGCCGAAAATGAAATGGCGGAAGCGCTGAGACTTCCGCCATTCCCATTATCATGGTGATAGCGATCAGTTGCCGTAAACGTCGAAGTCGAAATACTTCTTGTTGATTTCGGCATACTTGCCGTTGGCGCGGATGCCTTCGATCGCAGCCGAGAACTTGTCGGCGAGTGCCGTTTCGCCCTTGCGAACTGCGATGCCTGCGCCCTGGCCGTTGATCTCGATGTCTGTCTCCAGCGGCGTCAGGATCTTGCAGCACTTGCCTGCGTCTGACTTGACCCATTCCGACAGGACGACGATGTCATCGATGACAGCGTCGACGCGACCGCCTTCGACGTCGAGCTTGTACTCGTCAGCGGTCGGATAGAGCTTCAGCTCCGAGTCAGCCATGTGCTTTTCAGCGTAGTTGGCATGGGTGGTCGAGGACTGTGCGCCCAGCGTCTTGCCCTTCAGGCCGGCCAGGTCGGTGATCGGGCTGTCCTTCGGAACGGCAATGGCAGGCGGCGTATTGTAGTACTTCTTTGAGAAGTCGACCTTTTCCAGACGCTCAGGCGTGATCGACATGGACGCGATGATTGCGTCAAACTTCTTTGCCTGGAGCGCCGGAATAATGCCGTCCCAATCCTGCGTGACGAATTCGCAGGTTACTTTCATTTCTTCGCAGAGCGCCTTTGCAATATCGATATCGAAACCGACCAGAGTCCCGTCGGCTTCCAGATTGTTGAATGGCGGATAGGCGCCTTCAGTGCCGATGATCAGCTTTTCCTGGGCCATCGCCGAACCGGCAAAGAGCGAAAGTGCAGCGATCGAGGCTGCTGCCAGAAAACGTTTCGAAATACGCATGTGATCCTCTCTTTTGGTGGGTGCCCCTGTTCTTTTCATTGGCTATCCCTGGCCGCATGGCCGTGTTCGACCATACTTGGACCCAATATTCGTCTGCTTTTGTCGTGGAAATCAACCGCAATCGCGCGAATGGACAAATTTTGCCACCGCAAAAGGTCGTGGATGATCATAATTCCGTGCGGAGTTGATGATGCAGCTTCTGGCATCATGGAGCAAAGCGCGTATTCGTGCGTTCACATGCGGTTAATTTCACTATTCTTAAGGTCGGCTTCAATCCGGCCTCTCGGGACCGAAACAGAATGACACGTGCGCTGCGGCGAACAGCATCTCCGTCTGCCGCGGCGTAAAGGGAAGGAAACAAAAGGCATGTTCAAGAAAAGACTGCTCAACACCGTGGCTATCCCGGTGTTGTCTATGGCGATGCTGGCAAAGCCAGCGGGGGCCGTCAGCGTCATCAATGGTCCCGATCCGGTGACACAGTCGCGTCAAGCAGACGAGAAGCTGATTGAACTGGCGCAGGCCGTGACCTGCAACGACGGTTCGGAAGCTGCAGACGCCGACGAATGCGCGGCCCGTGATTCCCAGGCCCAGGCGGAAGCCGAAGCCCAGGCACAGGCGGAAGCCGAAGCCCAGGCACAGGCGGAAGCTGAAGCCCAGGCACAGGCGGAAGCTGAAGCCCAGGCTCAGGCAGAAGCCGAAGCCCAGGCTCAGGCAGAAGCCGAAGCCCAGGCTCAGGCAGAGGCTGAAGCCCAAGCTCAGGCGGAAGCTGAAGCCCAGGCTCAGGCAGAGGCTGAAGCCCAGGCTCAGGCAGAGGCTGAAGCCCAGGCTCAGGCGGAAGCTGAAGCCCAGGCTCAGGCGGAAGCCGAAGCCCAGGCTCAGGCAGAAGCTCAGGCCCAGGCAGAAGCGGAAGCCCAGGCCCAGGCTCAGGCAGAGGCAGAAGCTCAGGCCCAGGCGGAAGCTGAAGCTCAGGCCCAGGCGGAAGCCCAGGCACAGGCGGAAGCCGAAGCTAAGGCCCAGGCAGAAGCTGAAGCTCAAGCCCAAGCTGAAGCCGATGCCGAAGCCCAGCGTCAGGCTGAGGAAGCCCAGAAGGCCGAAGAAACTCAACAGGCTGAAGAAGCGCCGCCGGCTGAAGAGCAGGCGCAGAGCGTAACCTGTGCGGATGGTTCGCAGGCGACCACGGAAGCAGAATGCCCGGCGCCCGAGACCGCGACAGAAGAGCAGCCTGCCGCCGACGAACAGAACGCTGAAACGCCGGCTGCAGACGAAACGGCACCGGCCGCGACCGAAGGCGAAGCCCAGACTGAACAAGCCCCCGCCGAAGAGCCGCAGGCCGAAGAGGCTCAGCAGCCTGCCGAACAGCCAGAGGGTCAGGCCGAACAGGCTGAGCAGCCTGCCGACCGGGATCCGGCTGCGCAGGACCCTGCCAATGCCGAAGCCAACGGTCAGGAAGTGCCAGCCGAAGGACAGGCTGAGGCCGAAGAGGTCGTGATTCCTGCCGTCGAACCGCCGGTCGATCAACCCGTTCAGGAAATCACCGACACCCGCACCCAGGAAGAGCGCGAGGCGATTGCCGAAGATCCGTCGCAGAGTTCCGAAACGGTTGTCTTGCCGGTCGAAAACGGCGCTGCCGTTCTCGATAGCGATAAGGACGCCGACAATGCTGGCGGCGAGACCTCGCGGACTCAACGCAACGAACTGCGTGCACAGGAAGAAGTCTCGGCACCGCCAGAGAGTGATGCTGCCGCGCAGGCCGAATCGGTCCAAGTTGAGCCAGCCACTGTTCAGGCGACGATTACCGAAAACGGTCAGCGTCTTGATGCCCAGCCCACGTTCGAAGTCCCGACATCGGTGACCAACAACGCGACCAATGTGACGAACAATACGGTCATCAACAACGTCACAAACAATGTAACCAATAACGTCACCAACAACACGATCGTCCAGAACAACGTGGTCAATCAGGTCACGGAAATCCGGGTGATCGAGCAGATCGATAACCGCACCGTCATCAATGTCGGCAACCAGATCGTCGTTCGCGGTGATGACAGACAGCGCCTGCGCTATGATGCGGAGGAAACCTACTACGAAGAACTGTCGCGCGGACGGACCCGCGAAACCATCGAGCGTGCCGACGGCAGCAAGCTGGTCACCGTCTACAACCGTTACGGCGACATCATCGTACGGTCGCGTATTTCGCCGCGCGGTCGCGAAACCGTCCTGATGTATTCGCCGGAGGCCGATGGCCAGCGTCCGAGCATGTATGTCGACGTCGGTCTGTATCTGCCTCCGATGCGCCTCACTGTCCCGGTCGAGGACTATATCGTCAGCACGACGCGGTCGCCCGATCGTGACTACTACGACTTCCTTGCTCAGCCGCCGGTCGAGCGTGTCGAACGTGTCTACTCGATCGACGAGGTCAAGTCGTCGGCCCGTCTGCGTGACAAGGTTCGCCGTATCGACCTCGATACGATCACCTTCCCGTCTGGCTCCGCCGAAGTGCCGCTCGAGCAGGCTCGTACCTTGCGCAAGGTCGCGCAGGCCATGGAGAAACTGCTCGACAAGGATCCGGGTGAAGTGTTCCTGATCGAAGGGCACACCGATGCTGTCGGTTCTGACCGGGCGAACCTCGTCCTGTCCGACCGCCGTGCAGAGACGGTCGCCAATCTCCTGACCGAAGTTTACGGCATCCCGCCGGAAAACATGTCTGTCCAGGGCTACGGCGAACGCTTCCTGAAGATCCGTACGCAGGTGGCCGAGCAGCAGAACCGTCGTGTGGCCATCCGCCGCGTGACCACGCTGGTGCGCCCGGCCAATGTGTCGAGCGCCGACTGATCGAGCTCGACCATACGTTAAACATGAAGGCCGCCGGAGCGATCCGGCGGCCTTTCTGTTGGTGGAAAATGGTGGCGCCTTAGTTCAGGTCTGGAAGCTCGGTAACCTTGGCGATGAAGTTGGCAATGGCCTTGGTGTCATTAAGGTCGAAGACGGGCAGATCCGTATCCTTGACCGCATGATCAGCGGCGATTGCCTTGATGAAGGGGTCGGTGGGACTGAGCGGTTCACACTTGGCGGCGTCGCGCCGGCGGGCTTCGATCTTCGGCACGGGTTCGCGCTTGTAACCTTCTATCAGCACGAGGTCGCAGGGCCCGATGCGTGCCAGAATGTCCTCGAAACTTGGCTCGGGTGCGCCGCGCAACTCATGCATGATCGCGTAGCGGGTGCCGGAGACAATGACAACTTCATGGGCACCCGCGTGCCGGTGCCGGTAGCTGTCGGCCCCGACCTTGTCGATGTCGAAATCGTGGTGGGCGTGTTTGATGGTCGAGATGCGGTAACCGCGGGCGGTGAATTCCTCGACGAGGCGCACGGCCAGTCCCGTCTTGCCCGAGTTTTTCCAACCGGCGATACCGAAGATCCGCGGGCGTCCGGTCATGTCCAGAGTACCTCCGTCAGTCGATTCGCCTGTTCCAGATCGGCGGGAGTGTTGATGTTGAAAAACGGATCGATCGGGCCAAGCGATGTTGCCATTTCATCGAAGTGAACCGCCTTGTACCGATGTCGGTTGATGAAGTCGAAGACGCGCCGGTTATGCGGGTTCGACAGCCAGTCAGCCAGATCGTCTTTCAATGTGGCAGGCCATAGCGCGACGACGGGATGCAACCTGTCATGCGACGATGCCACGACAATGTCCTCGAGCTCTGCCTCCTCATAGAGCCGTCTGACAAGGTCGTCGGGGAAGAAGGGTGTGTCGACCGGAATTGTCAGCAGATGGGAGGCGTCTGGTTGGCGGATTTGCATGGCTTCCAGGCCGGCCAGGATGCCGGCGAGGGGGCCTGGACGGTCCGGAACCGTATCGCTGACATGACTATAGGCCGCGCCGATTGTGGACCCTTGAGGTAGGTTCAACCAGACAGGCGTGGTCTGGCGGGCGAGGCGCGCGGCAACCTGCTCGACGAGTGGCTGACCTTGGAGACGAAGGGCCGCTTTATCGCTGCCCATCCTGCGCGAGGCTCCGCCAGCGAGTACCAATCCGGGTATGGGTAACGATGTCGCCATAGTCAGCTTCCGAGGGTATCTGGCGGCAGGCGTTTCACAGCGGCTATGGCGCCAAGCGCCAGAACGCAGCAGAGCGTCATCACGATCAGGAGCGGCATCGCGCCCGTCTCTTCGGTGGTTATGGCAGAGGCTAGCCACGAGACGAGTGCGCCTCCGCCCATGGTGATTGCACCGCCGAGACCCGAGGCCGAGCCTGCGAGCTCCGGCCGGACGCTGACAATGCCAGCATTGGCGCTGGGCAGCGACAGACCGTTTCCGAAGCCGATCACCACCTGGGGACCAAAGAAGGCAAGGGCAGTGGTTGCGCCCTGCCAGAACAGCAACAGCGGGATTGCTGCTCCCACAAGGGCCACCAGGCCACCGGCTATCATCATCGTTTCCATGCCGAGAATGCGGGCGTAGCGCCCCGACAGATAATTGCCGCCGATATAGCCCACACCGATGAACATGAATTGCAGGCCGAGCATGCTCGGCGTCAGTCCCATCAGGTTGCCGCCGACGAAGGGCGCGCCGCCGAGAAAGGCGAAGAAGGCGCCCGTGGTGAAAGTGGCGGCAAGGGTGAATCCCCAGAAGCTTCCGGAGGTCAAGAGTTTCGGCCACGCCCTGAACTGCGAGCCGATGCTGACGCTTTTGTTGATATTCGTTTCACCCAGATCGCGCTGCACCAGCAGCAGGATGAATGCTGCTGCGATGAGGATGGCGACGAAATTCGAACGCCAGCCGAAGGTCTCGCTGAGCACGCCGCCGAGGGAGGGGCCGATCATCGGCACGAGCGTCATGCCCATGGTCACATAGCCGATCATCGACGCAGCCTGCTCAGCAGGGACCATATCCCGGATGATTGCGCGCGATAGCACCAGACCCGCCACGACGGCCGTCTGGAACATGCGGGCAGCAAGAAGACCTTCGAGCGATGTCGAGACGATGCATATCAGCGAGGCGAGGATCAGAATAACGAGCGAGCCCTGCAAAACGGGTCTGCGACCATAGAGATCGGAGAGTGGACCGATGATCAGCTGGACGAAGGCGGTCATGGCGATGTAGCCGGAGACCAGGATCTGTACGCTCGAATAGTCGACGCCGAGATCTTTCGCCATTGCCGGCATGGCGGGCAGGAAAATGTTCATGACCAAAGCCGAAAGACCTGCAATCGCCACCAGGGTCACGATATGCGGTGGCGTCGATGGGTCGAGAAATCGGCTCTGGGGCAAGGTCTATCCTTTGGGTGTGGCCTTCGAAAGCGACGTTCAGGCGGGGGAGCCTGGGTCGATCTTGCTGGCCAGCGCGGCCTTGCGCTTGTTTTCACGATAGAATGTATAAAGCCCCGAGCCTATGACAACCGTCGCGCCAATGACCATCCAGATATCCGGCACTTCGTCGAAGAACAGCATGCCCAGAGCTACGGCCCAGAGCAGACTTGTATAACGGAAGGGCGCGATGAAGGAGATTTCTCCGACCCGCATGGCCATGATCACGGCTTGATAGCCGGCAAAGAGGAAGACCGAGGCAATAGCCAGTTTCCCCAAGGTCCAGGCGGAAACGGGCTGCCAACCGCCGAAAAGAGGGGTAATCAGCAAACCCGCAATTGAGATAGAGGCGGCGGTGAACAGGGTCACGGTCAGTGACGAGACGGTCCGATCGATACGCCGGGTGACGAGATCCCGACCGGCAGCGGTGATGACGCTGAAGATCACGTAGACCGAGGCGACCGTGAAACCTTCTGGTCCAGGCTGGATGATGATCATCACGCCGAGGAAGCCGACAATGATGGCACCCCAGCGACGCCAGCCGACTGGCTCACCGAGAAAGAGTGCCGCACCCAACGTTACGGCCAGCGGCAGGGACTGCAGGATTGCGGACACATTGGCGAGCGGCACCTGACCTAACGCCATCAAAAAGCTGATGGCCGCAATCGTCTCGAAGGCGATCCGACACAGGATCAGCGGCTGGAGAATATTGCGGATATGATCAAGTGCGCCGAGCTTGCGGGCCACGACATAGACGAGCGCCGTGGTGAAAGCCCCCCGGATGAACATGATCTGGCCAATGGTCAGGTCGCCGGTCACGGATTTGGTCAGCGCGTCGTTGAAGGTGAAACCAGCCATCGAGACCGCCATCAACATGGCGCCTCGGCTGTTGTCGGATAATGCCATTGGTGAGTCCCGTGCTTGCGGGGCTGTTTTAGACCATGCGCGACCGCGACGGAACCGGGAACGCCTTGTGCATTGCACCAAAAAGTACATGTCGGCATTAACCATTGTGCAATCGACGCAACGGATGATCGAATTACGGTCGTGGCGATCCACTTGGGTCGCGCAATCCTTTATTTCTGTTCACTTATCGAGGTTGCAATGGGCTTTATCGATCGTCTCCTGCAGAGCCGCAGGATCGTTACCAAGGTTCTGCTGTTCGTCATTCCGCTCATTCTGCTGATCGCCGGCGTCGGCTTGCTCGGCTACAAGACCGCGACCATGTTGAACGGCCACATGACAGTGACCCGCGCAACCATCGGCAATATCAGCGATCTAGAGACGCTTCAGGCCGCCTTGCAGGAATTCAGTCTCGATCCGAGCGCGGAGCGTCAGGCTGCCCTTCTTGCGGCCGTCGACCGGCAGGAGGCCGGTCTTGCCGTCCTGGATGGCGTACTCTCCGCGCAGGCCCATAAGGCTGATCTTTCCGCACTTCGTGCTCTGAGCGCAGCCATGCGCGATCAGACCGCTGCCATGGCAACCAACAAGCAGGGCCGCGACAGGCTTGATGCCGATCTCTCCACGGCAGTCGATCGCCTGCAGACAGACGGGGCAGCTATCGTCAAACAGATCGATTTTGTCCGACAGGATCTTTCAGCCAAGGAACGCTTCGCCAAGGAGTTGCTCTTCGATGCATCGGCCTTCAAGACCTTGCTCGACCGCCTTGGCAAGCTGCGCGTGGGAGTCCAGATGGGTTTCACGCCGCAGGAGCAGTTGGCCGAAGCAAAGCTCTATGTCGAACCGCTGCAGCGCGACATTGTTCGTGCCGAAGCGATTGTCTCCGAAAAAGGCAAGGTGCGGGTTGGCGAGGTTTCGGCTGCGGTTGGCCAGATCGACGCCATTTTGAAGTCGACAGACAATGACGATACGCGTGCCCAGTCACTGAATAAGGTTCTCGCCGAGCTGGTTTTGATCGAGCAAAACATCACATTGCAAGCGGCCAAGAATGCCGACATCGCTGCTGATCGCTTCGTCAGTCTCGACAAGCTGGTGGCGGATCAGCGGGAATTGATGGGGCTCGTCGACCAGGTCGCGCTGGAAGTGGCAAGCCTCGAGTTGCGCATCGAGCAGTTGCGAACCGAATTGAGCGACGATAGCCGATCGCTGCTCATGGCCAATCTGGACGCTGTGACAAAAATGGCCGCCCGTATCTCCGAGCTTGGCGCCAAGAACAACAGCTTGAGAGATTTTGCCTCCAAGGTAGCGCCTTCGGTGAAGACTATCGAGACCGCGTCCGATGCCCGTCTGCAGGCGGAAGCTGAATGGCAGAGTTTGCGTCTCGATGCCAATCAGCGGGTGTCGGCCGCCATGGCTTCGCTGCGCGACTTCGTTTCGCAGGCTCAAGAGATAGGTCGTGAGGATAGCGAGCGATCGGCAACGATATCCGTTGTCACCATGGTTGTGGGGACGCTTCTGGCGATCATCGGGGCGTTGATGTTGATCGAGACGCTGCGTGGACCCCTGAAGCGGATCACGGGAGTCATGACCCGTCTGGCGGGTGGCGATCTGTCGATTGCTATCGACGGACGGGAACGGGGTGACGAGATCGGTGACATGGTCCGTTCCGTGACGGTTTTCCGCGATGCCGCGCTGGAGAACAGGCGGCTGGAAGAGGAGGCGACGGCGGCCCGGGCACGCTCCGAACAGGAGGGCCAGCAGCGGACGGCGGAGCGGGCACGTGTCGAAGCTGACCAGCGCGCAGCACTTCAGGCCTTGTCTACCGTTCTGGAGGCTTTGGCCGATGGCCAATTGAACGTCTCCATGCGGGATGATCTGCCGGCCGATTTTGTTGCCATGGCCGGAACCTACAACAAGGCCGTTGAGGCGCTGCGGGCGACCCTCGAAGAGGTGCGGGGTGCCAGCATCGATATCAACGCAGGCACGACCAATCTTGCCTCGCAGGCGGACGACCTCGCTCGCCGTACGGAGCAGCAGGCGGCCGCATTGGAAGAAAGCGTGCGGGCGCTGTCGCATCTGAGCAGCGTCGTCTCCTCAACGGCGGATGGTGCCGGGCGGACCGCGCATTCGGTCAATGCTGCGCGGGAGCAAGCGCGGCAGTCCGGTGAGGTGGTGCGCAAGGCGGTTGCTGCAATGGCAGAGATTCACCAGTCCTCCGGCAAGATTTCGACAATCATCGGCGTTATCGATGAGATTGCGTTCCAGACCAATCTCCTGGCCCTGAATGCCGGTGTCGAAGCCGCCCGTGCCGGTGAAGCTGGTCGGGGCTTTGCCGTGGTGGCACAGGAGGTGCGCGATCTGGCCCAGCGTTGCGCCAATGCGGCCAAGGAGATCAAGGCGCTGATCCAGGTGAGCGGAAGTCAGGTGCAGACGGGTGTTGCACTCGTTGAAAATACCGGTGTCGCGTTGCAGGCGATCATCGACCAGGTGGAAGAAGTTCAGGCGCTTGTCGAGTCGATCTCGTCGGCCACGCGCGAACAGTCGACCGGTATCAGCGAAGTGACGACGGCGGTCAGAGATGTTGAGCGGATTACGCAGCGCAATGCGGCGATGGTCGAGGAGAACAACGCCGAGATCCACGGACTTCGCCAGCGTGTCGAGATCCTGATGCAGAAAATCGCGCGTTTCAGCACGGATGTCGGGCAGGCCGACCGGAGCCGCCAACGTCGCTCGGCCTGAGACGGCCGCCCGTTGAAACTTTGGTCAGCCGCCCGTGACACTCATGTGGCGGCTGACAGCCGGCCGCTGCTGGCGGCGATCAATGATAAAGTCGTGGCCCTTCGGCTTGCGCGAAATGGCCTCGTCGATGGCAGCCGACAAGTAGCCGTCATCATCCGAAGCCCGCAATGCCGTGCGCAGGTCGGCTGCATCGTCCTGGCCAAGACACATGTACAGCGTGCCAGTACAGGTAAGGCGCACGCGATTGCAGCTCTCGCAGAAGTTATGGGTGAGGGGTGTGATGAAGCCGAGCCGCCCACCCGTTTCCTTGACCTCGACATAGCGGGCCGGTCCACCGGTCCGGAACGGGATATCGGTCAGGGTGAAACGAGCTTCGAGTTCTCTGCGGACCTGTGACAGCGGCAGGTAACGGTCCGTCCTGTCCTCACTGATCTCGCCCATTGGCATGGTTTCGATCAGGGTCAGTTCCATGCCCTCTCCATGGGCGAAGCTGATAAGATCGGGAATCTCGGTTTCGTTGAAATCTTTGAGTGCCACCGCGTTGAGCTTGATCGAGATCCCAGCGGCCTGGGCAGCCCGAATGCCCTCCATGACCCGTTCAATCTCGCCCCAGCGTGTGATCTGGCGAAACTTGTCAGGGTCGAGCGTATCAATCGACACATTGATCCGCTTCACCCCGCAAGCCGCCAGTTCCTCGGCATGGCGGGCAAGCTGGGAGCCGTTGGTCGTCAGCGTCAATTCATCAAGTCCTTCTCCCAGGTGACGGGAGAGGCCCCTGATCAGATGCATGATGTTCTTGCGCACGAGCGGCTCGCCGCCGGTCAGGCGGAGCCGGCGCACGCCCTTCTCAATGAAGGCCGAACAGAGACGATCGAGCTCTTCCAGCGTCAACAGATCCTTCTTCGGCAAGAAGGTCATGTTTTCGGACATGCAATAGGTGCAGCGAAAATCACAGCGGTCGGTGACCGAAACGCGCAGGTAACTAACTGATCGGCCGAAGGGGTCGATCATGGGTGCTTTGACATTGGCAAGTGCTGTCGCAGCACTCCAGGCGCCGGGTGTCTGGTCCAAGGTTTCTCTCCCTTTTCTCCAATGTGGAGCTTGCTCCGCAGAGCGTCAAGCTTTGCGCATCAATCGCTGTGAATTAGGCTTGCGCGCACTGAGGCTTGACCCTAACTGTCGCGCCTGAGGCAACTGAAAGGACGTGCCGTGAACGATCTCTGGCCCACCGAATTGAAGGTTTCCAAGGACCGCAGGCTGCTGACGGTCAGCTTCAACGACGGCATCGCCGTATCCCTGCCGGCGGAAATGCTGCGCGTGTTGTCTCCCTCTGCTGAAGTTCAGGGACATGGGCCTGGTCAGAAAGTGACGGTGCCGGGTAAACGCCATGTTGCCATCAGGGCTATGGTGCCGACCGGAAATTATGCGGTTCGGATCGCCTTCGATGACGGCCATGATACCGGCATCTTTACCTGGGTCTATCTTCGCGAACTCGGTACAAGCGGCGAAAGCCAGTTTGCCGATTATGAGCGCGATCTTGCCCAAAAGGGCCTCAGCCGGGATCCCCGCTGACGGTTTCAGTCCGATACTACATCACCATCTGAAGCGAGCATCCGCTGGATCAGGCGATCCATGTGGTCGGCGATCATGCTGCAGTCCTCGACCGGTGTGACGGAGAGTGTCCGCTCGATCAGGTCTGTCTGGATATGCATTGCTTTCTCGGTCAGTGCTCTGCCGGCTGGGGTCAGGTATAGCCGCAAGATGCGCTTGTCCTTCTGATCGGGGCGTCGTTCAAGCAGCTCGCGCTTTTCCATCTGCGGCAAGAGCATGCTCATGTTCGAGCGACCGACCAAGAGCTTTCGGGCCAGTTCCTGCTGCGAAATGCCTTCGAACCGATAGAGGTTGACCAGAATGTCGAGATGGGGGGGCTTGAGGTCGAGGGGGCTTAGCGCTCGCGCCAGTGTTTGCTGCATCAACTGACAGGCCCGGCCAACCGCAATCCAGCTGCGAAATCGCGGATGATCCCAAGGGAAGGCTTGATTTTTCGTCATTCTCGTTCTTTATTGTTCAGCATTGAACATTAATGTGGGATTCTCACTATGGCATCTCTGGCTCACAAGGTCACCCGTCTGACGCTTTCGCAGCTTGAACGTGTGGCGCCGGCGGCCTCCGGTCGGCTGGCCTTCGAGCTTTTTTGCCTGACGCCGTCGCGCAAGCCGAAGGGCTCAAAGGCGCGGGAGGCGTTTGACGTCGGGCGGGAACGTCTTCGCGGCGCGATCGTAACGAAGCTCGCCTTGTCGAAGGGGATGGCAGCGATGCACCACTGGCCGCAATCATCGGGGGATCCGTCGCCTGCGCGGGTTCTCGTGGTTCACGGTTGGGGCTCGCGTGCGGAATATCTTTCTGCCTTGGCGGTCGGACTGCGCCAGGCAGGTGCGGATGTGGTTCTCCTCGATCTTCCGGGGCATGGTGCGTCCAGTGGCCGGCGACTCGATCTGCGTATCGCAACGGAGGCGATCCTTGCGGCTGAACGGCAATTCGGCGCTTTTGACGGTGTCGTCGGGCATTCCTTTGGCGGTGCGGCCGTGATGATGGCAGCCGGGGGCGTGTTTGCTGATATCGGCACGCTAAAGGCAAGGCGCATTGCCCTGATCGGGTCGCCATCGAGCATGGCGGACGTGTTCAATGGTTTTGCCAAAAGCGTCGGGCTCGGGCGTACCAGCATCGCTGCCATGCGCTCGCGTGCCTTCGATCTTGTCGGATGCAGCGTTGATGAACTTGATGGTGTGTCAGTTGCGCGCCGTATTGATCGGCCGCTTCTCGTCGTCCATGCCGAGGACGACAAGGAAGTGCATGTCGGTCATGCGCAGCGCTATATCGGGGTATCTCCCCATGTCCGGCATCTTTGGGCCAATGGCCACGGGCATCGCCGTATTGTCAGTGCCGCCGAGGTGATTTCGGCTGTCGGAGATTTCCTGTTGCGTGAAATGCCTCCGCACGAGAGTGTGCGGCGGGCATCGTCGTGACTCTGTCACATCCCGTGCCTAAGTCGAAAAATACCAAGGGCTTGGAAGGGAAGACGGCATGACCATTATTCGCGACGTCGATCAGTTGAAGGCCTATTATGGCGATGTCACCGAGGCGTCGACTGCCAAGGTCACGCATAGCCTGACGGCGCCTTATCGCCAGATGATCGAGGCGTCGCCCTTTGTCGCCTTGGCAACCGTTGGGCCTGAAGGGCTCGATTGTTCGCCGCGCGGCGACGCTGGGTCTGTCGTCAGGATCGAGAGTGATCGCGAGTTGGCCCTACCCGATTGGCGTGGCAACAACCGGATCGATTCGCTCATCAATGTCGTTCGCGATCCGCGGGTGGCGCTGATGTTTCTCATTCCAGGTTCGGCAAGCGTGATGCGTGTGAATGGTCGGGCCGTGGTCTCGGTTGAGCCTGGTCTGCTTGCGAGCTTCGTGATGGATGGACGTCATCCGCGCAGCGTGATCCTGGTTTCGATCGATGAGGTGTATTTCCAGTGCGCTCGTGCCGTCATGCGTGCCGGGCTCTGGAACGCCGAGGCACATGTGGCAGCTGCCAGCCTGCCGACGCCCGGCGAGATGTTGAAGGCGGCGAAGGCTGATTTCGATCAGGAGACCTATGATCGCGAATGGCCAGTCAGAGCTTCGAAGACCATGTGGTGACGGGCGCGCTGGAAGGTGCAGCTCAGCGCTTGTAAAGCAGCCAGCTCTTGGTGAAGTCCTTTTTCATGCCGTCCTCAAAGCCAAAGGTCCGGTTGCGACCATTGTTCTTGGCACAATAGAGAGCGGTATCGGCCTTTGAATAGAGCTCACCTGCATCCTCGGATTCGGCTGCCATGGAGTAGCCGAGCGACAGTGTGATCGGGCCGTAATTGACGCCTGTCTTTGAGTTCTTGAACGGCGTGCTTTCCAGCGCCAGCCTGATCTTCTCGCCCATCTGGTGCACTTCTTCGGCGGTATAGCCTTCGATGATTACGGCAAATTCCTCGCCGCCCGTGCGAGCGACAAAAGATTCTTTGCGAACATTGCTGCGAATGATCGTCGCCACGGTTGCCAGGATTTTGTCGCCGACCGGGTGACCATAGAGATCGTTGACCTTCTTGAAGTGGTCAATGTCGGCCAGAAGCAAGGCTGCCAACGGTCGCTCTCCGCTTGCGTAGACGGAAGCGAGCTTCTCGTCGAAGGCGCGGCGGTTGGAAAGTCGTGTGAGTGAATCGGTGTTGGCGATCCGCTTGTATTCGTCGAGTTCGCGGCGAACCTCATCCATTTCCTGGGAGCGTTGCGACATCTGCTCCACGGTCTGCTCGCCATGCGCCATGGTGTTGCCCGTCGCTTCGCTCAGCACGGCTATGGCGTTGCGCAAGATGTCGGTGCTGTTGGAATTCTTCGAGCTGATGCGGCTGTAGGTTTCGCCGAGGAGGCGATTGTAGCTTTCGAGCGAGGATTGTTCCTGGCGCAAAAGCCGAAGCAATGCTTCCAGTTCACCGATCAGCTTGCCGTGCGCGCTTTCGATCTTTTCCTGCTGATTGCCGAAATGCTGTTCACGCAGCTGATCGATCTCGTCCTGTGTCGCACGACTTCCCAGTGACACCAGGTCCCGGGTCAGCGCAGGATTGGAGCCGATATAGGCCTCATAGAAGAGTTCATAGTTGCGCGGAATTGGAGCGACGCCCATGGAGCGCATGGCAAAGGCAATCTGCGCCGAAACGTCCGGTGTCTGGATCTTTGGCGGTTGTGCCGTCGTCATTCGGCAAGCTCCAATCTCGTCGCCCCTTTTTCAAGGCTCCAGATTCAGTAGCGTAAAATTCTTGGTAAAGAATTAATGGCCGGGCAACGATATGTCACTGGTGCAAAATTGGCGAGGGCTTGAGGTGGCGCCCCAAGCCCTTCTTTTCATGAAAAATCCAATTGCGCCCCCATGGCCGCGCCGGCCTGACGTTAGCCGAGGTTAAACTCCTGGAAAAAGTCGTTGCCCTTGTCGTCGGTAACGATAAAGGCGGGGAAGTCTTCGACCTCGATCTTCCAAACAGCTTCCATACCGAGCTCCGGATATTCGAGCACCTCGACATGTCTGATGCAGTCCTGGGCGAGGCGCGCCGCAGGGCCGCCGATGGAGCCGAGATAAAAGCCGCCATGGGTCTTGCAGGCTTCGCGCACGGCGCGTGAGCGATTCCCTTTCGCCAACATCACCATGGAACCGCCGAAGGACTGGAACTGGTCGACATAGCTGTCCATGCGGCCGGCTGTTGTCGGCCCGAAGGAGCCTGAGGCATAACCGGTCGGCGTCTTGGCAGGACCTGCATAATAGACCGGATGGTTCTTCATGTAGTCGGGCATGCCTTCGCCCTTTTCCAGTCGTTCGCGGATCTTGGAGTGGGCGAGGTCGCGCGCGACGATGATTGTTCCTGTCAACGAGAGCCGTGTCTTGACCGGATGCTTGCTGAGTTCGCTCAGGATCGCCGCCATCGGCTGGTTCAGGTCGATCTTGACGACGGAAGAGGAAAGGGCGCTTTCGTCGATTTCCGGCATGTATTTCGACGGATCGGTTTCGAGCTGTTCGATGAAGATGCCGTCACGCGTGATCTTGCCCTTCGCCTGGCGGTCGGCGGAACAGCTGACGCCGAGGCCGATCGGTAGCGATGCGCCGTGGCGGGGCAGGCGGATGACACGCACGTCGTGACAGAAATACTTGCCACCAAACTGAGCGCCGACCCCGAGCGACTGGGTCAGCTTGTGGATTTCCTTTTCCATTTCCAGGTCGCGGAAGGCGTGGCCGGTCTCTGAGCCCTCAGTCGGCAGATTGTCGAGGTAGCGCGCCGAAGCGAGCTTGACGGTCTTCAGCGTCATTTCGGCGGAAAGCCCACCGATCACGATCGCCAGATGGTAGGGCGGACAGGCTGCCGTCCCTAGCGTGAGGATCTTCTCCTTGAGGAAGTCGATCATGCGGTCGTGGGTCAGGAGCGATGGCGTCCCCTGATAAAGGAATGTCTTGTTGGCAGACCCGCCGCCCTTCGCCATGAACAAGAACTTGTAGGCGTCTTCGCCTTCTTCATAGAGGTCGATCTGCGCTGGCAGGTTCGTTTTGGTGTTTTTTTCCTCGAACATCTTGATCGGTGCGAGCTGTGAATAGCGCAGGTTCCGACGCTCATAGGCATCGCGCACGCCCGTCGCCAGGGCTTCATAGTCACCGCCATCGGTCCAGACCTTGCGGCCCTTCTTGCCCATGACGATTGCCGTACCTGTGTCCTGGCACATCGGCAGGATGCCACCTGCCGCGATGTTTGCATTCTTCAGCAGATCGTAGGCGACGAAGCGGTCGTTGTCGGTCGCTTCTGGGTCTTCGAGGATTGCGGCCAGTTGTTTCAGGTGGCCAGGTCGAAGAAGATGGTTGATGTCCGAGAGCGCAGTTTCGGCCAGGAGCCTCAAGCCCTCCGGTTCCACGGTCAGGATCTCCTCACCCTTGAAAGTCTCGACCGACACATGGTCGGAGGTAATCTTGCGATAGGGAGTGTTGTCTTCACCAAGGGGAAACAGATCGTCTGCCATCACGGGGCCTTTCGCGGCAAGGGCTGGAAAGCTCGGTGGTTTAAGGGCAAGCGCTTAATATTTCAATGCACCGAAAGCTGGGGGCGTCGGGTTGTATTCTTGTGCGAATTTCTCCACAAACGATATGTTTCTTTATGAATATTGCAGCGCTCAGGGAGCAAAAATGACATCCGACAGGAAACGCCGGCGGAAGTGGTATCACTCGATCGTGGCCCGGATCTTCATGATCAGTTTTGTCTGCATCCACCTGCCCCTGATCGCCTTGCTGATCACGTTTCAGTCAGTCTCGGAACCCGGCGGAACGGCTCTGGTCCTTGCCGTTCTGTTCGCAACGCTTGTCGGAACGCTGTCATGTATCGGCGGCATGTGGTTGCTGACGGCGCCGCTGCGCAAGCTTGCAGCGGTTATCACGACCTATCGGATCAACGGCAGCTTTGCTGATGAAATGCTCGACAAGCGCGGCGATGACGAGATTGCCGTCGTGACGCGGGCCGTCTGCGGTATGGTTGGCGAGATCACCGCATTGGCCGAGCGCGTGGAAGGCAAGGCCGCACTTGATCCGCTGACCGGGCTGCTGAACGGCAGCGCTGCTTACAGTGTTCAGGTCGATCGACTGACACGTCTGTCGGGTTCAGCAGCGCCCGTGACTGTTGTCGTGTTCGAACTTGAAGAAATGGATGTGGTGAAAAACATCCATGGGCGTGAAACGGGTGACCTTGCCCTTGTTGCAGTGGGCGATATCGTTAGGCAGTTGTTGCAGGAGCGCCATATCGCTGCGCGCATGTCCGGCAAGACTTTCGTCTTGCTTTTTCCGGGAGATATGCCGGCGGAAGTTTTGTCGATTTGTGAGCGCATCCGCCTCGCGGTCGACCGCCTGGAGGTCGGGCCTCTGGAGCGTGGTGATATGCGGGTCACCTTCGGCCTTTCTGTGCGCGGTCCGGGAGACGCGATTGCGGATCTGATCCACAAAGCAGACATGGCGCTATTCCGGGCCAAGGACACCAATCGTACCGGCCTTGAAGCGCTGGAGGTCTAATAGTATCTGCGGCGCGGCAGATGCCGCGCCGTGTTGCTGGTGAATGATGTCATCGAGGTCCGATCATCAGCTCCGGACGCACATATTCGTCGAACTCTTCATTGGTCAGATAGCCGCCGCCGACAGCTTCTTCGCGCAGTGTCGTGCCGTTGCGATGTGCGGTCTTGGCGATCTTTGCGCAGGTGTCATACCCCAGGCGCGCGTTCAGCGCCGTCACCAGCATCAGAGAATTTTCGACGCCTCGGGCGATGTTGTCCTCCCGGGCCTCGATGCCGACGACGCAATTGTCGGTGAAGGACATCGCGGCGTCTCCGAGCAACTGGACCGACTGAAGGAAATTATAAGCCATCATCGGATTGAAGACGTTGAGTTCGAAGTGGCCTTGGCTGCCTGCAAAGGTGATCGCGGCATTGTTGCCGAAGATATGGGCGCAGACCTGGGTCAGGGCTTCGGACTGGGTCGGATTGACCTTTCCCGGCATGATGGAGGAGCCCGGCTCGTTTTCGGGCAGTGCCAGTTCTCCGAGGCCGGCGCGGGGCCCGGAGCCGAGGAAGCGGATGTCGTTCGCGATCTTGAACAGGGCAGCCGCAGCCGCGTTGATGGCGCCATGGGAAAAGACCATGGCATCATGGGCTGCCAGCGCCTCGAACTTGTTCGGTGCGGTCACGAAGGGCAAGTGGGTGATGGCTGCGATTTCCTCGGCTACCTTTTCGGCAAAGCCAATCGGCGCGTTCAGTCCCGTGCCGACAGCCGTTCCGCCTTGGGCAAGCTCGTAAAGGCCGGGGAGGGTGAGTTCGATCCGCTTGATCGAGGATGCGACCTGGGCTGAGTAACCGGAGAATTCCTGGCCGAGGGTCAGCGGCGTTGCGTCCTGCGTGTGCGTGCGGCCGATCTTGATGATATGCGCAAAATCGCGCGCCTTGGCATCGAGGGCAGCGTGAAGATGTTTCAGGGCCGGCAGAAGGTGGTGGACGATGTGCTCGGCCGAGGCGATGTGCATGGCCGTCGGATAGGTGTCGTTCGACGACTGGCTCATGTTAACGTGGTCGTTGGGATGGACGGGCTTTTTCGAGCCCATCTCTCCACCCAGCATCTCGATTGCGCGGTTCGAGATGACTTCATTGGCATTCATGTTCGACTGCGTGCCAGATCCCGTCTGCCAGACGACCAGCGGGAAGTGGGCGTCGAGCTTGCCGTCGATCACCTCCTGGGCGGCTGCGATAATCGCGTTGCCGATATCGTGTGGCAGCTTGCCGAGTGCCATGTTCGCGCGCGCCGCTGCCTGCTTGACGATGCCGAGCGCCCGCACCACTGGCAGAGGCTGCTTTTCCCAGCCGATCTTGAAGTTGCCGAGTGAACGCTCGGCCTGTGCACCCCAATAGCGGTCGGCAACAACCTCTATAGGGCCGAAAGTATCAGTTTCTGTGCGGAGTGCCATTGGATGTCATCCTTCTGTCGGCTCGGTCGGTATCAGGTCTGGATTTAGGTGTGTACGCCCCGGATACAAGCAGGTCTCAATCTTGATTGGCTAAGTCAACTAATGAATATCCCAGCTTTCATCCTCCGCCACACATTTGTCCGGACCCTGTCATATTTGGGTGACGCCTGCCCGCAATCTGCCATCACAGTGAGAGCGATCACTGCAACCCTGTGAACGAATGTTTAAGGTTTAGGGAAATTTAACTGATGGTCACGCCTAGTTCCGATGCAGCACATCATCAGGGCCTATCGTGTCACGCGAAGTTGACCGAGAGAGTTACCGGCTCGATTGGGCGGCCAACTTTTCAAGCAATCGCCGATCGCCTAAAGATCAGCACGAATGCCCGCATGGGCGGTGAGTCCTTGGGACTCAGATGGAAGAGACGAGAGTGAGAATGACGATAAACCGCAGCGCCATGTTCACGGCCTTCCTGGCGGTCACCACCGTGCTCGGCGGCATGCCCAGCCAAGCCGATGCAACGACGCTTCTTGATCTTCTGCGCGGCGGGCCAGGAAGACAGGCAAGGCAGCAGCAGCAGTCGGCTCCGATGAGCCTCGAACAGCAGGCGCGCGGCGGCCTGGAGATGGGTGATCCGGAACCTTTGCCGAAGGTGAAGGGACCGCAGTATTATACCTACAAGCCTGAAGCGACGAGGCTGATTGCGATCAAGGCCTCAGCGCCTTCGAATGCTCCTTCGACACCTGCCGCTGTCGGTAGTGCTGATGTCGCAGCGCCATTTGTCGCGCCGACGACCACCGCGCCGCTCGAGCCTCGCAGTTTTGCGGCAGAGGTTAAGGTGCGCGCTACCGATGACGTGGCCAAGGTCGTCGAAGCCTATTATTCGGATCCACAGAAGCCGCTGATCTGGGTCACGCCGAACGGTGTGAGCGAGCGTGGCCGTCAGATGCTGGATGCCTTGACGGAAGCCGACCAATTCGGTCTTTCGCCCGAAGACTATGCTCTGACTGCTCCTGCTGCCGTCAATGATCCGGCGGATCCCAACCGCGCGCTGCGTGATCTCATGTCATTCGAACTGGCTCTCTCGGCCAAAGTTCTCACTTACGTGCAGGATACGACGCGAGGCCGTATCGATCCGAACCGGATCTCCGGCTACTATGATTTCAAGCGCAAGTCGGTGAATCTTGCGCCGGTGCTTGATATGCTGCGTCGCAGCCCAGATGTGGCGGCCTATTTGCGTTCGCGCAATCCGCAGAGCCCACAGTTCGTCGCCATGCGCGATGAGCTCGCGCGGCTCCGGGCGGAAGACAGTCAGGCCAGTGCGCAGCCCATCACCGTTGCGGCCGGCACCGTGGTGAAGCCGGGAGAGGCCAATCCCGAACTGGTGAATGTGGTTGGCGCGATCAAGCAGGTGGCGTCGGAGGCTGTGCTCAAGGATCATGCTGAGACCTTCACGGCATTTGGTCAAAGCACGCAGTACGGTCCCGAACTGGTCGAGCTGGTTAAGGCCTTCCAAAAGGAGCGTGGGCTGAAGCCTGATGGTGTGGTCGGCCCAGCGACGATCCGCGCCATGACTGGCCACAGCAATGCCGAGAAGATCGAGAAGCTGAAGGTTGCCATGGAAGCTGTCCGCTGGTTGCCGGCGGATCTGGGGCAGCGTTACGTCTTCATCAACCAGCCCGCCTTCAACGTCTATTACATCAACGAGGGTCGCGAGCAGCTGTCGATGCGCGTTGTCGTCGGATCGAAGGCGAACCAGACCTATTTCTTCCAGGACCAGATCCAGACGGTCGAGTTCAACCCTTATTGGGGCGTACCGAAGTCCATCATCGTCAACGAGATGCTCCCGAAGCTACGGCAGGACCCTTCTTATCTTGATCGCCTAGGCTACGAAGTCTCCTATGGCGGCCGCAAGGTCGCGTCGAGCCAGGTTGACTGGTACAGCACGCATGCCGTCGACGTGCGCCAGCCACCGGGTGGCGACAATGCGCTGGGCGAGTTGAAGATCCTGTTCCCGAATGATCATGCGATCTACATGCATGACACGCCATCGAAGAGCTATTTCAAGCGTGACATGCGCGCCCTCAGCCATGGTTGCGTGCGCCTTGCAGAGCCGCGTGTGATGGCAGCTGCCGTCATGGGCACAACCGTCGAGGAAATTGGTCGACAGATCGCGACAGGTCAGAACCGCGCCGTTCAGGTTCCCCAGAAGATCCCGGTCTATGTGTCCTATTTCACGGCATGGCCGGACAAGAACGGTGTGGTTCAGTATTTTGACGACGTCTATGGGCGCGATACAGCTACGCAGAAGGCTTTCAAGGTGACGACGGACGCGCGCACACCGCGGGCTTGACGAGGCGAGCAATTGAAATGGCGGGCATGTCCCGCCATTTTTCGTTGCAGTTCAGCGGGTCAGCGAGATGACCAATTCAGGCGTGAGTTCGTCAAAATGCGCAATGATGTGGCTGGCGCCGAGCGCTTCGACGGGCACGTCCGAATAGCCGAAAGTGACGGCGATCGATGGGATGTCGGCGCCACGGGCCGCTGCGATATCGTTGATGCTATCGCCGATCATCAGGATGTGGTTCGCCGCGCCCCCTGCCTTGATCACGGTCTGGACGATGTGATCGGGATCAGGCTTTCGCACGGGAAAGGTGTCGCCGCCCGCGATTGTTGCGAAGTACCGCTCCAGACCCAGGCCCTTGAGAAGCGGGACGGCGAGTTCCTCCAGCTTGTTAGTGCAGACGGCAAGTATGTGCCCCGCTGCCTGCAACCGGTCCAGCGCTTCGACGACGCCCGGATAGGGTCGACTCATGCCCGGCATGGCGCCGCGATAATGGGCGATGAACCGATCCATGAGATCTGGTAAATCGCTGTCTTCGATCGGCACGCCGCGCAGGGCAAAGGCCCGCTGGATCATCATGCGCGCACCTTGGCCGACCAGGAATGTCAGGTCTTCATAGCCCACCGGGGCGAGGCCTCTGGCTGCGATGGTGTGATTGAGGCTGCCAACGAGATCCGGTGCCGTATCGACCAGTGTGCCGTCGAGATCGAAGACGATGGTTGTCTTTTCCATGATGCCCTTCCGCAAATGCCGCTTGGTCCGGCGTTAGGCCAAATCCGCTTGAAAGGCAACGCGCCAGCATGTCCGGGGCTTTCGTTCAGCGATTTGGCCGTGTAAACAGCTTTCATCGAAACGATCGGGAGCTTTTGGCGCATGGACGCGCGCGAAATGAAGATCAAGGCCGCAGCGGCGGCGCTCGCACATGTCGAAGACGGGATGAGGCTCGGGATTGGGACGGGCTCGACGGCGGAGGAATTTGTCCGCCTGCTCGCGGAAAAGGTCGCCGAAGGCCTCAAGGTCGAAGGCGTGCCGACATCGGAGCGGACTGCGCGGCTGTGCGTCGAACTGGGCGTGCCCTTGAAGTCGCTCGACGAGTTGCCCGAACTGGACCTCACAATTGACGGCGCAGATGAGATCGACGCCCAGCTACGGCTGATCAAGGGAGGCGGAGGGGCCTTGCTGCGGGAGAAGATCGTCGCTTCAGCATCGCACCGGATGATCGTGATCGCCGACGAGACGAAAGTGGTCGATTGCCTGGGCGCCTTCCCCCTGCCGATCGAGATTAATCCCTTTGGTCAGGCCGCAACGCAGATCGCCATTGAGCGTCTCTGCACGAAGCTGGGGCTCTCGGGAGATATGAAGATTCGGGCTCGCTCGGATGAGAGTGTGTTCACCACGGATGGCGGTCACCTGATCCTCGACGCATCATTTGGCCGCATTCCTGATGCAGACGCTTTGGCGACCCAGTTGAACGCGATCCCCGGCGTCGTCGAGCACGGTCTCTTCATAAACATTGCGTCCCTCGCAATCATCGCCGGACCGGCGGGCGCGCGAGAGATGAAGGCTAAATACGAACAGGAGCATAGAATTTGATGATCAGCATTTCGCGTTTCGGCCGTTTCGCATCGATCGCCGTCGTCGCCGGCAGCGTCATGCTGGGCGGTGTCTCGGCGCAGGCGCAGGATGTTGCGCCCGAGCACCTTCAGGCTGCTCGCAGCGCCATTTCGGCGCTTGGCGTCACCAACCGTTTCGATGCCATTCTTCCGAACATCATGGACCGGCTGACCGGTCAGCTCATCCAGGCCTATCCGAACCTCGAAGACGAGATTTCGATGAAGGTCGAGGAATCCGCGCTTAAGCTCGCCAGCCGTCGCGGCGATCTGGAGCGTGAGGCTGCCCTGGTTTACGCCAAGGCCTTCACCGCGGAAGAACTGCAGGAAATGACGGCTTTCTACAGCAGCGAAACGGGCAAGAAGCTTCTCAAGGACGGCCCGATCGCCACACGCGAACTGCTGAAGGCCGCTGACATCTGGACTGCGGGCGTCGCTCGCGATCTGGAAAAGGAGGTCAATGACAGCCTTCTCCAGGCCGTGCAGGCGCAAGCGCCGAAGCCCTGAGTGGCGTTTGACGAAACATTCAAGCCCGGGACATGTCCCGGGCTTTCTTTTTGCCTGGGATCCACCCTATATCCGGTTTGAATTTGCACGCGCATAAGGAGCCAGCGATGAGCCAGTACGATTATGATCTCTTCGTCATCGGAGGCGGATCCGGCGGCGTGCGTAGCGCGCGTCTCGCCGGCGGACTTGGCAAACGTGTGGCGATTGCCGAGGAGTATCGTCTTGGCGGCACCTGCGTCATTCGTGGCTGCGTGCCTAAAAAATTGATGGTCTACGCATCGCAGTATCCCGAACATTTCGAGGATGCTGCCGGCTATGGCTGGACGGTGGGCGAGGCGCGTTTCGACTGGCCGACATTCCTAGCCGCAAAGGACCGCGAGATCGCGCGCCTTGAAGGTCTCTACCGCAAGGGGCTCGAAGGGGCCGGTGTCGAAATTATCGAAAGTCGCGCCGAAATCACCGGGCCAAACAGCGTGCGCCTCGTCAGGAACGGCAAGGAGGTCACAGCCGAACGCATCGTGATTGCGGTTGGCGGGACGCCTAATCCGCATGCCGCTTTGCCGGGTTATGAGTACTGCATATCCTCAAACGAAGCCTTTCATCTGGAAAGCCTCCCACGCTCCATCCTGATCGCTGGCGGTGGTTACATCGCGGTCGAATTCGCGAACATCTTCCATGGGCTCGGCGTCGAAACAACCTTGATTTATCGCGGCGCTGAGATCCTGAGCCGCTTCGACCTGGACATGCGCCGTGGCTTGCATGAGGCGATGGTCGAGAAGGGGATCCGCATCATCTGCCAGGATCACATTGCCTCGGTGTCGAAGTCGGCGGCCGGCAACCTCGAAGTTGATACGTTGAACGGGACGCGGCTGGTTGTGGAGCAGGTTATGCTGGCGCTTGGTCGAGACCCCAATACTTCCGGGCTTGGACTTGAGGCCGCTGGCGTCAAAGTTGATGAGCGTGGAGCCATCATCGTCGACGACTATTCGCGCACGAATGTGCCGAGTATCTTCGCGCTCGGCGATGTGACCGACCGTGTGCAGTTGACACCGGTCGCGATCCACGAGGCCATGTGCTTCATCGAGAGCGAGTTCAGAGGCAAGCCGACGAAGCCGGATCATGATCTGATTGCGACCGCGGTGTTTTCGCAGCCGGAGATCGGGACCGTCGGACTGTCTGAAGAGGCAGCTTCGCGCAAATATCAGGAACTGGAAGTGTATCGGGCGCAATTCCGGCCGATGAAGGCGACGCTAAGCGGCCGCACTGAAAAGATGATCATGAAGCTGATCGTCAACGCCGCCGACCGCAAGGTCGTCGGCGCGCATGTTCTCGGTCATGATGCGGGCGAAATGGCGCAGCTGCTTGGCATCACCTTGAAGGCGGCATGCACCAAGGACGATTTCGATCGAACGATGGCGGTTCATCCAACGGCAGCGGAGGAGTTGGTCACCATGTATGCGCCAAGTTACCGTATCCGCAATGGAGAACGTGTCTGACACACAGACAGGGGCGCTACCAGGCGCCCCAATGTTCTTGTGTAATATCGGAGATCGGGTGGGGCGCATGCCCCTGATCATCACAGGCCGAAGTGGCCGAGAGAGAATGCCGCTGCTGCAATGGCAAGCGTCGAAAAAAGAAAGATCCGCATTCTGCGGGTTCTGCGGGTTTGTACGCCAGTCCAATCATACGCCATAACGCGTTCCTCTTTAGATACGCCTGAAGTCTTGCGACTTCTGAACATGCCTCCATACCCCTCAATATGACCGGTAATTCTCGAAACCTGCGTGAAGCTGACCTCCTGACGAATCTTTGCCCAATCGGCATATTCGAATGAAGGAAAGCTTCCGTCAGAGTGTTTCGGATTGCAACACAATCCATGGGGGCAGGCGTCGCTGTGGCTGTGGATAACGGGATTATCCTGCGGATCTCTTGGTTCATGAAGGGTGAGGCGTGCCCTTCATGCTTCTGTTTTCGCACGCTCAGCAGACTGTCTGCTGAATGTTCCAGAAGCGTCGAAACGTGGTGCGAATCTCCCGAAATCGCGGCTTTCCAACCTATGCATAACCGTTTATAAGCCCCCATCCGTTGCGGCCGGGAGGATGCCGCAGTTCTAATCGAGACAGGTGACGACCATGGCGCAGAATTGGACCCCGAGCAGCTGGCGGCAGAAGCCGATCAAGCAGGTTCCGGCCTATCCGGACCTCGATGCAGTGAAGGCTGCCGAGCAGCAGCTTTCGACCTATCCGCCGCTGGTCTTTGCGGGCGAAGCCCGTCGCCTCAAGAAGTCGCTGGCCCAGGTCGCGGAAGGCAATGCCTTCCTGCTTCAGGGCGGCGATTGCGCTGAGAGCTTTGCCGAGCATGGTGCGGACAACATCCGCGACTTCTTCCGTGCCTTCCTGCAGATGGCTGTTGTCCTGACGTTTGGTGCGCAGTTGCCGGTGGTCAAGGTCGGTCGCATCGCCGGCCAGTTCGCCAAGCCGCGTTCGTCCGACATGGAAAAGATCGGTGATGTGGAGCTGCCGAGCTACCGCGGTGACATCATCAACGGGATCGAGTTTACCGCTGATGCCCGCATTCCAAACCCGGACCGTCAGCTGATGGCCTACCGCCAGTCGGCGGCCACGCTGAACCTGCTGCGCGCCTTTGCCATGGGTGGCTATGCCAACCTCGAGAACGTGCATCAGTGGATGCTGGGCTTCGTCAAGGATAGCCCGCAGGCAGAGCGTTACCGCAAGTTGGCGGATCGTATCTCCGAAACCATGGACTTCATGAAGGCCGTTGGTATCACGTCGGAGAACAATCCGAGCCTGCGCGAGACCGATTTCTTCACCAGCCATGAAGCCCTGCTTCTCGGCTATGAAGAGGCGCTGACGCGCGTCGATTCCACCTCGGGCGATTGGTACGCGACGTCCGGCCACATGATCTGGATCGGCGACCGGACCCGTCAGGCAGACCATGCGCATCTCGAATACTGCCGTGGCATCAAGAACCCGATCGGTCTGAAGTGCGGCCCGTCGCTTCAGGCGGACGACCTTCTGAACCTGATCGACATTCTGAACCCGCAGAACGAAGCCGGTCGCCTGACCCTGATCTGCCGCTTCGGTCACGACAAGGTTGCCGAGCACCTGCCGCGGCTCATCCGTGCCGTTGAGCGCGAAGGCCGCAAGGTCGTATGGTCCTGCGATCCGATGCACGGCAACACGATCACGCTCAACAACTACAAGACCCGTCCGTTCGAGCGGATCCTGTCGGAAGTGGAAAGCTTCTTCCAGATCCACCGCGCGGAAGGTTCGCATCCAGGCGGTATCCATATCGAGATGACCGGCAAGGACGTGACCGAATGCACGGGTGGCGCGCGTGCAGTGACCGGCAACGATCTGGCTGATCGCTACCACACCCATTGCGATCCGCGTCTCAACGCGGACCAGGCGCTGGAACTCGCCTTCCTGCTTGCCGAACGCATGAAGAGCGGTCGTGACGAAAAGCGCATGATGGTCGCGAACGGCTGAGCAGTGCCGCGCAATCCATGCTGACGTTAGAAAGAGCCGGTCCTGATCGACCGGCTCTTTTTGTTTGTGATCATCTCCCGGTTTTGCCGCCTGGGATCTCCCAGAGGTTTAATGTGATTGGCGATGGGCCTCATTTCGGCCAATTGAAGCCAAGCATCAGTTTTCGGCGTTTGACCCCAGTCCCGTCCTCATAGAGATTCTCTTGGAGATCGCTTGGAGGACAAAATATGGTTGAAACGACTTGGCCGCATCATGGTCGCTGCCTGTGCGAGGCAGTCACAGTGACTGTGGATTGTGATTTGGCACCGGTGAGCTTCTGCCATTGCTCTCAGTGTCGGCGGCAGACAGGTCTCTATTATGCGACGACCAGCGCCCCCACGAGTGCGGTCCACATTTCAGGCGAAGAGCATGTCAGCCGCCATCGGTCCAGCCCCGATGCCGAGCGTGGATTTTGTCGCCATTGCGGATCAGCGCTTTTCTGGAAAGCCGACGGCGAGGAGATCATCTCGCTGATGGCGGGTCTCTTCGATAAGCCGACTGGTCTTACAGGTGGCTATCACATCTATTGCGCTGATAAGGGCGACTTCTACGATATTTCTGAAGCCCTTCCGGCCTTCGATGCCAGCAAGACCTAGGTGACCAACATCAGGCCGCAGCGACAGTCGTTTCGACGATGCCGAGTGTCGCAGTTGCCTGATGATAGGCCAGGTCCAAGTGGGCGAATTTTGCCGATTGCCAGATGAAATAGTCCTCAATGAAGCGTTGGCTCATCCAGAGGTTCCCTCGCCGGCGGGGCAGTTCCCACCCGAGCAGGCCGTCACTCTCCGCTTTCTTGAACATCCGCTTCAGGTTCGTTGCTGATACCTGATAGCCATCGCTCAACTCGACGAGTGTCACGGGGCCTGCAAACACGCGGTCAGCGGAACGGTCGACGCTGTCGAGCCTGGCAATCAGATCGTGAAGTATCATGCCGCCAAGATCCGACCACAGAAAATGTCCGATGGTCTCCGGGGGATCCCGCCAAAGCGGCTCCTCCACCAGTGCATCTGCGGCCATAGGCTGCGCCAACCGAAAAATGCGATCGTCTGCGAGGCAGGTGCGTTCTCGTGCACCGCCGTCGAGCCGGTCCAGGCATGCCATATGGCCGTGAAACCAGCTTCTCATGCCTTCAAGGCTGATTTCCGTTGGCTCTAGGACCCTCACCCGCTTGTCGGGGACGTCGGGAATGTCGCGCAGAAACTTGTAGGCCACGAGTTCGGCGAGGTAGGCAGTCGCCGTGTTCCGGCTCGCTGCGCCCAGTCGCATGGCTGTCTCGATGAAACGCGTCGCTGTCAGGCCCGACAGTGGGTCTTCGGGATTGCGGCGCAAGGCGAGAGAGAAAAGCGATTGTGTCAGAAGCCATTTGCGATGGGAGGCCTTCAGCCTCGACATCCGCGGGGTCTTGTTGTGGATTCCGATCAGGTGCCCGGCGATCTGTTTTTCAATCGACGGGAACAGGGGGTGATTGACTATTTCGGCACGCGTCAGAAGCGGCATGGCAATAGCTCGATTTCAAAGGCCTAATGAAGCGGCAGCGATGCAATGCTTCAACAGAGCAGATATAACTGCTGTAAAGCACTACGCTTACTATCGCAAAATATGCCTATGAATTATTTCCGTGAAACCCGCAACAGGCGAGATTTCGCACTGGCTGCAAATGGCGTCGAGAAATAAGCTCGGCCACTCAACTTGCCGGAGCAAGGCGACCCTCCTGCTCGGGAAAGAAACGCTCCATGGAATAACCTTCACCAAACATCATATCGTGCTGCAGATAGCGATAATCGCGGATCAGCGGATCGACTTGGCCGGACAGGGACCAGTCCGCTTGGGCCTTGTCGCCGCGACCTACCAGTTGGTGGCGGTCGATTACGGTATAGCGCTCGCTGACCCGTCCCAGGACCCCCGTGTAGAAGGGGTGGCGGTAGCCTGCGAGACGGACGATGTAATGCGGCAAAAGGGCAGGGCTGACGGTGCCAAGGTTCTTCTGCACGCCACGCTTCGACGACCAGACCACAAGCGGTGTTTCGTGTTCGCGCTTCATGGTCTCGACCGACGCACGCCGCGTAGCCACGACATTCGGCATGTAACCACTCTGCGTATACACCTCGTTCAGCGGCGGCAGGTGATCGCCGAAGACGACGATAATGGTTTCCCGCTGGCGCTTCTTCGCCCAGTCCATCAGCGTCTTCAGGCTATCGTCGGCCTCCTTTACGCCCTGCGTATAGGTCGCAAGCGCACTGGCATTGGCGGGCGACATCATCGGCGCATCCAGGGTCACGGCATTCTTTGCATAGCGGCCGGGTTCATAAGGACCGTGGCCCTGAAGCGTCACGCCGAAGAAGAAGAAGGGACCTTCGGTGCGCTCTGCCTCGTCCATGATGTAGCGGGTAAGGGCGTCGTCGGAGGCGAACTGGCCACGCTTGCTCATGACAGGCATCGTCTCTTCAGAGTGGAACTCCTGGAAGCCGAGCGCGTCATAGACTTTCTTCCGGTTCCAGAACCAGCTCTGGAACGGATGAAACGCCTTGGTCTTGTAACCCTTCGATTCGAAGAAGGTTGCAAGCGAGGGAACCGGACGACGGATATACTGCTGATAAGGGATGCTGCCATAGGGCAGGAACGCGTTGGAGAAACCCGTCAGCGCCTCGAATTCGACATTGGCGGTCATGCCGCCGAACTCAGGCGAAAAGACATTGCCGGACTGCTTGCCGCGAATTGTCGGCATCGGATCGGCGGAAAAGCCCACATTTTTGAGACGGGTAGGGTCCCAGAGGGATTCGCTCATCAGGAAAATCACGTCGGCGCGACGCCCGGAGAAAAAGGTCGCTGGGATGCGATCCGTCGGGATGTCGGACACAGCGAGATTGCCATAGCCATCTGGCGCGCTGACCTTGGCCATTGGTACGTTGATCGCAAAGGCCAGAAGGAAGCCGTTGTGACGGTAATTCTCGGTCTGGTCCCAAAGCATGGGAATGATGTTCAGCCGATCCCTGGTCTCCGAATAGGTCATCGGATTCATGATGCTGGCGAAACCGAAGAGGATCGGCAAGGCGATGACCAGGCGCGTCACCCGGCCAAACGCCGAGAGCGGCGGGAAAATCTTGCGGCCGCGAATGATCAGGTAAAGGACGGCTGAAATGGCAACAGCCGCGCCGGAGAATACGGCGACAGCCAAAAGCGGCTGTGCAGCAACCATGGCCGGCAGAAGTTCGAATATTTGCCGACCGAAGAGCAGGTCGCTCGGATAGAGCGGGTCAGACAGATACTGCTGTTTTTGGCCGGAGAAGAAGGCCGGAAGGACGGCCATAGGGACGACGAGAACCGCCGACTGCAACGAGCGACCCAGCAGGGCGTCGAGCGCCAGGATCGCCAGCGCGACGACGCCGACCGCAATCATGCCCGGCCGCATCGTCGACGTCAGATAGGGCAAAATGTCGGCTGTATCGCCGCGGGCAAACCATTCGCTCGCAAAGACCGCCATAAGCGCCGTGAGGGTAACCAGGGTCAGCTGCCCGGCGATCCGGATGACCTTGGCGCCTGCCCGATCGCCTCGTGCAGCGACGTCACCCGTCGAACCGAAGCTGGTCACCAATGATTTTGCGTTGAACTTTTCCAAGGCTGTCTCCGGAGGGCAGGCAGACGACACGAATTCTTTCTTTAGCTGTCACATAACCGTCATGAATGCCACATGAACTATGATGGTTACCTCGGTGTTCCCAGTGTAATTTCGACGGATTTTCCGGTCGCACCATTTCCCGCGCGCAAGCGCGGCGGGTGACGTTGCGAGATCGTCTGCAAGCGGGTAAACCGACTTCATGAGCGAACCGAAGAAAATCTCAGATGTCCTGCGCATTGCCGTTGCGCAGCTCAATCCCACGGTCGGCGATGTCGCCGGCAATCTCGCCAAGGCGCGCGCTGCGCGCCAGGATGCTGGCAGCCAGGGGGCTGACCTCCTGTTGCTGACCGAGTTGTTCATTTCCGGCTATCCGCCGGAAGACCTCGTTCTGAAGCCTGCCTTCCTGCAGGCTTGCCTTTCAGCCGTCGAGCAATTGGCGAAGGATACGGCGGATGGCGGTCCTGGCGTTATCATCGGCTTCCCTCGTCTGGGAGAGAAAGGCCGACACAATTCCGTGGCTATCCTGGATGCGGGACGCATCCTTGCTCTGCGCGACAAGATCGACTTGCCGAACTATGGCGAATTCGACGAGAAGCGGGTTTTCGTCGAGGGCGAGATGCCCGGCCCGGTGAATTTCCGTGGAGTGCGCATCGGTGTACCGATCTGCGAGGAGATCTGGAATGATCTCGGTGTCTGTGAAACGCTCGCCGAGACAGGCGCGGAGATCCTGCTCGTGCCGAACGGTTCGCCCTACTATCGTGGCAAGGTGGATGTTCGTCATCAGGTCGTGCTTCGCCAGGTCATCGAAACTGGTCTGCCACTGATCTTCGCCAACCAGTTGGGCGGACAGGATGAGCTGGTATTCGACGGCGCAAGCTTCGCCTTTAACGGCGACAAGTCGCTGGCCTTTCAGATGAGCCAGTTCGAAGAGACGTTGTCTGTCACCACCTGGAAGCGGACAGCCGAGGGATGGCGCTGTGACGAGGGGCCGATGTCTAAGATCCCCGAGCGTGAGGAAGCGGATTACCGCGCCTGTGTTCTCGGGTTCCGGGATTATGTCAACAAAAACGGCTTTAAGAGCGTGGTTCTGGGGCTCTCCGGTGGCATCGATTCCGCGATCTGTGCGGCGATCGCCGTCGATGCGCTGGGGGAGGAGCGGGTGCGGACAATCATGCTTCCCTACCGCTATACGTCGGAAGAAAGCTTCGCCGATGCAGCAGCCTGTGCGAAGGCGCTTGGATGCCATTATGACATCGTGCCGATCGCAGATCCGGTTGAGGGCTTCCTCTCAGCGCTTTCGGACATGTTCGAAGGCACGGAGAGCGGCATCACCGAGGAAAACCTGCAGAGCCGGGCGCGTGGCACCATTCTCATGGCTGTTTCGAACAAGTTCGGCTCTATGGTGGTAACGACCGGCAACAAGTCGGAGATGTCGGTTGGTTATGCGACGCTGTATGGCGATATGAATGGCGGGTTCAACCCGATCAAGGACCTTTACAAGATGCAGGTCTATGCCTTGTCCGCCTGGCGCAACAGCCATGTGCCGCCCGGTGCGCTCGGACCTTCTGGGGAGGTCATCCCGGCCAACATCCTGTCCAAGGCGCCATCCGCCGAGCTTCGTCCGAACCAGACAGACCAGGATTCGCTGCCGCCCTATCCGGTGCTCGATGACATCCTTGAATGCCTGGTGGAGCGGGAAATGGGCGTCGACGAGATCGTTGCGCGTGGCCATGAGATTGCAACGGTGCACCGGGTCGAGCATCTGCTCTATCTGGCGGAATACAAGCGTCGCCAGTCCGCACCCGGCGTCAAGATCACAAAGAAGAACTTCGGCCGAGATCGCCGCTATCCGATTACCAATCGCTACCGCGATCGTGACTGAGCAATAGCAGACGGCACGCGTACAATAGAGATTCGGGCGCTTGTCCCGGCAGAAAGATGGTGTGATGCGCAGTTCGGTTGAAATCTATGATATGGAAACCCGAACCTCGACCGTGGTCTGGGAAACAGATCTTCTGGTCGAAGCACCAAACTGGTCGCCGGACGGTTCGTATCTGCTGATCAATGGTGATGGACTGCTGCATCGGATCTGGCTTGATGAAGATAGCGAGCCGGAAGAGGTCGATACCGGTTTTGCAATTCGCATCAACAATGATCACGGCATTTCGCCCGATGGTTCCATGCTGGCGATCTGCGACAGAACACTGGTTGGTCAGTCCTGTATTTATGTCCTGCCGGCCGAAGGCGGCATGCCGCGTCAGGTGACGAAAAACATGCCCTCCTATTGGCATGGCTGGTCACCGGATGGAAAGACGCTTGCCTATTGCGGCATCCGTGATGATATCTTTGACATCTACACCATCCCGGTCGATGGCGGAGACGAACTGCGTCTGACACAGGGTGAGGGACGCAATGATGGTCCTGACTGGTCGGCGGATGGCGAATGGATCTACTTCAACTCCAGTCGCAGCGGGCTGATGCAGATCTGGCGCATGCGCCCTGACGGCCGTGACGTGCAGCGCCTGACAAACAGCGATTCCGGGGACTGGTTTCCGCATCCGTCGCCGAACAACGACAAGGTTCTCTATCTTTCCTATGCGCCAGATGTCTTCGACCATCCGCGCGACAAGGATGTCAAACTCTGCCTGATGGATATGGACGGCAGCAATCAGGAAGTTCTTTTCGAACTCTTCGGCGGGCAAGGCACGATCAATGTGCCGAACTGGTCTCCCGATGGCGGAGCCTTTGCCTATGTGCGCTACTTCCCGGAAAATCCATAGGCCAGGCCAGACTTCTTGCGCGCGCCTCCAATCAGGGTGTAAGCCTTGGGCTGTCAGGTGCCCGCGCAGGCGGGAGAATCGGGAAGTCGGTGCAATTCCGGCACGTGCCCAACGCTGTAAGGCTGACGTTCACGCGGGGGAGACCCAGCCACTGGTCGGAATGATCGGGAAGGTTGCGTGAAACGGAGGACGCCGAGTCAGAAGACCGGCCTGACATCATGGACTAGCCCGCGCGGACGGCGGGCGGTTGCGCATTGTTGGGGACCAAGCGATGCACGACGCGTACCGGGGCGCACTAGCGCCCGCATCCTCATTTTCCGAAGCCGAACGCGCCGCGGTTTATCGCGCCATACATACAAGGCGCGATGTGCGGGACCAGTTTGTCTCCGATCCCTTGCCGGATGACTTGGTGATGCGTCTGCTGGACGCTGCTCACGCGGCGCCATCCGTTGGCTTCATGCAACCCTGGGACTTCATTCTTGTTCGCGATGCAGCGCGCAAACGTGCTGTTCGCGAAGCCTTTGAGAGGGCCAATCGCGAGGCCGCCGCGATGTTTCCTGAGGAGAAGCGCGCGATTTATGACAGCCTGAAACTGCAGGGCATAGAGAAGGCACCCCTCAATATCTGCGTGACCTGTGATCCCGGCCGTGCTGGGCCTGTCGTTCTCGGTCGCACCCACAATCCGCATATGGACGCCTATTCAACCGTCTGTGCCATCCAGAACCTCTGGCTTGCTGCGAGGGCCGAGGGTGTCGGGGTTGGTTGGGTCAGCATCTTCCACGAGGAGGATGTGAAGGCTGTGCTCGGTATTCCCAAGCATATCCATATCATCGGCTATTTGTGCGTCGGCTTCGTCGCTGAACTTTATTGCCAACCCGAACTGGAAGTCAAAGGCTGGCGCAGTCGGTTGCCGCTCGGCAGTCTCGTGCATCTGGATGGTTGGGACGAGCCAGGTTTTGCTTCTGACGCGGTCATTCCTGCAATGGTTGAGGGCCGGG
Organism: Rhizobium sp. G187; assembly: GCF_051549525.1. Taxonomy (NCBI): domain Bacteria; kingdom Pseudomonadati; phylum Pseudomonadota; class Alphaproteobacteria; order Hyphomicrobiales; family Rhizobiaceae; genus Rhizobium; species Rhizobium sp. G187. The sequence goes on from NZ_JBPUGM010000001.1 coordinate 414,828, forward strand.
CTGGGCAGGATTCCGAAGGTTGATCGTGCCCTTGTCGGGCGGCAGGAAGACCGGCCCAACCTTGCGTGCGCCGAGCGCCGCTTCGTCGAGATCTCGCTCTGGTGCTGGAATCGACTTGTTCTGCAAGCTGACAGAGGGGGCGCTCAGCTGGCGGATGGACGTTTGCGGTTCAGCTTGTTTGGCGATGCCCGCACCACTGCCGCGATTGCTGGAGAAGTTGCAGGAACAACTCTCATCACGGCCGCGGCTGCGATAAGCAAATGCTGACGGCAGGTCGCGATATGACTGGCCAGTCGCCACAGAGATCATGTCTGCGGCATCTCCTTGAAGGGGGGGCTGATAGAACAGCTCTGTCTTTACGCCCGGACACATGTTCTGGCACAGGGTGGCGTCACGCTCGAAATAGGTCGCCGAACTCTGTGACGAAATGGGGAAGAAGCCACCGTCGCAGGTCCGGACGCAGAGCGTTCGGACATTGCCGGTCGGCAGGAGGCGCGGTTTTTCGAATTGCCCAAGATTCTTACTCGCCCGATCAACCTCGGGGACTGTATCGAGGTACGGCGTCCGCACGTTCTGCTCGTCTGTTTCGATGCCTTCCAGGCTACAGCCATTGGCGACGAGTTCGTCGATCCTTTGCTCTCGCGTTGGCTGGCCGCGCAATTCTTTCAGTTTTGCGGTCAGGATCGAGAGGTTCTCTTCCATTCTATCGATGGACTTGGCGATGTCGCCACAGTCGCTACCGCCATCTGGGCGGACCTGAATGATCGAGGAGTTCAAGCAGCGAAGCCGACGCTGATCCTGGCGGACCCTTCTCAGTTCGAGGTTTTGCTGGGCGACGGCACTGGCATAACGTGCGGCGGCGACTGGATCTGCGGCCTGTTGCACGGCCTTGTGGAAATTGGCCTCCAAAGTGCGGCAGACATCGGCAAGGGCGTCGCTGCCCCCCATCGTCAGGCCGACCAGCAAGATCAGGGGAAGAATCCGTCGTTTGGCCACGCCGACACTTTCGGTAATGAACGTATTGCTGTGCGCCATTCAATAGGCGTTGATGCATACGTAGCAGTGGCCGACACTAAAATAAACAAGTCGAGACGACCGCCCCAAAAGAGGCGGCCGTCGCACCATCACGCAGCCCGGGCGGCGTTCAGTGTCATCGGTTCTTCGAGAACCGTACCATCGATCTCGGCGACGATCTTCATGCGTTCCAGCAAGTCTTCGCTGACCTCCCAGGCAACCGCCACGGCCTGAACCGAGCCGATCCGGTGTGGTGCAGCAATGCGCTCTCCAGGGCATCCCATGCGCTTGAACATGCGCTCAAGGAAAACGTCAGTCACGGTCACGATATGCGAGAGGCCGGAGGCAAGACCAAGCTCGCCCACGCCGCACATCAGTTCGGCAGCGGCGATCGTGACCTGATTGCTGGCACGGTCCTGCGAGATGTCTGGGTCGATGCAGAACCGACTTGATTCCCAGATGTCTGCGGCGCGGATCTCAGGCCCGTCGCCGAGCAAGATCGGAAACGTGTCATCCAGCATGTTCGGGCCGAGCGTTGGCAAGAGGCGGAGTGACCCGCGAAGTGCACCATTATCGCCATAAGAGAGGACGTAAAGCGGGTTGGCACGGTCGTAACTGTCGATCTCCCATTCTTCCTGGACGGAGACGTCCCAGCCAAGGAGATCGTGGAAGACCTTTTTCCGCAGCCGATGCATGGCATCGATGTCGGAGGGAAATTGGTGACGGCGGGAACCGTTAATGATCCTGATCATGCGCTTGCTCCTTCGTTGAGAATGGAACAACAAAGATGACTTTTGGTTCCTGGTTTTGAAACTGGCGGTGGCGACAGCTTTCAACTCTGCAATCTGTGATAAGATCGACGCAACCCTGCGTTTACTGTTCGGGCCTTTCGATTAAGCGAGGAATGAGGCCTTGCCAGACAGCTTCTGCCACCGCCTGCGAATTGTTTACGACGTCCAGCTTTCTTCGGGCATTCGCCATGAAATATCGGACCGTTCGCTCGGTAATTCCGAGAATCATTGCCGTTTCCCAGTAGCTCTTGCCGCCGGCAATCCAGGCCAATGTTTCGCGTTCCCGTCTGGTAAGCCGGACAGCGGTAAGGTGCTTCTGGGGGTGAATCTCGACTGAACGGGTCAATCTCGCGTGAAAAATCGCAGCAAGACTGGCGATGTCTCGATCGTTCGCCATGCGCCATGCCGCAATGTCATCAATGGAGGGTGAGGGGATCACGATCAGGCAGGCATGATGCCCGGCACTGGTCAGCAGTGGATAGACAACGGCAGCCACAGGCTGGGACTGTGACAAATCCGGTTCGCCCCGTGTCCGCCGCTCGACAAAGGGTGACCAATCAATTGTCGTCGGTTCCAGTGCCGAGAAAAGTGCCGCAACATGCGGTAAATGCCGCTGTTCGCGCAGATTTCGCGACAGACGCCGATGGTCTGCGGTGGGGTAGTGATGGAGGCGGATGACATCCAGACGGCCCTCGGCCAGGCTGCCATCGAGATAGACGAGCAGTCTTGCCGAGAATGCGGAATGGAGCTTGATCAAAAACGCAGCCGGGTCGGGAGCCTCCTGGCTCTCCAACCACATGCGCACGTCGAAATAGACTTCGTGCTGAACCATAAACTGGCCCCTAAATTTCAAGGGCCCAGTGTAATGCTTCGGTTCTGAAAATAACTGGCACGAATTCCGGCCTGGGCGATGCCGACGGTTCTCAAGAGCAATCAGACGACAGGCTGAGACGCTTCGACCACGGCGAGCGCTGCCATGTTGACGACGCCGCGCGATGTCACCGAAGACGATAGTACATGCGCCGGCATGGCGGCCCCAAGCAATATTGGGCCGACATGCAAAGCATCCATCATAGTGCGAACGATTCCGAGCGAAATGTTTGCCGCATCGAGGTTCGGGAAGACGAGGAGGTTTGCTTCACCCGTCAGCGTACTGTCGGGCATGGCACGTTTCCGCAAGACTTCCGACAAGGCCGAGCCACCCTGCATTTCGCCGTCTACTTCGATCTCTGGCGCTTCCGCCCGGATGATTTCAAGGGCTGCCCGCATCTTGCTGGCGCTGGCCGAAGGGCGAGAGCCGAAATTGGAATGCGACAGGAGTGCGGCCTTCGGAGTGATCCCGAAGCGGCGGATTTCGTGGGCCGCCATGACCGTCATTTCGGCAATTTCTTCCGCGGTCGGATCGTCGGTGACGAAGGTGTCGGTCAGGAAGATGGCGCCGCGCTGGGAAATCAGCAGGCTAAGGCCCGAGAAGTCACGCACGCCCGAACGCTTACCAATGATATGGCGAACGTCCTTTACATGGCGGTCGTAGCGTCCCTCGACGCCGCAGATCAGCGCATCGGCATCGCCGCGCTTGACGGCAAGCGCGCCAATGACGGTGGTGTTGGTGCGCACGATCGTGCGGGCGGCTTCCGGATTGATTCCTGCACGGCCCACAAGCGCAAAATATTCATCGACATAGTCGCGATAACGCGGATCGTCTTCCGGATTGACCAGCTGGAAATCGACGCCGGGACGAACCCTGAGACCGTAGCGCTTCAGGCGCGTCTCGATAATTTGCGGACGGCCAATCAGGATCGGTTCGCCGATCCCGTCCTCAAGCAGGACCTGGGCTGCGCGTAATACGCGTTCGTCTTCGCCTTCTGCGAAGATGACGCGCTTCTTTGATGCCGTTTTTGCCGCAGCAAAGATCGGCTTCATCACGAAGCCGGAGCGGAAGACGAAGCGGTTGAGTTGATCGAGATAGGTGTCAAAATCGGCAATTGGACGGCGGGCGACACCGCTTTCGGCAGCAGCGCGGGCAACGGCCGGAGCGATGCGCAGAATGAGACGCGGATCGAAAGGTGAGGGGATCAGATAGTCGGGTCCGAAGACGGGTGTCTCGCCGCTATAGGCGCGGGCCGCGACTTCCGAGACTTCCTCGCGGGCAAGCGCCGCAATGGCGCGCACGGCCGCCATCTTCATCTCTTCATTGATCGTGGTGGCGCCGCAATCCAGTGCGCCGCGGAAGATGTAGGGGAAGCACAGGACGTTGTTGACCTGGTTCGGAAAATCCGAGCGTCCGGTACAGATCATGGCATCCGGGCGCGCTGCGCGTGCCTCTTCCGGCATGATTTCGGGCTTGGGATTGGCGAGCGCCATGATCAGCGGCTTTGGCGCCATCTGGGCGAGAAGTTCAGGTTTCAGGACGCCGGCGGCGGAGAGACCAAGGAAGACATCCGCGCCTTCAATTGATTCGTGAAGCGAGCGTTTATCGGTCTCTTGCGCATAGACTTCTTTCCAGCGGTCCATGAGCTCGTTGCGGCCCTTATAGACAAGCCCCTCGATGTCATGCACCCAGATGTTCTCGCGCTTTGCTCCCAGAATCACCAGCAGGTTGAGACAGGCCAATGCAGCGGCGCCAGCGCCGGAAGCGACGATCTTGACGTTGGCAATCGACTTCCCTGCGAGCTCGAGTCCGTTCAGAATGGCGGCGGCAACAATGATCGCGGTTCCATGCTGGTCATCATGGAAGACCGGAATGTTCATCATCTCGCGCAACTGGTCTTCGACCTGGAAACACTCCGGCGCCTTGATGTCTTCGAGATTGATGCCACCAAAGGTCGGCTCAAGGGCAGATATGGTCGAGACCATCTGTTCGACACTTGGCGCATCGATTTCGATGTCGAAGACATCGATGCCGGCGAACTTCTTGAACAGAACGGCTTTGCCTTCCATGACCGGCTTGGAGGCCAATGGGCCGATATTGCCAAGGCCGAGCACGGCGGTGCCGTTGGAGATGACGGCAACGAGATTAGAGCGCGCGGTGTAGTCGTCGGCAGCAGCCGGATCGTCCTTGATGGCGAGGCAGGGAGCAGCGACGCCCGGTGAATAGGCCAGGGCCAGGTCACGCTGGTTGCCGAGCGGTTTTGTCGCCTGGATTTCCAGTTTTCCGGGTCGTGGATACCGATGATAGAAGAGGGCCTGTTCGTCCAGGTCAGCGGTCGGGTTCACAGATTGCTGCTTGTTCGTCTCGTCGGAATTCATCAGTCCACCGGGCGTTTCATGTCGTCAATATCGTCAACGTCATACACGAAATGTCCAGCAGTGGTAGACTTTAGTTCCACCATTCGTTCCCGCATACGCCATGCGCCGGTGCCCGGGAAGGAGGGCGAGAAGAGCATGTCATCATCCTGCAACACGAGTCTGGTTAAGCGCTAGCGTGACAGTATGAAAGGACGAAGCCCGTGGAAACAGAGAGTGACGCGCGTCATTTCCGCACCCTATTCATCTCCGACGTTCATCTCGGATCGAAGGCGGCAAAGACGGATTTCCTGCTCGACTTCCTGCGTATCCATGAGGCCGAGACGATCATTTTGGTCGGCGATATCATCGACGGCTGGCGCCTGAAACGCAGCTGGTACTGGCCGCAACCTTGCAATGATGTGGTTCAAAAACTGCTGCGCAAGGCGCGCAAAGGGACCCGGATTGTGTATATTCCGGGCAATCACGACGAGTTCCTGCGCGGTTTCCCCGGCACACACTTCGGTGGCATCGAAGTTGCCGAGCGAATGATCCATGAAATGGCAGACGGCAAGAAGTATCTCGTTCTGCATGGCGACGAGTTTGATGTTGTGGTGCGAAATGCCCGTCTTCTCGCCTATCTCGGTGACTGGGCCTATGACACCGCGATTGCGATTAATGTCATTCTCGCGGCAGTCCGCCGGCGGCTCGGCATGCCCTACTGGTCTTTTTCAGCCTGGGCGAAACTGCAGGTGAAACATGCTGTTAACTTTATCGGTGAATTTCAGAAGGTCGTGGCGGAAGAAGCCCGGCGCAACGACGTCGATGGTGTGATCTGCGGTCACATCCACCATGCGGTGATGGAAGACATCGACGGCATCCACTACGTCAATACCGGCGACTGGGTGGAGAGCTGCACTGCCATTGCCGAACACCATGACGGTCGGCTTGAACTCATCTCCTGGGCTGGTCGCGTAAGCGAATCGGCTTCTCGCATGTCAGGCGAGCCGCAGATGGTTCCGGTCTCGCTTGCTGGCCTTGGCGAGGCTGCCCGCGACGAAGGCATACGGGCGGCGTGAATGCCGTTACTGTTGCAAAGAAATCAATGGTCCCGCCAAACGAGCAACATCTTGTGCTTAGGGTTTCGTTAAGGATTACATCCGCGACGCGGGTCGTTATAGTGCGCGCCATGTTCTAGTTTCGGGGCCGGCTTGGATTCGCCGGTCTGCATCTTGGGAAGCTGCCACTCCTTGACATCGGTTCAACCTGATTCAGCCCGCATCGATATCGACGAGAGCGCCGGCGAGCAGCGCCTCATTCGGCTTGGGGGCAGCTGGAAAAACAATCAGATTGGTGCTGTGGTCAGGAGCGCCGGCGATCTGGTTGATACCGATGACCGACGTCGTGAAGTTGTCGATCTGACTGACGTAACGGCCATGGATACGGCCGGGGCGTGGCTGGTCCGCCGTTTCGTGGCGCAACGCAACGCTCAGGGTCGTGCCATCGAGATCACCGGCGGCACCGCAGAAATGCGCGAGATGATCGAGGCGCTGCCTGAGCGCGTCCAGGCGCCCGAGAAGTCGGTGGATGACCGGCGGCTCGTCGATCGCATTTTCGAGCCCGTCGGTCGGGCAACCATCTCGCTCTGGGACGATCTGGTGGCGATGATGTTCGTCCTGGGGTCGGCCGTGCGCGGCGCCCAAACGAAGCTTGGACGCGGCGCGGGCGTATCACCCGCATCCGTGGTCAATCAGCTCGACCATATGGGCGTGCGCGCCGTTCCGATCATTCTTCTCATGTCCTTCCTGATCGGCGCGATCATTGCCCAGCAAGGAGCCTTTCAGCTTCGCTATTTCGGCGCGGAAGTTTTTGTCGTCGACCTTGTCGGCATTCTCCAGCTGCGTGAAATCGGTGTGCTTCTGACTGCGATCATGATTGCCGGTCGCTCGGGCAGTGCTATCACGGCCGAAATCGGCTCGATGAAAATGCGGGAGGAAATCGATGCCTTGAAGGTCATCGGTCTCAACCCGATCGGTGTTCTTGTCTTTCCGAGGCTTGTGGCGCTGACGATCGCCTTGCCGTTGTTGACGATCCTTGCGAATTTCGCAGCTTTGTTCGGTGCAGCGGTTGTGGTCTGGGGATATTCGGGGATCACGTTCGAAGTGTTTCTCAGCCGTTTGCATGAGGCAGTCGACTACTCGACACTCGCCACCGGAATGATCAAGGCGCCTTTCATGGCACTGATCATCGGCATCATTGCCGCGGTGGAGGGCATGAAGGTGGGCGGCAGTGCCGAGTCGCTCGGTCGACATGTCACGGCCTCCGTCGTCAAATCCATATTCGTCGTGATCCTGGTGGACGGTCTGTTCGCCATGTTCTACGCAGCAATCGAGTTCTGAGGTGCGGAATGCGTGATGAGACCGCACAGAAGACGAAGGTCCGACAGCCCATCCTGTCGGTGAAGGACCTGACGGTTGCCTTCGGCGATAATATTGTCCTCGACCATCTGAACCTCGACATTTATCGCGGTGAGATCCTCGGCTTCGTTGGGGCGTCAGGGGCCGGAAAATCGGTTCTCATGCGCACGGTTCTCCGGTTGCTGCCGCGCCGCTCAGGCAGGATCGAGATCCTGGGCGCCGACTATGATGCCGTGAGCGATGTCGAGCGCATGATGCTCGACACGCGGCTCGGGGTTCTTTTCCAGCATGGCGCACTTTTCTCGTCGTTGACGGTGAAGGAAAACATTCAGCTGCCGATGCGGGAATATCTCGATCTGCCGCAGTGGCTTATGGATGAACTGGCCTATCTCAAGATCGAACTGGTGGGACTGAAGCCAGAGGCCGCTGATCGCTACCCTTCGGAACTCTCCGGCGGCATGATCAAGCGCGCGGCGCTTGCGCGCGCGCTCGCGCTGGACCCGGATCTGGTCTTCCTTGATGAACCGACATCCGGTCTCGACCCGATCGGCGCTGCCGAGTTCGACGAATTGATCGCCCAATTGCGCGATACGCTTGGGTTGACCGTCTACATGGTCACTCACGATCTCGACAGTCTGTTTTCCGTCTGCGACCGTATCGCGGTGCTCGGACAAAAGAAGGTTCTTGTCGAAGGAACCCTGGACGACATGCTCGCATTCGATGATGCCTGGGTGCAGTCCTATTTCAAGGGCAAGCGCGCCCGTTCCATTCCCCGTGCGGATGTATCCGCCAGACATCCGGTAGAGTGACCTATGGAAACCAAAGCCAATTACACAATCGTGGGCTTTTTCACCATGCTGGTGATCGCGGCGGCTTTCGGCTTCGTCTACTGGATGGCTGAATATGGTCGCGGTGGTCCCATGGCGCCGCTTGCCATCCGCATTCCGGGGTCTGCCAACGGGCTGACTGTCGGGTCTGCAGTGCGTTTCAACGGCATTGCTGTCGGTTCGGTGCGCAATCTCTATATCGACAACGAAGACCCGCAGTTCTCTGTGGCCTTTACCGAGGTGCGCGCAGATGCACCCGTGACCGCCACGACCAAGGCTGTACTCGAGATCCAGGGCCTGACGGGTGCGGCCTATATCGAACTTTCCGGTGCAGGAAGCGGCTCCGGTGAACGTATTCTTCGCCGGGCGCTGGATACGGGAGAGCCTGCCGTGCTGATGGCAGATCAGTCGAGCGTGACAAATCTTCTGTCGACGGCAGACCGCATTCTCCAGCGGGCCGATGATGCAATCGGCGAGCTCCAGGGCTTTATTGTGGACGCGCGTGCACCTTTGACGAACACGGTTCGCAATGCCGAGACCTTCTCAAAGTCGCTTGCTGACAATGCAAAGGGGATCGATCAGTTCCTGAGCAGCGTCAGTGCGCTTTCGGATTCCGTCTCGGGCCTTTCCGGTCGCCTTGACGCGACATTGGGCGCAGCGGAAGACCTGTTCAAGGCGCTGAATTCCGACAAGATCGACCAGATCCTCAGCAATACCGAGCGTGCGACAGCAAGCTTTGCCTCGGCCTCCGACAGGGTCGGCCCGACGATGGACAGTTTCAAGGAGACATCCGACACCTTCCGTCGCTTCGGCAATAATGCTGACCAGACGCTGACGCGCGTCGATGCGCTCATTGCAGCGGTCGATAGCCAGAAGATCGGACGCGTGGTTGATGATGTGTCGGTTGCAACCGGTGATGCGCGACAGGCGCTGGCGAATTTCCGCGAGTTGTCCGACAGTTTTGCCGATCGCAAGGGCGATATCGACCGCGCAATCGACGACTTCACACAGCTTGCAAACCGTCTGAACAATGCCTCCACGCAGGTCGACGGTATCCTGAAGAAGGTTGATGCCTTCCTGGGATCCGGCGAAGCAGATTCCCTCAGCGCCGAAGCGCGCAAGACGCTGGTCACGATCCGCGAAGCAGCGGAGAACCTGAATTCGCGTATCGGGCCGATCGCCGAAAATCTCCAGCGCTTCTCGAGCAGCGGGTTGCGCGACATCCAGACACTGGTGAACGACACGCGCCAGACCGTGCGCGGGTTGAACGACGCCATCACCAATTTCGATCAGGATCCGCAACGTCTCCTCTTCGGCGGCGATACGGTCAAGGAATTCGACGGGCGGACGCGCCGATGAGAGGGCTGAAGGGAAAAGCAGCAATGATGATGTTTACGGCTCATGCCGCATCGCGGCCGACGAACCGAACGAGAGGCGCATTGCTCGCTTCCGTTCTGGCGATCGGGTTGTTTGGCCTGTCCGGATGCGGCTCGTCTGCAGTGAACGATACGTTCGACCTCTCGGCTTCACCTGTCGATGTCGCAACAACGGCGTCGGCCCGATCACGGCAATTGCTGGTGGCGGACCCGGTGGCGTTGAAGGCGCTCGATAGCGAGCAGATCCTTGTTCGCGTATCGGGTTCTGAAATCCGCTATCTGAGCAAGGCACAGTGGAGTGACCGGCTCACCCGCGTTGTGCAGTCCAACTTGATCGAGGCCTTCGAGAACACTGGGCGTCTGGGCGGTGTCGGGCGGCCTGGCCAGGGCCTGGCGATCGACTACCAGCTGGTGACCGATGTTCGCACATTTGAAGTGGTCGCGAGCGGTGGCGATCGTGGGGTTGTGGAGATTTCGGTAAAACTGCTCAATGACCGCAACGGCTCCGTTAAGGCGCAGCGCAGCTTCCGCGCAGAAGCCCGCTCGGCAAGCAGCAGCAATGCCGACTATGTCGAGGCTCTGGATCGGGCCTTTGCTACAGTGACAGCCGATATCGTGGCCTGGACACTGAAGTCTATCTGACCGGCGCCTTTACAGACTACCATTGAAAAACCCCGGATCGCGTAGCGATCCGGGGTTTTTCAATTATATCAGGTGGTCGGTTCAAGCCTTTGGCCAGCTTCCGCTTCAGCTGAAGCGGCCTGCGGCATGTGCCAGCATCGTGTAGACCTTGCCGGTATCGGAGGTCAGGTAGGACTGGGTAATCGTCTTGTCCCGGTCGGTGCGGGCGACGTCGCCGAGCAGCTTTTCGAAATCGGCGATGTAGCGGTCGACGGCGACGCGGAATTCCGGCTCGCGATCGTACTTGCGCTTGATCTCGTCAAAGGTCTGCTGACCCTTCAACGTGTAGAGGCGACGGGTGAAGATGTCGCGCTCGCCGCGCTGATAGCGACGCCACAGATCGACAGAGGCTTCATGATCGATCGCCCGTGCGATGTCGACAGACAGCGAATTCAGCGATTCAACCATGTGGCGCGGGTTTCGGTTGTCACCCTGGCGTGCGGCCGGTGCAGGTTCCTGTGCTGCGCGTGGTGCGACGGGAGCAGGCCGGGTCGGGGCCGCCTCCGAGGCTTCATCGCGCGAGGCTGCGCGCAGCAGGTCGCTGATCCAGCCACCACCTTCGCCACGGGCTGCAGGTTGTGCAGAGGCATCCGTGGCGTCAAGGCTGCCACGCAGGGCAAAGGTTTCCGTCGGGCGGGCCTGGGAGGTGATCTGGCCCGTGGCTGCGCGCCGGACTTCAGCCTGCGCCGATGCGCGCTGTGCGACCGGTTCGGAGATTTCGAGGTTCTGGCTGGTGCGACCTACGAGCTGCGACAGGTCCTGGAGAGCCTTGATCTGCTCGGAAACCGCCCGGCGCATGGCCGCTGCGTTTTCTTTGGCTTCTTCAGGAAGATCGAAGGCGCCGCGCTTCAGTTCGTCGCGCGTCATGTCGAGTTCCTTGCGGATGTCACCAGCCGAGCGACGGATCTCGTCCGTTGCACCGGCAAAGCGGGCCACGGCCTCTTCAACGGCCTGGCGCATGGCTTCGCGCAGGGTCGAGGCAGCACCTTCAGAACGGCGGCCAGCTTCCTGCAGCAGGTGGTCGATGTCGGCGAGTGACGTCGACAGGCCACCGCGCAGACGATCGGACAGGGCTGCGGAACGCTGTTCGGCTTCCGACAGGGTCTTTTCGATCGAAAGATGCGCTTCCTTCTCAGCAGAGAGCAGGGCATCGCGCATAGTGTTGGCCGTGCCCTGGGCACGCTTTTCGGTCTCGCTCAGGATCTGGCCGATGTCGGTGAAGGACGACTGGACGCTCTGGCGCAAATTGCCGGCCATCTGACCAGAACGCTGCTCGGCGCGGTCGAAGGCGGTTTCGACCATCCGGCCGAGGCCCTGCATCGTGGTCTCGATCTCTTCAGAGCGCTTGACCAGGCCGACCGACAGCTCGCGAAGTGCCTGCTGGCGCTCCTCAAGGGTACCGACAAGATTGGACTGTGCTGCTGAGAGCAATTCCGAAGCCTTGCCAAGGACCTTGGTGTGGTCGCCAAAGCGACCGACAATCGAAGATACCTGCGACAGGGTTTCGCCGGATACGGTCGTGAGACGGCCAAGCTGATCGCTGAGAAGGCGGTTGGAAGTCGACATGAGGTCGGTCGCCTTGCCAGCCGTCTCGTTGAACTGTGCGGCTGTCGAGTCGAGACGGCTGTCCAGCGCGCTGATGCTGCCGACGGCCTGTTCGATGACGTTGGCGATCCCGGCATTGCTGTCGCCGAGGCGATCGATCAGCTGCGTTGCGCTGGCGACCAGATTCTGCTCGGCATTCGACAGCGAGGCGACGGCTCGCTCTGTGCGTTCGTTGATTGCGCCGACAAGGGCCTGATTTTCGGCGCGCAGGCGGTCTGCACTCTCGGCGGCCGCCGCGCTGATCTGGTCTGCCGCGACACGGCCGGTCTGGGCGTAGGTTTCGATGACCGGCATGGCCTTCTCGTCGATCAGGCGAGACAATTCGGCCGAGCGGGTCGACAGCATCGAGTTCAGTTCGCGCGTGCGGTCGTCCAGGACGTTGCGGATCGAGTTGCCGCGGGCTTCCAGCGCCTTTTCGACGGCATCCATCGATGCACTGAGCTCCTGGGTATTGCCCGAGATCGCATCACGAATGGCGGCAGCACGCTGCTCGAGCGTCGAGGTGACGTCCGTGAGGGTGCCAGTAAGGTTCGAAACCTGAGCGCTGACCAGAGCTTCGGCGCTGGACACCTTGTTGGCAATGACGTCGCCAGCCTGGGAGAAGGTTTCAGCCACCATGGCTGCCTGACCAGCAAGACGGTTTTGCGTGTCGGTGATGCGCCGTGCGAGCTCGTCGGATTGTTCCTCGACTGTGCGGCTGAGAGCTGTGCTGCGTTCGTCGAGCTGCTCGGTCAGGCGGTTACCGCTGGCAGCCAGACGTTCAACGGAGCGCTGTGCTTCGGCATCGAGGTCTCTGGCGGCATCGGTCACGGCGCTGCGCAGGGCAGCGGCGAGGCCGGCAGCCTTGCCTTCGATAGTGCGATTGACGTTTTCAAGGCCGACACTCAAAGCGCGGTCCATGGTGTTCAGACGTTCGTCAATCTGGGTCGTGCGCGTGTCGAATGTATCCGCGACCTTGGCTGCGCCATCGTCCAGGGCCTGGGCAACCCGCATGCTGGATTCTTGGCTGACGCGCTCGATGATCGAGACCTTGTCATCGAGACGGGCCGCGAACTTCTCGCCGGCATCGTTGACGCGTGCGTCGACGCCGTCGAGACCGTTGCGCAGGCGGTCTTCCAGCGTGCCGAGGCTCTGCTCGATACGCGAGCTGGTCTCGTCGAGACGCGAGGTCATGCCACTGACGGACTGTTCCACCACGCCGGAGAAGTCCTGGGCCGAGCGCGTGATATCGCCTGCGGCATCACGGATCTGTTCGGTCAGTGCGCCGGCTGTGCCGCGCAGGCGGTCGTCCAGCATGCGGCTGCTGTCGTCGATGGCCTTGCGCAGGCTTTCCTCGTGATCTTCAAGGCTCATCTCCAGCATGCTCGCGCCGGCCGCGACCGACGCCCCGATCGACGTGCCGTGTTCGCTGAGCGTGTGATCGAGAGCCTGTTGGGCATCGCCCAGTGTCGTGGCGAGTGTCCGCTGTGCGGTGCCCAGCGTGTCGGCCATCGTGGTCTGGGCGGTGCCCAGCGTGTCTGCAATCGAGCGCTGGCCGTTGTCGAGCGTCTGGGCGATTGCCTGGGCGCGGCCTTCCAGGATGTCGCGAATTTGCTCGTGGGTCCCGACAAGACGGTTGTCGATGTCGTTCACACCTGACGTGACCACGTCAACGATTTTGCCGGTGTTGTCGCCGAGGGTGCGGGACAGGGTAGCGGATGCGTCTTCCAGGGTCGATGCGAGATAGCTCGTATGGCTGGCCAGCGACATGTCCAGCCGGTCCTGATTTTCCACGAAGGCCGTACGGATGACATCAACCTTATCGGCGAAGGCTGAATCGATGCGGCGGTCTGCATCGGCAACGCTTTCGATGATGCCGGCAGCGCGCTGTTCGAGGCTCTGGTCGAGGCGGCGCTGGCTCTCGTTCAGGGTCTCGGAAAGGTCGGCGCTACGGGCCGTCAGGGTCAGGTCGAGTTCGAGGCTCTTGGTCTCGAGCGTGTCGGCAATTTCCGCGCTCTTGGCATCCAGCAGAGAGGCGAGATTGCGGCTCGTGGCGTCCAATGCTTCGGTAAGACCAGCATTGCGACCAGAAAGTGTGATGTCGAGTTCAAGGCTCTTGGTTTCGAGCGTGTCGGCGATTTCGGCACTCTTGGTTTCGAGCAGCGAGGCGAGGCTGCGGCTCTTGGCGTCCAGAGTCTCGGCAAGCCGATCCTGGTTGGACTCGAGCGCATTGACCACCTGTTCGGCGCGGCTCGACAAGGTTTCTTCGAAGCGGCTCTGGTTGTCCACGATCGCGCTGGAGAGGGCGCCGCCACGTTCTTCGAGGACCTGTTCGATCCTGCGTTTGGCTGTCTCCAGACCTTCCGTCAGCGCTGCGGCGCGTGCCGACATCGCATCGGCGATTTCCTGAGCGCGGCTCGACAGTGTTTCGTCCATCATCTGATGGTTCGTGTCGAGGCTCAGCGCGAGTGCCAGGGATTGGTCGGTGAGGGTGGTGCCCAGGCGGTCGATGCTGGACGTCAGGATGCCTTCGATCGACTCGGAGCCGCCATTGACGGTCTCGTTGATGCGGGCAAGGCTCTCCATGAGCTTGCTGTCGAGTGTGCCGGCGCGCTGGTCGAAGGCGCTGGCGAATTCGGCGACGCGGTCATCGAAGGTGGTGTTGATCTGGCCAATCGTCGTCTGGAAGCGTTCCTCGAACAGCCCCGAGCGAAGATCCATGTCGACGATGGCGTCATCGGCGCTGGCCTGCAGGCTCTGGCGGAAGCTCTTGCCACGTTCTTCAAGCGACAGGTTGAGGGTCGACAGGACTTCGTCCAGCGAGCCGGAAATGTTGCGCTCGCCGCTCTTCAGGCTCTCGGCGATGTCACGGGTGCGCTCAAGCAGCGTTTCATTAAGCTGTCGGGCCCGATCATGCAGAGCCGAATTCAGCTTTTCGGTGTTGGCGTCGAGGGTCGAGGCGCGGGTCTCGAATTCGGTCAGCAGTTCGCGGCCGCGGGCGCCGAGCGTATCGGTGAGGCTCTTGAGCTGTGTGTCGAATTCGGACGACAGCGAGATCCCGGATGCAGCCAGCGTCTGCACCATGTTGTCGGTTTTGTGAGCGAGGAGCGAGCCGAGTGCGTTGACCGCAGCATCCGACTTTTCCATCAGGGTCGCCGCGCGCGTGTCGATCATCGAGGCAAAGGCCTCGCCCGAGGTCTGCAGGCGGACGGAAATCTCTTCCGTTGCGAGCGACAGGTCTTCCTTCAGCTGGTCGTGCGCGCCGACGATTGAGGAGCGGATGCGCTCGGCATGGTTGACGATCGCATCGCGCTCGGCGCCCAGCTCATGCACGAGGCTCCGGACGCGCAATTCGTTGTCGGTGTAGCTGCGTTCAAGTGCGGTAACTTCGGCGTGGACCAGAGCTTCGAGCTCGGTGGCGCGCGCGATTGTGCGCTCGATGCCTTCATTCATCGCGGAGACTTCGCGGCGGACAGCCTGGCCAACGGTCATGATCCGTTCGGTCGCGATCGTTTCCGGTTCGGAAAGACGGAGTGCGACTTCCGCCATGGATCGAGCGGCATTGCGCAGGTCATGGGCGCGGGCCATCATGATGGCGAAGGCATAGAAGAGCATGATCGGCAGGAATGTGCCGACGAAAATCGCGACCAGGCCGGGCGCGGCCAGGATCTCGGCTACGCTATCAGCCTGCCAGATCGTGGCGCCATACAGCAATTGCGTGAGACCAAGGGCGCCGAGAATCCACAGGCCGGAAATGACGGTGGCGTTGCGAACCGCGTGGCTGATCGAGGTGCTTTCAAGCTGGCGCAACAAAACCGAAGTTGGCCGACGTGTCGCGTCGTTTGCGGCCGCAAGGTTCGGGGCCTTGGGTGCAGGCTCCGACTGCATCTCAGAGCGCTGTGCACGCTTGTCCGATGGCTTGTTTGCCGCCGTGCGTTTTTTTGCACCGCCGTCCGACGTTTCCGAATCGCCGTGCGGGCCCTGCTTCGATGAAGGGGCCGCCTCGTCTTCGAAGTCGATGCTCAGCGCCGCTTCCAGTGCCTGGAACGCACTTTCATCGATCGAGTCAGACTTCTTGTTCGCCATAGGGTTACGCCTCGTTACCACTCATATTCGGTGACGCCGACCGCTGTCTGGCTCCATGTCCGTGACACCGATCACACCTTCGTACACCGGCTGCTTGTTCACCGCCACAATGAACGCGGCACCTTTCAGACCTGAAACTGGCCAAATGTGTGGTCCCAGCCCGCCCAAGCCCGATATTTTCCTGCCCGCATCCAATGCAAGTTGCCGCTACAGACCCGTACTACCGTATCGTAGTGGCACATTCGGGGTTTTTATACAATTAATGCGCTTGGTGACGGGTGAGCACCTCTGCCCTTGTTAACAGTATTTCAACCTTGGTTTAGCCGGAAAACCGTTTAATCCCCGCGTGTTCGAAAGCATTAACCATATTGGCAGGTTTTTCTGTCCCGTCTTGGGACACTTAACCTGGTGTCGATGGTCTCATGTCATTTGTGCCGTTCGGAACTTTGAAGTGGATAACGGAAGGACGGCTCCATGACTGCGGCTCTGAACATCGCCTTTGAGGCTCCCGATGTCATCCGGGCACCTGGCTCGGGCAAGACTCGGCCGGTCGACCTGATTGCCATTGCCGTGCAGACGCGCGGCGACAAGGGAGCGGAACTTGAACTCCTGCAGGGCTTTGCCCGCCAGGCGCGCGGCTGTCTGCTGACATTGTCGGCCGGGTCATCGCAGGCGGAAACCCGTCAGGCGGCGACCCGGTTGCGCAATTCGGCACTGACTGTTGGCGCTCTGGATGTCGTCACCGCTGCGGAACTGATTGAAACCAAGGGCGTGACGCCCGATACCGTCGCGAGCGTCAGCGCTGCCGTCCTTGCGGCTGAGCACTTCATCTTGAAGCTTGCTCGTTGAGAGGCTTGCGGCCGGATTGGCCGCCAATTGGCCGCATGGTCGGGCGTGTTGACTGCCCCCGGGATTTGGGGGAAGACATCGCCCGTGTAAAAATCAAGCGGAGCATGGGTTAACAGTATGGCCAATATTACCATTGTCGCGTTCGACGGCACCCGTTTCGACATCGCGGCCCAGGACGGGTCGACGGTCATGGAGAATGCCGTTCGTAATTCGGTGCCGGGTATCGATGCCGAATGTGGCGGTGCCTGTGCTTGCGCTACCTGTCATGTCTATGTTGACGATGGTTGGGCCGCCAAGGTCGGGACTCCGTCGCCGATGGAAGAAGACATGCTGGATTTTGCCGTTGATGTCCGCCCGACCTCGCGTCTTTCCTGTCAGATCAAGCTTACGGCTGATCTTGATGGTCTCGTCGTGCACGTGCCGGAGCGGCAGGGCTGAGCTTTCCTAAAAAAGCCCCGCTCGCGCTTTTGCGGGAGCGGGGCAATTGGGCGCATCGCCAGGCAGGCGAGGGAGGAAACACCTGCGGCACCAGAACGCGCCTGGGAGAACTTGGATGAGGTTGCTGCTGCAAGTTGATTGAGCACAACCTTATTTCAGTTTTCACGCAAGTTCTACGCTCACAAATTGCCAGTTATTCACAGGCGGTGGCGCAAGTTTCGGGCAAGCTGGTGCAGCCATGCATCTGCGCTTGGCAAAAGTTCGGGATGACTTTTTACGGCTTCTGCCGCGTTTGTGCGCGGTAGCGCAAAATCCGAATCATTCTGTCTTCGAAATTTTTCGATTCGATTCGATCGAACGTCATCTGCGCTCTGTCATGCGCCTGGGTCACTTCCTCCGTCACCAGAGAAACGCGGTCCTGTAGCCGGTCGCAGTCCACCTCCGGACGCAAGCGCTTCAATCGGCGCTCGAGTTCATAGGCATGCTGCTTGGCAATCTCGGCATGACGCTCTTCATGACGTTTAATGTCGGCGGACAAGGCATCCCAGATCAGCCCCAGATCGGCATTGGCACGCCGGCGGTTCTTCCATCGGGGCAGAATTAGTTTCGTCTTCAAGGTCACAGTTGCGTCATCGATCGCGCAGCGACCGGCGCTGTGGGCGTAGGTCACGTCGCCGCCGAAGCGGATCTGTGTGGCGCCCGGATGACGACCACCAGTCGATTGGGTCAGTGGTCCTTTGCGGCTCAACTCCGCGTCAAGATCTGCTGCACTCCGTCCGCCAATATCGAAATAGGTGATTGTCTTGCGCACGACCGTTTCAGCACGAGCTGCGGGAGAAGCGGCGAGAACCAAACATGCAATCATTAGAACGGTTCGGAGGCGGGGTATTCTCTTCATTCTTCAATCCGCAATGTTGTATTCCCCGAAGCCTTGGGGCATAGCCGAGCCGGAAGGCGATTTCCACCCTTGCAGCTTTTCCTCGAACACGACAGAGGCCCGGTGACAATCGATAACAAGTTTATCTGGCAGCTTGGCCATGGGCGCTCCTTGCCGTTGGGTGAGATTGGCGCGCTGATGGCGATCGTCAATGTGACTCCGGACTCCTTTTCCGATGGCGGGCTGCACGCAACGACGGACGCGGCCATCCGGCACGCTCTTGGCTGCCTTGAGGCAGGTGCGGCCATTCTCGACGTCGGCGGGGAATCTACGCGGCCGGGCGCGGCCGGGGTGGATGCGAAAGAGGAGCAGGCCAGGATCATTCCGGTGATCGAAGAACTTGTCGCCTCGACCGATGCGCTGATTTCCGTCGATACCTACAGAGCCGATACGGCGGCTGCCGCTCTCAATGCCGGTGCTCATATCATCAATGATGTCTATGGCTTGCAGCGGGATCCGGCGATGGCCGAGGTCGTTGCTGCTGCGGGCGCCGGCCTCTGCATCATGCATACGGGCCGCGATCGCGAGCGGCTTTCCGATCCGATCGCGGATCAGTTTGCATTTCTCGATCGTTCGCTTGCGATTGCAGAACGAGCCGGCGTGCGTCGCGAAGCCATAGTGCTCGATCCAGGATTTGGCTTTGCCAAGGAGACGCCGCAGGAAAATTGGGGTCTGATGGCCCGTATCGAAGAACTCGGAGCCTATGGACTGCCGCTTTTGGTGGGTACTTCGCGCAAGCGCTTCCTCGGTGCCCTGACAGGTCGCGATGCGATGGATCGGGATGTGGCGACCGCTGCCACCACTGTTGCCCTTCGTATGGCCGGTGCCTGCGTTTTCCGTGTCCATAATGTCGCGATGAACCGGGATGCGCTGCTGGTCGCGGATGCTATGCTCGCTGCGCGCCGTGCAATCGGCGCGCCTGAACAATCGGGAGGACACGCCTGACATGGCGGCCATCTTCACCATTACCTTGAAGAACTGTAGTTTCTTTGCCCATCACGGTGTCTTCGCCGAGGAGGCAGTGCTTGGGCAGCGCTTTTTTGTCGATGCAGAATTCGATGTCGATGCGGAGGCTGCCGCCGAGACCGATACGCTCGATGGGACTGTGCACTACGGCATTGCGTTTCAGGTCATTGAAGAAATCGTGACGGGTGCGCGTCGGCAGTTGATCGAGGCTCTGGCGCTTGCGATTGCGCGCGGTCTGCTCGACCGGTTTCCGGAAATTCTGCGTGTGCGTGCCACTGTGCGCAAGCCGAGTGCTCCGATCGCCGGGATCCTCGACCATGTACAGGTGAGCGTTGAGCAGTTCAGAGCCTGACATGTGGCATTTCGCGACGCTTGGTCTTGGCGGCAATCTCGACGATCCGGCGGCCGCAATGGCGCATGCCTTGCAGCGTCTGGATGAGCGGGAGGACTGTCGTGTGCTCGACGTGTCCAGGCTCTATCGAACGCCGCCCTGGGGCAAGACGGATCAGGCGGATTTTTACAATGCTTGCGCCGCAATCGAGACACGTCTGGAGCCTGAGGCTCTGCTGTTTGCGTGTCTCGACATTGAGCGTGAGATGAAGCGCGTGCGCTCAGAGCGTTGGGGTCCAAGGACGATCGATATCGATATTCTGACTTATGGCGATATTGAACTGCATGCGGACGTTCTGACGCTGCCACATCCACGCATGACGCAGAGGGCGTTCGTCTTATTGCCCCTGGCGGACATTCGTCCCGAACTCGCCGTGTCCGGGCGCAGCGTTGCTTCTTGGTTGAGCGCGAGTGATCAGACGGGAATTCAGGTTGCAAACGAAAACCGCGCCTGGTGGCGCGGTTGATCGTATAAGCATTCAAGTTTCAAAAGGCGCTTAGTCGTTTGAAGCCTGCGCGACGTCCTGACGGTTCAGCTTGAGGCCGATGACCGGGATCATTTGATCTTCAACCTTGACTGAAATGGTGATGTTCATCGAATCATCTTCATCGAGGCGCGCCACCATTGCGCCGTTCAACTTGGCGCGATTGATGCCCATCACGGCACGATTGCCGGCGACCT
This sequence comes from Rhizobium sp. G187, assembly GCF_051549525.1. Classification (NCBI taxonomy): domain Bacteria; kingdom Pseudomonadati; phylum Pseudomonadota; class Alphaproteobacteria; order Hyphomicrobiales; family Rhizobiaceae; genus Rhizobium; species Rhizobium sp. G187. The sequence goes on from NZ_JBPUGM010000001.1 coordinate 435,091, forward strand.
GACCGGAGACGATATCGAGACCCTTGCCATCTGCGCCATCGAGAAACTGGCCCTTATAGCCATCACCCTTGTTCGAGATGACGGCCGACATTGGCTGGCTGAATACGCCGACGCGGCAAGTGCCGTCGAGCTTGAGGCCGGTTTCTCGGCCTTCGGCGGCCAGGCCGGTCAGGTTGCAGGTAAACTTGGTGCCTTTGTACTTGCCCGCGACAATTTCTCCCGGCCCCTTCCAGATGCCTGCAACGGATTCGAAGAAGCGCTTGTCGCGCGAAGCCGCATCGGCAACGGTTGCCGGTGTCAGAGCCACCGCGGCGAGGATCGCGGCGCAACGGCCGAGTGTCGAAGTGGAGCAAATAGACATCGATAAACCTTGGTACGAGAAACCAGTGAGCCCGCACATACGGTAGCCGGAAAATGGTTAATGTATTATTGCATTACCCTTTCGTCTCCGCTGATACAATCGACAAACGTCACAGGTCAAGTCGCGACCGCTCTCAGATGGTCGTGTTGCTGCCTCTTCCCGTTACCGAAGGTGTGAGATCTGACACGAAGTCGCCAATTCCCGGTCGCTTGTTGGCCCGAAAAGGCAGGGGGCGGCAGAGGTCCATAGCTGCGATACCGATTCGTGCCGTCATCAGGCCATTGATTACCCCTTCACCGAGCCGTGTTGAAAGCCGTGCGGCAAGGCCGTGACCGAGGACCTGTTGGGCAATGCCGTCGCCGACAGCAATCGAGCCAGTGACCGCCAAATGCGCGATGACATCCTTCAGCAATCGTAGCATGCCAAGAGAACCTGGACGGCCGCCATAGAGCTCTGCCATGGCGCGCACAAGCCTCACCACTTCGAAGATGACATAGGCGAGGTCGACAACTGCACGGGGGCTGACGGCTGTTACGACGGAGACGCGTTTGGCAGAGTTCAGAATCAGGCTACGGGCCTGTGCGTCAAGGGGTGACAGAAGTTCCCGCTCGGCCAACTCTATCAGCTGGGGGCCGTCAATGATGTCGTCCTTTGATGCGGTGAGCGCGGCCACGCCGCGGGCCGTCTCGGCACGATGGCCGACCAGAGACACAAGCTTCTCAACAACGGATTGTGCCGGAGGCCGCAGACGTGATGCGGAAGCGGCTTCGGCTTGTGCCTTCAGCGACTGGACGGCTTCCAGGCGGTAGAGGCCGAGGCCCTCCCGCACAACGAGGCCGAGGACGGCTGCAAGGCCGACAAAGGCAGCCGCGGCTGCGGTATAACCCAACCAGTCGGCACGTGCGAACAGATCCCGGATCAACTGGTCGGTCCAAAGGCCAATCGCCAGTGACAGAAGCAGGCTGAAGGCGCCGGCTGCCAGCTTGGCAAATGAAAAGCGTCGCTTGCGAGGGGTAGCTTGAGGCGTTTCGGTGACATCCGTGCCGGCGATGAATGGGTCTTGGTCATCAGGCACGATCTCGACGGGTGCGGCAAAGCTGCGCGGTGCGCGGGCAGGGCTTTGAGCCGAGGCGCTCGTGCTCTCATCGCTTGTGACGGCAAAGGAAGCGGGTCGGCGCGGCTTGTCTTGTCCAGTTTCGGTCGAAGATGGATCTTTTGGACGAGTCATGCGAGGCGATCTCCCAGCAGGAACTGGAGGGCGCGGTCAAGTCGGATATGCGGCACCGACAGGTTGATCGATCCCTTCCTGTCGACAAGCGGCGGGCGGAAGCGGACAATGGACAAATCCGCGAGTGCGGCGGCGCTTTCGCCGGCATCAACCGACCGAAAGTAAGCCTCTGGATCGATCGGCAGGTCGCCCGGAAAGACTGCGGTCGAGCGTTCACCGTCGAAGATCTCGTCGCCGATGCGCTCATCCTTTATGGGCGTACCAACGATCACCGGCAGGTCGTGGCCGTCCTGGCGAACATTTCCCTCACGTGTTGCCCGAACCGAAGCGATTGCCATGACCTCGATCCCGGCGCCGGTGGAACCGATGGTCTGCACCGCCCGGTTCACCAGTCGACGTGTCAGCGTTTCCAGCCGGTCATGGCTCTCATGGTGCAAGTGATCGGCCTTTGTTGCCGCAACCAGAACCTTGTCAATCCGACGGCGAAGCAGCGAGGTCAGGATGTTGTTGGAGCCTGCACGAAAACAGGCGAGGACATCGCCAAGGGCGCGCTCCAGGTCTTGCACAGCTTCGGGACCGCGATTGAGCGCCTGTAAGGCGTCGACGAGAACAATCTGCCGATCGAGCCGGGCGAAATGCTCGCGAAAGAAAGGTTTGACCACCACGGACTTGTAAGCCTCGAATCGCCTTTCCATCATCGCACGCAACGAACCCTTGGGGGCAGGGCCGTCGGCCAGGACAGGAAGCGGAGCGAAGGTAAGGGCAGGTGAGCCTTCCAGATCACCCGGCATCAGAAAGCGGCCGGGAGGCAGCGTGGACAGGGACCGTTCGTCTGATTTGCAGAGCCTCAGATAGGTGGTGAAGGTTTCCGCCAGACGTCTTGCAGTCATCTCGTCGGCAGGGGCGTCAGGATTGAGGCTTGATGCCAGCTCGCGCCACGGCCGCGACAGTTCCGCACGAACGCCTGATACGGACAATGCTGAAGTCGTCTCGCTGAATGTCCGGTAGTCCTGATCCAGCAAGGGCAAGTCGAGTAGCCATTCGCCCGGATAGTCGACGATGTCGATCGACAGACGACCTGGTGAAAGCATCCGCGACCAGGTGCTGGCGCTCCGATAGTCGATCGTGAGGCGCAGCTCTGATATCGCGCGCGTTGAATCTGGCCAGATCCGGTCATGGACCAGTGCCCTGATGTGGTCCTCATATTGAAAACGGGGCACGGCATCGTCTGGTTGCTCTTCAAGCCGGGTGCTGGCGATCCGACCGGCACGCAAGGGTTCGAATAGCGGCAGGCGGCCACCATGCAGCAAGTTGTGAACCAATGACGAAATGAAGACGGTCTTTCCAGCACGCGACAGGCCGGTGACACCCAGTCTGATCGTCGGATTGACAAGACCCGACGCGCGGTCGGCGATGTTGTCGAAGGCGATGGCGGCTTCGTCGACAAGTCCACTCAGCGATGGCGGCAATGTCATATCCTACTAGGGTTTGCTGGTCGTCACGTCGAAGCAGGGCTCTGCGCCGGCAGTCTCCGATATAGGATCTCGATCACTATGGAAAAAGAGGGCGGTGTCACGTCTGTCTGCCGGGAGGCGTCAGCCGATCAGAAAATCCTTCAGCGCCCATGTTTTGTCGGCCCCTTCGAGGACTGCGAGGCCTGAGGTTGGGTATCCCTCCGGTATTGTCCGACCGACGACCTCATGGCCGCAAAGGTGGGCCAAGACTTCTTCCATCGCCGGATTGTGCCCAATCAACATGAGCGACTGGACGCCGCGCGTCGCGCCCAGAAGTTCAAGATAGGTATCTGCCGGTGCATTGTAGAGTTCGTCGACGAAACGAACCTCTTCCAGGCCTGGAAAGGCGCGTCCGAAAGCGTCGAACGTCTGACGGCATCGCCTGGCGGTGGAGCTTACGACGAGTTCCGGCCGGTAGCCACGATCTGCGGCAGCGTCTGCAACGAGTTCTGCTTCGGCGAAACCGGCGTCGGAAAGTGTTCGGTCAAAATCGCGACCGCCCGGCTCGGCCCAGCCCGACTTGGCATGACGCAGCAGATAAAGGCGCGTGGGAGGCGAAAGGAAGGGCGTCATCCGTCGGTTCCGCATGAGATCAACGAGCTCTGACCTAGCTGCTTACGCCCCTCCGCGTCAACTGTCCGCTGGTTGGGCAGCACAAGTGGCTTGCGTAAGGGGAAGTCTCTGGTGTCGACCAGTCCTCAAAAATTAATGCTTAAAAAATAGCAGTTTAGCTGAAAATTGTGACAGACTTAAAAAGGTGTCTTCAATGCTTGCAAGGCTTGAACCGCTTGCAATGAAAGGATATACACCCGCCCAGTGAGATGTTCTTCAGGAGAATCGCGTTGAGTGAGAAGATCGATCTTAGCAGCTACGTTCTGTCGGAAGACGACGAGTTCATGAATGTTAGCCAGCGTGCCTACTTCAGAGCCAAGCTCGTCGCCTGGAAGAACGAGATCCTCCGCGAAGCGCGGGAGACACTCGATCACCTGGCCGAAGAAAGCGCCAATCATCCTGATCTCGCCGATCGGGCTTCCTCCGAAACAGACCGTGCCATCGAATTGCGCGCCCGTGACCGGCAGCGCAAATTGATATCCAAAATCGACGCGGCGCTTCAGCGCATCGACGATGGCACCTATGGTTATTGCGAGGAAACCGGCGAGCCGATCGGATTGAAGCGGCTTGATGCCCGTCCAATCGCCACCTTGTCGATAGAGGCGCAAGAGCGTCACGAACGGCGCGAAAAAGTCTATCGCGACGAGTGATCTCTGGACAAAAAGGGGGCCGAAATTGTCGAGGTCTCTGCGACCTCGCTAATTTCACTGCCTTGTTTTTAATCGGCCCGCCGCAAGGCGGGCCGATTGTCGTTTGGGTCGAGTATTGATCCTGACTTACGGATTGCGGCTCGCCGACATCTCTCCGAAGATACGGGCTATTTCGTTTTGCAGGCTGGGTTCGGCGGCGCTTTCCGCATCGGGCGTCAGCTTTGAGTCATCCACAGCATTCTGCCGGCGCTCGCCAAGAATGAGGTCCACAGGCAGGCGCGGCGTTTCAGTCAGGGCGTCAGGCACAACCTGCGAGACGGCGGGTCTTGGACCAGCGGCCGCAGGGCCCGGCGCGGGGCTGGCGGCAAGATGCAGGGCCATCTCCTCTTCAAGCACGCGCTCGAATTCGCTGATGTCGCGTTTTGGCTCTTCGGCGGCGGCTGCCGCGAATGGGGTTACGGGTTTGCTCGTGAAACGCTCGGGTTCGAAAGGACGTGGTTCGCGACGGGGTTCCGGTGCCAAAACCTTTTGCCGGGCGGCTTCGAGCACGGCCTCGACATCCGGGATTTCGGTTTTAAGCGGTGCGCTCTCCAAGGTCGGCTCTGTGCGCTGTGGCAACGGCCTCGCTGCTGACAGATGTTCCAGTTCGTCGCGTTCGTCCGAAACAGGTTCGACGGTCACGATTGGTGCTGCAAATTCAGGCTCGACCGAATGGTCTAGGCTGAAAACCGGTTCGCGGAGCGATGAGGGTGCCTGAGGTGTCTCGATCTGCGGTGCGGCTTCCTCAGTGGCAGAGATCTCTGGCCGGATGTCTGGGATGGATGCCTGTTCGATGGTTCCAGCGCGATCATCTCGCGCATTGATCGCGATTTCTGCCCGCGGATGGGAGGTGGCCGACGTGGAGAATGTCGGGATCTGCGCCGCAGGCATGATCGGTGCCATTGGTGGCGCGATCGGTGCTACGGGCTCCACCTTCTCTGGCGACGTGGTTGCCATCGCCATCACCGGTCCAGCCGTGGCGGTTGCCGCGCTGAAGGCGGCAGCAAGCGGAGCGATATCCGCCTGTGCGGCTGTTGCGGTGACCGGAGGGACGAGCTGTTCACTTGCGAAGTTGGTTGGCTGAGACGTGCTGCGTGGCGTGCGTTCCTCCGCACGCAGTGTACCGACGTCGACCGCGGGAGTGGGGCTCGGCTCCACAGGTTTGGTCATCGCTTTTGCGACGACTGGAGCGGCCACTGGGGTTTCCATTCGAACTTGCCGGGGTGCCTCCGTGGATGCGGACATGGGCGCGGATTGCGGCGTAACGTCTGGCGCGCGCATTGCCGGCGCGGCCGGTTGTCCGCGACGTTCGACCTGGATCGGTGGCTGGAGCATCTCAGGCGTCGGGGAAGCGTTGGGTGCGGGGCCGGCCTTAGCCTTCGGCGTGGTCTCGGCGATGGCGGGCATGACAGGTAACGGACGCTCGGTCGGTGCCACAAAAACGGGCTCTGCAACGCTCTTGGCCGGAATCGTCTCGCGCTCGTTTGTCTGGACTGCCACGGTTGACAGATAGGCGCGGTCATCGCCGATGCCACTCTCGATGACGATATCCGTCGGACCGCCGATCATCACCAGGTGCTCGACATTGTCGCGGCGGATGAGGACGATGCGGCGGCGCGTGTCGACGGCGGCGGCATCGAGAACCTGTAGCCGCGGCTGCCGGTTTCTTCCGCCGCGCACAAAGGGCGAGGGCGCTCGGTTGCGCAGTAACCACAAGACGATGAAGAGGCAGAGGAGCCCGAGAGCGACCCCCAAGGCAGCGACCATGAAATTATCGCCGTAAGCCGAAATCAGTTCGTCAACCATATGATACGCTCCCTATTGCTGGCTTTTCTGGCAGAAGATGTTCCAATGCGCAATCGGCGCTCAGGGGTGCGCGCAGCCGATGCCAGCGATCAAATGAGAGAGAATGGCCACTGATTGCGGCATTCCTGTGGGATAGGCCGCTCAAGGCGGGTCTTGAACCCTTTCTTTGCTTTTTGCAGGCAAGCCAAGTTGATAAACAGAAGCTGCACGATTCTCGTTGACGTTGACGGGGGCGCGTGATGAGCGAGAGGCATTGATGACACGACAACAGACGGACCGCGACGGAGAGGGCGCCCTGGTCGAGCGCCGCGGCGGTGCCGGTACGGCATTGCGCATTCTCGTCCTGGCGCTGGTGCTGATCGCCGCTTCGGCTGCCTTCGTGTTCTTCCGCGAGCAATTGGACAACGAACTCTTTCTCGGAATCCTTGGCGTGTTGGCGATGATGGGGATTTTCTTCATCGTTTCCGCCGTGATCGGTTTTGTCGAAGTCATGCCGCAGCCGCAGGGCGACAGCTTGTCGAGGCGGTTTCTTGCGAGCCAGCCGGAAGGCACGCTGATCACCGACGAGCAGGGCCGTATCGTCTATGCCAATACCGCCTATGGCGCGATGACCGGCGCACAGAAGGCGACGGACGTCCAGACGCTGGAAGCTCTATTGTCGCGTCACCGCGAATCCAGCGAGGCTTTGTATCGATTGACCAATGGTTTGCGAGAAGGGCGCGAAACCTACGAGGAGTTTCGGCTGTTGAAGCCACTTGGCAGCCAGACGGCCAATGGCTCTGGCGCACATTGGTATCGTCTCAAGGCAAGGCTCCTGCCTGGTGAGGGACGGGGCAAAGGCCTGCATGTTTGGCAATTGTCCGACATCACGATAGAGCGGGACGATCAGGAGCGGTTCTTTAAGGAATTGCAGCACGCGATCGACTATCTCGATCATGCGCCTGCCGGCTTCTTCTCTGCCGGTCGCAAGGGTGAGATCTACTATCTGAACGCGACGCTTGCAGAATGGCTGGGCGTAGACCTGACGCAGTTCAATCCTGGCTCTCTCTCGATTTCCGACCTCGTGGCGGGTGAGGGCATGGCGCTGATCGATTCGGTTCAGGCGGAGCCCGGCCAGTCACGCACTGAAACGCTGGATCTCGATCTGCGCCGTACCAACGGTCAGAGCCTGCCCGTGCGCCTTGTCCACCGGGTTCGGGCCGCCCGTGACGGTGCGCCGGGCGAAAGCCGCTCGATCGTATTGTCCCGCCAGCAGGGCGATGGCTCCGATCAGTCGGATTCGGTCGCATCTATGCGGTTTACCCGTTTCTTCAACAATACGCCGATGGCGATTGCTTCCGTGGACGGCGAAGGCCGCATCCTGCGCACCAATGCGCCGTTCATGAAGCTGTTCTCCGACATCATTTCTCGCGACGAAATCGACCGGCAGGAGCGAATCGAGGTCGTGCTGCATGAGAGCGAACGCGAGGAGTTTCGCCGTGCACTGGCCTCGGCAAAGGACCGGCAGGTCGATATTTCGCCGATCGACAGCCGTCACCCAAGCAATGATGCGCGCAATTTCCGTTTTTACGTCAATGCTGTGATCGACCAGAGCGACGAGGCGCCCGAAGAGGCGGCCATCGTCTATGCCGTCGACGTCACCGACCAGAAGGCGCTTGAGGCGCAAATGGCGCAGACGCAGAAGATGAATGCGGTGGGCACACTTGCGGGCGGCATTGCACATGACTTCAACAACGTGCTGACGGCCATCCTTCTGTCGTCCGATCACCTGCTCCTTCAGGCACGGCCATCTGACGCGAGCTTTGCCGATCTGATGGAAATCAAGCGCAATGCCAACCGTGCCGCCGTTCTGGTGCGCCAGTTGCTGGCCTTCTCGCGCAAGCAGACGATGCGGCCATCGGTCTTGAATCTGACCGACGTCATCGGTGATCTTCGCATGTTGGTCGATCGTTTGATCTCCGGCACCAATGTGAAGCTGAAGGTCGAATATGGACGTGACCTCTGGCCGGTGAAAACCGACCTGTCACAGTTCGAGCAGGTCCTGATCAATCTCTGCGTCAATGCGCGAGATGCCATGCCGCAAGGCGGTGCTCTGACGGTTTCGACGCGCAACATTTCCGCTGCGGAGGCGGAGGCCTTCAATTATCGCGGACTGCCTGCCGAAGACATGGTGCTGATCGAGGTTGCCGATACGGGAACGGGCATTGCGCCCGAGATCATGGACAAGATCTTCGAGCCATTCTTCACCACAAAGGAAGTGGGCAAGGGCACCGGACTTGGACTTGCCATGGTCTATGGCATCGTCAAACAGTCTGGCGGCTACATCTATCCGGAGTCCGAAGTCGGCAAGGGCACTGCGTTTCGGATTTTCCTGCCGCGGCATATTCCCGACGTTCAGCCTGTCAACGAGACCGGGCAGGCAACTGCCGTCGTCGATGGAGACACGATTACAGTCGTGCCACCTTCCGAAAATGGCGCGGCAGCCGAACAGAAAGACCTGACCGGCAAGTCTGCCGTGGTCTTGCTCGTCGAGGACGAGGAAGCTGTCCGCCGTGGCGGCAAGCGCATGCTCGAGACGCGTGGCTATACGGTGCACGAGGCGGGCTCCGGCGTCGAGGCGCTCGACATTATGGATGAGCTGAATGGTCAGGTGGATATTGTCGTTTCGGACGTTGTCATGCCAGAGATGGACGGCCCAACGCTTCTGACAGAACTGCGCAAGAGCTATCCAGACCTGAAGTTCATCTTTGTATCGGGCTATGCTGAGGACGCTTTTGCGCGCAACCTCCCGGCCGATGCCAAGTTTGGTTTCCTTCCCAAACCCTTCTCGCTCAAGCAGTTGGCGGTTGCGGTCCGCGAAATGCTCGATGGCGAAACCTGACGCAAGCGACAGGATGTCGTGTTGTGCATAAAAGAAAACCGCCAGCGTGAGCTGGCGGTTTTCTTTGTTCGGTCGACCTTGATCTTAAGGCCGTTCAGCTGGCCACGGCAATCTCAGCTGCGAGGCGGGCATTGTTTTCAACGAGGGCAATATTGGTCTTCAGGCTGCGGCCACCCGTCAAATGGAAGATATTATCGAGCAGATAAGGGGTCACGGCCTTGCCAGTGATCTCGTCACGCTCGGCATTGGCCAGTGCCCGGCCAATATAGATTTCCATCTCTTCGCGCGGGATCTCGTCGGCTTCCGGTACCGGATTGGCGATCAGCATGCCGCCATCAATGCCAAGCTGATCGCGCATCTTCTGGAAGTTGGCGATCGCAGCCGGGCTCGGCAGGCTCAAGGGGCTGCGCAGACCGGATGCGCGGGACCAGAATGCCGGAAACTCTTCCGAGTCATAGGTTACAACCGGTACGCCGCGTGTTTCCAGGACTTCCAGCGTTTTCGGCACATCAAGAATCGCCTTGGCGCCAGCGCAGACCACGATGACGCCGGTGCGGGCCAGCTCTTCCAGGTCGGCCGAGATGTCAAAGCTCTCTTCGGCACCGCGATGCACGCCGCCGATGCCACCCGTTGCGAACACCTTGATGCCGGCGCGCGAGGCTGCAATCATCGTTGCAGCCACCGTGGTTGCGCCATGGCGACGCTCGGCGATAGCAAAGGCAAGATCGGCGCGGGAAACTTTCATGACATTGTCGAGCTGGGCCAGGGTCTCGAGTTCCTGCGGCTCAAGCCCGATATGCAGCATGCCCTTGATCACTGCGATCGTGGCGGGGACAGCGCCCTGTTGGCGAATGATGTCCTCGACACTCCGGGCCATTTCGATATTGCCGGGATAGGGCATGCCATGGGTGATGATGGTCGACTCAAGCGCGACGATTGGCGCGCCGCGCTGCTTTGCGGCGCTGACTTCGCTCGAATAGGTGATCGGCAGGAGCGGGGAGACGGGACGTGTCATGACGGAACTCTCTTTGGTAGATCATGCCCTCATGGCAGGAAACGGGCGTGCGGGACAAGGGCCATTTGCGTGTCGAGTTGCACCTGCGACAGGTTTTCATCCGTCGCCCGCGCGGTTCGAAGCGTGATCGCGGCGCAGGCGACGGCGCGGCGAAGACGCTCCGCGAGGTCGGCGCCGGACATAAGCGCATCGAGAAATCCGGATGCAAAGGCATCACCGGCACCCGTGACATCCGCAACTTCGGACAGTGCTGCCGGCTCGATCACAGCAACCTGATTGCCGGCAAAGGCGACGGCCGGACCGCTCCCATTCGTCACTGTTCCGCCGCGCAGTCCGCACGATTTGAGGAGGCGAGGCCAATCCTCCGGTGTTCTGGCGCGTTCGCCGGCAATTGCTTCCGCCTCGGCGCTGTTCATGAAGAGGTGGTCGAGATGAGCGACAGCGCCATGCAGCTTCATCACCTTGGCCGGGGAAATCGCGATAGCGGCGAGTGGTCGTCCGCGGGCTGCGCAGTCTTTCGATAGCGCAGACAGGGTGTCGGCCGGAAGATTGGCGTCGCAGAGCACATAATTCGCGTCATCAAGGCTGTCACGCATGCTTCGCGCCCGCAACCTTCGTGCGACAAAGGCGTCGTAGAGCGCCATGTCGGCCAATGCGATCACAAGATTGCCGTCTCTTTCCAGGATCGCGGTATAACTCGGGGTGGCGCGGTCGAGAAACATTACCGGCTGGTCGTCCAGCCCTGCTCTCTCGGCGGCCTCGGACACCTGTGAACCGGCCGCATCGCCGCCACGCGGAGCGATCAATCGGACGTTTCGGCCCAGTCTCGACAGGTTCGATGCGGCATTGAAGACGCCGCCGCCAACCTCCTCGAACCATTTGCCGGGATTGCTTGCACCCGGTTTTGTCTCCCCGAAGATGCGTCCGCGCCGGTCGATATGGGCCCCGCCGATGGCCAGGAGATCAAGGTTCATCTGAGCCCCCAAAGCCTGGCTGAAGAGCGAATCGGGCAGCGCCGCAGCGTTTCGTCGCGTCGGTAGGCAGCAAGGTTCTTACCCTTCGCCTTTTTCCTGGAACAAAATTCGAACATGATCCGAAATGCTCATTGATTTCAGAGGCTTGAGTGGCTCTTGCAAAATGAGAACAAAAAGTGTACATATTGTCCATCGGCGGCTTCATTGCCTATGCGGCTTCAATAACCTAAAGGTGGATCGAATGGCACAGAATTCTTTGCGGCTGGTAGAGGACAAATCGGTGGATAAAAGCAAGGCATTGGAAGCGGCGCTCTCGCAGATCGAACGATCGTTCGGCAAGGGCTCGATCATGAAACTCGGCGCGAACGAGAGTGTGGTCGAAGTCGAGACGGTCTCGACCGGTTCTCTCAGCCTGGATATCGCACTCGGCATCGGCGGTCTGCCGAAGGGGCGTATCATTGAAATTTACGGGCCTGAAAGCTCGGGTAAGACGACGCTGGCGCTTCAGACCATTGCAGAAGCCCAGAAAAAAGGTGGTATTTGCGCATTTGTTGACGCGGAACACGCACTGGATCCGGTCTATGCGCGCAAACTTGGCGTTGACCTGCAGAATCTTCTGATTTCGCAGCCAGATACCGGTGAGCAGGCGCTTGAAATTACCGATACGTTGGTGCGTTCCGGTGCGGTTGACGTGCTTGTTGTCGACTCGGTGGCGGCGCTTACGCCGCGTGCGGAAATCGAAGGGGAAATGGGTGATAGCCTGCCTGGCCTTCAGGCGCGCTTGATGAGTCAGGCACTGCGCAAGCTCACGGCTTCGATCTCGAAGTCGAAGACCATGGTGATCTTCATCAACCAGATCCGTATGAAGATCGGCGTCATGTTCGGCTCGCCGGAAACCACGACTGGCGGTAATGCGCTGAAGTTCTATGCTTCGGTGCGCCTCGATATCCGCCGTATCGGCGCGGTCAAGGATCGCGAAGAGGTTGTCGGCAACCAGACCCGCGTCAAGGTTGTGAAAAACAAGATGGCTCCTCCCTTCAAGCAGGTCGAATTCGACATCATGTATGGCGAGGGCGTGTCGAAGACCGGCGAACTGGTTGACCTTGGTGTCAAGGCGGGGATTGTCGAGAAGTCGGGTGCCTGGTTCTCCTACAACAGTCAACGGTTGGGACAGGGGCGTGAGAACGCCAAGCTCTTCTTGCGCGACAATCCGACCGTTGCTCAGGAAATCGAGATGGCCTTGCGGCAAAATGCCGGCCTGATCGCGGAGAAGTTCCTGCAAAATGGTGGGCCGGATGCCAATGATGGCGACGGTGCTGATGACGCGTGAGATCTCCTGATCTCTGATTTGATCTTAAACCGGCCGCGTTTCGAGGGAGACGCGGCCGGTTTTCCATTGCGCCGCTGGACAGCGATCCTGACGGGCGATAAAAGCCATTGATTTTGCGAAATGGCCGAAAACTGGCCTGAATGAAGGGCGTGACATGAGCGGTGTAAACGACATCCGGTCGACTTTTCTCGATTACTTCAAGACGAACGGTCATGAGGTCGTTTCATCGAGCCCGCTGGTCCCGCGCAATGACCCGACGCTGATGTTCACCAATGCCGGCATGGTTCAGTTCAAGAACGTTTTCACCGGCCTTGAACAGCGCCCCTATTCGACGGCGGTTACCGCGCAGAAATGTGTGCGTGCGGGTGGCAAGCACAATGACTTGGACAATGTCGGTTATACGGCGCGCCATCACACCTTCTTTGAGATGCTGGGCAACTTCTCCTTCGGCGATTACTTCAAGGAACGCGCGATCGAGCTCGCCTGGAACCTGATCACCAAGGAATTCGGCATCGACAAGAACCGTCTCCTGGTCACGGTCTATCATACCGATGACGAGGCGCATGGCCTGTGGAAGAAGATTGCCGGTCTGACGGATGATCGGATCATTCGCATCCCGACCAGCGACAACTTCTGGGCCATGGGCGATACCGGGCCTTGCGGTCCATGTTCTGAGATTTTCTATGACCACGGCGATCATATCTGGGGCGGCCCTCCTGGATCGGCGGATGAAGACGGCGATCGGTTCATCGAGATCTGGAATCTCGTCTTCATGCAGTATGAGCAGGTCACCAAGGAAGAACGTGTCAATCTGCCGCGCCCTTCGATCGATACTGGCATGGGCCTTGAACGTGTCGCTGCTCTTCTCCAGGGCAAGCATGACAATTATGAAATCGATCTTTTCCGTGCCCTTATTGATGCCTCGGTCGAGCTCACAGGTGTCAAGGCCGAAGGCGAACGCCGTGCCAGCCATCGGGTGATTGCGGATCACCTGCGCTCGTCGGCCTTCCTGATTGCCGATGGCGTGTTGCCGTCTAACGAAGGCCGTGGATACGTCCTGCGCCGCATCATGCGTCGCGCCATGCGTCACGCACAGTTGCTGGGTGCGCATGATCCGATCATCTACAAGCTTTTGCCCGTGCTTGTTCAGCAGATGGGTCGCGCCTATCCTGAGCTCGTCCGTGCTGAGCCGTTGATTTCAGAAACTCTCAAGCTTGAAGAATCGCGCTTCCGCAAGACACTGGAGCGCGGTCTGACCTTGCTGTCTGATGCGACCGCTGATCTCAATGATGGTGACAAGCTCGATGGCGAAACCGCTTTCAAGCTTTATGATACCTACGGCTTCCCGCTGGATTTGACCCAGGATGCTTTGCGCGGCCGTGGCATTCACGTCGATCTGACCGGGTTTAACGACGCGATGCAGCGCCAGAAGGCTGAGGCGCGAGCCAGCTGGTCGGGTTCGGGCGACAAGGCAACGGAGACCGTTTGGTTCGAGCTCAAGGAGAAGTTTGGAGCGACCGAGTTCCTCGGCTATTCGTCTGAAACTGCCGAAGGTCAGGTCTTGGCGATCGTTCAGGACGGCAAGGTCATCGAGCGTGCTGACGCCGGTGCCGAGGTTCAGATTGTCGTCAACCAGACGCCTTTCTACGGCGAATCCGGTGGTCAGACGGGCGATGCTGGCGTGATCGTCGGTGAAGGCTTCTCGCTTCACGTCACGGACACCCAGAAGAAGGGTGAGGGCGTATTCGTCCATGTCGCGACCGTTTCCAACGGGATTGTCACGGCAGGTGTGCCGGTCACGCTGACCGTTGATCATGCGCGCCGCTCGCGTCTGCGGTCCAACCATTCGGCTACGCATCTGCTGCATGAGGCGCTGCGCGAAGTGCTTGGAACGCATGTGGCCCAGAAGGGGTCGCTGGTCGCGCCGGAGCGCTTGCGCTTCGACATCTCCCATCCGAAGCCGGTTACGGCCGAAGAGTTGAAGATCGTCGAAGAAATGGCGAACGAGATCATCCTGCAGAACGCGCCAGTCACCACCCGCCTGATGGCCGTGGACGACGCGATTGCGGAAGGCGCGATGGCGCTGTTCGGCGAAAAATATGGGGACGAAGTCCGCGTGGTATCGATGGGCACCGCTGTGCGCGGCGAAAAGGCCGGAAAACCCTATTCGATCGAACTCTGCGGGGGCACACATGTCAACGCAACCGGTGATATCGGTCTGGTCCGTCTAGTGGCCGAGAGCGCGGTGGGCGCCGGGGTTCGCCGTATCGAGGCACTGACAGGCGAGGCCGCACGGACCTATCTCTCTGAGCAGGATGAACGGATCAAGGCGTTGGCCTCATCCTTGAAAGTTCAGGCCAGCGATGTCGTGTCGCGCGTCGAGGCGCTTGTTGACGAGCGTCGCAAGCTCGAGAAGGAACTCGCGGATGCCAAGCGTAAGCTTGCCATGGGCGGCGGCACGGCCGGTGTGGATGCACCGCGTGTGATCAATGGTATCAACTTCATCGGCCGCAGTCTGTCCGGCGTCGATGCCAAAGATCTCAAGGGCCTCGCTGATGATGCCAAGTCAGGCTTGGAGACTGCTGTGGTCGTCCTGATTGCCGTTGGGGATGATGGAAAGGCCAGTTCCGTCGTCTCGGTTACACCGGACCTGACTGGGCGCTTCAGTGCCGTTGATCTCGTGCGAATTGCGTCGACTGCGCTGGGCGGCAAAGGTGGCGGTGGTCGTCCGGATATGGCTCAGGCTGGTGGTCCGGATGGTGCGCGCGCGGATGAGGCGATCGAAGCCGTTGCGGCTGCGCTGAACTGACGCATTTTTGCGACAGATGGAGGCTGGTCTAGCGGGCCAGCCTTTTTTGGCGAAGGCAAGGATGCCAATGCTTCCCCTTAATTTGAAGGGGCGAGTTCGACGTTTCGCATCACAGGCAAGGGCTTTCGTTGGACCGGCTGTTTCATATCCCTAGTCTTATGCTCTGCCTTTCGGCGGCATTTGTGATCGTGTCTATCTTCCTCACTCTACTTTGGATGTCCGATCGGTCGAACAAAGCACTTGTGTGCTGGACCGCAGGCTTCTGGGTAGCATGTATCGGTCTGTTTTTGCTGGCTTTGCGTGATGTCATTCCGGATCTTCTAAGCTTGGGGATGGGCAATTCGCTGTCGATTTGGGCATTGGGTCTTGTATGGCTCGGCTGTCTTGAATTCGACCAGCGCAGGGTGGCAGGTGCGGTGCCAATCGCTTTCTTCGGCGGAGGTGTGTGGCTGGCGCTGTTCGCGTTCTGGCCCGAGTTTTCAAACAACCTGTCGGCGCGGGTGTTGTTCGCTTCGGTCCTTTACGCAGCTTACTCTTTGATGGTCGCTCTCGTTGTCCATCAAGGTCATTCCACAGAGCCATTGCCCGCCAGACGCTTCGCGATCTTTGCTTTCGGCTTGCATGGGTTGTTCTATCTTGTTCGTCTAGTTTTGATTGCTATCGATCAGCCGACCATCCAGGATGGTCATGCGACCATCTGGTACGGCGCGTTGCTGTTCGAGTACTTCATTCAAGCGCTGTTTGCCGCCCTGGCAATCTTCTCCATGGTCCATGAACGGATGTCGCTGAACTACAAGCGCGCGTCCGAAGTTGACTTCCTCACCGGTCTTCAAAATCGCAGAGCATTTCTGGATGCGGTTTGCCGCGATCGGCAAAAGAGTGGCGGGTCGGCTCCCGGGGCCGTGATGGCGTTGATTGATGCCGATCATTTTAAACAGATCAACGACAACCATGGCCACGGAGCTGGTGACGCGGCGCTGCGTATGCTTGCCGAAGAACTGGTGTCGAAATTGCCTGTCGGCGCGCAGTGCGGCCGTCTAGGTGGCGAGGAATTTGGGATCTACCTGACCGCGTCGATCGCGAATGACAGGGTTCAGATCCTGGAGACATTATTGGAATGTGTTCGCCGCAAATCCCTTGGTTTTGAGGGGCGTCACTTCCATCTGACCGTCAGTATTGGGGCGGCCATACTTCCCGAGGGCGACCTTGATTTCAATCTTGCTCTCGCAGCCGCCGACAGGGCGCTCTACGTTTCGAAGAAAGCCGGCCGCGATCGGTTGACCGCCGTCGAGTATGAAGCACCCGCAATTCAAAAAGGCGGTCATCGCGTTGAGCCAGTATCGACAGCGCTCGAGGCGTTAACGCCGTAATCATCGTCTCGGGTCGGGCGTGAACGATCTCCCGCGATGAGGTCGTCGGGCGGACGTGCTGAAGGCGAAAGCACTGTTGAGCTCAGGACGGTCAACAATTGTGGAGAGGGCTACATCGCGATATGAGATTTCATGCCCACTGAACCTTTGTCATTAAACGTCCAGATTGCCTATCCGCGCCGTGCGCCGGGCCTGATGTTTGCCGTTACCGCGGCGATCATGATTGCGATCGCCGCAGGGGGGCTGCTTAGCCAGTTGCTGGCCGGGAACTGGGCCTCCCTCTCTTTTCTTCTGTATCTGTTGTTTTTCGTTGGTAGCTATGTGGCTCTCCATAGGGGACTGAAGCGTCTGATGGCGGCCATGAAGCCCGTTATCGAATTGAATGACGAAGAAATCATTCATTTTCCGACAGATACCCGGATCGGTTGGGTCAATATCGTTGATGTGGCGCAGCGGCGTGCCGGTGGGCGTTGGATCGTTGCCATCCGCTATGTCAACGAAGACGATCCGGAGCGGCTCGAAAGTTTCGATCTTCCCATCGGTGGTTTGAACATCTCCGGTCAGAGACTGGGGCGCAGCATTCGTCAGCGCTTTGAGGCGATTGATGCCGCTGAAGATGGCGACGAAACGTAAAAACCCGGCCACTTTCGTGACCGGGTTTTGTCATACGATCTTGGATCGATTCAATCAGGCCGCCATGGCCTTCTTCAGGTTTTCGTCCACCTTGTCCAGGAAGGCAGTCGTCGACAGCCACGGCTGATCGGGACCGATGAGCAGCGCCAGGTCCTTGGTCATGTAGCCGGCTTCAACGGTGTCGATGCAGACCTTTTCGAGCGTCGTTGCGAAGTTCGCGAGCTCGGCATTGTCGTCCAGTTTGGCGCGGTGGGCGAGGCCACGGGTCCAGGCGAAGATCGAGGCGATCGAGTTGGTCGAGGTTTCCTGACCCTTCTGATGCTGGCGATAGTGACGCGTTACCGTGCCGTGGGCCGCTTCAGCTTCAACCGTGCGGCCATCGGGCGACAGGAGCACAGAGGTCATCAGGCCAAGCGAGCCGAAGCCCTGTGCCACGGTGTCTGACTGAACGTCGCCGTCATAGTTCTTGCAGGCCCAGACGTAACCACCCGACCACTTCAGAGCGGAAGCGACCATGTCGTCGATCAGGCGGTGTTCGTAAACGATGCCGACTTCGTCGAACTTCGCCTTGAATTCTGTCTGATAGACTTCTTCGAAGATATCCTTGAAGCGACCATCATAGGCCTTGAGGATGGTGTTCTTGGTCGACAGATAGACCGGCCACTTGCGCATCAGGCCGTACATCATCGAGGCGCGTGCGAATTCGCGGATCGATTCGTCGAGGTTGTACATCGCCATGGCAACGCCGGCGCCAGGCGCGTTGTAGACTTCCTTTTCGATGACTTCGCCATCTTCGCCGACGAACTTGATCGTCAGCTTGCCCTTGCCGGGGAACTTGAAGTCGGTTGCCTTGTACTGATCACCAAAGGCATGACGGCCAACTACGATCGGCTTGGTCCAACCGGGAACGAGGCGGGGCACGTTCTTGCAGATGATCGGCTCGCGGAAGATCACGCCGCCGAGGATGTTGCGGATTGTGCCGTTCGGGCTCTTCCACATTTCCTTTAGGTTGAATTCCTTCACGCGTTGCTCATCCGGTGTGATCGTCGCGCACTTGATGCCGACGCCGTGCTTCTTGATGGCGTGGGCAGCATCGACCGTTACCTGGTCATTGGTCGCATCGCGGTTTTCCACCGAGAGGTCGTAATATTCGATATCGAGATCGAGATAGGGCAGGATCAGCTTTTCCTTGATGAACTGCCAAATGATGCGGGTCATCTCGTCGCCGTCGAGATCGACGACCGGGTTGGCTACCTTGATCTTGCTCATGAATATCCTCACGGGGTTGGAGCCTGTGGCCCGAGCGCGGGGAGGGCGCCCTGCCGATGGCTGCCTATAACATTCTCTCACAGCAAGGCAAACAGGAGAGGGCGAATTCAGCGAAATTCGGGGATAGAACTTTCGCCGTCCGGTCATGGCGTGTCGTGCCAATCTTGGTCCGAGATTGCGGCGTAATATTGCGCTAGGACTGGCAGCAGATCCGGCGACTGTCTGTCTGTGTGTAACCGGATATCGATGCCCAACACTGTCTGCCCGGAGAGGTCCCATGAAGCGCGTCCTGCCTGCCGTCCTTTCGTCCTATTTGCTGGTTGCTCCTTTTGCCTACGCCGTTGATGATACGGATCCTGTGCGAGAGGTGGTGGAGGCGACTGCGCGCAATTGGGATGAGGGCGGCGAGTACGAGGAAGTCTTCAGCAAGGATCGGCTAGACCGCGTGTTCAGCAAGAGCTTCGCTGAGGCATTTTACAAGGCATCGAAAAATCCGCCTTATGATATAGCAGACGGCGAAACCACCGGTTTTCCTTTTTCCTATGATCCGATTGCCCAGGGGCAGGACGGTTGCCCATTCGAGGATATCCGTATCGAGAATGATGGAGACGGGCAGGTAACCGCACTTTTCAAGAACCGCGGCTGTTTCGGCAAGGAAGCCGAATACCAGCAGGATACGGTCCTGATCTTTCACGTTGAGACAGAAGATGGGCGGCCTGTCATCGACGATATCTATCCAGTCGTGGATCACGTGTCGGGCACGTCGATCAAGGAGGAACTGCTCGCGGTTGGTGGTCAATGAGAATGATCCGACTGTTGACGGGATCTCTGATCATGCTGCTTTCGCTCCCGGCAGCTGCCGTCATGGCTTCCGAGCCGAGCGATCCCGTCAAGGTGCTCATGCGCGTTGCCGGTTGGAAAGAGGCGGGCGGACCTGATGCGCAGGCGTCCGGCTATTTCGACGATACGCTCCTTTCGACAATCTACAGCCAGAGCTTCGTGGAGGTGTACCGGCTTGCGCAGAAGACGGATGAGCTCCAGGATGGTGCCGGCTATATGACCGGTTATGATGTCATCATTGGTGGTCAGGATTCCTGTGAGCTTGAAAAGGTTCGAATTGAAGCAGGGACCAAATCCGGCGACATCACGCCCGTCTCCGTCTATTTCGACGCGGTATCCTGCTTCGGTCTGACACCGGATTTGTCAAAGCCTGGGGTGATCTTCCATGTCATCGAAGAGGGTGGTCGCGCGGTGATCGATAATTTCTGGAACCGCGACTATAACGGCGGGGATGTGTCGACCTCCGTCAAGAACGAATATGCCGATTTTACGCGAGACTATCTCACCTTCCGTGTCACCGGTGCCTGGCCCAAGGAATAAGTCAGGCTCTTTATGGTTCGGTGATTTTGTGCCAAGGGGAGCCCGGTAATCTCAAAAGGGCATGTCATGGCGGGAA
Organism: Rhizobium sp. G187; assembly: GCF_051549525.1. Lineage (NCBI taxonomy): Bacteria > Pseudomonadati > Pseudomonadota > Alphaproteobacteria > Hyphomicrobiales > Rhizobiaceae > Rhizobium > Rhizobium sp. G187. The sequence goes on from NZ_JBPUGM010000001.1 coordinate 455,038, forward strand.
CGAATAGCGAGCGCAAAATGCTGGCCGAGGGGCCGGCGATCATTTTGGTGGAGCCGCAGCTCGGCGAAAACATCGGAATGGTGGCTCGGGCCATGGCAAATTTCGGACTGGCTGAGTTGCGGCTGGTTAATCCCCGCGACGGCTGGCCTTCCGATAAGGCCCGGTCTGCAGCTGCGAAGGCAGACCATGTCATCGACGGTACCGTGGTGTTCGACACGCTGGAAGAGGCTGTTGCCGATCTGAACTTCGTCTATGCGACCACGGCACGCTTTCGCGACGGCTTCAAACCCGTGCGTTCACCGGTGACCGCTGCCGAGACGCTTCGCAAGCGGTTCCGTTCGGGCGAGAAGACCGGTATCCTGTTCGGACGGGAAAAATCGGGCCTATCGAACGAGGATGTGGCGCTTGCCGACGAAATCGTCACCTTTCCGGTCAATCCGGCCTTCGCCTCACTCAATATCGCCCAGGCTGTGCTTCTGATGTCCTATGAATGGATGAAGTCCGAGATCGAGGACCCGCATGCCGTGCCGTTTGACGCGCCGCAGCAGCCGCAGGCCACAAAGGAGGAGGTGATCGGCATGTTCGAACACCTGGAGCAGGCACTCGACATCAGGGGGTATTTCCATCCTGCCAACAAAAAGCCGAGGATGATCGACAATCTGCGCGCCGTGTTCACCCGACGGGCCTTCACGACGCCTGAAATCCATGTGGTTCGCGGTGTGATCACATCGCTCGACCGCTTTTCAAGGCCCGGGCAGATCAACACATCGGTAAAGGCTGTAGTGTCGGAAGATGGATCGAATGACGAAAGCTCCGGCAAGTAACAGCGACACCGTCGGCTCGAAGCCAATTCTCGTCTTCGATTCCGGGATCGGCGGGTTGACCGTTCTGCGTGAGGCTCGCTTGTTGATGCCTGAGCGCGGCTTCATCTATGTCGCAGACGATGCCGGTTTCCCGTATGGTGGCTGGGAAGAGGCGCCACTGAAGGCGCGGATCGTCAATCTCTTCGGCAAACTGCTCGACCGATACGATCCCGAAGCGGTGATTGTGGCCTGTAATACCGCCTTCACACTGGCGGGTGCCGAGCTTCGGCTGGCCTTCCCCACGATGCGGTTCATTGGAACCGTGCCGGCGATCAAGCCTGCTGCGGAGCGGACGCGATCTGGGCTCGTATCGGTGTTGGCGACGCCTGGAACGGTCAAACGTGCCTATACGCGCGACCTCATTCAGTCCTTCGCCTCTCAATGCCATGTCCGGCTTGTCGGGTCGGAAAACCTTGCCCGGATCGCAGAAGCCTATATTCGTGGCGACGCCGTCGACGACGATGCCGTGCGCGCCGAGATTGCCCCTTGTTTCCTCGAACAGGATGGCGCGCGCACCGATATCGTGGTGCTTGCCTGTACGCATTACCCTTTTCTCGCCAATGTCTTTCGCAGGCTGGCGCCTTGGCCGGTGGATTGGCTCGATCCGGCCGAGGCCATTGCACGCCAGGCGCGCCGCCTCGTGCCTCAAGTCGAGGGCGCGGAGCATCCGGACGGCTTTGATTTTGCCGTCTTTACCTCGGGCAGCCAGGACTTTGCCACCCGTCGCCTGATGCAGGGCATGGGTCTGTCGGTCGCTCCGCCGGTTGACGGACTGATTTGAGACGAGCCCACTGCGACATTATGTTGCAGTCTTGCCACGCTTTCGAGCATTTTAGCGCAATTCTCGATTGCAGCCTTGCGGGGCGGAGAGTCCCGTGGCATGTTTTCGCCATCCGCAACTCTCAACTTACAGGAGGCGACATATGACTCATTTTCATTCGTTCACGCGCCTCTCTGGCGGATCGGTATCGGCCCCGGCATATATGCCAGTGCTATGCACCCGATGAGCCTCTAGGCTCTTTTCCCAGCCGTTTAGGCGTCTTTCTCAATTTTTGAGCCGATAGGTCGATGCGCGCGTGTCATCGCGTTCTTCCGGCCGACATCTATCATTTTTCAACCGAAAGGACCTGGTCGCTGGCGCGAACCGGGATGGTCAAGTCATGTCTCAAGAACAATCTATGATTGAAATTCCTTTGAACGAAAGGATCGACGAGCTGCTTCAGCGGTTCGGCGGGTGGCGCATCGTCTTGGCGCTTCTGGAGGGTCTGTTGCGCCGGCGCACGACGAGCAATTCCATCTCCGGGCTGCCCCCGCGCATGCTGCGGGATATCGGTCTGCCCCTGGACGAGGAGTTGGGTCCGCGGCGGCTGTCTCTATGGGATCTGAGAGTTTGAGCTGCAGAAATGGATCGCGCATCCCTGGCGATGCGCGATCCATGACGGCGTCGGGATTGGCAGTCGGAAATTCCTTGTTGATGTCGTGTCTTTCGCTGCGTAGCAGGGTGAATTTTTTGCTAAAGCAGGAAGTGTCTGGCAGGCCGTGTCGGTCGGTCTGAGTCTGTGAGCATGCAAGGGTGGCGTCAGTGAAAGTCGGAATCGATATGGGAACGGTGCAGGGCGGCCAGCCTGCAAAGCTCGATATCGAGGAGCTGCTGGCAACGCGTCTTCTGGTTCAGGGCAATTCCGGCTCCGGCAAGTCGCATCTTCTGCGGCGCTTGCTCGAGCAGTCGGCCCAATGGGTCCAGCAAGTCATCATCGATCCCGAGGGCGATTTCGTGACGCTGTCCGACAAATACGGTCATGTGGTGGTGGACGGCGAGCGGACTGAAGCCGAGCTTGCGGGCATTGCTGACCGCATCCGACGCCATCGTGTTTCCTGTGTGTTGACGCTGGAAGGTCTCGATATCGAACAGCAAATGCGTGCCGCGGCCGCATTCCTCAATGGCCTATTCGATGCGGATCGTGAATTCTGGTTCCCGGTGCTTGTGGTGGTCGATGAGGCGCAGATGTTTGCGCCGTCGGTGGGCGGCGATGTGTCTGAAGATGCGCGCAAGATGTCGCTGGGCGCCATGACGAATTTGATGTGCCGCGGGCGAAAGCGTGGTCTGGCGGGCGTGATCGCGACGCAGCGCCTCGCAAAGCTTGCCAAGAACGTCGCGGCCGAAGCGTCAAACTTCCTGATGGGCCGAACCTTTCTCGACATCGATATGGCGCGTGCGGCCGACTTGCTCGGCATGGATCGCCGTCAGGCGGAAATGTTCCGCGATCTGCAGCGCGGCAACTTCGTCGCTCTCGGGCCGGCGATGTCGCGTCGTCCGCTGCCGATCGTGATCGGCGCGGTCGAGACTTCTGCGCGCTCTTCGTCGCCGATGCTGATGCCCTTGCCCGATGCGCCGCAGGACGTCGAGGACCTGATCTTCACGCCTGACCCGGAGGAGTTCACGCGGCCGGTCGTTCGGCGTGCAGCACCTGCACCCCGACCGACGACGGATATTCTTGCGGAATTGTCCCGGTCGACACCGCTGTCCGGGATGTCATCGGCGGCTGAAAGCGCGCCGAGGACGCCGGAGATGTCGGCGGAAGAACGAGAGGATCGGCTTTCGGCGGTTCTGGCGGAAATTCTGAGCGATCCGCAGGCAGCCTATCGCACGGACAGCGTTCTCTATCAGGAGTTTCTGGTGCGGGCGCGTATGCGCCGCGTCAACGGTCCGCCGATGCCGATGGGCGAATTCCGCCGTCGCGTGGCGATTGCCAGGGCTGGTGTCGACGAGGAGACGGCTGCCAGCGAAGGCTGGGCGCAGGCGCTCGAGCTTTCTGTTCGCGTTTCCGACGATCTACAGGGCGTTTTCCTGCTTCTGGCAAAGGCGGCCCTGCGCCAGGAGGAATGCCCCTCCGATCCGCGTATCGCCAAGGCCTATGGCACGCATTCAGCGCGCCGGGCGCGGCGTCTTCTCGGCTATTTCGAAGAGCAGGGGCTGGTGGTCGTGCATACCGATTTTGCCGGTAAGCGCATCGTTGCCTTCCCGGATCTCGAAGCCGAGACCCGGCCGGGTGATCCCAATCTGATGGATGTCGACGCGCCAGCGCAGACGGCGGCCGAATAGGCCGCCGCTGTTCGCGCACCCAATCAGGCTGCGCGTTCTTCCCAGACACGGACCAGTTCGACGATCGTTTCGACCGACTTTTCCATATCCTGAACGCTGACCCATTCAAGCGGCGAGTGATAGGCGTGGCCGCCCGTATAGATATTGGGGCAGGGCAAGCCCATGAAGGAAAGCCGTGAGCCGTCGGTGCCGCCCCGGATGCTGTGCTGAACGGGTTCGAGGCCGACGCGGCGGACGGCCTCGGCAAGGTTGTCCATGATTTCAGGATGCTGATCGAGCACCTGCTTCATGTTGCGATACTGGTGCTTGACCTGGAACGTATGGGTCGAGCCCGGATAGGTCGCCAAGACGTCCGTGGTGATCGCCCGCAGCAATGCTTGCTTTTCCCTCAGACCTTCTTCGGTAAAATCCCGGAGGATCAATTGGATACACGCCGATTCCATACTGCCGGAGATGCCTACGGGATGAATGAAGCCGATGCGGCCATCCGTCGTTTCCGGTGCCATGTCACGCGGCAGACGGGCGACGATGTCGCTGGCGATCTTGATCGCGTTTTCCATCTTGTCCTTGGCGTAGCCGGGATGCATGGCGAGGCCGGTGATGTCGATCGTCACGCCGTCTGCCGAAAACGTCTCGTTTTCGATCTCGCCGACGGTGCTGCCGTCCATCGTATAGGCGAAGCGTGCGCCGAGTTTTTCCAGGTTCACCTTGTCGGCACCCCGGCCAATCTCTTCGTCGGTTGTGAAGAGGATCTTGATCGTGCCGTGCCGGATGTCCGGATTGGCGATCAGGATGGCAGCGGCAGTCATGATTTCGGCGATTCCGGCCTTGTCGTCCGCGCCGAGCAAGGTTGTGCCATCGGTGGTGACAATGTCGTTGCCAATCTGGTTCAGAAGCTCGGGGTGGCTTGCGACCCGGATTACCTGGCTCGTGTCACCGATAAGTCTGATGTCTCCACCCTGATAATTCCGGACCAACTGCGGTTTCACGCCGGTCCCGGTGAAGTCCGGGGCGGTGTCCATATGCGAGCAGAAGCAGATGACCGCAACGTCCTTGTCGGAGTTCGAGGGAATGGTGGCATAGACGTTGCCGTGCTCGTCCATATGGGCGTCGGTCAGGCCGAGTCCAAGCAATTCCTCGACCAGAACACGGGCGAGGTCTTTCTGCTTCTCTGTCGAGGGTTGGCTGTCCGAGGTCGGATCGGACTGGGTGTCAATCACCACGTAGCGAAGAAGTCGGTCGAGAACAGTGTCCGTCATGGCTTTGCCTTTACATTGGTAATGTCCTGTATCATGCGCGGTCCAAGATATCGTTCGAACATGCCAACGATTTCTTCCGTCCGCGCCTCACCGCTTCTGGCGCCCATCACGACGCCGACCAGACGGCGGCCGCCTCTGGTGGCTGAGGTGACGATGTTGTAGCCGGATGCTTTTGTATAGCCGGTCTTGATGCCGTCTGCGCCGGGGTATTGTGTCAGAAAGGCGTTGTGGCCGCGCAATTTCATGCTGCGAAATGTCATGCTCCGCAGAGTGAACAGCTTGTATTCCTCGGGAAAGTCTCGGATCAGCGCCAGGCCTAGGCGTGCCATATCGGTGGCGGTCGTCACCTGCGCGGGATCGGGCAGGCCGGACGGGTTGGTGAATACAGTGCTCGCCATGCCCAGATCGCGGGCCTTGGTGGTCATAAGCTGGCCGAAGGCTGCTTCCGAACCGGCAAGTGTCTCAGCGATAACAGTGGCCGCATCGTTGGTGGACAGCACCACCATGCCGGTTACGGCTTCGCGAACGGTGATCGTGTTTCCGGCGCCGATCGCAAACTTGTAGGGCTCTTTGTCATTCGCATTCTTCGAAACGACCAGTCTCTGGTCCCAGTTGAGCCTGCCGGAATGCAGCGCTTCGAAGGTCAGATAGAGCGTCATCATCTTGGTCAGTGATGCTGGGTAGACGCGCTGGTCCGCATTCGAGGCTTCAAGCACTTGGCCGGTCGCTGCATCGACCAGGATGGTCGCGTGGGGCGGTGCCGCAGCCTCGGCCATTGTTAGGCAAGGCGATAGGGCGACGACGAATGAGAGGGCGAAGGCAATCAGGCGAACTGTGGGGGAGATCATCAGGGCAATAAGCTCATAGGGGAGGGAGCTATGGGATAGCCCAATTACGTCGGACTGTCAGCCTTATGGGGTCCTTGCGATCGATTTTCTGGAAGAAAACGGCTCAACAAAAAGAGAGGGGCGGTGTTTGGCCGCCCCTCTTTCCATTGTCTGTTCGGTTGATATCAGGCCTTGGGCGGCGTCTCCTGTGGCTCTGCCACGTCGTTGCGCGTCGCCCAGAGCGAGCCCAGAATACCGGCTGCGAGAATGCCCAGGGTGACCGTCAACGAGACGACCGGCGGGATCTTTGCAAGGCCCAGCATGTCGGCCAGGAAGATCTTCGAACCGATGAAGATCAGCACGACGGCTAGCGCGTACTTCAGATAGGCGAAGCGGTGGATCAGGGCAGACAGCGCGAAATAGAGTGCGCGCAGGCCAAGGATTGCGAAGATGTTCGAGGTGTAAACGATGTAGGGGTCGGTGGTGATTGCGAAGATCGCCGGGATCGAATCGACGGCAAAGATCACATCCGCCAGTTCAACCATGACCAGGGCCAGGAAAAGCGGGGTGACGAAACGCTTCAGCTTGCCGGTTTTTGGGTCGATCTCGCGCACCACGAACTTCTCGTCGCGCAGACCATCGGTAACGGGCAGCCTGCGACGCAAGAGATTCAGCACCGGATTGGTCGAGACGTCATATTCCTGGTCGGCCGTCATCAGCATCTTGATGCCGGTGATGATCAGGAAGGCCGCGAAGATGTAGAGAACCCAGCTGTAATTTTCGACGATGGCAGCGCCAGCGCCGATCATTACGCCGCGAAGCACGATCACACCAAGGATACCCCAGAGGAGCACCCGATGCTGGTAGGCACGGGGGACGGAGAAATAACTGAAGATCATCGCAATGACGAAGATGTTGTCCATTGCGAGGCTTTTTTCGACAACAAAACCGGTCAGATATTCAAGGCCTGCCTGTTCGCCGCTCTGGAACCAGATCCAGCCACCGAAGGCAAGGCCGAGCGTGATGTAGAAAGCAGAGAGGATGAAGCTTTCCTTGATGCCGATTTCACGGCTGTCCTTGTGAAGGACCCCAAGATCAAGTGCGAGAAGAAAGAGAACGACGACGATAAAGGTGAGCCACATCCAGGCAGGCTTGCCCAGAATGTCAATCCAAAGAAAATCCATTGCGGACATCCTTTGCCGGATTATGTTGATACTCGCAGCTCCGACATCACGGGAATCCGGCACTCGCGTCAGAGGGGCCCGGTGCTACGTTATTGCCATAATTGGATTGGAATGGGCGAAGTTCAAGTCCGGTTGTTGACATTTTTTCATCTGCCCCCTAATGACGCCGCAACGCCGGGCCGAAATGCCCGGTGTTTGTTTTGACATGTCCCGTGGTTTTCTCCGTTAGCTTACGTGAGAAGCCTGTCAGAGCCTCGGAAACGGAGGCTAAGAGGAGGGCGTGTTTCCTTAAGGTGGATTGGTAACAAGCCGCTGTAACCCTTTGAGAAGGAAATACGATGAGCAAGCGCGCATCATCTAAGTACAAAATTGACCGCCGTATGGGCGAAAACATCTGGGGCCGTCCGAAGTCCCCGGTGAACCGCCGCGAATACGGTCCTGGCCAGCACGGTCAGCGCCGCAAGGGCAAGCTTTCTGACTTCGGCGTGCAGCTGCGCGCAAAGCAGAAGCTGAAGGGCTACTACGGCGATATCCGCGAGAAGCAGTTCCGCGCAACGTACGAAGAAGCCAACCGCCGCAAGGGCGACACTGGCGAAAACTTGATCGGCCTGCTCGAGTCGCGTCTGGACGCCATCGTGTACCGCGCCAAGTTCGTACCGACGGTCTTTGCTGCCCGTCAGTTCGTCAACCACGGCCACGTCACTGTCAACGGCGTTCGCGTCAACATCGGTTCTTACCGCTGCAAGGCTGGCGACGTTATCGAAGTTCGTCAGAAGTCGAAGCAGCTGGTCACGGTTCTGGAATCGGTTTCGCTCGCAGAGCGCGACGTTCCAGATTACATCGAAGTCGACCACAACAAGATGGTTGCGACCTTCGTTCGCGTGCCGATGCTGTCGGACGTTCCTTATGCGGTCATCATGGAACCGCAGCTGGTCGTCGAATTCTACTCGCGTTGATCTCAGCGCGACGGATTTGTGGAAAGCCGCCCCTCGGGGCGGCTTTTTCTGTTTGCACTGCAAGATCAAGCCGCGATGATGGCGCGATATCCGTTTGGGCAGGGGAATGACAATGGATCTGCAAGCGATCGCCGACGATATCGTCAAGACGCTCGAGCCGAGGCTTGGTGAGGGTAAGGTCGCCGATTACATCCCCGAGCTTGCACGCGTTGATCCGAAGCAGTTCGGCATTGCCATCACGACCGTCGAGGGGCAAACGTTTAGGGCTGGCGATGCCGATGTTCCCTTCTCCATACAGAGTATCTCCAAGGTCTTCATGCTGACGCTGGCGCTTGGCAAAGCGGGTGAGGCGATCTGGAAAAGGGTTGGTCGAGAACCCTCTGGTTCCTCTTTCAATTCCATCGTTCAGCTCGAACACGAGCACGGCATTCCGCGCAATCCCTTCATCAATGCAGGCGCCATCGTCGTCAGTGATATGGTGTTGGCCGGGCATGCACCGCGTGAGGCGATTGGTGAATATCTGCGCTTCATGCGTTACCTGGCCGATGACGACACGTTGACGATCGACGAAAAGGTTGCGCAGTCCGAGCAGCGAACGGGTTACAGAAATTTCGCCCTTGCCAATTTCATGCACGGATTCGGCAATCTTGATCATCCGGTGGAGCATGTCCTCGGCGTCTATTTTCACCAGTGTGCGTTGGCGCTGAGCTGCGTGCAGCTCTCGCATGCGGGCCTGTTTCTCGCCAATCGCGGCACCAATCCGCTGACCGGGTTTTCGGTGGTGTCGCCTAAGCGTGCGCGGCGTATCAATGCCTTGATGCTGATGTGCGGTCACTATGATGGTTCCGGTGATTTTGCCTATCAGGTCGGTCTTCCGGGCAAATCCGGTGTCGGCGGCGGGATCCTGGCCGTGGCGCCTGGCAAGGCATCGATCGCCGTTTGGTCGCCAGGGTTGAACAAGGTCGGCAATTCTGCGCTTGGCTCGGCTGCGCTGGAAATGCTGGCCTCCAGGACGGGCTGGTCCGTGTTCGGGGCCTGATCAAGCATTCCGGTCCGGCCGTCATCAGGACTTGATCTTGGCGGCGGGAGCGGGCATTGCAATTTCGAAATGCCGCGAAGGCTGGAGCCATCATGAACATTGTCAATGCGACCGGGGCGATCGACATGCAGGGGTCTGAGCCCGTCGAGGCCGATGACGAGCTCGATCTCTCGGGTGTTCATGCGGTTTTTACACACGCCCCCCAGTCCGTATCGTTCAATAAGTTGCGCAAGCGCCTGATCCGGCAGGTGCGCCAGGCGATGACAGATTTTGACATGTTGAAGGGCCAGAAGCGTTGGCTCGTCGGACTTTCTGGCGGCAAGGATAGCTATGGACTGCTCGCCATTCTGCTCGACTTGCAATGGCGGGGACTTCTGCCTGTGGAATTGGTGGCGTGCAATCTCGACCAGGGGCAGCCGAATTTCCCCAAGCATGTCCTGCCCGATTATCTCGCATCGATCGGTGTCAAGCATCGCATCGAATATCGCGACACCTACTCGATCGTGAAGGAAAAGGTGCCGAGCGGCGGCACCTACTGCTCGCTCTGTTCGCGACTGCGCAGGGGCAATCTCTACCGAATCGCTCGGGAGGAGGGCTGCCAAGCGCTGGTGCTTGGCCATCACCGAGAGGACATCCTCGAAACCTTCTTCATGAATTTCTTCCACGGCGGACGCCTCTCGGCAATGCCGGCCAAGCTGTTGAACGACGAAAAGGATCTCTTCGTGCTGAGGCCACTTGCCTATGCTGCAGAGGACGATCTGGCGCGTTTTGCGCAGGCAATGGAATTCCCAATCATTCCTTGCGACCTTTGCGGCTCGCAGGATGGGCTGCAGCGCAATGCAATGAAGGATATGCTGGCCGGGATCGAAGCCAAGATGCCCGGGCGCAAGGATGCCATGCTGCGGGCTCTTGCCCATGTCGACCCCTCGCATCTGCTGGATCCGAAGCTCTTCGATTTTGCTGGATTGATGGCGCAGCCGAAGGAGTGATGTCGCGCCGTCGTGCCGATACAATCCGGCTTGGATACGAGGAAATTCTCTCATAAATCTGTTGAATTTCCGCGAGATGCTGGACGCGGCTTGAGCCATCTTGCAGATTGGCGAAGAGAGGGTGGCCGATGTGCCTATGCATATCGGAAATTGTGAGGGGTTGGGGAGACTGTATGTCTGAGTTGAGCCGGCCGGTGGTGGCCCGACGTGCCGTATTTCTCGTCGGCGGCTATGAGCGCAACGATGCCGAGGGTTTCTTTCGCAGGATCGGCAGGGAACTGGAGCGGTTCTGCGTCTGCTGGTCAGTCGACGCGCGCATGGATGTGCCAGTTCATGCGGACGATCATTCCTCCGCGACCGCAACGGTTCATTACACGGGGCCGGACGGCGCCTGCGATGCCGACATCACGTTCCTGAGCTTCGACGATATCGTGAGGCGCGATGGAGCACGGGCATTTCCGGTGCGTCTGTGGGCCTATCTGCTCGCCTTCTTCGACTATGTCGTTAGCGGCACGATGTTTCGGTTCTTTCAGACCAATTGGCGCTTTGCCCTCTATTTCCTCTATCCGTTTGTTGCCCTTCTCGGTTTCCTGTGGCTAGGGCATATCGCGTTCCGGATTGTGTCATTGCTCGGCCTGCCAGGTGGCGCCATTTTGCCTGCGGCCGCGGGTGCCGCCGTTGCCTATGCCGCGGGCCGTTATCTTGGAAAGCGCTATTTCGTTTTCCACCTGATGGACCTTTGGTCGTTCAGTCGCGAGCATCTGCATTGCCGACGGACGGACATGGATGGGCGGATCCAATCCTGGGTGGCGATGATTGACGGCCGACTGTCAGAGGGCCGCCACGACGAAGTGCTGCTGATCGGCCACTCCACCGGCGGCGCGCTGATCCTCGATGTTGCATCGCTGCTGGCCGATCGGCTTGAGAAGAAGGGCGAGCCCGTCAACTTTACCCTGCTGACGGTCGGGTCGACATCGCTGAAGGTCGCCCTTCACCCGGCGGCAGCGCGTGCCCGGGAGCGGCTGGCGGGATTGGCGAAATGTTCCGAAATTCGCTGGACCGAGTTCCAGGCGCTGACCGACATCATCAACTTCTATAAATGCGACCCCTATCGCCTGGCTGGTCTTACGCATCAACGCCGCGACGTCTTTCCGCAGCAGTTTCAGGTGCGTTTTCGCGAAATGCTCAAGCCCGACGTCTATAAACGGATCAAGCGCAACTTCTTCCGCGTGCACTACCAGTTCATTTCGGCGAACAGCCGGCGATATTTCTACGACTTCTTCATGATCTGCTGCGGTACGCGGCGGCTAGAAGAGGCAAGACCGGGATCCCTGCCGCTTGCAGGCGTCGATCCGGAAAAGGTAAAGGGTACTCCATGATCAGGCTTTCCTTCGTTCTCTGGGCGATCATGCTCGTGGCGTGGTGCGCTATGCGCTATCCGGCCATGCGCCGGGCGCGCCGGCAGAAGACCAGGCTCGACAAGCGGACACCACTCGACATTTCCCTGCTCACGCTTTGCGCTCTCGGGCTGGCCTTCATGCCGATTGCCTGGCGTGCTGGTTTGCTGGGTGGCCTTGCCGATCGCTCGCACTCGCCCATTCTCGTCATCGCCGGTGTCCTGACGGGTGCCGTCTTCCTCTGGCTGTTTCGCCGCAGCCACAAGGATCTGGGCACGAATTGGTCGGTGACTCTCGAGGTCCGCGAAGGGCATCGGCTGGTAACGCAGGGTGTGTATGCCCATGTCCGCCATCCGATGTATGCGTCGTTTCTGCTCTGGGGCATCGCGCAAGCGCTGCTTATCCCCAACTGGATCGCAGGATTCGCCGGGCTCGTGGCGGTCCTTGCCCTCTACTGCGTGCGCCAGTCTCGTGAAGAAGCAATGATGCGCGAGACGTTCGGCGCTGAGTATGACGCCTATTGCGCGCGTACCAAGAGGCTCGTCCCGGGAGTGTTCTAGATCAGGCAGTGTGGCGCGTCGCTTCGGGCTGTAACTGACCTGATTTCGTCTACGCGCGGCGGCGAAGGACCTTCTTGATTTCCTGGATCGACCGGGCGTGCAATTCGGGGTTCTTGTCAACGTTGAAGTGCCCGATGCCCTTCACTGCCGTTTCGCCCTGGCGCAGGTTGATGTTGGTAAGTTCGCCCTTGAAGCCGGGCGCCGGTAGCACAGGTGACCAGATGCTCTCGTCGCCGGTAAAGAAATTCAGTGTCTTCTTCACATTGCCGGGCACCGGCCCCCTGCCGGTCGGGTCAAAGCTGATGATCAGCTCGACGGGTATCTTCATCGGTTTCAGTGCGCTCGCAATCGCAAAGGTCATGTCGGCGCCAAGCGAGTGCCCGATGAGCACGATGGGTCGCGCCTCCTTGGAGCTCTTGTAACGATCCGCAATACGTTTCGCGAAGCTCGCAGAGTTTGGCAGGGATAAGACTTCGGCCTTGATGCCTTCCGCGGCGAGTTGTTTTCCGAGCGTGTCGAGGCCCATCGAAAAAACATTGGCGAAGCCCCGGAAGAGGTAGATCTGGCCCGTTGCCAGTTTCGCCTTTTTCTTCGTCGCCGCTTCGGCCGGGAGGACAGATGACGCTAGGAGGAGGGTGGCGGTCGATATCAGGGAACGCCTGGAAATCATGGCAGGGGCCGACTCCGAATTGTGTTGTTTTCAAGATCATGCATGTTTCCCGAGCCGAGACAACCGATCGTCCAGGCTTTCGCACTGTACTTTGACGCCTTCCAGCGGCTAGAAGGTCGGATGTTGAAGCCTTGGTCTTGGCTGACTGTTTTATCGGAGAGATTTCATGACGAGCACCGTCGACATCGCAGCCCTCGCCAACATCCTGCAGGAGGCTGCTGTGGTGGAGATCCTCCCACGGTTCCGCAATCTGGGGGATGGCGATGTGCGGATGAAATCTGAGGCGATCGATCTCGTCACGGAGGCCGACGAGGCTGCCGAACGCCTGATCCGAACGGCCGTCGAGGCATTGATGCCCGATGCGCTTTTCGTCGGTGAGGAATCGGTCGCAGCGGATCCGGGCCTTCTGGAGAAGCTGACGGATGCGGATCTCGCCGTCGTGGTCGATCCGATCGATGGCACTTTCAATTTTGCGTCGGGATTGCCTTTGTTCGGGGTCATGCTGTCGGTGATCAGCAAGGGCGAAACGGTCGCCGGCATCATCTATGATCCGATCGGCAATGACTGGGCCCTCTGCGAGAAGGGCAGTGGTGCTTGGCTTTGCAGGCCGGACGGAAGTCAGGAGCAGATGTTCATGCGCCCGAGCCGGCCGCTTTCGCAGATGATCGGCATCGCCAATACCGGTTTCTTCGACATCGAAGCTCGCCGTCGCATTCTCTCCAACCTCGCGGAGGTGCGACTGTTCACCAGCTACCGTTGCGCAGCGCACGAGTATCGGCTGCTGGGGCAGGGCCACATGGATTTTGCCATGTATAACAAGCTTATGCCCTGGGACCATCTCGCTGGCAGCCTGATGATGCAGGAGGCCGGAGCGCATGTTGCCAGGTTCGATGGTTCGGCCTATCTGCCGCAGCATGTGTCAGGTGGGCTTCTGGTTGCAGCTGACATTGATGCCTGGCAGGACTTGCGGCAAAGGGTGTTCACTGTCGACGGCTGATTGGCCGGTGCTGGGGGGCGATGCGCAGGTTTCTCACGCCTTGCCTGACAGGGTCAACGAAGGGTTAAGGGTTGCCAGCTAGACTGAAGGCCAGTAACGCGTTTCAGGGCTTTCGTCGGCATGTGGACCAGACACTACAAGAAGAAAAAATACGGTCGCTTCGTCTTGCCCGCCGTTGCCATCGCTTTCCTCTCCTATTTTGGCTATCATTCCATTCATGGGGACTATGGTCTCCGGGCTGGGCAGCAATACGAAAAACTGCGCATTGAGCGCAGCGCCGAACTTGCCAAGCTCGTGGAGCAGCGCGCGACGCTGGAGAAGGATGTCAGTCTGCTGAGTGATGGTTCGCTTGACGAAGACATCATTGATGAGAAGGCGCGCTATCAGCTCAATATGTCGAGGCCGGACGAAATCGTCATATTCAATACGTATTTTTGATTAACCGGAATTCGGTTAATCCGATATATTTGTTTTTTTTCAATGGTTTGCGTGGAATGCGAGCCATGCATTTATGGCATTGCGGCGGCCGTCATTCTTCCCTATTCTGTGGCTCACTTTGGACCATAATAACCATGGGAGGGATGTATGGCGCCGCGCAAATCCGCGACCGCTTCCAGCCGGAAGTCACCCGCTAAAACCGCCAGCAAGGAATTCACCGGTAAAAATACACCGGACTTCACCGCTGACGAAGAGCTTCACGCCTATCGTGAAATGCTCCTCATTCGCCGATTCGAGGAAAAGGCCGGCCAGCTTTATGGCATGGGCTTCATCGGTGGTTTCTGTCACCTTTACATCGGCCAGGAAGCTGTCGTTGTCGGCATGCAGATGGCGCAGAAGGAAGGTGACCAGGTCATTACCGCCTATCGCGACCATGGGCACATGCTGGCGCTTGGATTGAGCGCCCGTGGCGTCATGGCCGAATTGACGGGTCGCCGCAGCGGTCTGTCGAAGGGCAAGGGCGGCTCCATGCACATGTTCTCGAAAGAGAAGCATTTCTATGGCGGTCATGGCATCGTTGGTGCTCAGGTCTCGCTCGGCACCGGTCTGGCGTTTGCCAACCGTTACCGCGGCAATGACTCGGTGTCTGTTGCCTATTTTGGCGACGGCGCAGCCAACCAGGGCCAGGTCTACGAAAGCTTCAATATGGCGGCGCTCTGGAAGCTGCCGATCATCTATATCGTCGAGAACAACCGCTACGCCATGGGTACGTCGACCGCGCGCGCAACCGCGCAGGCTGACTATTCCAAGCGCGGTATCGGTTTTGGCATTCCCGGCATCCAGGTGGACGGCATGGATGTGCGCGCCGTGAAGGCCGCTGCCGACGAGGCGCTCGAGCATTGCCGTTCCGGCAAGGGCCCGATCATTCTTGAAATGCTGACCTATCGCTATCGCGGCCATTCCATGTCCGACCCGGCGAAGTATCGTTCCAAGGAAGAAGTGCAGAAGATGCGGTCGGAGCAGGATCCGATCGAACAGGTCAAGGCTCGTCTCCTGGAAAATGGGTGGGCTTCGGAAGACCAGCTGAAGGCCATCGACAAGGATGTGCGCGACATCGTTGCTGATAGTGCCGATTTCGCCCAGGCCGATCCGGAGCCGGATGTTTCCGAGCTCTACACCGACATTCTGCTGTAACGAAAAAGGTGGGGTGGAATGGATGCCATAGCAAATGCATGGGGAAGTCTCCCGCCATTGGCGGCTGGCTGGGCCATGAAATTGTTTGTATTGGCATTTTTGTTTTTCGTACCCGTGATATTGTATGGGCAGCGATTAGGGCGGAAAGCGGTAGATGAGGGGCGTGCCAGACTTTGCTTTGGCATGGTCTCCAACTTTACCGCGATGGCTGAAATTTTGCGACAGGCTCAGAGTGGGAGTGCCGTCGCTCGTTTGGTCATTGTTGTGAAGTTATGCTTGCTGCTTCTACTTGTGGTGCTGCTGGTCTGGCCGAAAGCTCCGGCCGTATAATTCTAAATTTGGTGAGGAAACGATGCCAATCGAGATTCTGATGCCTGCGCTCTCTCCGACGATGGAGGAAGGCACGCTGTCCAAGTGGATCAAGCAGGAAGGTGACACCGTCAAGTCCGGCGATGTGATCGCCGAAATCGAGACCGACAAGGCGACCATGGAAGTGGAAGCCGTCGATGAGGGCGTGCTCGGCAAGCTGCTGATTGCGGCCGGAACCGAGAACGTGAAGGTCAACACGGCCATCGCCATCCTGCTTCAGGACGGCGAGAGTGCCGATGCTGCTCCGGCCCCGAAGGCCGCTGCCGCCTCGGTAGAAGCATCACCCGCACCAGTCGCTGCCGCGCCGGCTGCATCTGCTGCGGTCCCGGCCCAGCCGAAGGTTGAGATTGCTGCCGATCCGGATGTGCCGGCCGGTACGGAAATGGTGACGATGACGGTGCGTGAAGCGCTGCGCGAAGCCATGGCCGAAGAGATGCGCGCGGATGACGACGTCTTCGTCATGGGTGAAGAAGTCGCCGAATATCAGGGCGCCTACAAGATCACGCAGGGCTTGCTGCAGGAATTCGGGGCGCGCCGGGTCATCGACACACCGATCACCGAGCACGGATTTGCCGGTGTTGGCGTTGGTGCTGCCATGGCGGGCCTGAAGCCGATCGTCGAGTTCATGACCTTCAACTTCGCCATGCAGGCGATTGACCAGATCATCAACTCGGCCGCCAAGACGCTGTATATGTCCGGCGGCCAGATGGGTGCGCCGATCGTGTTTCGCGGTCCAAACGGTGCGGCTGCCCGCGTCGGCGCGCAGCACAGCCAGGACTACGCTGCCTGGTACAGCCAAATCCCGGGTCTCAAGGTCGTCATGCCGTACACGGCAGCCGACGCCAAGGGTCTGCTCAAGGCTGCCATTCGCGATCCGAACCCGGTCATTTTCCTGGAAAACGAGATCCTCTACGGTCATTCCTTCGAAGTGCCGAAGATGGACAACTTCGTTCTGCCGATCGGCAAGGCGCGGATCCACAAAACCGGCAAGGATGCGACGATCGTGTCCTTCGGCATCGGCATGACCTATGCGGTCAAGGCAGTCGAAGAACTGTCCAAGGACGGGATCGATGTCGAGTTGATCGACCTGCGCACCCTCCGTCCGATGGATTTGCCGACTGTGCTTGCTTCAGTGAAGAAGACCGGCCGTCTGGTGACCGTTGAAGAAGGCTATCCGCAGTCTTCCGTCGGTGATTTCATCGCCAACGTAGTTCAGCGCGAAGCCTTCGACTATCTTGACGCTCCGGTCATTACGATCGCCGGCAAGGATGTGCCGATGCCTTACGCGGCAAACCTCGAAAAGCTCGCTCTGCCGAATGTCGGCGAAGTGGTCCAGGCCGTCAAAGCCGTCTGCTACAAATAAGGGGAGGTGAGGCACATGCCTGTTAACATCACCATGCCGGCACTCTCTCCGACGATGGAAGAGGGCAATCTGGCCAAGTGGCTGGTCAAGGAAGGCGACACGGTAAAAGCCGGTGACGTCATCGCCGAGATCGAGACAGACAAGGCGACCATGGAAGTGGAAGCTGTCGACGAAGGCGTCGTTGCGAAGCTCGTCGTTCCGGCCGGTACCGAGGCCGTTAAAGTCAATGCGCTGATCGCAATTCTCGCCGTGGACGGCGAAGACGTGGCCGATGCCGCAGCAGGCGGTGGTTCGGCGCCAGCGAAAGCCGAGGCTGCACCTGCGCCGAAGGCTGAAGCTGCTCCGGCACCGGTTGCGGCATCCGCTCCTGCGGCAGCTGTTTCTGCCGCGCCGGCCGTCGCGACCGGCGAGCGCGTGTTCGCTTCGCCGCTTGCCCGTCGAATGGCGAAGGATGCCGGTCTCGACATCAAGTCTGTGTCCGGCTCCGGTCCAAAGGGGCGCATCGTCAAGAGCGACGTCGAGAAGGCTGCCGCCGGTGGCGTCAAGACTGCTCCGGCAACGGCTGCTGCTCCGGCCGCCGCTCCAGTTCTCGCCAAGGGTGCGTCGGAAGAGGCCGTTCTCAAGAACTTTGCTGAAGGCTCCTACGAGCTCGTGCCGCATGACGGCATGCGCAAGACGATCGCCAAGCGCCTGCAGGAATCGAAGCAGACCATCCCGCATTTCTACGTCTCCGTCGATTGCGAACTGGATGCACTGCTGGCACTGCGTGCCCAGTTGAACGCCGCTGCCCCAGAAAAAGATGGCAAGCCGGCCTACAAGCTCTCGGTCAACGACATGGTGATCAAGGCCCTCGCACTCGCGCTCCGCGACGTGCCGGATGCCAACGTCTCCTGGACCGACACCAACATGGTCAAGCACAAGCATGCCGATGTCGGCGTGGCGGTCTCGATCCCGGGCGGCCTGATCACCCCGATCATCCGCAAGGCCGAGGAAAAGAGCCTGTCCACGATCTCCAACGAGATGAAGGATCTCGGCAAGCGCGCCAAGGACCGCAAGCTGAAGCCCGAGGAATATCAGGGCGGCACGACTGCCGTGTCCAACATGGGCATGATGGGCGTGAAGAGCTTCTCGGCTGTCGTGAACCCGCCGCATGCAACGATCCTCGCGGTCGGCGCCGGTGAAGAACGGGTTGTCGTCAAGAAGGGTGAGATGAAGATCGCCAATGTCATGACCGTGACGCTGTCGACCGACCACCGCTGCGTCGATGGCGCGCTCGGTGCCGAGCTGCTCGGCGCCTTCAAGCGCTACATCGAAAATCCGATGGGCATGCTGGTCTGATTGAGGGAGCGGTGCCATGAAGACCGTTCTCGCTTACGGCGACAGCCTGACATGGGGATACGACCCGGTAAATCTGGGTCGGCATGCCTACGAGGACCGCTGGACGAGCGTCTTGCAAAAGGCGCTCGGTCATGGGGTCCGGGTGATCGCCGAAGGCCTGAACGGCCGCACCACCGCCTATGACGACCATCTCGCGGACTGCGAACGCAACGGCGTGAAGCTGTTGCCGAGCATTCTTGAGACGCACAAGCCAATCGATCTCGTGATCTTCCTGCTCGGAACTAACGACATGAAGCGAGGGATCGGTGGCTCGGCCATCGCGGCTACCAAGGGCATCGACCGGCTGGTAAAGCTTGTTCGCCATCATGACTGGGGTTTCGGTTACGAAGGGCCGGATATCTTGCTCGTCTCGCCGCCGCAGATCTGTGCCACAGCGAATGTGCATTTCGCGGCCATGTTCAAGGGTGGATTGGAAGAGTCGGCCATGCTCGCGAGCTACTACCGTGACCTCGCCGATGAGACCGGCTGTGGCTTCTTCGATGCAGGGTCCGTTGCAAAGACCACGCCGCTTGATGGCATCCATCTGGACGCCGAAAACACCCGCGCCATTGGACGAGGCCTCGAGCCGATCGTCCGGATGATGCTCGGGCTTTGAAGAAAGGTCGCATCCTGCATCCTCTGGCAGGGCGCGTTGATCAATATCAAGGAGGTCTTCTGCGCTGCGTCTAACCTGAGCCCATCAACCCGCAAGAGGAGATGGGATCATGTCAAACACACCGCACGAACTGGCAGCGGAATTCCCGGAACACGTCGCGCTGATGCGCCATCTGAAGGAAACGGATGGACATTTCGCCAGACTGTTCGAGGCCTATCATGAGGTCAACGGGGTGATTCACCGGGCCGAAACCGATATCGAGCCTGCAGACGACTTCCACATCGTCGAACTTCGGAAGAAGCGGATGCAGCTCAAGGATGAAATCTACGGGATGCTGGTTCGTCATGAACCGGAAGCCGGCTTGCCTGCCGTTTAAGCAGGGGTTCGCTTCCAATCCCGCACCGGACCTCCGGCGGTTGCCGATCGGAGGTCCGTAAACCGAGGAGTGGAAGCACCCATGTCGAATGCCTATGACGTCATCATCATCGGTTCCGGCCCTGGCGGTTACGTTACCGCCATCCGTGCCGCTCAATTGGGTCTGAAGACCGCGATCGTTGAGCGCGAGCATCTGGGCGGCATCTGCCTCAACTGGGGCTGCATCCCGACCAAGGCCCTGCTGCGCTCGGCCGAAATCCTCGATCACGCCAATCACGCAAAATCCTATGGTCTGACGCTGAACGGCACGATGACCGCCGACGTGAAGGACGTAGTCGCCCGTTCGCGCGGCGTTTCGGCTCGCCTCAACGGCGGCGTCGCCTTCCTGATGAAGAAGAACAAGATCGACGTCATCTGGGGCGAAGCCAAGCTTTCCAAGCCCGGCGAAGTCGTCGTCGGCAAGATGTCAAAGCCCGTCGTCGAGCCGCAGAACCCGGTTCCGAAGGGCGTGCTGGGCGAGGGCACCTACACCGCGAAGCACATCATCGTCGCCACGGGCGCCCGTCCGCGTGCGCTTCCGGGTATCGAGCCGGATGGCAAGCTGATCTGGACCTATTTCGAAGCGATGAAGCCGGACTTCATGCCGAAGTCGCTGGTTGTCATGGGCTCGGGAGCCATCGGCATCGAATTCGCCTCCTTCTATCGCTCCATGGGCGTCGACGTCACCGTGGTCGAACTGATGTCGAACATCATGCCGGTCGAGGACGTGGAAATCTCCACCTTCGCCCGCAAGCAGCTGGAAAAGCGCGGCCTGAAGATCATCACCGAGGCCAAGGTCTCGAAGGTCGAGAAGGGCGCAAACTCCATCACCGCTCATGTCGAGACCAAGGACGGCAAGGTCCAGACGATCACCGCTGACCGCCTGATCTCCGCCGTCGGCGTCCAGGGCAATATCGAGAACCTCGGCCTCGAAACGCTCGGTGTGAATACCGATCGCGGCTGCATCGTCATCGACGGCTACGGCAAGACCAATGTGCCGGGCATCTATGCAATCGGCGACGTTGCCGGCCCGCCGATGCTCGCCCACAAGGCCGAGCATGAGGGCGTCATCTGCATCGAGAAGATCGCCGGTGTTCCGGGCGTTCACCCGATGGACAAGGCGAAGATCCCGGGCTGCACCTATTGCAACCCGCAGGTCGCTTCTGTCGGTCTGACGGAAGCCAAGGCCAAGGCCGAGGGTCGCGAGATCCGCGTCGGTCGCTACTCTTTTGCCGCCAATGGCAAGGCGATCGCGCTGGGCGAAGACCAGGGCATGATCAAGACCATCTTCGACAAGAAGACAGGCGAACTGCTCGGTGCCCATATGGTCGGCGCGGAAGTGACCGAACTCATCCAGGGCTTCGTTGTCGCGATGAACCTCGAGACAACGGAAGAAGAACTGATGCACACCATCTTCCCGCATCCGACACTGTCGGAAATGATGAAGGAAAGCGTGCTGGACGCCTATGGTCGCGTGCTTAACGCCTGACAGCCTGTTGTGACAGCAGATGCTGCCGCCTATATAGGCGGCAGGTGCCCTTTGGGGATATTTGACGGGAGCAGTTCGTGGCAGGGTTCGAAGTCGGCATAATCGCGACAATTTTCTTCGGTGGTCTTGCGGGCTGGCTTGCCGGCAAGTTCATGAACATGCGCTTCGGCATCTTAATGAACATCGTGATCGGCATCGTTGGTGCTGCGGTTGCTGCGGCGATCTTCCGCCGTCTCGGCATTTTCGTTGAAGGCGACTGGTTGGGCTATCTGCTCACCAGTTTCATTGGCGCCAGCCTTCTTCTCTTCATCGCCAAGCTTCTTCGGCGGTAACATCGATAATTCCGCTTTTGGCGGTGCAGGCAGGGTCAGACCATGGTCACTATCCTCGACAGGATCAATCCGACAGCAGCAGCCGCGGACGAGAAGCGCGTTCGTCACCCGGAAAAGGCGCACAAGCCGGACACCGAGGTGATGCGCAAGCCGGAATGGATCCGCGTCAAGGCGCCGACCTCCAAGGGTTATCATGAGACCCGCGAACTGGTGCGCAGCCATAAGTTGGTGACTGTCTGCGAAGAAGCCGGCTGCCCGAATATCGGCGAGTGCTGGGACAAGAAGCACGCGACCTTCATGATCATGGGTGAGATCTGTACCCGTGCCTGCGCGTTTTGCAATGTTGCGACGGGCAAGCCCAATGCTCTCGACATGGCTGAGCCTGAGAATGTTGCGAAGGCCGTCAAGCAGATGGGCCTCTCGCATGTGGTCATCACGTCCGTCGACCGGGACGATCTTGCCGATGGTGGCGCCGAGCACTTCGAAAAGGTGATCTGGGCCATCCGGGCGGCTTCTCCAGAAACCACGATCGAAATCCTGACGCCGGACTTCCTGAAGAAGCCGGGCGCTCTTGAGCGCGTCGTTGCCGCCAAACCGGATGTCTTCAACCACAACATGGAAACCGTTCCCGGCAATTACCTGACGGTGCGTCCCGGTGCGCGCTACTTCCACTCGGTGCGCCTGTTGCAGCGGGTGAAGGAACTCGACCCGACCATGTTCACCAAGTCTGGCATCATGGTCGGCCTTGGCGAGGAGCGCAATGAAGTGCTGCAGTTGATGGACGACCTGCGCACTGCCGATGTCGATTTCCTGACCATCGGCCAGTATCTCCAGCCGACGCGCAAGCACCACAAGGTGATGAGCTTCGTTACGCCGGAAGAGTTCAAGTCCTATGAGGACATTGCTTACACCAAGGGCTTCCTGATGGTGTCCTCGAGCCCGCTGACACGCTCTTCGCATCATGCCGGTGATGATTTTGCACGCCTGAAGGCGGCGCGGGAGAAGTTGCTCACTCGCGCTTGATGTAAGCACGTGGGGCAGCGGCTGGTCGTCGCGGTCACTCTGGTGCCGCTGTTCTGGCTTTGAAATCCTATGGTGAGATGGCCAAGCTTCTTGATCTCGAGGCCATCCCTGCTTAAGTCCCAGATATGCCACAGTTCGAAACCCGCCGCCTTGTCAAGCACTCGCCCGACCGCATGTATGCCCTTGTGGCAGATGTCGAGCGCTATCCGGAGTTCCTGCCGCTTTGCGAGGCCTTGAGCATTCGCTCGCGCCGCGAACGTGATGGCAAAGAGCTGCTGCTGGCGGACATGACGGTGGGTTACAAGGCGATCCGCGAGACCTTTACGACCCAAGTCCTGCTGACCGCGGCGGAGCGGGCGATCGATGTCAAATACATTGAGGGACCGTTCAAGTATCTCGACAATCGCTGGCGTTTCGAAGAGGCGGGCGATGGCGGTTGCGCCGTGCATTTTTTCATCGACTACGAATTCAAGAACCGGATTCTCGGCGCCTTGATGGGCTCGATGTTCGACCGTGCATTCCGGATGTTCTCGGAAGCCTTCGAGACGCGGGCGGATAAGATCTACGCCGAGCTCTGAGTATTCATATCAACGGACGCTGCTCGATGTAATGGCCGTACAGCGTGGTGAGGACAGAGAGCCCGAGCATGGTCATGAACCACTGGGCAGGGATGTACCAGACAAACGCCAAACCTAGCGAGATGCCGGCGAGAGCCTGAGCGATTAGGTCGGTGACTAGTCCTGCGAGCGCCAGGATTACCACGAGCGCGAGAAAAACAAGGCCGTTTCCGCCAGTCGTCGTCAGCCCCTCAAGAAGCGGAGTCTGATGGCCGAGAGCAACTCCTGGCAGTATCGTTGCCAGCCGAAGGGTGATCGTGGAAAGGGCGAGATAGGCCGGAATGACGAGAAAGAGGGTGTAGGGGACAAGACCAGCGGGCAGGCTCGCAGCGAGCATGGCGATGAATGCCATCAGCATGAGCGCCGGAATGATGAGGATCAGGCCGAGTAACAGCCCTTTGCCGAAGTAAGCCGCCATTCGGCGCCCGTGAAAGGGCGGGCGCCAACCTGACAGTTCGCCCAGCAGCACGAAACGATGCCATGCAACGGCTGTCCAGAGAAATGCGACACCGAAGATAACAACCGCAATCAAGGATCTTCCGGCATCACCCGCAGCTTGGCCGGTGCTGACGCGCTGCTGCATCTGCTCTGGGGAAAGGAGTAGGATGTCACCCGACACTAACAATAATCCGATCAGCGCCAGTCCTAGAGGTTAGGCAGAGACCGAGACGGCTGCTTTGAAATTCCCTGCGAGTTGACGTAGGGCGTGCCGGAAAATCTGCCAGGCCTTCATTCGGCTGCTCCAAATGTGAAAATGCAAACCTTCAGGAAATTGGGCAAGGGATAGTCACGTGGCAAAATTGCGATGCCGCTGACATCGACTTATTCCACAGCTCTGAGTAGCATTTCAAGGGCCGTGTTAATCGTTGCAAGCCTTACCGGGTGACGACCGATATCGCCGTAACGCATTTCCCGGTGATTGGTCAGCCCGCTTCGGGTCGTCAATGCCAGATGCACGAGCCCGACCGGCTTTTCGTCCGATCCGCCTCCCGGTCCGGCAATTCCGGTGACGGCCACAGCAACATGTGCGTTCGAGCGCATCAGCGCGCCACTGGCCATCTGCAGCGCTGTCTCCTTAGAGACTGCCCCGAAGGCCTCCAGCGTTTTGGCTGAGACGCCGATCAAATCCATCTTCGCCTGATTGGTATAGGTGACGAAGCCACGGTCCACCACGGCGGAGGAGCCAGAGATCTCCGTCAGAGCGCCGGCGATCAAGCCGCCGGTGCAGGATTCCGCCGTTGTGATCATCCATCGTCGTTCGCGGTAGGCAGCGATGATTGTCGCAGCCTTGGTTTCTATATCTGCGGGATACAGCCCCATCAGCTCATGTCCTGAAAGACGACGCTCGCGGTGGCGATTGCCGCGATGCCTTCACGACGGCCGACGAAGCCGATCGTCTCGTTGGTTGTTGCCTTGACCGAGCAGCGGTCGAGCGAGATGCCCAGGATTTCGGAGAGTTTTTCGCGCATGGCCTGGCGATGCGGGCCGATTTTAGGTGCTTCGGCAATTAACGAAACGTCTGCATTCATGATCGTGCCGCCCGCCTTGCGAACGATGTCGGCTGCGTGCTCAAGGAAAATCCGCGAGGGTGCGCCCTTCCATTGAGGGTCGGAAGGGGGGAAGTGATCGCCTATATCGCCTGCGCCACAGGTGGCGAGCAGCGCATCCGTCAGAGCGTGAAGGGCGACATCCGCGTCCGAGTGGCCCTTCAATTTCTGGTCGTGTGGAATGAAGACGCCGCACAGAGTCACGCCCTCGCCGGATTCGAGCTGGTGGACGTCGTAGCCGTTGCCGGTTCGGACATCGGGGAGGGCGGCCCGCTTCAGTTTTTCGTCGGCCATGGTGATATCCCTCTGCACTGTGAGTTTGATATTGTCGATTGAGCCTTCGACGATATGAACCGGGATGCCGGCCCACTCGGCAATCGAGGCGTCGTCCGTAAAGTCGATGTTTGCCTCGCGTGCGGCCCGCTCATGAGCGGCCAGGATGGTTTCATAGTGGAAGCTCTGCGGTGTCTGGGCGGCGAAGAGATCCTTGCGAGGAACCGTATCGATCACAACCTTGGATGCGTCGGCCCGTTTTATTGTATCGGTAACGGCAACGGCCGGCAGAAGCGCCGCTTTACCGGCGGCGAGATCTGTCGCGATCCGATCCAAGAGCGCATGGTTCGCAAAGGGCCGAACGCCGTCATGGATCATGACGTGTTCGACGCCGCTTTCCCGTAAGCACCTCAATCCGTTCAGGACCGATTCCTGCCGTGTTGCACCGCCGGTCACGATCATAAACTGATCCTGCCTGGCTAAATCCGAGGTGGCGGCCTTTAGAAGTGTGTCATCGTCTGGGTGAATGACGACAACTACGGGGCCACTTTTGGGCCATTCGAGGAAAAGCTTCAGTGTGTGCCAGATGACCGGCTTGCCACCGATCCGCCGATACTGTTTGGGTCCCTCGACTGAAGCGCCTGCGCGTTCCCCGCGGCCTGCAGCGACGAGGATGATCCCGATTGTT
The DNA here is from genome assembly GCF_051549525.1 of Rhizobium sp. G187. NCBI lineage: Bacteria > Pseudomonadati > Pseudomonadota > Alphaproteobacteria > Hyphomicrobiales > Rhizobiaceae > Rhizobium > Rhizobium sp. G187. The sequence goes on from NZ_JBPUGM010000001.1 coordinate 480,622, forward strand.
CTGCTCCGCTCTTGCTCCATTGCCCTGCCTGGTCCATGACACATTATCTTCGCAACCGTGCTCTATCGGCTCGAACATCCCTTTTCCAGCATCTGCACGATTTTTTATCGACGGCATGGCTTTGCCTCTTGGCAATCGCCTCGGTACTGTCTAAAAATAGTGCAGAATGCACTGATGCTCGAAAGATAGTCATTTGACGTCTGTCACCCTAGATAGTCCGTTTCAGATCGGACCCGTCCGCGTACGCAACCGTGTTGTGCTCGCGCCGATGTCGGGCGTCACCGACCTGCCGTTCCGCCAGCTGGCCTTCCGCTATGGCGCAGGGCTGGTTGTCACTGAAATGGTTGCCAGCCGGGAGCTGGTATTTAATGCGGCTGAAAGCTGGTCGCGGCTTAAGGGAGCAGGGTTGTCTCCCCACATGGTGCAGCTTGCCGGCCGAGACGCGAAATGGCTCGCAGAGGCCGCCGTGATTGCCGAGGCTAACGGGGCCGATATCATCGACATCAATATGGGTTGTCCGGCGAAGAAGGTGATCGGCGGTTATGCCGGATCTGCCCTGATGCGCGAACCGGACCACGCGCTGTCGCTGATCGAGGCGACAGTCAAGGCCGTCAAGATCCCGGTGACCGTCAAGATGCGGCTTGGCTGGGACAGTGCTTCCATCAATGCGCCCTATATCGCCAAGCGCGCTGAAGATGCTGGCGTGCAGTTGGTCACGGTCCATGGCCGTACCCGGATGCAGTTTTACGAGGGGCGGGCCGACTGGGACGCGATTGCTGCCGTGCGCGACGCGATCCGGATTCCCCTGGTCGCCAATGGCGATGTGGAAACGGCTGATGACGCAGCCGATATCCTGCGTCGGTCGGGGGCGGATGCCGTGATGCTCGGCCGGGCCTGCCAGGGACGTCCCTGGCATGCCGGTCAGTTGGCGGGGCATGATGGGCCGCAGACTGCCGAAATTCCGGCCATCGCACTGGAACACTACCGGATGATGCTGGAGCATTATGGCGCGGATGTTGGCGTCAGGCATGCCCGCAAGCATCTCGGCTGGTATATCGATCGCCATGCAAAAGATGTGGCGCCCGATGAAAAAGCCGCGCTGATGACATCCAAGGACCCCGAACAGGTTGCGAAGGCTTTGATGCAGGCTCTCTCCAAAGGGATTGCCGGCCAGGCCATACAGGAGGCCGCATGACGGCGAATGACAAGGGGACCGGCCTCGCCATGGCCGTCTTGAACGCCATCCAGAATCCCGTGGTGATGGTGGATGCCAACGGCCATATCGCTTTTGCCAATTGGGAGGCTGAGGCCTTTTTCGGCGCGAGCGCGACACATCTGTCTCGCTATCGTATCTCGACCTTCATTCCCTTTGGCAGTCCGCTTCTATCCCTTATCGAGCAGGTGCGCGAACGTCGCGCGCCGGTGAATGAATACCGCGTCGACCTTAGTTCGCCGCGACTTGGCCAGGAAAAACTCGTTGATCTCTATGTCGCACCGGTGCTGAGCCAGCCGGGAAATGTCGTTGTCGTTTTTCAGGAACGCTCGATGGCCGACAAGATCGACCGGCAGTTGACGCATCGTGCGGCCGCGCGATCAGTCACAGGGCTTGCCTCGATGCTGGCGCATGAGATCAAGAACCCACTTTCGGGCATTCGAGGTGCCGCGCAGCTGCTGGAGACTGCCGTTACCGATGAAGATCGGGCTCTGACACGGCTCATCTGCGATGAGACCGATCGGATTGTGTCGTTGGTCGATCGCATGGAAGTGTTCTCGGATGAGCGTCCGGTGGATCGCCAGTCGATCAACATCCATTCGGTCCTCGATCAGGTGAAGGCGGTCGCCAAAGCGGGTTTTGCGCGCAACATTCGCATCACCGAAAGCTATGACCCGTCGTTGCCCCCGGTCTTTGCCAATCGCGACCAGTTGGTGCAGGTGTTCCTGAACCTGGTGAAGAATGCCGCCGAGGCCATTGGCGAACGGTCGGACGGAGAGATCCAGCTAACGACGGCATATCGTCCGGGTATCCGTCTCTCGGTTGCCGGCTCGCGCGAGAAGATTTCCCTGCCGCTCGAATTCTGCGTCCATGACAACGGTCCTGGCGTTCCATCCGACCTTCTGCCGCATCTCTTCGATCCCTTCATTACGACCAAGACCAATGGTTCGGGGTTGGGGCTGGCTCTGGTCGCCAAGATTATCGGCGGCCATGGCGGCATCGTCGAATGCGAGAGCCAGGCGAACCGCACCACCTTCCGCGTCCTGATGCCAATGTCGAAAGAAATTGCACTCGACGACGCGCCGATTGCCAAATCCACGGGAACATACGAATGACGGCCACAATTCTTGTTGCAGACGACGATGCTGCGATCCGCACTGTCCTGAACCAGGCCTTGAGCCGGGCAGGCTATGATGTGCGCATCACCTCGAACGCCGCCACCTTGTGGCGCTGGGTGTCGGCCGGCGAGGGGGATCTCGTGGTGACCGATGTCGTGATGCCGGACGAGAATGCATTTGATCTCCTGCCGCGGATCAAGAAGGCCCGGCCAGACTTGCCCGTGCTTGTGATGAGCGCGCAGAACACTTTCATGACGGCAATCAAGGCTTCCGAAAAAGGCGCCTATGACTATCTGCCGAAGCCTTTCGATCTCACCGAACTGATCGCGATCATTGGCCGGGCACTGTCCGAACCGAAGAAGCGTCCGGCGCGCCTCGACGACGACATGCAGGATGGGATGCCGCTTGTCGGTCGTTCTGCAGCCATGCAGGAAATCTACCGCGTCCTTGCCCGCCTCATGCAGACTGACCTGACGTTGATGATCACGGGTGAGTCCGGCACCGGCAAGGAACTGGTGGCCAAGGCCCTTCACGACTATGGCAAGCGCCGCCACGGTCCCTTCGTTGCGATCAACATGGCCGCCATTCCACGAGACCTGATCGAATCCGAGCTGTTCGGTCACGAGAAGGGTGCGTTCACCGGTGCGCAGACACGCTCCACAGGCCGCTTTGAACAGGCCGAGGGGGGCACGCTCTTTCTTGACGAGATTGGCGACATGCCGATGGATGCGCAGACGCGCCTTCTGCGCGTCTTGCAACAAGGTGAATATACGACCGTGGGCGGACGCACGCCGATCCGCACAGATGTCCGAATTGTTGCTGCGACCAACAAGGACCTGAAGCAGTCCATCAATCAGGGGCTTTTCCGCGAGGATTTGTATTATCGCCTCAACGTGGTTCCGTTGCGGCTGCCGCCGCTGCGCGATCGCGCGGAGGACATTCCCGACCTCGTCCGGCATTTCATCCAGCAGGGCGAGAAGGAAGGGCTGGACGCAAAGCGTTTCGACCAGGATGCGCTCGAAGTGATGAAGTCCTATGCATGGCCGGGCAATGTTCGCGAGCTTGAGAATGTTGTTCGCCGCCTGATGGCGCTTTATCCACAGGATGTCATAGGCCGCGAAATCGTCGAGCAGGAGCTGCGGGCGGATATTTCCGACAGTCCAATTACCAAGGCCGGCGTGCCCGTTGGCAGCATGACGATCGCGCAGGCGGTCGAGGAAAATATGCGCACCTACTTTGCAGGCTTTGGTGACGCCCTGCCGCCGGCTGGCCTCTATGACCGTGTGCTGACCGAAATGGAGTATCCGCTGATCCTTGCCGCGCTGACGGCAACACGCGGAAATCAGATCAAGGCTGCTGATCTTCTCGGGCTCAATCGCAATACCTTGCGCAAGAAGATCCGCGAACTCGGCGTTTCCGTCTATCGCAGCTCCCGCTCGGCTTGACATGCCGGGAACCTCCGTTGCAATTTCGCCACAATACGTTGCTCAAAAGCCACGTTGACTGTGTCGAACCGGCAGTTTGCTCCCGGTGACGGCCCATGACGATGTTGCATGCATAGAGGTCCGCGCAATACGGACCCGGGGGAATATGGAATGGCAGGCGTGGGGGTGACCTCAGTTGCGGAATTTGATGCCGCATTGGCCAAAGACCGCAGGGCTTCATTTGCCCTGCCGGGACTTCTGCTCGCCGGCGGTGCTCTGCTCAGCGCCAGCTTCACGCTGCCCATTCTGCTCGGGCTGACGCCCATCGAGCCGACGACGCGAGTTTTGGCCGCCTCGGCCGTGATCAATTCGCTGTTCATCGTCGGGTTGATGGTGCTGATCGTGCGCGAGCTTCTGCGGCTGTTCAAGGCGCGTAATCGCGGCCGAGCTGCGGCGCGACTGCATGTTCGCATCGTCACGCTGTTTTCCGTCATCGCCATCACGCCGGCCATTCTCGTCGCGATCTTTGCCTCAATCACCCTTAACGTCGGGCTGGATCGTTGGTTCTCGATCCGAACACAGTCGATCGTTTCGTCTTCGCTGAACGTTGCCCAGGCCTATATGCTCGAAAATGCGAGCTATCTGCAGGGGCAGACAATCTCGATGGCTAATGACCTCGAGCGGAATCGGGCTCTCTTTTATCTCGACCGGACCGGCTTCGTGGAACTCATGACACGACAGGCCAGAGGTCGTGGCATGCTCGGCGCCTTTCTCGTCCGCGAGGACGGTTCGTCGATCACCAAGGCGGATATTGATACGGACAAGCCGCTGCCGGCGATCCCGCGGGATGCGCTGCAAAGCGCTGCAGCCGGTCAGCCGACGCTCATTCCGCCGGGTGTAACCAATCTTGTCGGGGCGATCATCAAGCTCGATTCGCTTTCCGGTACCTATCTCTACACGATCCGGGCGGTTGACCCGAAGGTCATGCAGGCGATGCGCCTGATGGAAGACAACACCGCCGAATACAAGGCGATGGAAGACGGGCGAACGACACTGCAGATCGCCTTTGCGATTCTCTATCTGGGTTTTGCCCTGATCGTGCTTCTGGCAGCCATCTGGACCGCGATTGCCGTGGCGGACCGGATCGTGCGTCCGATTAGACTTCTGATCGGTGCCGCGGACAGCATTGCCTCCGGCAATCTCAATGTTCTGGTTCCGGTCCGGGCAGCTGATGGTGATGTCGGAAGTCTGTCGCGGACATTCAACAAGATGGTGTCCCAGATCCGGTCGCAGCGCGACGAAATCCTTGAAGCGAAAGACGAGGTCGACGATCGGCGCCGGTTCATCGAAGCGGTGCTTTCCGGTGTCACTGCTGCCGTCATCGGCGTTGAGGGCGACGGCATCATTTCCATCGTTAACCCCTCCGTCGAATTCTTTCTTGCTTTGCCCGCCGATGAGTTGATTGGTCAGAAGCTCGCCCTTGTTGCGCCCGAAGTCGATCGTGTCTTGTCGGAGGCGGCCGTTCGCCATCGCGGCGAGTACCGAGAACAGATCAACATGATTCGTGGCGGTAAAGAGCGGACACTCAACGTTCAGGTTACCCGCGAAGAAACGCGCGGATCAGAAGACAGCTACGTCATCACGCTCGACGATATCACTGATCTGGTGGTGGCGCAGCGTTCCACCGCTTGGGCCGATGTCGCAAGGCGGATCGCACACGAGATCAAGAACCCGCTGACCCCGATCCAGCTCTCCGCCGAGCGTCTCAAGCGTCGTTATGGCAAGCAGATCGCCGAGGACGACAAGGCGGTTTTCAACCAATGCACGGATACGATCATTCGGCAGGTCGAGGATATCGGCCGCATGGTCGACGAGTTCTCTTCCTTTGCTCGCATGCCGAAGCCGACGAAACAGCGGGTGGATCTGCGCGAAGTGCTGACGGATGCCGTCTTCCTTCGCGAAATTGGTAGTGCGGATATCGATTTCCAGCGCGATTTCGGCGATGCCCCTCTAATCGGCAGCTTCGATGCTCGCATGCTGGCCCAGGCGGTTGGCAATATCGTCAAGAATGCGGTCGAGTCGATCGAGTCCGTTCCTCGGGAGGAATTGGGCGAGGGCGGCAAGATCATGGTCCGGTCGCATTTCGATGACCAGAATGATCGCTTCATGGTCGATGTCATCGACAATGGTCGCGGATTGCCGACTGAAAACCGGCACCGCATCCTGGAGCCCTACATGACGATGCGCGAGAAGGGCACAGGGCTCGGTCTCGCTATCGTCAAGAAAATCATTGAAGAGCACGGCGGACAGCTCGAGCTGCACGATGCGCCGGCGGAATTCGATCGAGGTCGGGGTGCGATGATTCGCATTATCCTGCCGCGCGCGGATGCGCCGTCTGCCGAAAGCGTGAACGACAAGGAAGTGATCAATGGCCTCTGATATTCTGGTAGTCGATGACGAAGAGGACATCCGCGAGATCGTCTCCGGGATCCTCAGCGATGAGGGACACGAAACCCGCACGGCGCATGACGCTGACAGCGCTCTCGCAGCAATTTCGGATCGTGTTCCGCGTCTCGTCTTTCTCGACATCTGGATGCAGGGCAGCCGTCTTGACGGGCTTTCCCTGCTCGATGAGATCCGGATACGCCATCCCGACTTGCCGGTGGTGATGATATCCGGCCATGGCAATATCGAAACGGCGGTCTCGGCGATCAAGCGGGGCGCCTTCGATTTCATCGAAAAGCCGTTCAAGGCCGACCGTCTCATTCTGATCGCCGAGCGCGCGCTCGAAAACTCCAAGTTGAAGCGCGAGGTTTCCGAGCTGAAACGGCGGACCGGTGATGCGATGGAGCTGATCGGCACCTCGGTTGCGGTATCGCAGCTGCGCCAGACCATCGAGAAGGTGGCGCCAACCAACAGCCGTATCATGATCCTGGGTCCATCTGGTTCCGGCAAGGAACTGGTGGCGCGGATGATCCACAAGCGGTCCAGCAGAGCCGCTGGGCCGTTCGTTTCCTTGAATGCTGCCGCGATTACGCCTGAGCGCATGGAGATTGCGCTATTTGGGACAGAGGGCGCGCCTGGACAGCCGCGCAAGATCGGCGCGCTTGAGGAAGCCCATCGTGGTATCCTCTATCTCGACGAGATCGGTGAAATGCCGCGCGAGACGCAGAACAAGATCCTCAGGGTCCTGGTCGACCAGCAGTTCGAGCGCGTCGGTGGCTCCAAGCGGGTTAAGGTCGATGTGCGCATCATCTCGTCCAGCGCTTATAACCTGGAAGGCATGATCGCCGAAGGGCGGCTTCGCGAGGATCTCTTTCATCGGCTTGCTGTCGTGCCCATCAAAGTGCCGGCGCTCGCCGAGCGCCGTGAGGACATTCCGTTCCTGGTCGATCTCTTCATGCGCCAGATTGCTGAACAGGCTGGTATTCGTCAGCGCCGGATCGGTGACGACGCGATGGCGGTGCTGCAGGCCAATGACTGGCCGGGGAATATCCGCCAGCTGCGCAATAACATGGAGCGGTTGTTGATCCTCGTTCAGAGCGACAGCCCTGATACGCCGATTTCGGCCGATATGCTGCCGCAGGATTTCTCCGACATGCTGCCGAAGGTGTCTGCCCGCAGTGACACGCATATCATGACCCTTCCGCTCCGGGAGGCGCGTGAAATGTTCGAGCGTGACTATCTGATCGCTCAGATCAACCGGTTTGGCGGCAACATCTCCCGGACCGCTGAATTTGTCGGTATGGAGCGGTCGGCCCTCCATCGCAAACTGAAATCCCTTGGCGTATAAGCGGTCGGGGTCGAGTCCGGCTTTTACGCCGTCAGGCAGGGGGAGAACGGCATGAAGGTCATCATTTGCGGAGCCGGACAGGTCGGCTACGGTATCGCCGAACGTCTGTCTCAGGAGGACAATGACGTCTCGATCATCGATACGTCGGCCTCGCTGATTACACACATCACGGAAACGCTGGATGTTCGCGGCTATGTCGGGCACGGCGCGCATCCGGACGTTCTGGCGCTGGCTGGTGCCGATCAGGCAGATATGCTGATTGCGGTGACGCTGTATGACGAAATCAACATGACGGCCTGTCAGGTGGCGCATTCGCTGTTCAATGTGCCGACCAAGATTGCGCGTATCCGTTCGCAGAATTATCTCAGGCCCGAATATTCCGATCTCTTCAGCCGTGACAACCTTCCGATCGACGTGACGATTTCGCCCGAAATCGAGGTCGGCAAAATGGTGCTGCGCCGCATCTCTTTCCCCGGGGCCACCGACATCGTTCGTTTCGCTGATGACACGATTGCCATGCTCGCCATCGAATGCATGGAGGACTGCCCAGTCGTCGATACGCCTCTCAACCAGTTGAGCGAGCTCTTTCCCGATCTGATGGCGACAGTATGCGCGATCTATCGCAATGGTCGCCTCAGCGTGGCGCGATCCCAGGATCAGCTTCATGTCGGCGATCTCGCCTATGTGATCTGCCAGAAGGATCATGCGCGGCGGACCCTTGGCCTGTTTGGCCACGAAGAGCAGGAGGCGGGCCGGATCGTCATCGCCGGTGGTGGTAACATCGGCTACTATGTTGCGCAAACCATCGAGAAGATGCAGCCGCGCGTGCGGCTGAAGATCATCGAGAGCGATCGCGATCGCGCTTTGATGGTGTCCGACCAATTGCCGAACGGCATCGTCCTGCATGGGTCAGCTCTCGATCAGAATATTCTGCAGCAGGCCGATATTCAGGATGCCGATCTGATGGTGGCGCTGACAAACAACGACCAGACCAATATTCTCGGTACGGCGATGGCAAAACGTCTCGGCTGCAAGTCGGGCATGGCGCTGATCAACAACCCGTCCTTCCACGATATTGCCGGTTCCATCGGGATCGATGCGGCGATCAATCCACGGGCCGTGACGATCTCGCGCGTTCTGCAGCATGTCCGCAAGGGCCGTATCCGCGCAGTGTATGCGGTGCAGAAGGGCAAGGCAGAGGTCATCGAGGCTGAGGCACTTGAGACGTCACCTCTGGTCGGCAGGCCGTTTCGCGAATTGGAATTGCCGCCGGGGCTCCGGATTGGCGCCATCTATCGCGATAAGACCGTGATCCGTCCGGATGGGGATACGAAGATCAAGGCCAGGGATCGGGTCGTGCTTTTTGCGGCTGCCGACTCTGTGCGCCATGTCGAGCAGCTCTTTCGTGTGTCGATCCAGTATTTCTGAGGCTGGGCGCATAGGTTCGCAGTGTCTCGAGCGTCTAGGCCACCTGGTTCAGGTCGTGGATTGTGATCGTTCCGTCACTGCCATCCCGTCTTGAACAGGGCGCGTGAACGCTCTTGCCCGGCGTTTTTCGACATTGCGGAGAAGACGGCGATTTGATACCACATTCGCCTGAGGAGGGGTGCGAGGGCAAGGCCCTGCTTCCTTACCAGCAGTCAAGAATAATCACACCGGTCGAAAACGGCCGGCAATAAAGAAAGAAGCGGCGCCATGGCGGAACGTTCTCAAAACCTGCAGGATCTTTTTCTCAACACCGTCCGCAAGCAGAAGATCTCCCTCACGATCTTCCTGATTAATGGTGTGAAGCTGACAGGTGTCGTAACTTCCTTTGACAATTTCTGCGTTCTTCTTCGTCGCGACGGCCATTCGCAATTGGTCTACAAGCACGCCATCTCGACCATCATGCCGGGCCAGCCGATGACGATGTTCGAGAACGACGAAAACGCTTCCACACAGGACTGAGATCATAACAACCCGCGATACCAAGAATGAGTCGATCATCCCGGAAGGCGAAAAGCACCGGGATGATATGCGCGCCCTCGTGCTCGTCCCAGTCCTCAAGCAGGCAAGGCCCCAGAGCCTGCCCGATGGAGCGCCGCCCGCTCCCGGACGATCTAACGAAGCGCGCCTCGAGGAGGCGATCGGTCTTGCCAGGGCGATTGATCTCACCATCGTTCAGGGGCTGATCGTGGCTGTCAATCAGCCAAGGCCGGCGACGCTTCTCGGCACCGGTAAGATTGCCGAGGTAACCGCGCTGCTTGACGAGCACGATGCGGGTCTCGTCATTGTCGATCATCCGCTGACACCGGTTCAGCAGCGCAATTTGGAGAAGGCCTGGAACGCCAAGGTCATCGACCGGACGGGCCTCATCCTTGAAATCTTTGGCCGCCGGGCGTCCACCAAGGAAGGAACGCTGCAGGTCGAACTCGCGCACCTCAATTACCAGAAGGGCCGCCTCGTGCGCTCCTGGACCCACCTTGAACGGCAGCGCGGTGGTGCTGGTTTCATGGGCGGGCCGGGTGAAACCCAGATCGAAGCCGACCGCCGGCAGCTGCAGGACAAGATCATCAAGTTGGAGCGTGAGCTGGAGCAGGTGGTCCGCACCCGTCAGCTCCACCGCGCCAAGCGGCGCAAGGTGCCGCATCCGATTGTCGCGCTGGTCGGTTATACCAATGCGGGCAAGTCGACGTTGTTTAACCGGATCACCGGTGCCGGTGTTCTGGCCGAAGACATGCTGTTCGCCACGCTTGATCCAACGCTTCGGCGAATGAAGCTGCCGCATGGCCGCACCGTCATCATGTCGGATACGGTTGGTTTTATTTCTGACTTGCCAACGCACCTTGTCGCCGCCTTCCGCGCCACGCTTGAAGAAGTACTGGAAGCCGATCTGATCCTGCATGTGCGTGATATGGCCGATCCTGATAACGGCGCCCAGTCCGCAGATGTTCTGCGCATTCTCGACGATCTCGGGATCGACGAGAAGGAGCGCTCGGAGCGGATCATCGAGGTCTGGAACAAGATCGATCGTCTTGATCCCGAAAATCATGACGGCATTCTGCAAAAGGCTGCCGGTCGAGAGAATGTCCGGCCTGTATCGGCGATTTCGGGCGAGGGTGTCGATGTCCTGCTGGAGACGATCTCGCAGCGGCTCTCAGGCGTTTTGACTGAGGCCACGATTATGGTTCCCGCTGACAAGCAGGCGGTCGTGTCCTGGCTCTATGGCAATGCTGTCGTCAGCGGTCGCGAGGACCACGAAGATGGCAGCGTCAGCCTTGATGTGCGGCTGACCGACCGCCAGGCGGACGAACTCGAGCGCAAGCTCGGGAGCAAGAAGGCGACTGACAAGGAAGACTGGGAGCGCTAAGTGCTCTGGCTTGAGGGGCGAGATGGGAGGCGCAGGCAGTAATCGCGATGATGCAGCGCCTGACCGTCATGTTGTTTTCGAGCTTCGGCGCAGTCGAAAGATTTACAAAACACTCTTGACCGTTATGCTCGTGGTAATGGGGTGGCACCTAGGGCGGGGCGTGTCTGATTGGCTTTCGACCCCTGTGGTCGCTGACATTGCCGTTTCTATTTTCTGCTCAGGCTTGAGCGTTGCCCTCGTCGGAAGCCTCACGAAGCGGCTGCCGGTTTTTGATCCACGCAACGCCTTGATCCTTGAAGTTTCCGACAACGGCATCACGCTCGGGTCTCCGACCAATTTAACGCTGGCATGGGGTGAGATCGATCGGATCACGCTTGTTCGGAGCACTTATGGAAGCCTTCCCGAACACTATCTGCAGGTTGTTAGGGCTTCGACTGGAGACGATAGCGCCAGGAGTCCTGAGATCATGCATCATCTCGGTGTAATCTGGGACAAGCGTTCACGGGAGCTGTCGGACCTTCTGAAGGCCTTCACGCCAGGGTCTGGGGCACCCCAGACACGCGCTGATGATGCCTATGACTCGGAAAAATGGACGGGTAAACTCTAGAGGGGCGAGCCCTCATCCTCACGACGCTTTTCGCCGCGACTGCATGTACGCGCGAAGGCCTCTGCGAGGCGCAACCGCCCAACCGGATCGAGAAGATCGCCCGTCACCAGCGTCGAGATGATGGAGCGAATGCCCGGCAGCGTCGTCACTGGCGCGATCAGGTGGTCGCGGAGCGCCGGCAGTAGGCGGCTATCCGACTGGTAAAAGGGCGTCAGGCAATGGCTCAGGAACTGATAGCTGTGCACATGCATCTGCCTTTGCCGCAGATGCCGACCTATGGCTGCGCCGATGTCCTCGGCGTGGATCAGTGCGGATGCCAGCGACGCTGCATCTAGCAGTGCCATATTGGCGCCCTGGCCGAGTTGCGGGCTGGTCGCATGCCAGGCATCGCCGATCTTCAGTGCGTGGCGCCCGAGCACCGGCTGGCGGGTCAGATGGCGATAGCGGGCATGGACCGGTTCGGCGACTTCGGCGAGCGGAACGGCCTCCGGCCAGAGCCTTCCTACCGCTTCCAGCCATGCGTCGCGGCCGTCCGCCTGCCATGCCGCATAGTCTGTCGTCCGCAGGCTCCAGAAAAAGGTTGCCATGGCGGGTGCCCCCGCACGGGCCGTCCCGACCGGCAGCACGCCGGCCATACGCGAAGCGCGGTCATACCGCTGTTCGAGCAGGTTCTCCTGGAATACGTCGCCTTTCGGAAAGGGTACGGTCGCCCATAGCGCGCCGTAGCTCAGTTCGCTGTCCGGGCGGTTGCCGATCGGGGAATTGGCCCCCATGGCGTCGATGACAAGATCGGCTGGCGTTGATCGCTGGCCATCAACGAAGACAAAGCGAGGATGCTCCCCCGGCTCGACGCCGCTGATCCGTGCCGATGCTTCAAAGGTAACACCAGCAGCGCGCGCCGCCTCGAACAGCACATCGAACAGCGCCACCCTCTGAACGGCGATGCCGAATTCGTCCGACCTGTAGCGCACATCGAGCACGGGCTTGCCCCCGTCCTTCAGTCGCCCGACCATCCGGTCGACGCGTCGCCCGCGTGTGGCCACCGGGGCAAGCAAGCCAATCGCTGCCAGAACCTGGGCTCCGGTCGGCTGTAGCACAAAACCGGAGCCCACAGGCCGCGGTGCCTCCATCTGGTCGTAAAGCGTGACGCGGGCGCCGAACCGGGCGAGCATGGTGCCAAGCGCGAGGCCCCCGACACCGGCACCTGCGATGGCGACATCGAGACCGTCGAGTTTCATGCAGGTTCAGCCGATCTGTCGCTCAAGGGTCTTTGCCGCCTGCCAGAGCTCTTCCATTCGATCCAGCGTGGCATTCTCCAAATTCTCATCGTTCGCTTGAATTTCTGTTTCGATGTACCTGAAACGATTTCGGAATTTTGTATTCGTTCCTCGCAACGACTGTTCTGGCTCCGCGCCCACGTGCCGGCCAATATTGACCAGCGCGAAGATCAAGTCACCGAGTTCGTCCTTGACCTTGTCGGGCCGGTTCTCGGCCAGCGCCTCTCGCAATTCGCCGATCTCTTCCTCGATCTTGTCGAGGATTGGGGCCGCTTCCGACCAGTCGAAGCCGACCTTGGCGGCCTGCTCCTGCAATTTGAGAGCTTCGGTCAGCGCCGGAAATGAGCGTTGCACGGAGCCGAGATGGCCAGCCTGTGGATCGGAGGTTATACCGCGCGCCGCGCGCCTTGCCGCCCGCTCCGCCTTCTCCTGCTGCTTGATCTTGTCCCACTGTGCCTTCACCGCTTCGGGCGTGTCGGCATCGGAGCGCGCAAACACATGCGGATGCCGCCTTATCATTTTTCGCGTGATGGCTTCGACCACTGCGCCGAAGTCGAATTGGCCCGCTTCTTCGGCAATGCGGGCATGGAAGACGACCTGCAGCAGGAGGTCTCCCAGTTCTTCGCACAAGTCGTCCGGATCCTTCCGTTCAATTGCATCAGCGACTTCATAGGCTTCTTCGATCGTATAGGGCTTGATCGTCTCGAATGTCTGGACGATATCCCACGGACACCCAGTTTCGGGATCGCGCAGCGCTGCCATGATTTCAAGCAGGCGGTGAATGTCGGTGGAAGCTTCCATGATGTCCTGTCTGCGTGCTCAGTTGAGCGGAATGTCGTTGCTGGTCTTTGACGACTGATAGGCCTGTGAAAGCCCGTCATAAGTACCCTTGATCCGGCTGACCTGTTCGAACAAGGCAAGTCTCTCCTCGTCGTCTGCGGATGCGACCATTTCGATCATCGCGTGGCTGTGCCAGAAGGCATTGTGTTTGCGGTAGCCGCCTGGCTCCAGTCCGAAAACCTCTTTCAGGATCTTCAGGTCATGCGGAATGGAAAAGGCGTCGCGGCTATCCTCATGGCTGAAGAAGTAGTAGAAATTGTCAAAGCCAGCCCAGGTGATCGCCGACATGCACATGGTGCAAGGTTCGTGGGTTGAGAGGAAGAGCAGATCCTTCGTGTTTGGCCGCTCGCCCAGTTCATAAAAACGTTTCAGCGTGTGGACTTCGCCATGCCAGAGCGGATTTTCCAACTCGTTGTTGGTTTCCGCCAGCACCAGAGAGAGATCTGACTTGCGCAGAATAGCTGCACCGAAGATCTTGTTGCCTGCGGCTACGCCTTCGGCAGTCAATGGAAGAATGTCGTGCTCGATTACATCAAGCAGTCGACGAGTAAGTTCGGCCGTGGTCAAGTGGGTCGCTCCGCATCGTTTTGCCGTGCGATCCTAGCGCTTGGGCGACAGCCGCAGAAAGCAAAATGATTGCCTGTCTCCAACTTTTTGCGGTTCGGTGCGCCAGATCTTCACTGAACTTATAGAGAATTATGCTCCGGTCACTTTTGCTCGCAACAGCGATATGACTAGGAAAGAAATACGCAGGGCCAAGGGCGAGGGGATTTATGTTTCTTCAAATTTGCCGGCGCAAAAGCGATAGTGTGACCCTCTGACATCGGATGATTCATGATACAGCAGGACAAACAGCTTTCGGTCTTTCCGGCCTTCTTCAAGGTCGAGAACGAGGTCGCCGCCGTTTTCGGAAACGGCGATGAGGCCTATGCGAAGGCGCGTCTGTTGAAGAACACCGAAGCCCGCATCATTGCCTACGCCGATGACCCGCAAGAGGATTACGCTGCCTTCCTTGCCCAGAGCGGCATTGAGCAGGTGGCTTTGTCCTTCGAACCTTCCCAGGTGGATGGCGCGCGCCTTGTGTTTGCCGCAACGGGTGAGGGTGCTCTCGATCGCGAGATCGTGGCTGCCGCCCGCGCCGCCCGCATCCCCGCCAATGCGGTCGACCAGCCCGACTATTGCGATTTCTACACGCCCGCCCTCGTCAACCGCGCCCCGATCGCTGTTGCCATCGGCACGGAAGGCGTCGGCCCGGTGCTTGCCCAGATGATCCGTGCCGATATCGACCGCCTCCTGCCGCGCTCGCTCGGTAAACTCGGCCGCCTTGCCAATTCCTATCGTCGTGCCGTTGATCGCCTCGTGCCGCGCGGTGCACCGCGCCGGCTGTTCTGGCGCAATTTCTTCAAGGGCAGGGTGGCTGACCATGTCGAGGGTGACGAGATCAGTCTTGCCCGCCGCGAAGCGACCCGTCTCCTGAAGGGCGTTGCCGCTGACCGCGTTGAGGGCCGCGTCTTCCTCGTCGGTGCCGGTCCGGGTGCCGAGGACCTGCTGACGCTGCGCGCACATCGCCTGATGATGGAATGCGACGTGATCGTCTATGATGCGCTGGTGCCGCGCGAGGTTGTCGATATGGGGCGCCGTGACGCCGAGCGGATTCCGGTCGGCAAGCGCAAGGGCTGCCATTCCAAGTCCCAGAGTGAGATCAACGCGCTCCTCGTCGAGCTTGGCCATGCTGGCAAGCGTGTCGTCCGGCTGAAGTCTGGCGATCCATTGGTCTTCGGCCGGGCGGGCGAGGAAATGGCTGCCCTGCGGGATGCAGGTATTGCCTACGAGATCGTGCCCGGCGTTACTTCGGCACTCGCAGCCGCCGCCGATTTCGAACTGCCGCTGACGCTGCGCGGCGTGTCCTCGTCGCTTGTCTTCACGACCGGCCATGATTTGCAGGGTAATGTTTTGCCGGATTGGGCGCGGCTTGCGCTGTCGGGCGCAACCGTCGCCGTCTACATGGGCCGCACGGTCGCAGCCTCCGTTGCCGAGCGTCTGATGACAAGCGGTCTCGCCGAGGATACGACGGTTGCCGTTGTCGAAAATGCCGGGCGTCGCGATAGCCGCCTGCTGCACGGTACGCTAAAGGAATTGCCGGGTTTGGAGGCTCGTACCGAGCTGTCTGGTCCGGTCATGGTCATCATCGGCGACGCTGTCGCCGGCGCCGATTTCAGCCGTTCCGAGCCGCTTGGCGCGCTCGCTCCGGCCGAACCGCAACTTGCAAGGATTTGAGGATGGTAGACAAGGTTCTCACAGCAAACCGCCTGACCGACGGCATCGCCGTCTGGCTGGACGCCAATGGCCAGTGGACCGAGCGTCTGCAGGAAGCCTTCGTTGCCCGCCATGCCGAGGCGGTCGAGGCCCTCGAGACCGCCGGCAAGCAGGCCTTTGCCAGTAACCTCGTTGTGGACGTAAATGTCATTGAAATCGAGGAAAAGGACGGCAAGTTGCGTCCACTGCGTCTGCGGGAACGTATCCGGGCTGAAGGCCCCACCATTGCATATGCAGAGGGTCACGGTTATGCCGACCCGGCATTCATTGCGGCTTGAGGCCTGAGGTAACACATGTATCGTTATGACGAATTCGACCACGCTTTTGTGTCGGCGCGCGTAGAGCAGTTCCGCGACCAGGTGGCCCGCCGCCTGTCGGGGGAGCTTGCGGAAGACGCGTTCAAGCCACTACGCCTGATGAACGGCGTCTATCTCCAGCTCCACGCCTACATGCTGCGCGTTGCTATTCCTTATGGGACGCTGAATTCCAAGCAGATGCGCATGCTGGCCCATATCGCCCGCAAGTATGACCGCGGCTATGGCCACTTCACCACACGCCAGAACATCCAATACAACTGGCCGAAACTTTCAGACACGCCCGACATCCTTGCCGATCTCGCCAGCGTCGAGATGCACGCCATCCAGACCTCGGGCAATTGCATCCGCAACGTGACGGCAGACCATTTTGCTGGTGCAGCAGCCGATGAGGCCGCCGATCCGCGCCCCTATGCCGAAATACTCCGTCAGTGGTCCTCGCTGCATCCTGAGTTTTCCTTTTTGCCGCGCAAGTTCAAGATTGCGGTCACCGGTGCCGAAAAGGACCGTGCCGCGATCCAAGTTCACGACATTGGTCTGCACCTCAAGAAGAACGAAGCGGGTGAACTCGGATTTGCCGTCTATGTCGGCGGCGGTCAGGGCCGCACACCGCTGATCGCGAAGAAGATCCGAGACTTCCTGCCGGAGGCCGATCTTTTGACCTACGTCACCGCGATCGTGCGCGTGTACAATCTGCACGGCCGCCGCGACAACAAGTACAAGGCACGCATCAAGATTCTAGTGCATGAAACCGGCGTTGAGGAACTGACGCGTCAAGTCGAGGCTGAGTTCGACCAGATCCGCGACGGCGAACTGAAGCTGCCGGATGCGGATATCCGTGCGATCGAAACCTATTTTGCCCCACCAGCACTCACCGCCCGCGCCGACGGGTGGGAAGCTCTTGCCCGTGCGCAGAAGGCCGATGCGGCCTTCGCGTCTTGGGTCGCACAGAACGTGCAGGCACATGTCCATCCTGACTATGGAATGGTGACGATCTCGTTGAAGCCGATCGGCGGCACGCCGGGCGATGCGTCCGATGCGCAGATGGACCTCGTCGCCGACCTTGCCGAGCGCTACGCTTTCGACGAGATCCGCGTCAGCCATGAACAGAACCTTATCCTGCCGCATGTTGCCAAGGGAGATCTCTATCCGCTCTATCAGGCGCTCGAAAAGGCCGGTCTTGGCACCGCGAATTCGAACCTGATCACGGATATGATTGCCTGTCCCGGGCTCGACTATTGTGCGCTTGCCAATGCCCGCTCGATCCCGGTTGCCCAGGAGCTGTCGCTGCGTTTCGGCTCGCAGGCACGCCAGCAGGAAATCGGTGAGCTGAAGATCAAGATCTCCGGCTGCATCAATGCCTGCGGACATCACCATGTCGGGCATATTGGTCTTCTTGGTGTGGAGAAGAAGGGTGCTGAGCTTTACCAGATCACGCTGGGTGGTTCTGGTGACGAGAATTCTTCGATCGGCGAGATCATCGGTCGCGGCTTTGAGCCCGAAAAGGTCACCGATGCGGTCGAGACGATCGTCGATACCTATATCGGCCTGCGCCTCGATCCGAAGGAAACCTTCCTTGAAGCCTACCGCCGCGTCGGTCCGAAGCCGTTCAAGGACGCGCTCTACGGCAACGCCTCTGCTGAAGCCGCGTGAGACGGGAAGACAAATGACCAAGATCTGGAAAGAAACCGGTTTCGTCGAGGGCGATATCTGGGTAACCGAAACCGAAGACCGCAAGGCAGGCGAGGGCGAAAAAGCCCTGCTGCCGCTGGACGCTTTTCTCGACGCCGTGGCCGAGAGCAATGACATCGGCCTTGGCGTTTTCATCGCCCCGGCCGATGACGTAAAGAAGCTCGAGCCGCATCTTGATCGCATCGCGCTGATCGCCGTTGCCTTCCCGGCCTTCAACGACGGTCGTGGCTTCAGTCACGCCACGCTGCTGCGCGAACGCCTTGGTTACAACGGCGAGCTCCGCGCCGTCGGCGATGTCCTGATCGACCAGGTGCCACTGATGCTGCGCACCGGCTTCGACAGCTTTGCCGTCACAAATCCGGTCGCCCAGCGCCGGCTTGCCGAAAACTGTCTCACGGGCGTTGCCCAGCGCTATCAGCCGACAGCCCGGTCTTCCGACGCTGTCGCCGGTTTCAGCTGGCGTCGCCTCGGCACCACTGGCGCCTGAGATATAGAAATATCGCTATCAAAGGGCGGCAAATTGACTTCGGTCAAGGTTGCCGCCTTCGCTTTAACGGATATCTCGGCTGCGAAATGCGCATGCCGGCTGAATTGTGGAATGGGAAGGTCTGGTTTATAGGCTCCTCCCAATCGACCGAACGATAGGACCAACAGCCTATGAATGCTCCCGTAAAGACCGACAATGCGGAACTGATCGTACCGGACGGCGTATTCGCCGAGACGGTTCTGAGCGTGACGCACTATACAGACCACTTGTTCCGTTTCCGGATGACCCGCCCGGCCGGTTTTCGCTTCCGCTCGGGCGAATTCGCCATGATCGGCCTGATGGTTGATGGCAAGCCGATCTACCGCGCCTATTCGATCGCAAGTCCTGCCTGGGATGAAGAGCTTGAGTTCTTCTCGATCAAGGTGCCGGATGGTCCGCTGACCCAGCATCTCCAGCGTATCCAGCCGGGTGACAAGGTGCTCATGCGCAAGAAGCCGACGGGGACACTGGTGCTGGATGCGCTTACCCCCGGCAAGCGCCTCTACATGTTCTCGACCGGTACCGGCATCGCGCCTTTTGCGAGCCTGATACGCGATCCGGAAACCTATGAGAAGTTCGAGGAAGTCATCCTCACGCATACCTGCCGCGACGTCGCGGAGTTGAAATACGGTTTCGATCTGATCGACGAAATCAAGAACCACGAATTCCTGGCGGAACTGGTCGGCGACAAGCTGAAGCACTATGCGACGGTGACGCGCGAAGACTACCCCTTCAAGGGCCGGATCACCGACCTGATCGAGAATGGTAAGATGTTTACCGATCTTGGTGTTCCCCCGCTCGATCCTGCCGTCGATCGCGGCATGATCTGCGGCTCGACCGCGATGCTGAAGGATACAAAGGCCCTGCTGGAAAAGGCGGGTCTTACCGAAGGTGCGAACAACAAGCCAGCCGAGTTCGTTATCGAACGCGCGTTCGTCGGCTAAACGCTAAGCGAGGCTAATATTGATACGCCCGGCCTGGTGCCGGGCGTTTTCATTTGCCGGAGGACCAACTACTCGTGCCGCAAGGCGTCGATCGGGTTCATCCGCGCTGCCCGTCTGGCTGGGAAATAGCCGAAGACCATGCCGATCGCGGCCGAGAAAACGAAGGCGAGGAGCACGATAGACGGGCTGACGACGAAGGGCACGGACATCAGCGTCACGGAACCATAGGCGATCGCCAGGCCGAGTGCGATGCCGACCAAGCCTCCAAACACCGAGAGGGTGACGGCTTCGACAAGAAACTGCATCAATACCTGGCCTTCTACCGCCCCGATCGCAAGGCGAATACCAATCTCGCGGGTGCGTTCTGTGACGGAGACCAACATGATGTTCATGATGCCGATGCCGCCGACGAGCAGGGAGACGGCTGCGACCGCACCCAGCAGGCCTGTCATCAGTGTCGTGGTGCCGGTCAGGGTCGCGGCCATTTGGGTCATGTCATTGACGGAGAAATCATCCTCGCGCCCGGCAACGATCTTGCGTCGCTCGCGCAAAAGCCGCTCCATGTCTGCCTGGACCTTGGAGGTCGATATGCCGTTCTCCGCCGACACCATGATGCTGGATACATCATTCGATCCGCCGATCCGCCGCTGGAACACCTTGAGCGGCATCATCACGACATCATCCTGATCGTTGCCCATGCCGCTTTGACCCTTCTTCGCCAAAACACCGATCACCTCGCAGGGCACGCTGCCAACCCTTACGCTCTGGTTTAGCGCCGGGGTGGAGCCGAAGAGGCGGGACCGTACGGTTTCGCCGATGAGGCAGACCGATTGTCCGCCACGCTCTTCGGAGGTCATGAAGCTGCGACCGGATGCCAGTTCCCAGTCCTGGGCGACCAAGTAGTCCCCACCGGATCCAATAATGGTGACGGATCGGCTCTGCCCACCAAAGACCACAGTCTGTGTCGATTGGTTTACCCCGGCTACAGCCCTCAATCCGCCGACCTGCTCGCGTATCGCCTCGATATCGCGCAGTGTGAACTTCTTCGCATCTGTCGATGCGCGCCCGGGTCCGAACTGCCCGGGCCGGACGAAGAGCAGGTTCGTGCCCAGTTTCGAGATCTCGGCGCTGACCTGCGCCGTCGTGCCGTTGCCGATGGTGACCATGGCGATCACCGCCGCAACCCCGATCACGACGCCCAGTACCGTCAGGAAGGAGCGCAGCAGATTACGTCGGATGGCGCGCAGCGCGAGCTTGATCGTTTCAAAGAACATCAGCGCGCTCCGGGGCAAGCAGGCTGTCGGACTGGATGTGACCATCGACAAAGCGGAGGTTGCGCTTGGCATAGGCCGCGATGTCGTCTTCATGCGTTACCATGATCACCGTGATTCCGTTTTCATGGTTCAGCTGGCTAATGAGATCCATGATTTCGCGGCTGGTTTTCGTGTCCAGATTGCCGGTCGGCTCATCGGCCAGCAGAACGGCTGGATTGGTGACTATGGCGCGTGCAATCGCCACGCGTTGCTGCTGCCCTCCCGACAGTTCCTGCGTTGTGTGCCCTTCTCGACCTGAAAGCCCGACCTGGCTCAACGCATGCATGGCCTTGCGGCGGCGCTCTCGCGGATCCACGCCGCGATAGATGAGCGGCAACTCGACATTCTCCACCGCCGATGTCCGCGCCAGGAGGTTGAAGCCCTGGAAGACGAAGCCCAGCATGTGGCGGCGCAGCAGCGTGTACTGGCTCCGGTCGAACCCCGTCGTGTCGATGCCCTGGAAGAAGTACTGGCCGGATGAGGGAACATCAAGGCAACCAATGATATTCATCGCCGTGGACTTTCCCGATCCGGACGGTCCCATGATTGCGACAAATTCCTTTTCTTCGATGATGAGATCGATCGAATCGAGGGCGCGAATTGTGGCTTCGCCCTCGCCGTAAATGCGTGCAATGCGTTTGAATTCGATCAGGGGGGCGGGGGCCATGATGATCGCCTCAGCCCGCCCGCAAGACGGAGTCGGTGATCACTGCATCGCCTTCCTTGATGTCGCCTTTGACGATGACGGTCTTCTGGCCATCGGTGGCGCCGATTTCCACGTTGACCGAGACGGGAACGCCATCACGCAACAGCCAAATGGTCCTTTCCGTCCCCGTCGGCTCAGGCGCGCTGATCGCAGACTGGCGGGGTGGACGGAACATGCTGAAGACGCCACCTCCGGATGAATCGCTTTCGTTTGCCGTGGTCTGAGGCGGGGAATAACGTAAGGCAGCGTTGGGAATGACCAGAGCGTCAGTGACAGATTTGACAACAATGTCGGCGGTCGCCGTCATGCCCTGGCGCAACAACAGGTCATCGTTGCGCACCGAGAGGATGCCCTTGTAGGTCACCACGTCATTAACTGTTTCCGCTGCATACCGAACCGAGGTGATTTCGGCGGGAAAACGCTGGTCTGGGAAGGCGTCAACTGTGAACGTCGCCTTTTGCCCGACCGCTACCTGGCCGACATCTGCTTCATCGATCGAAACTTGCAATTCCATTTGCCGAAGATCGCCAGCGATGGTGAAAAGGGTCGGTGCTTCCAGTGAGGCGGCCACTGTCGCGCCGCTGTCGACGTCGCGCGAGAGGACGATTCCATCGATCGGTGATACGATTGTGGCCTTGGACAGGGCGAGTTGCGCCTGTTCGAGGGAAGCCTCGGCTGCCAGAACGTTCGCTTCTGCGCTCTGGCGTGCGGCCTCGGCCGCCTGATAGGTGAAGTCGGCCGAATCGAGATCCTGCTGGCTCGAGACGCGGCTGACGACAAGGGCTTTCAGCCTTTCGAGGCTCGCCTTGGCAGACAATTCGTCAGCATGTGCCTTTGCCACGCTCGCACGTGCGGCCGCGAGTGCTGCTTCCTGAGCTTTCAGTTCGGCGGTCAGTTTGTCGGTGTCGAGCCGCGCGAGAACGTCGCCGGTCTTCACCTGGCTGTTGTGATCGACGAGGACCTCGCGGATAGTGCCGGATTGTTCGCTCGATATGTCCACCTGAACGGTCGGCTCGACGGAACCGGTTGCGGTCACGATGACCGTGACATCGCCGCGTCCAAGGGGTGTGGTCGTGTAACTATAGCTCTGATCTTTGCTCACATAGGCGTAGCCAAAGTAGCCTGCGACGAGGATGACCGCTGCGGAAATGATCCGCAACATCCAGCGGGGGCGTGGTCGGCCGGCCGAAGACAGAAGGCTGCGCAACTCGTCTTTGCCTGAGATTTCGCCCGCGGGCGTCTTGTCGTTTTGCGTCGTCACCTGAATTCCCATCACGTCGTCGATCATCAAACCATCGCGCATTCCGATGAGACCCTGCTTGATCAGGGTCAAAACCAGCTTGCGATCCCCTAAGGTTGGTTATCGTTCTTCTAGTACGTACGCAGGAAATCCCTAGTGAAAGATCGGTAAGGTTTCGCATCGGCAGTATGCGATTATCTGATCGGCCAAGCGTTGCCGTCAATTTGCCCGGATGCGGCGTGCAAGCCAGTGAAGGGCAGCGGCAGTTGCGATGCCAAGTACCGCTCCGGCAGCCTTGATCGCCGCGTCGTCGAGGCGGGGGTGCCGTGACGGAGACAGATATTGTGTCGATTCGATCATGAAGGCAGCCAGGACCAAGAAGGCTGCCACCATCAACCAACGACGCGGATAGGCGAGCCCGAACAGCAAGCCTAGACCGATGAAGGCGAGGATCCGATCCGCATCCGCGGGCATAGCCATGTGCGGTCTGAGGCGGATCGGTACGACGGTTGCCGCCAGGCAGAGCCCGAGTGCCAGCCAGGCAACAGGCTTGAAGATGGATTTGCTCATTTCGGGGTCATACTTCGCAGTTGCAGCATTGGCAATCTCCGCAGTGATGTACGCGATCACGAATGAGCGATGGCAGCAACTTCATGCACAACATGAATTATTGGCGGTAATACACTGATAATTTTGATGAAAATGGTGAGAGCGCAGGGATTCGAACCCTGGACCTACTGATTAAAAGTCAGTTGCTCTACCGGCTGAGCTACGCTCTCCCGAGTGGCTTCAAGGCCGCCTCACGAAGTGCGCGGAACATAGGCAGACACCTCTGGCCGGTCAACCGGAAAATTACATTTCTCCCGGCAAATTCCAACGCAATTGTCGCAGACTACACAAAGGTGATTGGCAAGCGTGCTGTCGCGGCATTAGGAAGGGCACCGATCCGTGTAGGGAGCAACAGTTTGTCGATTGCCGATATCTCGTTTTGGAGTGCATTGCTGGCAGGCGCGCTATCGTTCTTGTCGCCCTGCGTCCTTCCTTTGGTGCCACCCTATCTGTGCTACATGGCGGGAATTTCGGTTGATGAATTTCGCAGTGGAGAGCAGGCTCAGAACGCCGCCGCCCGACGTGCGGTACTTCTCACGTCCGTCGTCTTCACTCTTGGTTTCGCAACGGTCTTCGTCACCCTCGGGGCCGGCGCATCAACAATGGGCAGCCTGTTGCGGCAGCATATGGATGTGCTTGCCAAGATCGGCGGCCTGATCATCATCGTCATGGGCCTCAATTTCCTCGGTGTCTTCAGGCTTGGTGTTCTGTCATCCGAATATCGGTTTGCTGGCGGCGGAAAGCCTGCAACGCTGTCGGGTGCCTATGTCATGGGCCTTGCCTTCGCGTTTGGCTGGACGCCCTGCATTGGACCGGTCCTCGGCGCTATTCTGGGGGTCGCCGCTTCGAAGGAAACGGTTGGGGACGGGGCTCTGCTGCTTGCGATCTATTCGCTCGGCCTTGCAGTTCCCTTCTGGATTGCAGCCGGCTTTTCCGGGTCTTTCATGCGGTTCCTCGGACGCTTCCGCCGGCATCTCGGCCATGTCGAAAAGGCAATGGGCGGTCTCCTGGTGTTGACTGGTCTCGCCTTCATTTTCGGTTATGTCTCAGACATGGCGATCTGGTTTCAGCAGACCTTTCCAATCCTGTCGCAAATCGGCTAAGCGAGGGGCATTCCCGACATGCGCGTCCGGGGTAACTGGCGGGGTTTCGCATGGCAGATATTCTGGCACTGGTTCTGCCATTCTTCGGGCTGATCCTGATCGGCTTTGTCGTTGCCAAACTCAAGCATCAGCCGGCCGAAACGCTTGGCTGGCTCAATGTCTTCATCATCTACGTCGCCTTGCCGGCACTCTTCTTCAAGCTCGTCTCTCGCACGCCGATCGAGGACCTTGCGCAGGTTGACTTCATTGCTGCCGATCTTTTCGGAACCTATCTGGTCTTTGCGCTCGCCTTCCTGATCGGCCGCTACATTCGGCGCAACCGCTTCGATGAATGCGTGATTCAGGGATTCGGGGGTGCCTATGGCAATATTGGCTATATGGGGCCGGGGCTTGGGCTTCTTGCCTTCGGGGACCAGGCTGCCGTGCCCGTGGCGCTCATCGTGTGTTTCGAGAATGCGCTGCATTTCATGGTGGCACCTGCGATGATGGCAATCGCTGGTGATGAGAGACGGCCTGCTCACCAGCTTGTTCTTGAAGTGGTGAAAAAGGTGGCGACCCACCCCTTTATTGCGGCAACCGCGCTTGGCTTTCTCGTTGCGGCGCTCAGGCTCGAAGTTCCGGTGGCCGCACTGCGACTTGTCGACTATCTCGCGCAGGCCGCCGCACCATGCGCGCTTTTTGCCATGGGGGTAACGCTGGCTTTAAGGCCGCTTAAACGGATACCGGTTGAGATCGGCTATCTTGTCCCGATCAAGCTCGTCGTCCATCCCATGCTGATGTGGATCACTCTCAGCCTAGCAGGGAGCTTTAAGCCTGTGTGGATCCAGGCTGCCGTTTTACTCGCGGCACTTCCGACTGCTACAAACGTCTTTGTTCTTGGTCAGCAATATGGCGTCTGGCAGGAGAGGGCGTCGGCCACAATCCTGATCACAACGGTGATCTCCGTATTTTCCGTATCCGCTCTGCTTTTTGCAATCACCAACGGCTTGTTACCGCCGGATCTTTTCCCGTAGCATCGTTGGCAAATTGCGCAGGCTGCGACCTGGCGCTACACCCTCCTGCATGACGAGATGACGCAAGGGCGAGACGCTTGACAGCGCCTGAAGGCCAGCCGCGCGCAGCATCTGGACAGGCAGAAGACTGGACAGCAATGAGCGGTTAAGCAGGTCGACGCTGACGGTGCGGCTCGTAATGTCGATCCGCCGCTTTTGGTCGAACCGATCACCGGCATCAGCCGGGATTGCGCGCGAGGTGCGATCGAGCACGATTTCTTCAAGGGCCGCAATGTCGCGCAGACTGAGATTGAGTCCTTGCGCTCCAATTGGCGGAAACGCGTGACCCGCTTCACCAACAAAAGCGACCCGCCCTTTGCCGTAGCGATGTGCGGTCATGCCAGACAGTGGCCACGCTTGTGCCCCGTTCTCGACAGTGACCTTACCCAGCATCGATTGCATCCGGTTTTCGACGGCAAGGGAAAGCCCGGCGGCATCAAGCGTCAGCAATCGCTCCGCCTCAGCGGGTGTCACGACCCAGACCAAGCTTGAACGCAGGCCAGGCAGTGGCACCTGGGTAAAGGGGCCCGACTCGGTATGGAATTCCGTTGATATATTCTGGTGCGGGAGCGTGTGGCTGAAATTGAGGACAAGGGCGGTCTGCGGATACGACCATGTCTTGACCCCAACACCTGCTGCCTCTCTTGTCATCGATCGCTTGCCGTCTGCGGCGATGGCAAAGGCTGCAGAGATGGGGCGGCCATCTGCAAGGGAGATTTCGACCTGATCCTGCGTCATCGAAATGGTATCGGCAGCTACCGCGAAGCGCTCGATCAGCGGTTCTGCCGAAACGGCGCTTGCCAAGGCACTAAGCAGTGCAGTGTTTGGAATGTTGTAGCCAAAAGCATCAAGACCGATCTCGGCGCTTCGAAATGCCACCGTCGGCGCGCGCAGCAACCTGTTCGTGCCATCGAGGATCTGCATGATCGAAAGCGCGGCGGCATGCGGCTTGATCACCTCCCAAAGACCGAGACGCGCCATCATTGCAAGTGACTGGTCCATCAGGGCGGTCGTTCTGCGGTCCGAAAGATCCGCTTCCGGTCCGATGAGAGCGACTCGTCGTCCACCACGGGCCATAGCAATGGCGGCGATCTGCCCCGCTGGTCCCGATCCGATAACGGCGATGTCAAAGCTTTCCTGCATCTCGGATTGTCCTCTTGTTCGATCCTGTCTATCTAGCTCTCCCTCTCGGTGAAATCCATGGGCCGAATTGGCGCAGTGGACGTGTCGTCAGTCACGCCTGAACGGTGAATTGCGCGTCATGTTGTTGCAAATGCCGACATTTCATCCGATACCGTTCGCTTTCCCGGCCTGCCGAACTGGAGCAAGGATGAAGATCTTCAACTACAAGCGGGTGCCCTATGCGGAGATCCGCGCGTTCTCGGTGCACATTCTGACAGCTTCCGGTTCCTTTCTGGCATTTCTCGGCGTTGTTGCCGCGGCCGAACATCGTTTTGTCGACATGTTCTGGTGGCTCGGGCTGGCTCTCCTGGTCGATGGCATAGACGGCCCGATCGCGCGCAAGGTCCGGGTCAAGGAAGTTCTGCCCAACTGGTCGGGTGATACGCTCGACAATATCATCGACTACGTGACTTACGTGCTTTTGCCAGCCTTTGCGCTCTATCAGAGCGGCATGATCGGTGAGCCATGGTCCTTCGTCGCTGCGGGATTGATTGTCGTTTCGAGCGCGATCTACTACGCTGATATGGGAATGAAGACGGATGAGTATTTCTTCTCCGGTTTCCCAGTTGTCTGGAACATGCTGATCTTCACACTGTTCGTCGTCGATGCCAGCGCTACGGCCGCGTTGATTGCGGTGCTGCTTTCAGTTTTTCTCACATTCCTGCCGATCCATTTCCTGCATCCCGTCCGCGTGAAGCGCCTGCGACCGCTGAATATGGCGGTGTTCTTTGCATGGTGTGGGTTCGGCGGCTATGCGCTGCTCCTGCATTTCGAGACGCCGATGTGGGTTGAGATCGGCATGGTTGTCAGCGGTATCTACCTCTATGTGATCGGCGGCATTCTGCAGATTCTCCCCTGGCTCGGGAAAACCGCCTGACGTTTGTCTCCGAGCTTCGGGGAAAACCAAAAAATCCTTCTGCCCATATGTTGTGCGCCGCCGCAAACTGGTTATGAATTGAGCGAGGACTGGACGAAAGATCCGGCCGAGACCAGTGTGTGTGTGAGGGGGATACGTGTCGCAATCGCAATCCGGGGGTGAGAAGCCGCTCTTGGCCGTCCGTGGCCTGACGAAGCTGTTCGGCAGTTTCAAGGCGTGCGATGGAATTGATCTCGACATTGGTCATGGTGAAATTCACGCTCTACTTGGTGAGAATGGCGCTGGAAAGTCGACGCTGGTAAAGATGCTGTTCGGCATTCTTGCGCCTTCCGACGGGAGCGTTTCGTGGGAGGGGCACGAGACCCTGATCGCCAATCCTGCTGCGGCAAGGCGGCTTGGTATTGGTATGGTCTTCCAGCACTTTTCCCTCTTCGAGGCACTAACAGTCGCCGAGAATATTGCGCTTTCGCTTGATGAAGAAATTTCAATGGCGGACCTTGCTCGCAAGGCGGCAGATCTATCGAAAGCCTATGGGCTTCCGCTCGACCCTTACGCGCATGTTGCGGACTTGTCCGTCGGCGAGCGCCAGCGGATCGAGATCGTTCGGGCGCTCCTGCAGAATCCAAAGCTGATCATTCTCGACGAACCAACGTCTGTGCTGACGCCGCAAGAGGCTGACAAGCTGTTCGAGACGTTGTTGAAGCTGAAGTCTGAGGGCCGGTCAGTCCTCTATATTAGCCATCGTCTGGAGGAAGTTCAGCGGATCTGTGATCGCGCGACTGTCCTGCGCCACGGCAAGGTGACGGGTAGTTGCAACCCGCGCACGGAGACGCCGGCGTCGCTTGCTCGCATGATGGTGGGTGCCGATGTGGCTGGCGTCGAGCGACCTGCATCTGTCGGAGCGGGTCCAATCCAGCTGGAAGTGAAGGCACTTTCCGTCAATCCGCGCTCCCCTTTTGCCATGCCGCTGAAGTCGATCAATTTGCGCGTGCGCGCCGGCGAAATCCTGGCGATTGCGGGGGTCGCGGGCAATGGGCAGAGCGAACTCTTCGATGCGCTGTCTGGTGAGTATCCGGTGCCGGAAAACGATGCCATTCAGTTGCGGGGGCGGGCGGTTGGACGCCTTGGCATAAATGAGCGGCGCCTGATGGGGGCCGGTTTCGTTCCAGAAGAACGCCATGGTCACGCGGCTGTGCCAGCGCTCAGCCTATCGGAAAACCTCGTCTTGTCGCGCAACGCCTCGGACCGTGTTGCCTATCTGGCCGGTGGCGGGCTTGGTCTTATTCGCCATGGGCTCGTGCAGCAGGCAACGAGACGGATCTGCGAGATGATGGATGTGCGCAAGAGTGGCGACGATCCGGCCGCGGGTTCGCTATCCGGCGGCAACCTGCAAAAGTTCATCGTCGGTCGCGAGCTCGACCGTCAGCCTTCTGTGCTGATCGTCAACCAGCCGACCTGGGGTGTGGATGCGGGGGCGGCTAGCCGTATCCGCCAGGCGCTCGTCGATCTGGCAAGGAGCGGCTCGGCCGTGGTGGTGATCAGTCAGGATCTCGATGAGATCTTCGAAGTCGCATCCACCATAGCCGCCATTTCTGAAGGGCGCCTGTCTGCTGCCTATCCAGCCAGCGACATGACGCGCGAACGAATTGGTGTCCTGATGGGCGGACTTCACGGACTGGAGAGCGATCATGCGCATTGAACTGGAACGTCGGTCGCGCCAGTCGCCTGTCTTTGCAATCGTGTCGCCGCTGCTGGCGCTCGGGCTTACCCTCGTGTTCGGCGGGATCATGTTCATGCTGCTCGGCAAGGATCCCTTGTCAGCGCTCTACAGCTTCTTCATTGAACCCCTGCTTGAGGTCTGGTCGCTGCATGAACTGGCGATCAAGGCTGCACCGCTGATCTTGATCGCGGTCGGCCTTTCCGTCTGCTACCGGTCAAACAACTGGAATATCGGCGCCGAGGGGCAGTTCACAGTTGGCGCGATTATCGGGTCCATCCTGCCGATTACCTTCTACGAGTGGCATTCCCCCCTGCTTCTTCCACTGATGATGATCATGGGAGCAATCGGCGGCGCGGTCTATGGGGCCATTCCAGCATTCCTCAAGACTCGTTTCAACACGAACGAGATCCTGACCAGCCTGATGCTGGTCTATATCGCCCAGCTGTTCCTGGATTGGCTGACACGCGGCGTCTGGAAGGATCCGGCCGGTTACAACTTCCCCCAGTCGAGGTCTTTCGTGACGGAAGCCGTTCTCCCCGAGATCCTGTCTTCCGGACGCGCCCATATGGGGCTTATCTTCGCTCTGGTTGCGGCCTTGGCTGTCTGGTTCATGATGCGTTTCACACTGAAGGGCTTCCAGGTTGTCGTGCTCGGGCAGTCTGAGCGGGCAGGGCGCTTTGCCGGCTTTTCGGCTCGCAAGATGGTCTGGTTCTCACTTATGTTTTCGGGTGCCTTAGCTGGGCTTGCCGGCATATCGGAAGTCTCGGGATCAATCGGCCATCTGCAGCCGTCTATATCGCCTGGTTACGGGTTCACTGCGATCATCGTTGCCTTCCTCGGTCGGCTTAATCCGCTTGGCATTATCGCGGCTGGTTTCGTGCTGGCGCTCACCTATCTCGGCGGGGAGGCGGCGCAGCTGTCGATTGGGGTGTCCGACAAGGTCACTCGCGTGTTTCAGGGCTTGCTCCTGTTCTTTGTTCTTTCCTGCGATACCCTCATCCTCTACCGGGTCCGCCTCGTCTTCGATCGGGCTCGCAGCGCATCCGGCAAGGCCGTATCATGATCATTGAAGCCATTCTTCTGACCATCATCACGGCGTCCACTCCACTGGTGATTGCGGCCATGGGTGAACTGGTGACGGAACGCTCGGGCGTATTGAATCTCGGCGTCGAGGGCATGATGATCATTGGCGCCGTCTGTGCGTTCATCGCAACGCAGGCAACCGGATCTCCCTATATGGGGCTTCTGGCCGGCATCGTGACTGGTGCAGCCTTCTCATTGCTCTTCGGATTCCTGACACTGACGCTTGTTGCCAACCAGGTAGCGACCGGCCTTGCGCTGACCATCCTTGGACTTGGGCTGTCAGGCATGATCGGCGAGGGCGTCGTTGGTGTGCCGGGGATCAAGATGCAGCCGATCGCGGTGCCGCTTTTGGCTGACATTCCCTTTGTCGGCCCAATCTTCTTCCGCCAGGATCTGTTTTTCTATCTGTCGATCGTGTTGGTCGTCGGCGTGAATTGGTTTCTGTTCAAAAGCCGGACAGGCCTGAAGCTGCGTGCGATCGGAGACAGCCATGGCTCGGCGCATACGCTCGGGCTGCCGGTGATCCGCACGCGTTATCTCGCGGTTCTGTTCGGTGGGGCCTGCGCTGGCCTCGCAGGTGCCCAGTTGTCGCTGGTCTATACGCCCCAATGGGTAGAGAACATGGCGGCGGGTCGGGGCTGGATCGCGCTCGCCCTCGTCGTGTTTGCCGCATGGCGTCCTTGGCGAGTTCTGGCCGGCGGCTATCTGTTCGGGGCTGTGACGATCGGTCAGTTGCATGCCCAGGCGCTCGGGCTGGGCTTGCCTTCACAATTTCTGTCCGCTCTGCCCTATGCGGCGACCATTGTCGTCCTGGTGATCATCTCGCATAATCGCCGCACGACACTGATCAATACGCCGGCCTCGCTCGGCAAGCCGTTCGTGCCGGATCGCTAAGAACAAGAATTCCAACCTAACCAGACAGGGGTAAACCATGAAGACTTTCCTTCTCGCGCTCGCCGCATCGGCGGCTGCGATCGTTGCCGTCGCGGCACCGGCCGCCGCCCAGGACAAGACCAAGATCTGCTTCGTGTATGTTGGCTCGAAGACTGATGGCGGCTGGACCCAGGCGCATGACATCGGTCGCCAGGCGCTTCAGGCACATTTCGGCGACAAGATCGAAACGCCATTCTTGGAAAACGTGCCGGAAGGTCCAGACGCCGAGCGTGCGATCGAGCGCATGGCGCGGTCGGGTTGCGCCATGGTCTACACGACATCGTTCGGCTTCATGGACGCAACTTTGAAGGTTGCCGAGAAGTTTCCGGATGTGAAATTTGAGCATGCGACCGGCTACAAGTCGTCTGCCAATGTCGCGACCTACAATTCGCGATTCTACGAAGGCCGTTACATCAACGGCCAGATCGCCGGTAAAATGTCCCAGAAGGGTGTTGCAGGCTACATTGCCTCCTTCCCGATTCCGGAAGTCGTCGGCGGCATCAACGCATTCCTGCATGGCGCGCGCAGCGTCAATCCGGACTTCAAGCTGAAAGTCATCTGGGTCAATACGTGGTTCGATCCCGGCAAGGAAGCAGACGCCGCCAAGGCACTGATCGACCAGGGCGTTGACGTTTTGACCCAGCACACCGACACGACGGCGCCGATGCAGGTTGCTGAAGAGCGCGGGATCAAGGCCTTCGGTCAGGCTTCCGACATGATCTCCGCAGGTCCAAAGGCGCAGTTGAGCGCCATCGTCGATACTTGGGCTGCCTATTACATCAAGCGCACCCAGGCTGTCCTTGATGGCACATGGACGTCGCAGCAGACCTTTGATGGTCTCAAGGATGGCATTCTGACCATGGCTCCCTACACGAACATGCCCGACGACGTGAAGGCTATGGCGATGGAAACGGAAGCCAAGATCAAGTCTGGCGAGCTGAAGCCGTTCACCGGTCCAGTCAACAAGCAGGACGGCAGCGTTTGGTTGAAGGCTGGTGAGTCGGCCGACGACGGCACGATCCTTGGCATGAACTTCTACATCGAAGGTGTCGACGACAAGCTGCCACAGTAAGTCTTGATCGTATCTTTGCATCTGGAGGGCGCCACTGGCGCCCTCTTTTCTTTGTCTAATTGTGAATGTGCTCAACTACGGGCTTCACCGTTCCTGGCACCTCATGTAACTAGCCTCTTCTACAGGAGGCTTTGGCATGCGCAGGCAGGATGTGAGCGGGTTGAAGCTGGGCACGAAGCTCAAGGGCAGTCACGCCAAGGTCGTCGAGGAAATTGGTCTTGCCATCGTGAGCGGCGAGTTTCCGGTCGGTGAGACGCTGCCGCGTGATCCGCTATTGGAAAGACGCTTCGACGTGTCTCGCTCTGTGCTGCGCGAGGCGATGAAGACACTGTCTGCAAAAGGCTTGATCATCGCAAAGTCGCGGGTCGGGACCCGTGTGACCGACAAGTGCCATTGGGATCTGCTCGACGAGGATGTATTGCGGTGGCATTTTGAAGCGGGGGTCACTGCGGAATTCATCAACCATCTCTATGATGTGAGGCTTCTGCTTGAGCCGGCTGCGGCCGCTGCAGCTGTCAAACATGCGACGGCGGAAGACTGTGCGGCACTGCGTCAATACGCTCTTCTTCTCGATGCTCCCGTTTCGTTCGATGAACAGGTCGAGGCGGATCTCCGCTTCCACATTCTCCTGACCCTGCTGGGTGGCAATATTTTCCTCGACAGCATGATCGGCTTCATCAAGGCAGCCCTTGAAGGAGCATTAATGATTTCTCTCGCGCCAGTCCTGTCTGATTGTCGGCACAATATCGTTGCCGCCCATCTGGCGATTGTCGAGGCGCTGGAGGCGGGGGATGCCGAGGCAGCAAGGGCTGCCACCCATGCCGTTGTCGAAGGCGGCCGGTCGACAGCGCTTGCAGGCATCCTGCGTCAGCCCGCTGCGAAGTGATTCTGGTGATACCGCTTGCGGCCGGCATCCCTGAAGGGTACTGAACGCGCACTTTTACCCCTGCCTGGAGCCTCGCATGACACGCAAATGTCTCGCCGTCGTCCTCGCCGCTGGCGACAGCACCCGAATGAAATCTTCGATGTCAAAGGTCCTGCACCCGGTCGGTGGATGGCCGATGATTGCACATGTGGTTGCATCCATCGCCGGGTCAGGAATATCGGATGTGGCGCTTGTGCTAGGGCGCGACGCCGAGCGTGTTGCAGCTGCCGCGAAGATCGGTGCCGTCGAGGTCGAGAGTTTCTTGCAGACCGAACGGCTGGGGACAGGACATGCCGTGCTGATGGCCCGGGATGCCATCGCGCGCGGATATGACGAAATTCTGATTGCCTATGGCGACGTGCCGCTGATTACGGCGGGTCCGCTTAAAGCTGCGAGGGACGCACTTTCGAGCGGCGCGGATGTGGCCGTGATCGGTTTCCATACCGAGCGACCGACAGGATATGGCCGTCTTCTGGTGGAGAACGGCGAACTGGTAGCTATCCGCGAGGAAAAGGACGCGACCGAGGCCGAGCGAGCGATTACCTGGTGCAACAGCGGTTTGATGGCCATCGATGGCCGCATGGCGCTCGATCTTCTGGAGCGGATCGGCAACAGCAATGCCAAGGGTGAGTATTACCTGACCGACGTCGTTGAGATCGCGCGTTCGCTGGGCGGCAAGGCTGTGGCAGTAGATGCGCCCGAGAGCGAGTTGACGGGGTGCAATAATCGCGCCGAGCTCGCAATAGTCGAACGCCTGTGGCAGGAGCGCCGCCGGCACGAGTTGATGGTGTCCGGCGTTTCGATGATTGCGCCGGAGACCGTTTTCCTCAGCCATGACACCGTGATTGGCCAGGATGCGCTGATCGAGCCGAACGTGGTCTTCGGGCCCGGCGTCAGCATTGAAGGGGGGGCGGTGATCCATGCGTTCTCCCACCTTGAAGGCTGCCATGTCTCCGCCGGTGCTACCGTTGGTCCCTTTGCCCGGCTGCGGCCCGGTGCCAATCTCGGTGAAGGGTCGAAGGTCGGCAATTTCTGCGAGGTTAAGAAGGCCGAGATTGGCAGGGGCGCCAAGGTCAATCACCTGACCTATATCGGCGATGCCGTCGTCGGTGCGGACACCAATATCGGCGCGGGCACGATCACCTGCAATTATGACGGGGTGAACAAGCACGAGACGCGGATTGGAGCGGGTGCCTTCATCGGCTCAAATTCCTCGCTCGTTGCGCCGGTTTCTATCGGTGACGGCGCGCTTGTCGCGTCCGGCAGCGTAATCACGCAGGATGTCCCGGCCGACGCTTTGGCCTTCGGGCGCGCCCGCCAGGACATGAAGCCGGGCCGTGCTGCCGTCATCCGCGAACGCAATCTGGCGATCAAGGCGGCGAAGAAAGCCAAGACCTGATCCCTTTATCACAGAGCGTAATGCTGCGTTGCATTACGAGACGAAACGCAATTTGACAGGTCGCGCGATTGCCAATCCTGCCGGAGACGGTAGGACAGTGCGCGAAGTCTTACGGAATACGGAGAAGCTCATGTGCGGTATTGTCGGCATCGTCGGTAACAAGCCGGTCGCGGAACGTCTGGTCGATGCGCTGAAACGCCTCGAATATCGCGGCTATGATTCTGCCGGTGTTGCGACGATCCATGACAACCGGCTGGACCGGCGCCGCGCCGAGGGCAAGCTGTTCAACCTTGAGACCAAGCTTGCCAGTGATCCGCTGCCGGGCCTCATCGGCATCGCACATACCCGCTGGGCGACCCATGGCGTGCCGAACGAGACCAATGCCCATCCGCATTTCGTCGATGGCGTTGCCGTCGTCCATAACGGGATCATCGAGAACTTCTCCGAGATCAAGGACATCCTTGCAGCAGAGGGGGCGACCTTCGTCACCCAGACCGACACGGAAGTTGTGGCTCAGCTTCTCGCCAAATATCGCCGTGAGGGACTTGGCCGTCGGGAGGCAATGCATGAGATGTTGCGCCACGTGACCGGCGCCTATGCGCTTGCCGTCATCTTCGAAGATGATCCGTCGACGATCATGGCCGCCCGCTCCGGTCCCCCGCTCGCCATCGGTTTTGGCGATGGCGAGATGTTCCTCGGTTCGGATGCCATCGCGCTGTCGCCCTTCACCAATCGTATTGCCTATCTGCATGACGGCGACTGGGCCGTCATCGGCAGAGAGGGGGCCCAAATCTTCGATCTCGACGGCAATTGCGTCGAACGTCCCGTGCAGATTTCCTCTGCTTCCGCCTACATGATCGACAAGGGCAATCATCGTCACTTCATGGAGAAGGAGATTTATGAGCAGCCGGAGGTGATCTCCCATGCTCTGTCGCATTATGTCGACTTCGCCGAGCAGAAGGTGCGGCCCGTCAATACCGGGATCGATTTCACCACTCTGCGCGGTCTTGCCATTTCCGCCTGTGGTACGGCCTATCTCGCCGGACTGGTCGGCAAGTATTGGTTCGAGCGTTATGCCCGTCTGCCGGTTGAAATCGATGTCGCCTCCGAATTCCGCTACCGCGAAATGCCGCTTTCTCCGGATCAGGCAGCCCTGTTCATTTCTCAGTCGGGCGAAACGGCTGATACGCTTGCCTCACTGCGCTATTGCCGTGAAAATGGCCTGAAGATCGGCGCCGTGGTCAATGTGAAGGAATCGACGATTGCCCGCGAAGCGGATGCTGTCTTCCCGATCCTGGCTGGGCCTGAAATCGGTGTTGCATCGACCAAGGCCTTCACCTGCCAGCTCGCGGTTCTGGCGTCGCTCGCCGTGGCCGCCGGTCGTGCCCGTGGCACGCTGACAGAACTCGAGGAAACGCAGCTTGTTCACAGCCTGATCGAAATGCCGCGGATCATGAGCCAGGTGCTCAACGCAATCCAGCCACAGATCGAGGCACTGTCGCGCGATCTTTCAAAATTCAAGGACGTGCTCTATCTCGGTCGCGGTACCAGCTATCCATTGGCGCTTGAGGGCGCGCTGAAGCTGAAGGAAATCTCCTATATCCATGCCGAGGGGTATGCCGCTGGTGAGCTGAAGCACGGGCCGATCGCGCTGATCGATGAAAACATGCCTGTCATCGTCATTGCGCCTTTCGATCGCTTCTTCGAAAAGACCGTGTCGAACATGCAAGAAGTGGCGGCCCGTGGTGGCCGGATCATCTTCATCACGGATGAGAAGGGGGCTGCTGCCTCAAAGCTCGCGACGATGGCAACGATCGTCCTGCCGACCGTTGCTGAGATCATCTCGCCCATGGTGTACTCGATCCCGATCCAACTGCTCGCCTATCACACGGCTGTTTTCATGGGCACGGATGTCGACCAGCCGCGCAATCTGGCAAAGTCGGTCACGGTCGAGTGATCTCTGTCCGTGGTCGCGGGCGGATGTCGCCCTTGCGCCCACGGCCTGTGTCCGGCAATGTCCTCGCTGTACGGCGCTGCACAATGATGGCGAGGCATGACTGATTCGACGGACAGAATTTCGCTGGCGACCCGCCTTAGGAACAATTTCCTGACGGGACTGATCATCTGTGCGCCAATGGCAATCACGATCTATCTGACATGGACCTTCATCCATTGGGCGGACAGCTGGGTCAAACCCTATCTCCCGGATCGCTACAATCCGGAGGCCTATCTCAAGTTCGCTATCCCTGGCACCGGCCTTCTGATTGCCATCACTTTCATTACGCTGGTCGGTTTCCTGGGCCGTAATCTGATCGGACGTTCTATCGTCGGTTACAGCGAGAACATCCTCAACCGCATGCCGTTGGTGCGCACGGTCTACAAGAGCACCAAGCAAATTTTCGAGACGGTGCTGAAGGAGCAGGGCAATTCCTTCAAGAAGGTGGGTCTGATCGAGTTCCCGCGCGCGGGCACCTGGGCGCTGGTCTTCGTGTCCTCGGATGCCAAGGGTGAGATTGCGGCAAAGCTCAATGAACACGGGGAAGAGATGGTCGCCGTGTTCCTGGCTCCGACACCGGTGCCGACGGCTGGATTTCTGATGTTCGTGCCGCGCAGCAAGTTGATGTTGCTGGATATGACACCCGAAGAGGGTGTCAAACTCCTGATCAGTGCAGGCCTGGTCACGCCGGACTACAAGCCGTCTGCGGCCGATACCATGGCCGCATTTGCCGAGCTCGCAGCTGAAGACCGGCCTGCGCCGCCCCAAAAGGTCGGGCTGAGCTGACTTTCAAGGACACTATCCCGCATGCAGGAAACGGATCGCCTCGTCGCGGCGATGCAGGTACAGCAGCGTGCGCACAGCCTGGCCGCGTTCTGACGACAGTTCAGGATCTCGCTCCAGCAGGTAGGCCGCATCCTTTCGAGCGATTTCCAGCAGATCGCCGTGGTGCTCGAGGCTGGCGATCTTGAAGCCTGGTGTTCCCGATTGGCGTGTTCCGAGGACTTCCCCTTCGCCACGCAGCTTCAGGTCCTCTTCGGCAATCAGGAACCCGTCTTCCGAATCCCGCAAGATCGATAGACGCGCGGTGCCGGTTTCGCCGAGAGGCCCCTTGTAGAGGAGGATGCAGCTGGACGCTTCGCTTCCGCGGCCCACCCGACCACGCAACTGGTGAAGCTGCGCCAGTCCGAAACGCTCGGCATGTTCGATCACCATGATCGTTGCATCCGGAACGTCGACGCCGACCTCGACCACGGTTGTCGCGACCAGAAGGCGTGTCTCGCCGTTCTTGAAGGCGAGCATGGCGGCATCCTTTTCGGGTCCGGCCATACGTCCGTGCACCAGTCCTATGGGTGATTTGATAAACTGCGCCAGCACTGACTGACGCTCCTCGGCTGACATCAGCTCGCTTTCCTCGGTTTCTTCGACCAGAGGGCAGATCCAGTATGCTTTCTTGCCATCGGCAATGGCAGCGCGCAGTCGCTCGATCACGTCGGGTACGCGTTCGGTCGGGACGGTAACCGTTTGGATCGGCTTCCGTCCGGCGGGCTTTTCCGTCAGTTTCGAGACGTCCATATCACCGAAAGCGGCAAGGACAAGTGTGCGGGGAATTGGGGTCGCGGTCATGACGAGCATGTGCGGGGATATACCCTTCGATGTCAGCCGGAGACGCTGATGCACGCCAAACCGGTGCTGCTCATCGACAACAGCAAGCGTCAGGTTCCGATAGCTTACCGCGTCCTGGAACAGCGCATGTGTTCCAATGACGATCTGGGCCTCACCGGAGGCGATGCGCTCCAGGATTGCCTCGCGCTCCTTGCCCTTGGTGCGACCTGTCAGAACGTCAATGCGCAGTCCAGCCGGAGCACCGAGTTTGGAGAGCGTCGCGTGATGCTGGCGCGCCAGGATTTCCGTTGGCGCCATCAGCACGGCCTGTCCGCCAGCCTCGACGGCGGCCGCCATGGCAAACAGAGCGACCAATGTCTTGCCGGCGCCCACATCGCCCTGGACGAGCCGCAGCATGCGCTGGTCGGATCCCATGTCTTTCAGAATGTCGTCGATCGCAGTCAACTGGCTGTTGGTCGGGGTGAAGGGCAGGGCTGTGCGGATCTTGCCGCTCAATTCGCCTGTGGGGCGGATCGGTGTTCCGGGCACGCGCCTCAGCTTCTGCCGCACCAATGCAAGAGACACCTGACCTGCCAAAAACTCATCATAGGCGAGCCTGCGCCGCGCCGGTGCCTGAGGATCGATATCTTTCTCGTCGCGCGGATTGTGTAGGGCCAGGAGGCAGTCACGCACGCTACCAAAACCTTGTTTGGCGGCCAGCGCACCGTCTGCCCATTCGGGAAAATCGGGTGTTTTCTCCAGCGACGCCTCGACCGCCTTGCGGAGAACTTTCGGAGAAAGGCCTGATGTCAGGGGGTAGACCGGCTCGACCAGCGGCAGGTTCTCCGCTTCGCTCGCTTTCACCATCAGGTCGGGATGGACCATGGAGGCGCGGCCGTTGAACCAGTCGACTTTGCCCGACACCATGATGATCTCGTCGACGGGAAGCGCTTTCTCCAGCCAGTTGCCCTTGACCCTGAAGAAGGTGAGCGCCAATTCCCCCGTCTCATCATGGAGCATCACGCGATACGGCATGTTGTTCTTGCCCGGCGGAGGGGGCAGGTGGCGGTCGACCCGGCCGGTGATGGTGACCAGCGTCCCCTGTTGGGCATAGGCAATTCCCGGCTGATGCCGGCGGTCGATCAGCCGGTGTGGCGCAAGAAAGAGAAGGTCGAGCACGCGCGCTTCCTCACCTTCGTCGCGACCGACGAGTGTGGCAAGGAGCTTGGCGACCTTCGGGCCGACGCCGGGAAGAGACGAGACGGAGGCGAAGAGGGGATCGAGAATGTTTGGACGCATGACGGCGGCAAAATGCATCGCAATTTGCCGGCTTGGCAAGCTGACATTTGCTGAACCCTGTTCTATAGAGGCGCAACAAGACGAAGGATGCGAAAATGACTGGACTGGTGAGAAGCAGTGTCGACCTCGATCCGCGCCGCCGGCGTATCCTGTTCCGCTGCTGGCACCGCGGCATCCGCGAGATGGACCTGATGCTGGGTCAGTTCTGCGAGGCCGAGATCGCGGGCTTGAGCGACGAAGATCTCGACGAGCTCGAACGGATCATGGCCGAGGAAGACAACGATCTTGTCCGCTACATTACCGGAGCGGAACCGGTTCCCGCCCATCTCCAGACTCCGCTCTTCGAACGGATTTCGGCGCTGCGCCCGGATTTTTCGCCGGTTGTCGATGAGAAGGCTGCAAAGTAAGCGATGATGTCCCTGATCGATGTGAAGCGGATCGTCGAGGCGCAATCTGCCCTGACGTTGTCCCATGTCCCTGATGGCATGGATGCCTTCATTCTTGCAGAGCTTGCCCGTCAAGGTCGACCGGTTGCCTATGTGGTGTCGGACGGACAGCGGCTGCAGAACATTGAACAGACGCTGAGTTTTGCCGCACCCGATATCCCGGTCTTGAGCCTGCCGGCCTGGGACTGTTTGCCGTATGACCGAGTTTCGCCGTCGGCTGATGTCTCCGCACGTCGGCTTTCGGCACTGTCGGGACTGATTTCGCTCTACCTCAATCCGCACCCGGCGATCGTGCTCGTCACGGTCAATGCTATGTTGCAGAAGGTGGCGCCGGCGGATGTCATCGACAGCCTTGGCTTTTCGGCGAAGCCTGGCAACCAGGTGCGCATGGACGACATTGCTGCACGTCTGGAGCGAAACGGTTTTGACCGGGTCGCGACGGTGCGCGAAGTTGGGGAATTCGCCGTTCGCGGCGGCATCCTCGACGTTTTCGTCCCGGGCGCGGAAGAACCCGTACGCCTCGATTTCTTTGGAGATACGCTGGAGAGCATCCGCTCCTTCGATCCCGCAAACCAGCGCACTATCGCTCAGGTCCGTTCGCTCGATCTCAATCCGATGAGCGAAGTGACGCTGACGCCCGAGAGCATCAGCCGTTTCCGCAAGAACTATCTCTCGCTGTTCGGTGCCGCCACCCGCGACGACGCGCTCTATGCCGCCGTATCCGAAGGTCGCCGCTATGCCGGCATGGAGCATTGGCTCCCGATGTTCTACGACAAGCTGGAAACCACCTTCGACTATTTGCGCGGCTTCCGTATGGTCACAGACCATACTGTGCGTGAGGCAGCCGAAGAGCGCGCCAAGCTGATCCGCGACTATTACGAGGCGCGCCTCAACTCGGCGACACCCGGCAAAGGTCATCTGGCCCAGGGTACGCCCTACAAGCCAGTCCCGCCGGAGCGCCTCTATCTCGCTGCCGGCGAGTTCGGAAAGGCCCTTGATGCCTTCGATCCGATCCGCATCACACCCTTTGCCGAAGCACGCGGCGACAGCCGGCTGGTGGTCGAGATCGATGCCAGACCGACGCCCCGCTGGGCAAAGAGTGCCAATGAAGCAAGCGAAGAAGGCAACCGGACCAACGTCTTCGGCCAGGCGGTCAGCTACATCGCCGACAAGCGTGCCACCGGCGCCAAGGTCATTGTCTCCGGCTGGTCGGAAGGCTCGCTCGATCGTCTGTTGCAGGTCCTGAACGAACATGGTCTGGAAAGGCTTGTGCCGATCTCGTCCCTGAAGGACGTCCAGACATTGAAGAAGGGCGAGGCAGGCACCGCCGTGCTCAGCCTCGAAGGCGGCTTCGAAACACGCGATCTCGTCATTGTCGGTGAGCAGGACATTCTCGGTGACCGCATGGTCCGGCGCTCCAAGCGTCGCAAGCGGGCCGCCGACTTCATCTCCGAGGCCGCCGGTCTCGACGAGGGGGCGGTCGTTGTCCATGCAGAGCACGGTATTGGCCGGTTCGTCGGCCTGCGCACGATCGAGGCGGCCGGTGCGCCGCATGCCTGTCTTGAGCTTCAGTATGCGGATGATGCCAAGCTCTTCCTACCGGTCGAAAACATTGATCTCCTGTCGCGTTACGGCGGCGAGGCGACGGAAGTGCAGCTCGACAAGCTGGGCGGCGGCGCCTGGCAGATGCGCAAGGCCAAGCTGAAGAAGCGCCTGCTCGATATGGCGGGTGCCCTGATCCGGATTGCAGCCGAGCGCATGACGCGCACAGCACCGGTCCTCACCACCCAGGAGGGCTTCTACGACGAGTTTGCCGCCCGTTTCCCCTATGACGAAACGGAAGACCAGATGAACGCGATCGAGCAGGTTCGCTCGGATCTCGGTCAGGGCCGGCCGATGGACCGCCTCGTCTGTGGTGACGTCGGTTTCGGCAAGACGGAAGTGGCGCTGCGCGCTGCCTTTATTGCTGCCATGAACGGCATCCAGGTGGCCGTCGTCGTACCGACCACACTGCTTGCCCGCCAGCATTTCAAAACCTTCTCTGAACGCTTCCGCGGCCTACCGATCCGTGTTCAGCAGGCGTCACGCCTTGTCGGCACGAAGGAACTGAACCTGGTCAAGAAGGAGGTGGCCGAGGGCAAGACCGATATCGTTGTCGGCACCCATGCGCTGCTCGGCTCGGGCGTCAGCTTCGCCAATCTGGGGCTGCTGATCATCGACGAAGAGCAGCATTTCGGCGTTAAGCACAAGGAGCGATTGAAGGATCTCAAATCCGACGTTCATGTACTGACGCTCTCTGCAACGCCGATCCCGCGCACGCTGCAACTTGCCATGACCGGGGTGCGTGAACTGTCGCTGATCACCACGCCGCCGGTGGACCGCATGGCTGTCCGCACCTTCATCTCGCCTTTCGATCCACTCG
This sequence comes from Rhizobium sp. G187, assembly GCF_051549525.1. NCBI lineage: Bacteria > Pseudomonadati > Pseudomonadota > Alphaproteobacteria > Hyphomicrobiales > Rhizobiaceae > Rhizobium > Rhizobium sp. G187. Next base: position 523,017 of record NZ_JBPUGM010000001.1, read on the forward strand.
TGATCCGCGAGACGCTGATGCGCGAACACTATCGCGGTGGTCAGAGCTTCTATGTCTGCCCACGTCTCGCCGATCTCGCCGACATCAAGTCTTTCCTTGATGAAAACGTGCCCGAGTTGAAGGTTGCCGTTGCGCATGGACAGATGGGCGCTGGCGAGCTCGAAGACATCATGAATGCCTTCTATGAAGGTCGGTATGATGTGTTGCTCTCAACGACCATTGTCGAATCCGGCCTCGATGTGCCCACAGCCAATACGCTGATCGTGCACCGCGCCGACATGTTCGGACTGGCTCAGCTCTATCAGATCCGTGGCCGCGTCGGCCGCTCCAAGGTGCGCGCCTTCGCGCTTCTGACGCTACCGGTCAACAAGGTGCTGACAGCCGGCGCCGAACGGCGCCTCAAGGTGCTGCAGTCGCTCGACACCCTCGGTGCCGGCTTCCAGCTCGCAAGCCATGACCTCGATATCCGTGGTGCGGGCAATCTTTTGGGTGAGGAACAGTCGGGCCATATCAAGGAAGTCGGCTTCGAACTTTACCAGCAGATGCTGGAAGAGGCGGTCGCTGAAGTGAAGGGCGTCGACGAGGTGCATGACACCGGCTGGTCGCCACAGATCCAGGTCGGTACATCGGTGATGATCCCGGACAACTATGTGCCAGATCTCCACTTGCGGCTCGGCCTCTACCGCCGCCTGGGCGAAATCACCGAGTTGGCCGACATTGATGCCTTTGGTGCCGAAATGATCGACCGATTTGGGCCGATGCCGGTGGAGGTTCAGCACCTGTTGAAGGTGGTCTACATCAAGGCGCTCTGCCGCAAGGCGAATGTCGAGAAGCTGGAGGCGGGGCCGAAGGGGGTTGTCGTACAGTTTCGCGGCAAGCAGTTCCCGAACCCGGCAGCGCTTGTCGGCTATATCGCCAAACAAGGCACGATGGCGAAAATTCGTCCCGACCACTCGGTCTTCCTCACCCGCGATCTGCCGACGCCGGACAAGCGGTTGTCAGGCGCGGCTGTCGTGATGACGCAGCTGGCGGAACTGGCGAAGGGCTGATCGCGGGTGTCAGTCAGCACGAGCCGCAATGCGGCGAATCTGGAAGCCTGTCTTGTTCTGTTCGAAGCCAACTGACTTGTAGAAGGCCAACGTCTCAGGTCGTGTGGTTCCGGTAAGTAGCATGACCTTGTAGCAATCGTTCTCTCAAGCGGCTGATACGGCCTGCAAAAGTGCTTTGCGGCCATAGCCGCGCCCGCGATATGGACTTGCGGTGACTACATTCTCGACCAGTGCGTATGGTCGGCCACTTCGCGTCAGGTTTGGAATGACAATCAGAGTGCAGGTCGTGGCAATTGTCTGATCGATGAGCCCAACATAGATCGCGCTTCCTGGAAATCGGCTCAGTGCGTCGAAATTATCGTGAGCTTTGTCGACCGATATCTCGGCATCATCGGGATTGAGTTCGCGATACAGCGCCAGAAGTCCTGCAAGGTCAAAGGTTTCTGCTCTTCGGATGGTCAGAGCGTCTTCTTCGGATGGTTGTGCCGGATCGCTTGCTCCGATCATTCGCCATCTTCTGGCTTGATAGCCAGCGCCGCATCCGTTTTGCCGGCCACCGGCGGCGGGAGTGCCACGCCACGTTTGCGTTCGCGCATGAGCGTGAGCAGGCCTGATCCGACGATCAGGGCAATGCCGATCGCCATGGCCGAATCGACCTTGTCACCGAAGACGAGATAGCCGAGCAGGATTGCCCAGAGCATTTGGCTATATTGGATCGGGCCGACGATGGCCGCTGGCGCATAAAAGGAAGCCAGCATCATGAAGACATTGCCAACTGCCGCCAGAAGCCCGAAGGCCGCGAGCAGCCATAGGTCATTGCCGCCCGGTGCCTCGAAATGCGGGAGCGAAAACACCGCGCATATGATGATGCTGCCGAGCAGTCCTGCGCCATAGAGCGATATGTTTTTTTCCTGTGGGCCGATTGCCCGATAGATGACAATCGAGATCGCGCCGGCGAAGCCGGAAACGAGGGCCGCCAGATGGCCGGACTGCAATTCCCGAAAGCCGGGTCGCAAGACCACGAGCACGCCTATGAAGCCGATGATGACGGCCGCCCAGCGCTTCATCCCCACCTTCTCCTTGAGAAAGACCACCGACATCACCGTGGCAAACGAGGGCAGGAGGAAGATCAGGCAGAAGGCTTCTGCCATCGACAGCTGTGTAAAGGCGATGATGCTGCCAACGGTGCCGACCGAGGAGCAGAGGAAGCGAAGAGACCAGAGAGGCCAGTTGGTGCTCCGGACCAGATCACTCCAACGGTCGCCGCGCTTCATCAGGAAGGGGATGGCAACAAAGCCGAACAGGCTGCCGATAAAGCCGGCCTCGAAAGGTGGCACGCGCCCTTCGACAAGTTTTACCGATGCATCGCTGAAGGAATAGGCGGCAAAGCATATGAAGGCGAAAAGGACGCCTTTAAAAGTCGTGTCAGATGACAAGGTGAATATCCCGGGGGAAAAAACTTCAGACCACCGGGATAGGACTGTTCGGCCACACCGTCAATTCAGATTGCGCAGTGCTTCCGCCTTGGCTTTGGCGATTTCCCGCAGCGCATTGGCGAGTTCATCTGGAGGCTGTGCGCCGCTTACCGCATATTGCTGGTCGAAGATGAAGAATGGCACGCCATTGACGCCCATCTGCTTGGCGGCGTCGACTTCGGCCAGTACATGTTCCACATCGGCGTCTCCCGACAGCAGCGAAGTGACGACGTCGCGAGACAATCCTGCTTCTGTTGCGATATCCTGCAGGACTATCGGATCTCCGATATTGCGTCCGTCTTCGAAATTCGCCTTGAACAACAGGTCGACCACGCGTCCCTGGACTTCGCGGCTTTCTTGTCCGGCCCAGTGGATCAGACGGTGGGCATCGAGCGTGTTCGGGCCGATCTTGATGGCGGCAAAGTTGAACTTGATCCCGACTTCCGCACCGAGCGCCGTCAATTGTGCATGCGCCCGGTCCATGTTTTCCTTGCCGCCGAGCTTCTTGGCGAGTTCGACTTGCTGGTCGACACCCTCCGGCGGGTAGTCCGGGTTGAGCTGGTAGGGACGCCAGTTGATGTCGACGCTGACCTCGTCCTGCACTTCGGCAATCGCAAGCTCCAACCGCGCCTTGCCGAGGTAGCACCAGGGGCAGACCACGTCGGATACGAGGTCGATGGTGATGCGATCCATGATGTCATCCTTTCAAGCAAGGCTGCCCGGCAGCGTTTGATAACGGCTCACTTAAAGCAAAACTGGCCGGGAACAAGGTCCGGCCGGTTTCCAATCGAGCCGCCGGGGACTTACTGCATCCGCGCGTCGAACCAGGTGGCGCGTTGGTAGCCGTAGAGGGGCTGAGTTTCCGGTCTGCCGATGTGTTTCCACCGAGCCACCCATTGTTCGCCGACGTGATAAAGTGGCACCACATAGTGGCCGGCGACGAGCAGGCGGTCATAGGCGCGTACGGCAGCCTGGAAATCCTCGGTGCTGCGGGCCTGAAGCAGCGCTTCGATCATCCGATCGATGTCTGGGTCAGCGACACCGGCATAGTTGAAGCTGCCGTTCGCATCCCGCGATTCGGAGCCCCATCTGTTCACCTGCTCTGCCCCTGGCGATAGAGAGGACGTGTAAGCCTTGATGATCACGTCGTAGTCGAAGCTGTTTGATCGCGCCTGATATTGTGCGTCGTCGACCGTGCGGATGCCCATCTCCACGCCTATCAGCTTCAACGTACGCTGAAAGGCGAGGGCCATTTTTTCCTGGCCTTCGTTCTGCGTCATGACCTCGAAGGCCAGCTGGCGACCGGATCCGTCGACCATCTTGCCGCCCTGGATCTTGTAGCCCGCCTCGGCGAAGAGCTTGACGGCTTTTGAAAGGGCCTTGCGATCAGTGCCTGATCCATCTGTTGCAGACTGCGTGTAGGTGCCTGCCAGGATTTCTGCGGACAATCGATCCTTGGCTTGGCCGAGCAGTGCCAGTTCGCGGGCGTCTGCAGCGTTGCCATAGGCGCCGAGCGCCGAATTCTGCCAGTAACTCTGCGTTCTGTTGAAGGCGCCTTCATAAAGGGTCTTGTTCAGCCATTCGAAGTCGAAGGCCGTGCTAAGGGCTTCGCGGACCTTCTGATCGGCGAATATCGGGCGCCGAGTGTTGAAGACGAAGCCGAGCATACCTGAGGGCAGGCCGGGCTTGAAGGTTTCCTTGATGACATCGCCCTTGGTGGCTGCCGGGAAATCATAGGCGCGCTGCCAATGGGTGGCGTCACCTTCGGGATAGATATCTATGGCCCCCTTTTTGAAGGCTTCGAAGAGGGTGTTCTCCTGCAAGAAATAGGTGACGGTGATCTCATCATAATTGTCGAACCCGACTTTCGAAGGGATATCCTTGCCCCAGTAGTTCGGGTCGCGTTCCCATGTGATCTTGTCACCCGGTTGCAGCGCCTTAATTTTATAGGGGCCCGAACCGATCGGGATGTCGAGGCCAGCCTTGTCAAATTTTTCCGGATCGATCGCATGTTTCGGCAGGATTGGCGTTGCGGTCGCAAAGATCAGTGGCGTTTCGCGGTTGGCTTTTTCATTGAACGTGAACTTTACCCCGTGCTCGCCGACCTTTTCCATTTTCGCAACCGCTGCAAGGCGCGAACTGAATGGTGGGCGTCCCTTGTCGCGCAGCAGCTCGAACGAGAAGATCACGTCCTCAGGTGTCACCGGCTTGCCGTCATGCCAGCGCGCTGATGGATTAAGGTTGAACTGGACAAAGCTACGTGCGTCGTCCCACTCGGCTGTCTCAGCCAGGAGGCCATATAGCGTAAAGGCCTCGTCCGAGGAGCGGGTCATCAGGGTTTCGTAGAACAAGTTGCCGAGTTCTGGATCCCAAAGGCCTCTGGCGCTTGTCCGCATGCCCTTTAGCACGAAGGGATTGAGTGCGTCGAAAGTCCCAACAACCCCGTAATTGATGGTGCCGCCCTTTTTTACCGCTGGGTTTACATAGGGGAAATGGGCAAAATCGGCGCTCAGCGCCGGTTCGCCATGCATGGCGAGGCCATGCATCGGTTCCGCATGTCCGAGGGAGGCGTATGACATCAAAAGCAGGCTGAAGATAAGGCGACGCACACTGTTTCTCCTCAGGCGTGGAATCTCGAATATGCTGGAACCTAGCATGGCGACCACAAAACCAACACATCGCGATGAGAATTAGGCGGCGTGAATCGATCCTGCAGCAAAGAAGTGCTGGATATTCCGGCCACCAGCATGTAACAGGTGCGACGATCGCCAGGTCATGCATTTGCCTTATTTGGGCGACAGGTCACCGGCATGCAGGATCGGTCAACGACGCGACGGAAAACGTCGCGCGACAGGGGCTTTCAGGAGACGGAATACCTATGATGTTCAATTTTAAGAATGCAACGCGGACCGCAATGTCTGCACTGGCTCTGACCTTCGCGGTAACGTCCGCGCCGGTTGCCGTACAGGCGCAGGAAGCCTCTGCTGCGAAGTGGTTCAAGACCTGCTCGAAGCAGGAGGAGTCGGACGTCTGCGTCGTCCAGAACCAGATTGTGGCTGCCAATGGCCAGCTGATCACCGCCGTCGGTCTCATCACCGTCGAAGGCAAGGTAAATCGCAAGCTGCTTCAGGTGACGGTGCCGTCCGCGCGTCTGATCCCGCCGGGTATCCTCATGCAGATCGACGGTTCCGAAGGTACGAAGGTTGACTACGCAGTTTGCCTTCCAGATCGCTGCACGGCTGAAATTCCTCTGACGGATGCGCTGATCGCCAGCCTCAAGAAGGGTCAGGAAGTGGTCTTTACCTCGATCAACTTCCGTCGCGCGCCGAACCCGATCAAGATTTCGCTCTCCGGCTTTACCGGTGCTTTCGATGGCGAGGCGATGTCGCAGTCGCAGGCTGAAGAGCGCCAGCGCCTTCTGCAGGAAGCCATGCAGAAGCGTCAGGAAGAGCGCAGTAAGGCCATCAACGACGCGCAGAACGCTGCCAAGACCGGCAACTGATCAGCGCGTCTGATGGAATGAATTATGCCCGCATCGGCTATTCGCCGATGCGGGCATTTGCAATTGTGACTTTGGCTTTGCTCAGTGCGCGAAGTTCATCCGAGGCTTGTAGCGCCCTGCCTGTTCCATGACAAAGATCTGCTGTATCTGCGGGTTGCGCAGCGGAATTTGACTGGAATCCGATTCGAGGTTCTGCTCGGATACATACGCGACGTATTCCGTCTCGGAATTTTCCGCGAGCAAATGATAGAACGGCTGGTCCTTACTGGGCCGCACCTCTGCCGGAATGGCATTCCACCACTCTTCCGTATTGGCGAACTCCGGATCGACGTCGAAGATCACGCCACGGAACGGGAAGAACTTATGCCGTACTACATCTCCGATGCCAAACTTGGCGCTTCGTTGTTTCATGGCATTTCTCCTTTCTGTCACATATTTGGGTGGAAAGACCCTCCAAATCAAGGGTTAGGGTGGCGCTTCTGTTGTCGCATGTCGTTCGCGCTGCGCCTTGGGCAAGGGTGGATCCATGCTCTGGTGCAGGTGACGGAGGGCTCATTCCGGCTGGAGGCCTGGCCGGTTCTTGGCTCGGGGAGGCGCAGGCACCGCGCTAGAGTATTTGGGTGAGCAACACACCCATAAGTTAAGTGAGATGCTTTACATGGACTGAGCATGTAATGAGATCTTAATTTAATAAACTTTGAATAAACCGATGTACACTTTGTTGGCGGTGAAAACTTGTCACTCAGTTTGTGTCCTGCGTCACAGTCGAGTAAGGCAAAAACCCGGTTTATCCTAGAACTTCAAGGGGCAATACGTTAGGGTCGTGCTCATAAATCCGCCAAATTCAGGTGTGTCATTGTGGTCGGTGCTCGGCGAGTTAACTCTAAATCAGTAATCGCGTGCTAGTTTTGAACATACAAACTTGTGGAGCGCAGAGTACTTCGCTAAGAACACCGCAATTAACAAGGGGTAAAGTAGTTGCGTACTCGTTGGGAAGAAGACTCTGTCGTGGCGCAGGGCCATCACCGCAAATTCAGCATTCTGCCGCTTGCGCTCGGAATGGCTGTTCCTGTCGCATTCATAGCTGGTGCGGCAATCACAAGTTACATTAGCATGTCTCCGGAGGCTCCGGATCAGGCGCAGCAGTCGGTCGCTCAGGCTCAATCTGGCGGTGGACTGGACGGTCAGTTGTGGACGCTCGATGAGCAGAAGCGCTGCGCTGTTGAGGTTGAGACAAATCGTGCCGACGCGGCGGGTCTGCGTCAGCAGCTGGAGGCTTTGCAGTCTCAGGTCATTGCTGCGACGCGTGAGAAGGAAGAGGCCGAGCGTAAGGTCGCCTCCGCCCTGGCTGATAAGGCTGCTGCAGAAGCTGAGGTCGCTCGCGTTATGACGTCTGGTGCTTCACAGATGTCTGATCGGCTCGCTCCGGCTGAGGGAGAGCAGGAGACTGCTGGCGGTGCTGTCAATGCGCTGGCGCTTGCATCGGAGCCTGCGTCTTCTTCGTCATCTTTGGAAGGTGTCTCCGAGGTTATTTCGCCGGCGTCTGAGCCAGTTGGTGGCCCCGACTTGTCCGGTGAGCCTGAGCCTGAGTCGTCGATGGATATGACTGCGGCTGTTACGGAGACTGCGCCGGAGACGTCGCCAAGTGCCAGCGGCAATCTTACGCCGCGTTCCACATTCGCCGTAGCAGATGCCTTGTCAAAGGCTCCTGGTCTCGATGCCTTGACTGGGTCTGCGCGTCAGGATCTTGAGGCTCGCCTCGTCAGGGGTGAGTGCGTATCCAGCAGTCTCGCTACTGCATTCAATAACCACGTCCCGGTCGTACCTTTGCGGGATCTTATCCGCAATCTTGATAGTGACTGCTGATCCAAAAGGGAGAGAGGCGTGAAGTTTAGTCGCGTTTTCGTAATGATTTCGGCGCTGTGTTCGGCTGCTTTCGTGGCAGCGCCAGCTCAGTCGCTCGAACAAAACCTGATGTCCATGTACAAGGGGTCGACGCACTACGCGATCGCCCAGGACATTCTTGGCGTCACCCGCAAATGTGGAATGCCGCTGAATATCGTGGAATCTAAGGGTTCGCTCGAAAACTTTTATGGCGTTCGCAATCGGACGCACACGCAGTATGGCCTCGTTAGTGCCGACTTGCTGGACTACCTGAAGAGCTATCAGTCGCAAGACAAGGAAGTTCAGCAGAGCGTTCAGGGCATGCGGATCATGCTGCCGCTTTACGATACTGAAATCCATGTCATCGCTACCAAGGATATCCGGACACTGCAGGATCTCAATGGTCGTCGCGTTGGTGTGGGGAACAAGGAGAGCTCTGCCAATCTGACGTCCCAGATGGTGTTCGATATCCTCAATATTCGTCCGGCGGAGCGCGTCAATCAGTCGCTGGATGATATGATCGAATTGCTTCGACAGGGAGAGCTCGATGCATTCGTGCATGTCGCAGGCGCGCCCAATCCTGCGATTGCTGACGGTCGTCTCGACGAGCGCTTCCACATCGTGCCGATCGAGGACGAGCTGCTGAAGGCGACCTACAAGCCGATGGTCATTCCAGCTGGCACCTATGCTTTCCAGAAGACAGATGTACCGATCGTATCTTCGAAGACTGTTCTCATGACCTATGAATATGGGACTATGAAGAACTCTTACTACAAAGAGGCCTGCAACGCCGTTGCCAGTATGACTCGTTTGATCGTCGATCATTTGGACGAGTTGAAGAAGAATGGCCACCCGAAGTGGAAGGACATGGATCTCACTGAAATTCCGCCAGGCTGGGAAATCGGTGACTGCGTGAAGATGGGCCTCCAGCCTGACTTCAAGGTGGAATGCGCTGCAGCGCCTGCCGCTCCGGCAGATAGCTTCAACCAGGATTACCTGGATCTGCTGAAGCTGCACCTCAAGAATTGAATGGCGAACACCGGTCTGATGGCCGGTGTTTTCCGTTCGAGCGTCTGGTTGCGGCCAGACGCTGACCAGAACCGCACAGATAACCTTGCCCGGACTCTGCGCGGACAAACCCATAAGGGGCGGGCAAGGGGATTATTTATGTATGTGAGAAGCATCGTGGGCTTCGTCGTCCTTATGACGGCGTGCCTCGTTTCCAGCGCGTCATTTGCGAACAATTTTGAACGCAACATCATGACGGGCGGCCCAAGTGGCACCTATATTCAGTTTGGTCGTGATATCGCTGCGCTTGGGAAATCCTGTGGTCTCAATCTCAATGTCGTTGAGAGCGCCGGCTCGCTTGAGAATTTCAGCGCGCTTCGTAATCGTCGCAATACACAGTTCGGCATCGTCCAGAGCGATGTCCTCGAATATCTGAAGACTTATGAATCCGCCGACCCCGAGATACAGCAGGCTGTCCGCGGTGTGCGCATCATGCTGCCGCTCTATAACGAAGAAATCCATATCCTGGCCCGCAAGGATATCGCCGATGTGCGCAGCCTTTCCGGGCGGCGTGTGGCGATTGGCAAGGTCAATAGTGGCACATATCTGACCGCCAGCCTGATGCTTGACATTCTTGGTATCAAGGGAGCGCAGCGTCTCGAATTTTCACAAGACGAGGCGTTGCCTATGCTCGAGCGCGGGGAAATTGACGCCTTCTTCTATGTTGCAGGGGCGCCTGCGTCTCTATTCGTGAAAAACACAATCGATGGATCGCGCTTTCACCTTCTTCCGATCCGTGACGAAGCGTTGATGCGGACTTATACCCCGACAACGATCGCTGCTGGCACCTATAGCTTCCAGGAGCAGCCGGTCGATCTGATTGCCGTGAAGGCAGTGCTGATGACCTTCGAATACGAGCCGGGCCGGAATGCCTATCATCGGGAAAGCTGTCATTCGGTGCAAAATTTCAGCCGTCTGATCGTCGATGGCTTGGAGCGATTGCAAGGCGAGGGGCATCCGAAGTGGAAGCAGGTGAATCTTTCAGCGCTTCCCCCTGGGTGGCAGGTCGGTACTTGCGTGCGGGAAGGCCTTCATCCGTCCTTCGAACCGACATGTGCGGCGACGTCTGTGGGCGGCGGTAACGAGCAGTACCTCGACCTGTTGAAGCAACATTTGAAACCGTAGTCATCATTTTTGGGAGGAATACCTGTGAGGCTAGCGACATTATCGATGCTGACCCTGACGTTGCTTGCCGGCCTTGTGCCGGGCGCCGTTCAGGCAGAGGGAGCAGAATACAATATCATGGCCAGCAAACCCGGTGGGACGCACTGGCCGTTCGCTGAGGATATTGCCAGAGTCGGCAAGAAATGTGGCCTCGACCTCAATCTCGTCGAGTCTGGCGGTTCGCTGGAAAACTTCTTCGGTGTGCGAAACCGGGCCAATACCCAGTTCGGTATCGTGGCTGCCGACGTATTGAACTACATGAACTCCTATCAGAGCCAGAATGCGGATGTTCGTGCAGCGGTGCAGGGCATGCGGATCATGCTGCCCCTCTATGACGCTGAAGTTCAAGTCGTCGCTCGCTCTGGCATCAACTCTCTGGCCGATCTTGCCGGTTTGCGCGTTGGGGTTGGACCGCAAGATAGCGCTGCCAACCTTACCGGCCAGCTGGTTTTCGACATTCTTGGCGTGAAGGGGGTCGAACTGGTCAAGGGGTCGAATGACGAGATGATTGATCAGCTGCGCGACGGCAAGATCGATGCACTGCTGCGTGTCGCAGGCGCGCCTGTTGAGGCGCTTGCTGACGGTCGCCTGGACGAGCGCTTCCATATGGTGCCAATCACCGAAAGTGTTTTGAAGGCTAGCTACAAGCCAACAACACTGCAGGCTGGCCTTTACAAGTTCCAGCCGACCGCCATTGAGACCATCGCCGTCAAAACCGTGATCATGACCTATGAATACGGTGCGAAGAAAAATGCCTATTCGCAAAAAGCGTGCAAGGCGGTGTCCGACTTTACCAAGCTGATTGTCGACAACATCGACGAACTGCGTCGGACAGGTCACCCGAAGTGGAAAGACATCGATCTGACGGAAATTCCGCAGGGCTGGACTATCGGTGATTGCGTCCGCAGGGGGTTGGAGCCGACCTATGAAGTGCAATGCACAGCACCGAAAGCTGCCGATAGCGCCAATCAGGACTATCTGGACCTGCTGCGCACCCATATGAAGCAGTAACTTTACCGTTCTGCCCGCGCGGACAAGTCTGAGCGGGATGAATTAAAAAAAACCGGCAGCGCCGTTTCGGGCCTGCCGGTTTTTTAATGCCGTGTCTTGATGCGGCTTGAAGCATCATGGAGACGAGGCGTTCAGTGCACGACAAGCAGCGCTTACGCGCAGCCTGTCGTGAGGGTGGCGAATGCCTCAGACCGAGTAGTACATGTCGAATTCGACTGGGTGCGGGGTCATTTCGTAACGCATGACTTCCTGCATCTTCAGTTCGATGAAGCTGTCGATCTGATCGTCGTCGAATACACCGCCAGCGGTCAGGAACTTGCGGTCCTTGTCGAGATTTTCCAGGGCTTCGCGCAGCGAGCCGCAGACGGTTGGGATCTTCTTCAGTTCCTTCGGCGGCAGGTCGTACAGGTCCTTGTCCATGGCCTTGCCCGGATGGATCTTGTTCTTGATGCCGTCGAGGCCGGCCATCAGCATGGCGGCGAAAGCGAGGTAGGGGTTCGCCGTTGGATCCGGGAAGCGGACTTCGACGCGCTTGGCCTTCGGGTTTGAGCCGAAGGGAATGCGGCACGACGCCGAACGGTTGCGTGCCGAGTAGGCGAGCAGAACCGGTGCTTCATAGCCCGGGACGAGGCGCTTGTAGGAGTTGGTCGACGGGTTGGTAAAGGCGTTGATCGACTTTGCATGCTTGATGATGCCGCCGATGAAGAAAAGGCAGCTTTCCGAGAGACCGGCATATTCGTCGCCGGCGAAGGTCGGCTTGCCGTCCTTCCAGATCGACATATGCACATGCATGCCCGAGCCGTTGTCGCCGAAGATCGGCTTCGGCATGAAGGTTGCCGTCTTGCCATAGGCATTGGCAACCTGATGCACGACATATTTGTAGATCTGCATCTTGTCGGCGTTGCGGACCAGCGCGTCAAACTTGATGCCGAGCTCGTGCTGGGCAGCTGCCACTTCGTGGTGGTGCTTTTCGACGACGACGCCCATTTCCGACAGGACCGTGAGCATTTCGGAGCGCATGTCCTGGAGGCTATCGATCGGCGGGACCGGGAAGTAGCCGCCCTTGACGCGCGGACGATGGCCGAGGTTGCCCGTCTCGTAGTCGGTGTCGTCATTCGACGGCAGTTCCGACGAATCGAGCTTGAAGCCTGTGTTGTAGGGGTCAGCTTTGTACTTGACGTCGTCGAAGACGAAGAATTCGGCTTCCGGACCAACGAACACGCTGTCGCCGATGCCCGAGGCCTTGAGATAGGCTTCGGCCTTCTTGGCAGTGCCGCGCGGGTCGCGGTTATAGGCTTCGCCCGAGACGGGGTCGAGAATGTCGCAGATGATGACCAGCGTCGACTGTGCGAAGAACGGGTCCATATGGGCCGTTTCCGGATCAGGCATCAGAACCATGTCAGACTCGTTGATGGCCTTCCAGCCGCCGATCGACGAGCCGTCGAACATGACGCCATCGGCAAACATGTCTTCGTCGACGCAAACCACGTCCATCGTCACGTGATGAAGCTTGCCCTTCGGGTCGGTGAAGCGCAGGTCGACGAACTTGATGTCGTTGTCCTTGATCTGCTTGAGAATATCGTTGGCGGTCGTCATGATCTTGTGTTCCTCGCATAAGCTGACGATGGGGCCCGACCGTTATACGGTATCGGGTAGGATTAGATGGCGTCGATACCGGTTTCGCCGGTTCGGATGCGGACGACTTCCTCGACGTTGGAGACGAAGATCTTGCCGTCTCCGATACGGCCGGTCTGGGCCGCGTTGCGGATGGCGTCGATGACGGCTTCCACATTTTCGTCTGCCAGAACCACTTCGACCTTCACCTTTGGCAGGAAGTCCACAACGTATTCGGCGCCGCGATAAAGCTCTGTATGGCCCTTCTGGCGTCCGAAGCCCTTGGCTTCCGTAACGGTGATACCCTGCAAGCCGACTTCCTGAAGGGCTTCCTTCACCTCATCGAGCTTGAAGGGCTTGATGATCGCTTCGATCTTTTTCATGAGAAAATTTCTCTCCGCTTCTCTCATTAAAGCAGGATTATCCCCGCCCGCCGCCAAGGATGCAGATACCGTGCCAGTCTTTTTGAAAAACACGGCAAAATGTGCCTCTTCCTCCCGGCGGCAAGGCAAATCTCCAGCAAAACGGAGGGAAAAGCCAGCCCAAATCGCCGAAATTATCACGTCTTGCCGATCTTTTTTCGTGAATTGAGGTTTGCTAACGTATTGTTGGCTCTCAAGAAAAGCGCTTCGAGATGATTAATTTGTGTGCATAAGCATAAATCTTGCGCATCGCTATGTGCCCATTTCTGCGCCGTTTTGCGTTGGCGTGGTTTAGGGCCTAATCTCGTTTCATGCGCTATCATCCAAACAATCTTCTGCTTTCACCCCAGGTCATGGCACGCGTCGATCGTGCTGCGGCTTTGTCGGGTCTCGACAGCTATGGGCTCATGCAGCGTGCGGGGTTTGCGGTTGCAGCAGCGGCGTTGCGTCTCTTTCCCGGGGCGATACGCTTCTGCGTCTTATGTGGTCCCGGCAACAATGGTGGCGATGGGTATGTTGCAGCCGCAGCCTTGCTTGGTGCGGGTGCAGCGGTGGTGGTATTTCACCTCGGCGATCCAGCGAAGCTGGAAGGAGATGCGGCGCGAGCGTGGCGTGAAGGCGGTCAGCCGGGTTCCAATATTCTCGACTATCAGCCTCAACCCGGGGATGTTGTCATTGATGCCTTATTCGGCGCGGGGCTATCGAGGGAGCTGACGGGTGATGTTGCGGATTTGATTGCGCGCGTGACCCGGGCGTGCACGCCCGTGATTGCTGTAGACCTGCCGTCCGGCATTGATGGCAAGACGGGTGGGGTCCGCGGAGCGGCCTTCAATGCCACACACTGCGTGACCTTCATGTGTCGCAAGCCAGGGCATGTTCTGCTGCCGGGACGGATGCAGTGCGGCGTGGTCGAGATAGCCGATATTGGGATTCCCTGGCGTGTCGTTGAACTCGAGGCCTCGCCTTTGGTCAGCAATGGCCCGGATCTCTGGCAGCATCTGCCGCTTGCCGCCTCTGCCGCCGATCACAAATATCGGCGTGGTCATCTGACCGTGTTTTCTGGTGGTCCGACCACGAGCGGGGCTGCTCGGCTAGCCGCCATGGCGGGACTGAAGTCCGGTGCTGGTCTGGTGACGCTCGCGTCGCCCGCCGATGCGCTGACTGTCAATGCTGGTCATCTGACTGCAATCATGCTCTCAATGCTGCAGTCTGAGGCCGATCTGGAGGCCTATCTGGCAGACACGCGACGCCAGGCCTTTGTGCTTGGTCCCGGCTTTGGCGACCTTGAGCGTGCTCGCCATTTCGCGCTTCGGCTTGGCAGGGCAGGGCGCAGTCTTGTGCTTGATGCCGACGGCATCACCGCTTTTCGCGATTCGCGATCCGACCTTGCCGATGCCTTCACGCAAGAGGGGGCGACGATTGTCACCACGCCCCATGAGGGTGAGTTTTCACGGCTCTTCCCGGAGATCGCTGGGCGAAGCGATCTGGATAAGGTTGAAAAGACGCTTGCTGCTGCTGAGGCTCTTGGCGGGGTTGTGGTCTACAAGGGTGCCGATACCGTGATTGGTGCGCCAGATGGGCGTGCCGTGATTGAAGAGCATGCTCCGCCCTGGCTTGCAACGGCAGGGTCGGGCGATGTCCTTGCCGGCATGATCGGCGCGTTTCTTGCCAGAGGCCTTCGACCATTCGAGTCCGCTTGCGCGGCCGTCCAGCTGCACGGCCAGGCCGCGTTGAGACTTGGTCCTGGTTTGACGGCGGAGGAACTCGCACTCGCTGTACGACCTGCGTGATTGCATGGTGCGCGGCGCGGCGGTGTTCTGACGTTCAGAGATCTACGGGCTGAACCAAGCGGCTTCGGCGCAGCAGCCCTTCGCCCTCCAGCAGCGGATAGCCGATTGATACAAACAGGGAGTTGATCTCCTTCAGGTCCCGCATTGTGTCGATATGCAGCGAACTGGATTCAAAGCTCGCAGCATTGCCCTGTCGCAGTCGATCGAGATGTTTTTCCTCGCTGGATTTGACCAGGTTACGGACCGCTTCCTTGCGCGCTACCAGTTGCCTCGCATGTTCTACATCTCGGGTGACCAGCAGGTTGAAGGCGAGGTGGGCGTTTTGCAGAACTTCGCGATGCATGGCACAGAGTTCCGCCCAGCCCTCACCGGAAAAAGCGACATGGCGCTCATGCTTCTTGCGTGCCCTCGTCAGCATGTTCTGCGAGATGATGTCGGCCGCCTGCTCGATTTTGATTGTGGCTCCGAGCAGGTTTTGCGAAAGCGCAGCCGATTGCTGGTCAAGGGCCGTCGCCGAGATCCGAGCCAGGTAGAACTTGATGTCCCGATGAATGGAATCGATCTGGTCGTCGAGCGCTTCGATCTTTTGGGTTCGTTTGAGATCCCAATGTTCGAACAGGTCGAAAATGCTGTTCAACATGATTTCCGTCTTGTTGCAGACGGTCAGGACTTCGCGAGTGGCATTGCTGATTGCCTGTTGCGGATTGTCGAGATGGGCAGGGTTGAGAGCGGAGTATCGATCGTCATTCGCCGGAGTTTCTGTGGGGGCGGCGAGCAGGGCTTCCAGTGTCGATGCGACCATGCCGGCAAAGGGTAGGCCGAGCACAAGAACCGATGCATTTAGCGCCAAGTGCACCATGACAACCGCCTCACCGGGATTGCCAGCAAAGAGCGATGGACTGGCTTGGATGGCAAACTGGAGGGCGAGCGCCACCAATGTCATCATGCCGCGGATGACGACATTGCCGAGCGGCACAATGCGGGCCGTTGCTTCTGCATTCTTGGTCAGAAGAGCCGCAATGACTGCGGCCCCGAAATTGATGCCGAGCACCAGTGGAATGATCAAGGCGTCGGGGAGGAGGTGCTTGTCGGCCAGCGAGGCGACCAACAGCACGGCGGCAACACTCGAATGGAAGGCCCAGGCCAGCAGCGCGGCCAGCAGGAAGGCGCTGATCCAGTCGCTGGCGAGATAATTGAACAGCACAGGCAGGAGGCTGCTCTGCCGCAACGGCTCGGAGGATTCGCCGATCATCCGCAATGACAAGAGCAGGAGACCGAGCCCGAAGAGGATGCGGCCGATCTGCCGCCATTGGCGTTCTTCTGAAGCTCGAAATGCAACGGTACCGGCCAGCAGCAGGACCGGAACCAGAAGCGACAAGTCGTAACGCAAAATTCGGACGACGAAGGCGGATCCGAAGTCGGCGCCAAGAAGCGTGGCGATCCCGATTGCCGAGGTAATGTAGCCACCGGCCGTGAAGGAGGCGACGATCAAGGCCACGGCTGTTGCGCTCTGCAGGGCAACTGCGAAGAAAAAACCGGCTGTCGCTGCCGAAAATCGATTGCTCACGGCCAAGCGGAGTTTGTCTTTCAGGACGCCGCCATAGGCGCGTTCTATCCCCGTGCGGACCATGCGCGTTGCCCACAACAAAAGAGCAACGGCGCCGGCAAGATGGATGAAGACGACGATACCCGACATATATGGCCCCGATGATGCTCTCGACGCGGACGTCGGAATCCGAGAGGAAACCATACGGTCCTGTGGCCGCATAGACGCGCGACTCTGCGACCGAGCCTAGTCCAGTTTCGCCGCCGTCACAAATCTGTCATCTTTTGGCGGTGCCCGTTCAGCCTTGACGGACCGGCTTGAGCCTCGCCTGGAGCTCGCACGCGCCCCGCGGGGCGTTGACCTTGCCGCCGGTAATGAAGAAGGCGAAGACATCGCGCGGTTGCTTCTCTGCCGTCCTGTCCTTGGCAATCATCGGTAGGTCGGCGGGCGTGCCGCCTTGGGCAAAGGTTTCGAAGCGCCGCGCCCAGGTGTCGATCTCATCGGGCGGATAGCAAGTCGACACGTCATCCGTGCCCTTCTGCAGTCTCGCGTAGACGAAGTCGGACGTTGGGTCTGCAAACATCGGATATTCGTGATGATCTGCGCATACGGCGGCCACGTTATACCGGCCCAACATCTCGATGAATTCCGGACTTTGGAAGGAGGCGTGCCGCGGTTCGACCACGTGCCGGAGAGGCAAACCGTCGAGCGTTTTCGGTAGCAGCGCCAGAAATGCTTCGAAATCCTCTGGCTCGAATTTCTTCGTCGCCATGAACTGCCAGAGGATTGGACCCAGGTGACTGCCGAGCTCCGCAATGCCCTGCGTCAGAAACTTTTCAATTGAGGGGCCAGCCTCGGCCAGGATCTTCCTGTTTGTGCAGTAGCGGCTCGCCTTCAGCGAAAAGATGAAACCCTCTGGCACCTCTGATGCCCATTTAGCAAAGGTTGCCGGCTTCTGGCTGGAATAATAGGTGCCATTCACCTCGATGGCCGTCAGCTGCCGGCTGGCATAGTCCAGCTGCTTCTTCTTGGCGAGCTTTTCGGGATAGAATGTGCCCTCCCACGGATCGAAGGTCCAACCGCCGATACCGGCACGGATTATCCCTGACTTCGTCATCAAAACACCTCCCGCTGAAATTCGCCAAGCTATTGATTAATTTCGATGGAAAAATCGTAGATCTGTTGCAGATGCCTGTAGCGGTTCACAACGCTTACATTGCACGTTGATTGTCTCGGCGCAGCTTCAAGCCTATGAAATAGGCTTTGCCGTCAATCGATTGCTTGACCCGCCATTGAAGCATTGCCCCTGAAATCTGACCTTTAATCGGAGGCGTTTCATACGCCACCTGGCCTAGCCCAGAGTTCAAGCTTGGCAGCTTCGCAAACATTCTATTTGCCCAAGTCCTGATCACTTCGCTATTCCGCCGCCTCGACCTTTTTCATCGGCCGCCGTTCCAGCAATTCCTTGAGGAATTGGCCCGTATAGGAAGCTTCGACTTTCACAACCTCTTCCGGTGAGCCCTGGGCCACGATTTGGCCACCGCCATCGCCTCCTTCCGGGCCGAAGTCGAGGATGTAATCGGCCGTTTTGATCACTTCGAGATTGTGCTCGATGACGACAACGCTGTTGCCCTGATTGACGAGTTCTTGCAGCATTTCCAGCAGCTTGGCAACATCGTGGAAATGCAGGCCGGTCGTTGGCTCGTCGAGGATGTAGAGCGTGCGCCCTGTCGACTTCTTTGACAGTTCTTTCGCCAGCTTGACGCGTTGCGCCTCGCCGCCTGACAAGGTGTTTGCCTGCTGGCCGACCTTGATGTAGCCAAGCCCGACATCGAACAGAGCCTGCAGTTTATCGCGCACCGCTGGAACTGCCTGGAAGAACTCGACGCCTTCCTCGACTGTCATGTCGAGCACATCGGCAATTGACTTGCCTTTGAAGTGTACGTCGAGCGTTTCGCGGTTGTAGCGCTTTCCGTGGCAGACATCGCAGGTAACATAGACATCCGGCAGGAAGTGCATCTCGATCTTGATGACGCCATCGCCCTGGCAGGCCTCGCAGCGTCCACCCTTGACGTTGAACGAGAAGCGGCCCGGCTGGTAGCCGCGTGCCTTTGCTTCCGGCAGCCCCGCAAACCAGTCGCGGATCGGCGTGAAGGCGCCGGTATAGGTGGCGGGGTTCGATCGCGGCGTGCGGCCAATCGGCGATTGGTCGATGTCGATCACCTTGTCGATGAATTCGAAACCGTCGATGCGTTCGTGTTCGGCCGGATTTTCGCGGGCCCCCATAACCCGGCGAGCGGCGGCCTTGTACAGCGTCTCGATCAGGAAGGTCGACTTGCCGCCGCCGGAGACCCCGGTCACCGCCGTGAAAACGCCAAGCGGAATGGCCGCCGTCACGTTTTTGAGGTTGTTGCCTTTGGCGCCGACGACCTTGATCTGCTGGCCTTTCTTCGGTTTGCGCCGCTGAGCGGGCACCTTCACCCCGAGTTCGCCGGTCAGGTATTTGCCGGTCAGCGAATTGGGGTTGGCCATGATGTCCTTTGGCGCGCCTTGCGCGATCACCTGGCCACCATGGATGCCGGCCGCAGGGCCGATATCGACCACGTAATCGGCGGTCAGAATTGCATCCTCGTCATGTTCGACAACGATCACCGTGTTGCCGATATCACGCAGGTGCTTCAGCGTGTCGAGGAGGCGGGCATTGTCGCGCTGGTGCAAGCCAATCGATGGCTCGTCCAGCACATAGAGAACCCCCGTCAGTCCGGACCCGATCTGCGAGGCTAGCCGGATGCGCTGGCTTTCGCCGCCCGACAGCGTGCCGGAATTGCGCGACATGGAGAGATAGTCGAGACCGACATCGTTGAGGAAGCGCAGGCGTTCGCGGATTTCTTTCAGGATCCGCGTCGCGATCTCGTTCTGCTTGTCGCTCAGCGTTGCAGGCAAGGTTTCGAACCATGCGCCTGCGTTGCGGATCGCCATTTCGGTCACCTGGCCGATATGCAAGCCGTTGATCTTGACCGCCAAGGCCTCGGGCTTCAGGCGGAAGCCGGCGCATGCAGGGCAGGGGGCCGCCGACATGTAGCGCTCGATCTCCTCACGCGCCCAGGCACTGTCGGTTTCCTTCCACCGACGCTCAAGGTTGGGCACGATGCCTTCGAATGTTTTGGTTGTGGTGTAGGAGCGCGCGCCATCCGCATAGTGGAAGTCAATCTTCTCTTCGGTCCCGTGCAGGATCGCCTTCTGCGCGGCGTCTCCAAGCTCGGACCACTTGGCAGTCATCTTGAAACCGAAGGCTTTGCCCAGCGCTTCCAGTGTCTGGTTGTAATATGGCGAACTCGACTTGGCCCAGGGCGCGATCGCGCCGTCGTTCAGACGGCGGTTCATCTCAGGCACGATCAGCGCTTCATCGATCTTTTGCTGGCTGCCGAGCCCGTCGCAGGTCGGGCACGCGCCGAAGGGATTGTTGAAGGAGAAGAGACGTGGCTCGATTTCCGGAATGGTGAAGCCGGAGACCGGGCAGGCGAACTTTTCCGAGAACAGGACCCGTTCATGCGTCTCGTTCAATGACTTGTTGGCCGAGCCACCGGCGGAGGTTTCTTCCGGCGGCAAAGGCTTATCGGCGAATTCTGCCACAGCGAGCCCGTCGGCCAGTCTCAAGCACGTCTCAAGACTATCCGCGAGGCGGCTGGCAATGTCCGGGCGCACAACAACGCGGTCGACCACGACATCGATATCGTGCTTGTATTTCTTATCGAGCGGCGGCGCATCGGCGATCTCATAGAACTGACCGTCGATTTTGACGCGCTGAAACCCCTTCTTCATCAGTTCGGCGAGTTCTTTTTTGTACTCGCCTTTGCGTCCCCGGATCATCGGGGCCAAGATATAGAGACGGGTTCCTTCGTCGAAGGCCAGTACGCGGTCAACCATCTGGCTCACCGTCTGACTTTCGATCGGCAATCCGGTCGCCGGCGAGTAGGGAATGCCAACACGGGCGAAGAGCAGGCGCATGTAGTCGTAGATTTCGGTGACCGTGCCGACCGTCGAGCGCGGGTTGCGTGAGGTCGTTTTCTGCTCGATCGAGATTGCCGGCGACAGGCCCTCAATCTGGTCCACGTCGGGCTTCTGCATCATTTCGAGGAACTGGCGTGCATAGGCTGACAGGCTCTCGACATAGCGCCGCTGGCCCTCGGCATAGATCGTGTCGAAGGCAAGCGACGACTTGCCGGAGCCGGACAGGCCGGTCATGACGATCAGACTGTTGCGCGGCAGATCGAGGTCGATCCCCTTGAGATTGTGCTCGCGGGCGCCGCGGATGGAAATGGTCTTGAGTTCGCTCATGTCGGGCTCTGATCGGCAAAGGGAAGGGACTGTTCCTGGGAGGACTGTCCTTATGTAGTCACAGGAAGCCTCGAGTCGAGCCGCAAGCGGCGACCGAGGCGGTTTTTCGATTCTGTTGACAAGATCCTACAGAAATAATAGAACAAATAAAGAACATTTTCGCTGTGGATTTAAGCCTCCACTTGCCCAATCGCTCAAGCGAATGGGATAAGGTAGCTTTTGATCGAATTTTGAAAGCCGCGGCGGCGCGGCAGTAAGGTGAGTGTCATGGCTGGTAGCGTCAACAAGGTCATTCTGATCGGCAACCTTGGGGCTGACCCCGAGATCCGCCGGACCCAGGACGGTCGTCCAATCGCCAATCTTCGCATCGCCACCTCCGAAACCTGGCGCGACAAGAACAGCGGCGAGCGCAAGGAAAAAACGGAGTGGCACAGTGTCGTGATCTTCAATGAAGGTCTGTGCAAGGTGGCGGAACAGTATCTGAAGAAGGGCTCGACCGTCTATGTTGAGGGCCAGCTGCAGACCCGCAAGTGGCAGGATCAGACCGGCAACGACCGTTACTCCACCGAAGTCGTCCTTCAGGGCTTTAACGGCAACCTGACAATGCTCGGTGGTCGTGGTGACGGTGCCGGCGGATCACGCGGCAACGACATGGGCGGCGGCGATTTCGGTGGCGGTTATGATGGTGGTTACGGCTCGCCGGCACCGTCGCGCGGCGGTTCGTCCGGCGGTGGCGCAAGCCGCGGCGGCAGTGCGCCGTCTGGCGGCTTCTCCCGCGATCTCGACGACGACATTCCGTTCTGATCAATATTCGGTAGAGGCGGGGGCTTTGGCCCCCGTTTTCATGCCAGCGGCGTTATAAGGGCGCTAGCTGCGCCTGCACCATGTTGGGGGTTCGCGTCCCTCACCGCCTACGCGCCGAAAGCAGACTTTACACCGTCGACAACGAACTGGACCGACAAGGCCGCCAGCAGTACACCGAGCAGTCGGGTCAGGAGCGCTCGACCGGTAACGCCGAGGAATCGGTTGAGGCGTTCGGCGAGGAAAAGCGAGACAAAGACCAGGCCGAGGACTGCAGCGATAACGGCGATCAGTTGGAGTTTGCCGATAAATCCCTCCATCGTGCCAGAGATCAGCACCGTTGCAGAGATGGCGCCGGGGCCGGCGATCAGCGGGATGGCCAGCGGGAAGACGGCAAGATTGTGGATGTGATCCTTGGTGATTGCGTCGCCTGTGGTCTTTTCCTTCCGCTCGTTGCGCTTCTCGAAGATCATTTCGAAGGCGATGGCAAACAGCATGAGGCCGCCGGCGATGCGGAATGCGCCCATGGAGATCCCGAGCGCGCCGAGGATTGCCGCGCCAAACAGGGCGAAGACAGTCAGGATGGCGAAACCCATTACTGCGCCGCGCACCGCCACCTGTTGCCGCTGCGCCGTGTTCATCCCCTGGGTCAGGCCGAGAAACAGCGGTGCAAGCCCCGGTGGATCGACGGTGACCAGCAAAGTTGTCAGCGCGCTGATCATCGTTTCGGTCACGGCCATCACATTTCTCCCCTTAAGTTGCGCCCATAAAGTCAAACTGGGGAGCGGCTTGCAAGAGATAGCGCCGGTTATTGTCCGCTGCGCCTTTCCCTCAGCCCAAAAGCCTGTTTATAACGAGGCGCAAAATTGGCGCTCCAGCGCCTGTTCCGCTATAAAATTCCCAGTGATTCCGAACAAAGATCGTGACCTGATTTGACTGAGCAAAGCACTCCCGGCGGCGGCAAGTTTCCGTCCGACATCGAGCCGATTTCCATCATCGAGGAAATGCAGCGGTCCTATCTCGATTACGCCATGAGCGTCATCGTCAGCCGCGCGCTTCCAGACGTGCGCGACGGACTGAAGCCGGTTCATCGCCGCATCCTTTTCGGGATGAATGAACTCGGCCTCGACTGGAACAAGAAATACGTCAAGAGCGCCCGCGTCACCGGTGACGTGATGGGTAAATACCATCCGCATGGCGACGCCGCGATCTATGACGCGCTCGCCCGTATGGCGCAGGACTGGTCGCTGCGTATGCCGCTGATCGATGGTCAGGGCAATTTCGGCTCCGTCGACGGTGACCCACCGGCGGCCCAGCGTTACACGGAATGCCGCCTTCAGAAGGTCGCCCACGCGCTGCTCGACGACCTCGACAAGGAAACCGTCGATTTCCGCGACAACTACGACGGCACCATGTCGGAGCCGGTTGTCGTTCCCGCAAAATTCCCGAACCTGCTGGTCAACGGTGCAGGCGGCATCGCGGTGGGCATGGCGACCAATATACCGCCGCACAATCTCTCCGAAGTCATCAATGGCTGTATTGCGCTGATCGATGATCCGGCGATCGAACTGCCGGAACTGATGCAGATCATCCCGGGTCCCGACTTTCCGACCGGTGCGATGATCCTAGGCCGGTCCGGCATCAAGTCGGCCTATGAGACGGGCAGGGGCTCGGTCATCATGCGCGGCGTTGCCCGCGTCGAGCCGATGCGCGGCGACCGCGAACAGATCATCATCACCGAGATCCCCTATCAGGTGAACAAGTCGACGATGATCGAGAAGATGGCCGAGTTGGTGCGCGAAAAGCGTATCGAAGGCATCTCCGACCTGCGCGATGAGTCGGACCGTCAGGGGTACCGGGTTGTCATAGAGCTGAAGCGCGATGCCAATGCCGAGGTCATCCTCAATCAGCTTTATCGCTACACACCGCTGCAGACCTCCTTCGGCTGCAATATGGTGGCGCTCAACGGCGGCAAGCCGGAACAGCTGACGCTGCTCGACATGCTGCGCGCCTTCGTCGCCTTCCGCGAAGACGTCGTCAGCCGCCGTACCAAGTTCCTCCTGCGTAAGGCGCGCGACCGGGCGCATGTCTTGGTCGGTCTTGCGATTGCTGTTGCCAATATCGACGAAGTCATTGCGCTGATCCGCAAGGCGCCGGATCCGGCAACGGCCCGCGAGCAGTTGATGACGCGCCGTTGGCCTGCCAAGGACGTCGAATCTCTGATCCGCCTGATTGACGATCCCCGTCACCGGATCAACGAGGACCTGACCTACAATCTCTCGGAAGAACAGGCGCGCGCCATTCTCGAACTGCGCCTGGCCCGCCTTACGGCACTCGGTCGCGATGAAATTGATGAGGAATTGAACAAGATCGGTGCGGAAATCGCCGACTATCTCGATATTCTCTCTTCGCGTGTCCGCATCCAGACGATCGTCAAGGATGAACTCGCGGCCGTGCGCGATGAATTTGGCACGCCGCGTCGGAGCGTCATCATGGATGGCGGCCCGGATATGGACGACGAGGACCTGATCGCGCGTGAGGAGATGGTCGTCACTGTTTCGCATGCCGGCTACATCAAGCGCGTGCCTCTGACCACGTATCGCGCTCAGCGTCGTGGCGGCAAGGGCCGCTCGGGCATGGCGATGAAGGACGAAGATTTCGCCACCCGCCTGTTTGTCGCCAATACGCATACGCCCGTTCTGTTCTTCTCCTCGCGCGGTATTGTCTACAAGGAAAAGGTGTGGCGTCTGCCGATCGGGACGCCAACTTCGCGCGGTAAGGCCATGATCAATATGTTCCCGCTGGAGCCCGGCGAGCGTATTACCTCGATCATGCCGCTGCCTGAGGACGAAAAGAACTGGGAAAACCTCGACGTGATGTTCTCGACGACACGCGGAACCGTGCGCCGAAACAAGCTCTCCGACTTCATCCAGGTGAATCGGAACGGCAAGATCGCGATGAAGCTTGAAGAAGAGGGCGACCAGATTCTCGCCGTCGAGACCTGTACCGATCGGGACGATGTTCTGATGACGACGGCGCTCGGTCAGGCCATCCGCTTCTCGGTCGATGATGTCCGCGTCTTTGCCGGTCGCAATTCGATCGGTGTCCGCGGCGTTTCCCTGGCTGCGACTGACCGCATCATCTCCATGACCATTCTGGGCCATGTCGATGCGGAACCATGGGAGCGTGCAGCCTATCTCAAGCGCTCTGCCGCCGAACGGCGTGCAAGCGGTGTTGAAGAAGATGATATCGCGCTGGTTGGCGAGGAAGTCACCGAGGAAGGTGAACTCACCGAGGAGCGTTATCAGGAACTGAAGTCGCGTGAGCAGTTCGTCCTGACGGTCTCCCAGAAGGGCTATGGCAAGCGTTCGTCGTCCTACGACTTCCGCATTTCGGGCCGTGGCGGCAAGGGTATCCGGGCCACTGACACGTCCAAGACAAGCGAAATCGGTGAACTGATCGCGGCCTTCCCGGTCGAGGACAAGGACCAGTTGATGCTGGTGTCTGATGGTGGTCAGCTGATCCGCGTGCCGGTTGATGGCATCCGCATCGCCAGCCGCGCAACGAAGGGCGTGACCATTTTCTCCACCGCGAAAGATGAGAAGGTTGTGTCTGTCGAGCGCATCAGCGAGCCGGAAGGCGAGGAAGATGCGGTGGACGCCGAAGCTTCAGAACTGGAAGTCGGTCTGGACACTGGCGCGGCAGCAGACGGTAGCGCGGACAGCGAAACGCCGACCGAGTAATCTTGAAAAGAAGGCCGGACTTTCAGGGTCCGGCCTTTGTCATGTCAAGCCAGAATGAGAAAAGCCCGCCGGATCGTGATCCGGGCGGGCTTTTTGATGTTTGGTCAGTGCGTCGAGCCTTAGAACGCCCGTTGGCGTTCGACCATGGCTTTGAAATCCTCGTCTTCGCGCTTCAAAGCGGCGACCGTCGAGGCGACGGAAGCGACGAACATGCCGCTGATCAGAGCGGCGAGAACCGTGAGGGTGAGTATCATGGGTCTTTCCTTTCTTTTTCAGCGTGAACGTCAAATTCAGTAGAGAAGCTGCCGGCCTTGAGATCAGTGCCCGAAGCTGTGGTAACGGGCCGTCATCGGCGGGCCGTTGAACTTGCCGTTTGTGCTGTCTTTCACGTAAAAGGTTGCCGAAGTCGCAACCATGGCAGTCATCAGCATCACCCATACGAGGTTGATCATGGTAACTTTATCATGCATTGCTTTAGTCCTTGTGAATGCCGGCATTCGAACCGGTAAATGTCCATACGCCGAAATGGTTCCAGCGCAGCGTAAGATCAATCTATCAACGAGCGCCTGAAGTCGTCTTGAACGCGCCGTTCATCTGGCGTTCATCTTTGCGAACATCTTGGGCAGCTTCAGAAATCTCGCGAGCAACCATCAGGCCGAGTTCGACCAGAAGCGAAGCAGCGACGGCGGTTACGATCAGCAGTACCAGCATGGAAACGTCCTTTGCAGTCCGTTGGTTATGTCAATGCTGGCAACATAGAGGAGACGTCCTGAAGTCGCCTTGAACGCTGCGTTCATCTGGCATTCATGTGCTCTAACCGAGGCAATCCAGCGTCTTCGCAAAGGCAAGGCGCTTGCGGTTAGACGCGGTCCGTGACAAAAGGCGGTCGAAAAATATTGATCGGGCATTCATGACCAGCGCATTCTACCCCGGCTCCTTCGATCCGATGACAAACGGGCACTTGGACGTCCTCGTCCAGGCGCTGAATGTCGTCGACAAGGTGGTCGTGGCAATTGGCGTGCATCCCGGCAAGGCGCCGCTTTTCACCTTTGATGAGCGCGCTGATCTGATCCGCCGTTCACTTGCTGCCGTTTTGCCCAGACGGGCAGGGGATGTCGAGGTCGTTTCCTTCGCCGACCTTGCGGTTGATGCTGCGCGCCGCCACGGCGCCCGCGTCATGGTCCGCGGCCTGCGCGACGGCACGGATTTCGACTATGAAATGCAGCTTGCCGGCATGAATGCAACAATGGCACCTGAGTTGCAGACCATCTTCCTGCCGGCGAGCACGCTCTCTCGGCCCATAACCGCCACATTGGTCCGCCAGATCGCCGGCATTGGTGGTGATGTCAGTGCCTTCGTTCCCGGACCCGTGCTCGCCGCCCTGAATTCCAAATACGGGCGCTGAGCCCCCGATCAGAACCGGAGTGACCATGAAGCTTGCCCATATCGCAACCGCCTTCCTCCTTGCCGTCGCAGCCTTCGGGCCTGCCAAGGCGCAGTCGAATGACGATTTCCTTACCATCCAGCTGAAGGATGGCCCGGTCGTCATCCAGCTCATGCCTGAGATCGCACCCAAGCATGTCGCGCAGATCAAGGAACTTGCCTCCAAGGGCGAATACGACAATGTCGCCTTCCACCGTGTTATCGATGGCTTCATGGCTCAGACCGGCGACGTCGAATTCGGTGACATGGAGAATGGATTCGACGCAGCGCGTGCCGGTACCGGCGGTTCCAGCCTCGGCGATCTGCCTGCTGAATTCTCGAACACCCCGTTCGAACGCGGCACGATCGGCATGGCGCGCAGCCAGGATCCGAATTCGGCCAACTCGCAGTTCTTCATCATGTTCGCCGAGGGTAGCTTCCTGAACGGCCAGTACACGGTTGTTGGCAAGGTCGTCGCCGGCATGGATCATGTCGACAAGATCAAGCGTGGCGAAGGTGGCAATGGCGAAGTCACCGATCCGGACCGCATGATCAAGGTTACTGTCGGCCGCAACTGATATCTACTGGGCCCGAGGGCCCCAACCAAGGAGAAACACCATGGCCGAGATCAAGGATCCGGAAAACACCATCCTGATGGAAACCACCAAGGGCAAGGTTGTCATCGCTCTTTTCCCGGATCTGGCCCCTGGCCATGTAGCCCGGATCAAGGAACTGTCGCGCGAAGGCGCTTATGACGGCGTCGTGTTCCATCGCGTCATTCCCGACTTCATGGCCCAGACGGGCGACGTCAAGTTCGGCAAGAAGGGTGGCGCCGACTTCAACCCAGGCCGCGCCGGCATGGGCGGTTCGGAAAAGCCTGACCTCAAGGCTGAATTCTCGGCAACGCCGCATGTACGTGGCACGTGCTCCATGGCCCGTTCGCAGAACCCGAACTCGGCCAATTCGCAGTTCTTCATCTGCTTCACCGATGCGCCTTGGCTCAACAAGCAGTACTCCGTCTGGGGTCAGGTCATCGAAGGCATGGATGTGATTGATCAGATCAAGAAGGGCGAACCGGTCAGCGATCCGGATTCGATCCTCTCGATGAAGGTTGCTGCCGACGCCTGATCGGCTTAAGGCACACCAAGCCCGCCTCGGTGCTGAGCACCCGGGCGGGTTTTCGCGTTCTGATGAACGCCAGCATAAAAGCGAACTGACGACGATGCGTGTAGACCTTTTCGATTTTAATCTGCCGGACGAGAATATTGCGCTCAGGCCCGCAAGCCCGCGGGATCATGCGCGCTTTCTGGTGGTCCGACC
The DNA here is from genome assembly GCF_051549525.1 of Rhizobium sp. G187. NCBI lineage: Bacteria > Pseudomonadati > Pseudomonadota > Alphaproteobacteria > Hyphomicrobiales > Rhizobiaceae > Rhizobium > Rhizobium sp. G187. The sequence goes on from NZ_JBPUGM010000001.1 coordinate 551,166, forward strand.
GGATGCAGAGCACATGCTCGAAGATCGTCAGGTCTTTGATTTACCATCGTTCCTGAAGCCCGGGGACGCGTTGGTCTTCAACGACACCAAGGTCATTCCGGCCCAACTCGAGGGCATTCGTCACCGGGACGGCGCCGAGGAAATCGCTGTCTCCTGCACGCTCCATATGCGCGTCGGCGCCTCCAGATGGAAGGCCTTTGCCAAGCCTGGCAAACGCATCAAGCAGGGCGACCGGATCGATTTCGGCAAAGGGCAGGGCGATAGCGCTGCCTGTCTCGCCGGGGCACTGGTGGCAACCGTCGCCGAAAAAGGCGAAGCCGGCGAAATCGACCTGGCCTTTGATCTCTCGGGACCTGATCTCGACCAGGCGATCGCCACTGTCGGCCACATTCCCCTTCCGCCCTATATCGCCGCCAAGCGGCCCGAAGACGGACAAGACCGCAACGACTACCAGACCATCTATGCCCGCGAAGAGGGCGCCGTTGCGGCACCCACCGCCGGCCTGCATTTCACGCACGATCTCTTCGCGAAACTCGAAGCCGCCGGCATCGAGCGCCATTTCGTCACGCTGCATGTCGGCGCCGGTACGTTTCTGCCCGTGAAGGCTGACGATACTGCCGAACACAAGATGCACGAGGAAATCGGTTATATCGACGCGACAACGGGCGCAGCCCTTAACGCCGTTCGCGCGCGCGGCAACCGCATCATCGCTGTCGGCACCACCTCGCTACGCCTGCTAGAAAGCGCTGCCGAAGACAATGGCCACATCCCCGCCTGGTCGGGTGCGACCGGCATCTTCATCACGCCCGGCTATCGCTTCAAGGCGGTGGACATGCTGATGACCAATTTCCACCTGCCCAAATCCACGCTCTTCATGCTGGTTTCCGCCTTTGCCGGCCTCGACACGATGCGCGACGCTTACGCTCACGCCATCGAGACCGGCTACCGCTTCTATTCCTATGGCGATTCCAGCCTGCTCTTCCGGAAAGACAACTGACCGATGACCGAGAATTTCACATTCAATCTGAAGGCCACCAGCGGCAAGGCCCGCCTTGGCGAGATCACCATGCCGCGCGGCACGATCCGAACGCCTGCCTTCATGCCAGTCGGTACGGTCGGCACCGTCAAGGCCATGTATCTCGACCAGGTCAAGGAAGGCGGCGCGGACATCATCCTCGGCAATACCTATCACCTGATGTTGCGCCCCGGCCCGGAACGTGTCGCCCGCCTCGGCGGTCTGCATGAGCTGATCCGCTGGCCCGGCCCGATCCTGACGGATTCCGGCGGTTTCCAGGTCATGTCGCTGTCGGGCCTGCGCAAGCTCGACGAGCAGGGCGTGACCTTCAAGAGCCATGTCGACGGTTCTCTCCATCACATGTCGCCGGAACGCTCGATCGAGATCCAGGGCCTGCTCGACAGTGACATCCAGATGCAGCTCGACGAATGTGTGGCGCTGCCCAACGAGCCGCGCGAGATCGAACGCGCCATGGAATTGTCACTGCGCTGGGCCGAGCGTTGCCGCGTCGCCTTCGGCAATCAGCCCGGCAAGGCCATGTTTGGTATCGTCCAGGGCGGAGACCAGCCGGCTTTGCGCATCCGTTCGGCGGAAGGCCTGAAGCAGTTGGACCTCAAGGGTTATTCGATCGGCGGTCTGGCCGTTGGCGAACCCCAGTCCGTCATGCTCGACATGCTGCGCATTACGCTGCCGGTTCTGCCCACCGAAAAGCCGCGCTATCTGATGGGCGTCGGCACGCCCGACGATATGCTGAAATCGGTTGCGGAGGGCATCGACATGTTCGACTGCGTCATGCCGACCCGCTCCGGACGCCATGGTCTCGCTTTTACCCGCCGCGGCAAGGTCAATATCCGCAATGCCCGCCATGCAGAAGACATGCGCCCGCTCGACGAGCAGTCGTCCTGCCCGGCGACCCGCGACTATTCGCGCGCCTATCTGCATCACCTCGTGCGCTCCAATGAGGCACTCGGCGGCATGCTGCTCTCCTGGAACAACCTCAGCTACTATCAGGAATTGATGCAGGGCATCCGTCAGGCGATCGCCGAAGATCGCTTCGAAGATTTCAAGGCCGAGACCATCGAGATGTGGGCGCGCGGCGACATAGACCCGGTCTAATCGATCGGCCGAAGGGCAGGGATCGGGCAGGGCATCGGCGTCTGGCAGGTGACTTTGTCAGATGCCCTGACTCGATGTTTCGCGTTTCATCCGAACACCATTGATGGCAAAGCTGCCATCTTGCTGCTTCTTCAGCTCATAATATACGGCCCAGTCTTTTCCATCGGGGGCTGAAATCAGCACCTCCTGGAAGGCCACTGTGCCATCTTTCGAAATCTGGTTTCTCCCGAAGGCATAGTTTCCGGGTCTGTAGACTGGAGCATAGGTCTTTTTGACCATGTCGAAGAAGCGCTCTGCATTCGGAAACACTGATTTGATTTCGGGGGAGGCCAGAGAATAGGCCGCCTTCGCATCGTCATTCAGGAAAGCGTTGATCTGCTGGGCGATGATATTTTGGGCAAGGCCTGCCACCTCATCTTTCCCATCCTGGCTTGCCGCCGGAGAGCCGAAAAGGCCAGCCGTGATTAAAAGGGCAATTCCAATCTGCCTGCGCATCTTCAACCCCCCGTAATTCAGAACATCCGAAATAAAAGAATAGGACGATTCCCGTGTTCGAAAAGGCCCCTTCGTGCATTGTTGTCCGACATCGCGATTTCGTGACCAAATTCCGATGGATTCCGGGTTCTCTGGCAAGTCGCATGATCACGGTTCATGATCGCGATGGTATCGATTTCCCAGCTGGCTGTACGGGCGTTGGCAAACCCTATATGGCATGGTCATGATCGTCATAGCCTTACGGATCCCCTGAAACATGCGTCTCTTCCTCGGATCCGATTTCCATGTTGACTACAGGGAGAACCTCGACTGGTTGCGGGGCCTGTCCCGCAGCGACTTTACCGATGATGTGCTTGTGATTGCCGGTGACCTGTCGGACGAGATTGATCTCGTCAAAGCCTGCTTTGATGCCCTATCGATGCGATACCGCAGGCTTCTCTTTTTGCCGGGAAATCACGATCTCTGGACCTCAAGAAGCGGGCGAGGGTCGTCCTTCGAGAAATTCGAGCAATTGCAGACGCTATGCCACGACTACGGGATCGAGACGGGCTCGATGGCCATAGGTTCGAGCCTGATTGTGCCAATACTTGGCTGGTATGATTATTCCTTCGGCGAGCCAGGACCGACCATCCGGCGCGGCTGGATGGACTTCTACAAGTGCAACTGGGAAGGCCTTCAGCCGGCGCAGGTTGCCGAACGCTTCGACGCCTTGAATATGTTGCCGGATACTGTCGGATTCGACAGGGTTTACAGCGTTTCGCACTTCGTGCCGCGGCTCGATCTAATGCCGGCACGCTATCCGGAAAAGCACAAGGCGCTGTTTCCCGTGCTCGGCACCGACCGGATTGAGGCCCGCATTCGCGCACTCGGCTCCTCCATGCATTTCTATGGGCACAGCCACCTGAACCGCAACAAGGTGCTGGACGGCGTCACCTATATCAACAATGCCTTCGGTTATCCGTCAGAGACCGAAATTTCGGCCAAGACCATCCTGCATGTAGCCGATCTCTGAATCCCCGATGATTCAGGGGCTGGAATCCGCAGCCTTCTCCTAGCTGACTACAGCGATCCGCGTATTGACCCGCATATTCGTGGCGTTGATATTGGGTTGCTGGCCGTAGAAATCGAAGTTTAGATTCACGCCGGGTCGGAAGACGAGGCAATGGGTCGATCCGCCAAAGTGGAACATCCCGATCTGGTCGCCCTTGTTGATATGCTGACCGGGCTTCACCGTGACTTCACAGCTGGACACCTCCGCCATGCCAATGGCCACAACGCACATCAGACCGATCTTCGGATTGTCTGCCTGGATGAACATCACGGCCCGCGTCGCGACGGAGGATAGGAAGGGCTGCGACTGATTGGGAGCACTCGGATCTGCCCCAGCGGGATTGACGAAGCCCTGATACAGATTCTCCAGGTAATAGCTGCCCGGTGCCACAAATGATCGCACAAGTGTGCCCGAGACAGGGCTGTGCCAGCGGTGAAAGCTCAAAGCACTGAGAAAGGCCTGATAGACCGTGCCGCCGGTAAACTGAGGGGCAAACGGGTCGTTGGCCATCATGTCGGCCAGGGAGTAGGGCTGGCCTTTCAGCCAGAACTGATCGTGCGCCTGAGCATTCGTGACCACCTGCAAAGGCGCGGATTCGCAGGCATTCACAATGACGCTGTCGTCGGATGGCGCAGAAATTGGCCGTACCCCGGCCTTGAAGGTCCGGGTGAAGAACTCATCCCAGGAGCCGAACCCGTAGCTTGGCTGCGACGGATCGCAATTGAAGATCTGAGCAAAGCTTGCCGGTGTCGGATTGGGCCCATCACCCAGCGCCTGCTGCGCCACTGCTACCATCTCCGATTGGGCCTGGGCGCCAAGCCACGGCAGGGCTATCGTCGTCGGGCTTACCTTGCGTGGTGTTTCTGTCAGCACGTAGGTCGAAGCCGCAGATGTCAGGAAACGCGACCAGTAGATGAGGATGGCGCGGAAGCGCTCGTTGACCATGGTGTCGGAGAAGAACGTGTAACCGAATTCCGTCGCCATTGGCCAGTTGAGCAGAGCATTGATCGGGAAGCCGATAAGGCCTGCCGGCTCAAGGGCCGGATAGGTTTGATAGGCTTCCGGCGCCATTTGCATGATGACATTCAGCAACAGCAGAAACTCGTTGAAGTCGATGACGGATGGCTGACCGAGCGGTGTGGTGGGGCAGCGTTTGAGGGCATCGGCAAACATCGCCTCTGCCTGCGCATTGAGATAGGGAACAGAAGTGACCAAAGTCCGCAATGCAGCAATCGGCGGCGCTTCAGCAAGATTGCGCGTGGCGGCTTCTGCCCGCAGCCAGGCAATCCATCCAGCAACGACGGCCGGGTCCTTCGGATGCCAACCGCCGCCACTGGACTGGTTGAAACGCATGGGCATATCCGCTGGCGACTGCGACATGACAAACTCCGTGATCGTTTTGGTATAAAACTATACGTTGTGAGTTTAGGGCAGCATATCGTGACGCGCATCCCTGGAAGCTTAGGGGCCGGTCTCGGATCAAACGGTCACATCTGGGTGGACCTTGCGACAAGCGATCCGCAGACTTGGTCCCGAACGTTACGCGTGTCTGGTGCTGGTCGTGGTCATGAAGGCAGAGGAAAGGGCAGGTCGCACTTCATCCTTGAACCCACCCGACCCCACATGGGGATCGCATAAGATAGATTATGGAACAATTGGATGTGCAATGTTTAGAGGCGAAGCGCTTTTATGGGTTTATGGACCGCCTCCACTTGCCTTCGTAAAAGGCTCAAAGACCCGCCATATCGGTCTGATCTAGGTCTTTATGGACGATCATTCCAGCGTCGATCCGGCGTGGCGCGTTGGTTGATCGAGGCTGCTCTTGCGTCTCCAAATAATGCCTATCAGACGGGTCTGATGCCGGTTCTGCGATGCCTGGCTCCTGCGTGTTGAGGCAACAACATATCGGCGATCCGGCTCTGGCAAACATCGGGTTTCACATCCTGGGCACTGGAAAGCAGACATTTGCGATCAAGCATGACCGAGGCCTGCTTTTACGAGGAGATCCATATGCGTCTTAAGATCAAACCAACCTGTCTCTCAAGCCTGAATGACGAACCGCGATCAAAGTTTGAAGTTTATCAAATATCCATCTGAAATTCTTGAATAAACTGATCGTAACCGGGCTCCACGTGCGCGGGCGTTTCGGCCATTACGGTCTCATAGTCCAGCGGCGTATGCATGTGGGTCAGTACCGCGTGTTGCGGTGCCAGTCGGGCGATCCAGTCGAGCGCCTGTTCCAGCGAAAGGTGGCTCGGATGTGGCCTGTATTGCAGGGCATCGATGTAAAGGAGATCAAGCCCGCCCAGCTTTGCCACCGTCTCCGGCGGGAAGTCAGACACATCGCAGCAATAGGCGACGTTGCCGACCCGGATCCCGATGGAAACGATATCGCCGTGCTGTTGCTTCAACGGTAGAAGCGAGAGCGGTCCGCCCGCGCCCGCGATGACGATCGGCTGGTCGAGATCCTCGATGATCCGGGGTTCGACGATGGGCGGATAGTTGCTGCCGGGCGGCGTTTTCACACAATAGCCGAAACCTTCCTCTATGCGACCCATCGTGAATGGTTCGGCATGGATCGGGATGCGTTCGTGCTGGGTGTGAAAATAGCCGCGAAGATCATCAATGCCGTGCAGATGGTCGGCATGGGCATGGCTGTAGATCACCGCATCAATACGGCCAACCTTGGCGCGGATCATCTGCTCGCGGAAATCCGGGCCGGTATCGACAACCACTGTCGTTTTCCCGCCATCCGCGCCGATTTGTTCGATCAGGAAGGAAGCACGTGTCCGCCGGTTCTTCGGGTTGTTTGGATCGCAATTTCCCCAGTCACCATTAATTCTGGGAACGCCCGGAGACGACGAGCAGCCGAGCAGCGTAAACCGGCGCGTGACCTTCATCAGAGCCCCCCTTATGCCAACCTTGGCATTTTCGAGAAGCAACGGAAGGCGTTTTCCGTGGTGATATCGGCCATCTCAGCGTAGCTCACGCCTTTGACCTCGGCCAGAACCTCGGCCGTGTTGACCACATAAGAAGGCTCGTTGCGTTTTCCACGCCAGCGTTTCGGCGCCAGGTACGGCGCATCGGTCTCAACCAACAGCCGGTCGAGTGGCACGGTCCTGGCAATCGCGCGAAGCTCCTCCGATTTCGGGAAGGTTACGATGCCTGAGAAGGAGATGTAACCGCCAAGTGCAACGCCGGTATCGGCGAGTGCCTGGCCAGACGAAAAGCAATGCAGGATGAAGGGAAAGGTACCCTTCCCTGTCTCCTCTGTCAGGATTGCCGCCATGTTCTCATCGGCGCTCCGGCTGTGGATGACGAGCGGCAGCCCCGTACGCCGTGCCGCTTCGATATGGCGGATGAGGCCGGTCTTCTGGTCCTCGGGCTTCTGCGTGTCGTAAAAATAGTCTAGCCCGGCCTCGCCGATCGCCACGATCTTGTCGTGGCTTTCCGCCAGCCGCACCAATTCGTCTGCCGTTACATCCAGCTCGTCGCCGGCATTGTTCGGATGCGTACCAACAGAGCAGAAGACGCTCGGATAACGTTCGGTCAGCGCCAGGAGAGTGTCGAGCTTACGGACTCGCGTGGAAATGGTCACCATCTGCTTCACGCCGGCCTGATGCGCCCGCGTGACGAGTTCGTCGCGCTCGCTGTCAAAATCGGCAAAGTCGAGATGGCAATGCGTATCAATCAGCATCGGTTCAGGCCTTGGCCGCGTCCGGCGCGACGTAACGCGGATAGACCGGCGATGGAGCCGGCAGTTCGGAGCCCGGCGTCAGACGACCGACAACACCAAGTTTCGCAAACACCCGATCGTGTTCGGCCACCGCCACGAGATCGAGGATCTTTGCCGAGGATGCCGGCATGATCGGCTGGAACAGGATCGCGATCTGGCGCACCACTTCCGCCGTCACATAGAGCACGGTTCCCATGCGCGCCTCGTCGGTCTTCTTCAAGACCCACGGCGCCTGGGCCGCAAAATAACGGTCGGCTTCGTTGACGATATTGATGATGGCGGCGACCGCCTTGTGGATCTGCTGCTTGCCCATCTCTTCGCGGCAGATTGCAATGGCGTCATCCGCCACCTTCAGGATCGCCTCGTCCTCCGGAGAAAGCGGACCCGGTGTCGGCACCCTGCCCTCGCAGTTCTTGTTGATCATCGAAAGCGAACGTGACGCAAGATTGCCGATGCCGTTTGCGAGGTCGGCATTGATGCGGGTTGCGATCCCCTCTTCCGAATAGCTGCCATCCTGGCCAAAGGAAACTTCCCGCAGGAAGAAATAGCGCACCTGATCGAGGCCGAAATGACCAACGAGATCAACGGGATCGACGACATTACCGACCGACTTCGACATCTTTTCGCCCTTGTTGAGCAGGAAGCCATGGGCAAAGACGCGTTTCGGTAACGGCAGGCCTGCCGACATCAGGAAAGCCGGCCAGTAGACGGCATGGAAGCGGATGATGTCCTTACCGATGATATGCACGTCCGCCGGCCAGTATTTGGCGCGCGGGCCGTTTTCGTCTTCGACATAACCCGTCGCGGTGATGTAGTTGGTCAGCGCATCAACCCAGACATACATCACATGCTTGTCGTCGCCGGGCACCTTGATGCCCCAGTCGAAGGTGGTCCGGGAGATGGAGAGATCCTTCAGCCCCGATTTGACGAAGGAGATCACCTCGTTGCGGCGCTCGTTCGGGCCGATGAAATCCGGCTGGTCCTCGTAGAGTTTCAAGAGCTTGTCTTCATAGGCCGAGAGCTTGAAGAAATAGCTTTCCTCTTCCACCCATTCGACCGGCGTGCCTTGCGGTCCGTAACGCACGCCGTCCGCCCGCAACTCGGTCTCTTCTTCCTGGTAGAAGGCTTCGTCACGCACGGAATACCAACCGGCATAACCGCCCTTGTAGATGTCGCCGTTCTTTTCCATGCGGCGCCAGACTTCCTGCACCGTCTGGTGATGGCGCTGCTCGGTCGTGCGGATGAAGTCGTCGTTCGAGGCGTTGAGCAACTGGCCCATGTCGCGGAAGGCGTTTGAGTTACGCTCAGCCAGCGCTTCCGGCGAAATCCCTTCGGCGCGCGCCGTCTGCTGCATCTTCTGCCCATGCTCGTCCGTGCCGGTCAGGAAGAACACGTCGCGGCCGTCGAGCCGCTGGAACCGCGCCATGGCGTCCGTCGCGATCAGCTCATAGGCATGGCCGATATGCGGCTTGCCGTTCGGATAGGAGATGGCAGTGGTGATGTAGTAGGGATCGCTCATGGCTTCTTATTGTCTTTTCGTCGGTTGCGATATCAGCGGCCGGATGATGGCCGCAAACGGGCCAAGCACGCACGGCAAAATCAAATGGGGTGGAACGCTCATAGAGCATTCCGGTGCCTTTAGGAATATTGTTTTGCTGCAATGCCGCGCAAGTCTGCGCGTTTCAGACAGGGTGCAAAGGTATCAGCGGGTCACAGCCGCCAGTACGTCGAGGATGGTCTGCTTGCGGTCGAGATTGTAGGCAGCAGCGACCGTCAGCTGCTCGCCAATGGTTGATGTCAGCCGCGCATAGTGGTCGGCTCCCGTGAGGTCACCGGACAGCGCCAGCCGGCGGGCGGTTTCGGCGAGGTGGTCACCGAGATGCTCGATGAAGAAGCCATGGGCCACATCGCTGTCCTTGGCAGAGAGCGCATCGGCGATCTTGAACATCATCTTGCGCTGGGTCGGACCACTTGCGCCGAGCATGGCCTCAAAGGCCTCAAGAATCTCGGCGCCACCATAGTTTACCAGCTTCAGCGCACGCGCCACGCTGCCCTTTGCCAGTGAGAGGACCTGGTCGCGTCTGTCTGCGGGGATGGTGAGGCCCAAGCCGCCCAGTGCCTGATCCATGGCGGTTGGCGACAGTTCGTGCAGCCGGAGCGGCAGACAGCGTGAGCGGATTGTCGGGAGCAACTTGCCCGGGGCATGGGACAGAACGAGGAACATCGCCCGCTTCGGCGGTTCCTCCAGGATTTTCAAAATGGCATTCGCGGCATTGCGATTGAGGTCGTCCGCCGGATCGATGATAACGATCCGCCAATTGCCGGTCCCTGATGTCTGGGCGAAGAAGTGTCCGGCCTTGCGGACTTCATCCACCGTGATCGCACTCTTCACCCGGCCCGTCTTCTCATCCACCGGTCGCGACAGATGCAGCAGATTGTGGCTTGCGCCGGAGGCAAGCTGGCGGCTTACCGGATGAGCAGGGTCCGGGTCGGCAATCGTGTCCGGTGCCAGAGATGGTTCCGGGTACCGCAGAATGTGGTTGGCGAAGCGGAAGGCAAGTGTCGCCTTGCCGATACCTTCCGGCCCCTCGATCAGGACGGCATGGTGACCCTTGCCAGAACGGTAGCTGCGGGCGAGAAAATCCTCTTGCTCGCGATGGCCAAAGAGATGTGTGTTGAGCACTGGCGCAATTGCGCCTTCGAGAACGCCTGCCCTCTCATCACTCATGAACGGCCTTCCCGTCCAGCTAAGCCGGTCTCTTCGCCCTTCAGCGATATCTTCCGCTGCGCCATCACAAGTGTGACTTCGGAGAGGATGTCGCGGGCGATCCGTTCAACGTCGAGCGTCGCATCGATGACGCGGCAGCGTTCGGGTTCCCGTGTGGCAATGTCGAGAAAGCCCTGGCGACGCATCTCGTGCACGTCGATGCGCTCCTTTTCGAACCGGTCGGGCGCACTGCCTTCAACAGTGGCATCTGCCCGGCGACGCGCGCGCAGGAGCCCGATCTCTGCCGGCAGATCGAGGACGAGGGTCAGGTCCGGCATCGTCGTGCCAATCGAGACGCGCTCGAGAGCCGCCATCAGAGGCGGCTCGAGATTGCCGGTGACGCCCTGATAAACACGGGAGGAATCAACAAATCTGTCACAGAGCACGATCTGGCCGAGCGCAAGCGCTGGCCGTATCACGCAGTCGAGGTGATCAGCACGGGCGGCAGCGAAAAGCAGCGCTTCCATGCGCACACCAAACGGTTCGGCAGCTCCCGATAGCAGTACATGTCGCAAGGCTTCCGCGCCCGGTGATCCGCCCGGTTCACGTGTGGTAACGACCTGAAAGCCCTTCAGGCGCAGGTTCTCGGCCAGCAGGTGGATCTGGGTCGATTTCCCAGCCCCCTCGCCTCCCTCGAAAGTCACGAACAATCCGCGTCCGTTCGACAATGCCTGCTCTCTTTCCGCCAGCAATGGACCCGTTGCAGTTCGACAGTCCAAGACACTTCGCCCGTCAGATCGAACTCACAACGCTCAAGGGCTGTAAACCAAGATGGGACGCAACGGAACCGCCGAACGTCGACGTCCCATGAAAATTCGAGGGGGATGACCGCCTCAAAGCCAGAAGAAAAGCGCTTCTATCAGGGCATCGACGGCGCGTTGCCGAAGCGTGCCGGGTTCGACAGACTGGGCGCTCTTTAGAGGCAACGATGTCAAGGGGCGCTCGCCAGACAGTACGTTGAGGGTGGCAATCTCCTGGCCTGCAGCGACCGGCGGCCGCAGTGGCCAGCGATAGACGATGCGCGCCTGCAGTCGGTCGGGGTTGTTGATTGGTACATAAACCTCAACCGGCTTGTCGGTCTGAAGCTGCACGGTCGATTGCGCGCCGCCATAGACGCTTGCATCACCGATCACTTCGCCGGCCTTAAAGAGCGTGCGCATCTCGAAACTGTCGAAACCCCAGTTCAGGAGGCGTGTCGCTTCTTCGGTCCGTTCCTTGTCGGTCGCGATGCCGGACAGGCCAAGAAAGAGCCGTCGACCATTGCGCTCCATCGAGGCGACGATGGCAAAGCCGCCGTCCTCGGAGAAGCCAGTTCCAAGACCGTCAGCACCCATGGTCAAGAGTGGATTGCGATTGCGCTGCAGGATTTTGTTCCATTCGAACTCCGGCAGGCGGTATGTCGCATAGAGGTCTGGATAGGTTGACTGGAGATGTCGGGCCAACTTGACCAGATCCACCAGCGTCGAGCGGTTTTCGGGATGCGGAAGACCGGTCGCATTGCCGAAGCGACTGTCGGACAGCCCCAGCTCAGCCGCCCGCCTGTTCATGCGCTCGACAAATTTCGCCTCTGAACCCGAAAGCCCCTCCGCGACAATCAGGCAGCCGTCATTGGCTGTCTGTACCGCAATCCCCTTCACGAGGTCTGCGACCGGCACCTGAGATTTCAATGCCGCAAACATGGTCGATGTCCGCGATGGCGCGCCACCGGTTCGCCAGGCGAACTCCGAGACAGGGTAGACCGTGTCCTCGCGGATTTCACCTTTGACCAGAGCGTCAAATACCACCTCCAGCGTCATCAGCTTCGCAAGTGATGCTGGCGCAAAGCTCTGTTTTTCATTCTTGGACAGAAGCACTGTGCCGGTCGAGGATTCCACCAGATAGACGCGGCTTGCCTTCGTTTCGATCAGTTGCTGCGGTTCGACGGAGAGCGCATATGCCGAATGTTGCGGCAAGCCCAACGGGGTCGACATGGCAAGCAGAAGGGCTAGGAGAATACGATGGTGCATGATCACTCTTCGGCTACGGAAAGCAGGCGGAAAAAAGGCCGCAGGCTCACCGAAGCCACCGCCCCGTCTCGCAAGGCGCATCAGCGGCTGTTGCTCAGCCGAATGCCGCCTTTTGCGACCGAAGAGAGAATCGAACGCTCAGTGAGAGCTTCATTGCGCACGAGAATGGCATCAAAGGCAAGATTGGCTGCGCCGCCGTTTTCTGCCGCATAGGCGGATGCAAATCCGGTACCGTCATAACCGGGAACGTAATGCGGCCGGGCAGTTGGGACCGGACCCCAGTCAGGGAGGGCTGCGAAAACCTCTGACCCCTCTGTTGCGGTGGGGGAAAGAATGGACTGTGCTGCCAGTTGCGCGTCGAGCGTTCCTGCCGTGCCGCCGCTTGGCGTGGTTCCTGCCAGTGCGGTACGAAGGCTCGGCGTCGGCATACGGGTGTCGTTCGATGCAACCATGACGCCCGTTGCGATCTGGCCGGCTGGATCGATGACCGGGCCGCGATTGCCCTTCTTGACATACGAGGCCATCAAATAGGGCATATCGTGACCATCCATGCGGGCTGGCCCGATATACTGGACGCGAACCTCGCCGGTGCCGCTATGGGCCATGTCAAGCATGTCGGCTGACTTGCGAGACAGGTCGATGATCCGGCCCTGATGAAATGGTCCGCGATCGTTGACCCGCACGATCACCGAACTGCCGGTGCTGACATTTGTGACACGGGCATAACTCGGCAAGGGCATGGTTGGATGGGCGGCCGACAGATGTTCTTTGTCGTAGAGCTCGCCATTGGCGGTCATCCGGCCATGAAAAGCATCGCCATACCAGGACGCGATGCCGACCTTGTCATAAGCCGGATTTTCCTTTGGCACGAAGGTCTTGCCCTTGACGACGTAGGGCTTGCCGACCAGATAGCGACCGCCGCCCTTGGGCACGGGACCGCTTGTGACCATGCGCGGACTCGCCTTTACGCCATAGACGGATTCGGCAAAGTATTCCTTCGAGCGCTTCGGCTTGTCGGCCGCCTGTTTGGTCGAGGTGCAGGAAGCTGTCATGGCGCAGAGCATGATGAGCCCGAGCCATTTGCCACCGGCGGCCAGCCGGCCGAAGCTTGAAGAATGCATGTGTCCCACTTCTGATCACATCGAACACGCGCACCACAGTACCCCACTGGTGGCGCGCGATCGAAAACGTTCGCGGGCCAAGAGGCCTGCCGAATATGACCAAATTGGGAAAGCCACAGTTTCTGAGGTCGCGATCTGATTTTATGGTTTGCCAAAGGTTAATCGCCGCACCCAGAAAAGCACTTGCCGGATGTGATAATCACACTTGCCAACCGCGCTCGACTTCAGCATAAACGCCAGCGTCCGGATGGGTGTCCGAGTGGTTTAAGGAACCGGTCTTGAAAACCGGCGTAGGTGAGAGCCTACCGTGGGTTCGAATCCCACCCCATCCGCCAAAATGCGCTTTCAGGTTGTAATTTATGTGTGTATGCGCGCCATGATTTCGCGGCGGCGCGGCAAATCTGTTGCATTTCGGTTCATTTCGCCAATCACTCTCAAATTTTACCGATAATTTTCAGCGGCTGGAACCGGTTTTGCCGCATTCTCGTTCAACATCCTTATTGCAGGAGCAATTAGATGAGATGGATATTCGTGGTGCTGATTGCCTCGGTGCTCAGCATTCTGGCTTTCAAATACGCCAACAATTCGCTGGGCGGCGGTGAGCTGATGGCGTCGCCGATGGATGCCAAGGCCGCCAGCTGAGGCTCAGCGTGTTTTCAGTCGAGGAAGCTGGCCAGCCATGAGGGTGATAGCCGCGCTTCCAGTTCTGATGCGACGTCGTCGAGTGCCTGATCGACCATCGCACGATAGTTTTGCGCTCCCCCCTCGATCCCGAAGCTTTCAAGCAGCTTTGCCCTGTATGCGTCGCTGGAAAATAGCCCGTGCAGATAGGTGCCAACGACCTTTCCGTCGGCTGACATTGCGCCATCGGGTCGATTTTCGATACTGACGGCTGGACGCACGCAATCGGGGCCGGAGGTGATGCCAAGGTGGATCTCATAGCCGCTGAGGGCCACGTCATATTCGAGAGAGCGTGCAGCACTGTTACGTACGGTTTTTTCCGAGGCCATTTCCGTCGCGATGTCGAGGAGGCCGAGCCCTTCCACGGAACGGGGGGCGCCCTCGAGCCCAAGCGGATCCGACACTGTCTTGCCGAGCATCTGATATCCACCACAAAGACCGATGACCCGCCCGCCCCGTCGAACATGCGCGGTGAGATCTGCATCCCACCCGAGGCTGCGAAATTCCAGAAGGTCGGCAATCGTCGATTTCGATCCCGGCAAGACCACGAGACCAGCATCGGCCGGAAGGCGCTCGCCTTCCCGCACATAGACGAGATCGATCTGCGGCTCGGCGGCGAGCGGATCGAGGTCGTCGAAATTGGCGATGCGTGACAATACTGGCACGGCAATCTTCAAAGCGCCACCAGTGGCCCGCACCAACCGCTCGAGCACGACCGAATCCTCGGCCGGGAGCCGTCCGGCCGATTTCAGCCAGGGCACGACGCCAAAGCACGGCCAACCAGTAAAGGCTTCGACCGCCTTCAGTCCGTCATCGAACAGGCTGACATCACCACGGAATTTGTTGATGATATAGCCGGCAATCTGCTGGCGATCCTCTTCCGGCAGGATCGTGTGCGTGCCGACCAGCGAAGCGATAACGCCGCCACGATCGATGTCGCCGACCAGCACGACCGGGACCTTGGCCCGCGTGGCAAAGCCCATATTGGCAATGTCACCGGCGCGCAGATTGATTTCGGCCGGCGAGCCGGCCCCTTCAACAATCACCAGATCGCGGCCTTCCGCGACGATTGCATAGCTTTCGAGCACCGCGGATAGAAGCTGCGGCTTCAGCCTCTGGTAGTCGCGCCCCTTGGCCTGCCCAAAGACACGGCCTTGCAGAATGATCTGGCTGCCGGTCTCGCTTTGCGGC
Organism: Rhizobium sp. G187; assembly: GCF_051549525.1. Lineage (NCBI taxonomy): Bacteria > Pseudomonadati > Pseudomonadota > Alphaproteobacteria > Hyphomicrobiales > Rhizobiaceae > Rhizobium > Rhizobium sp. G187. Next base: position 566,345 of record NZ_JBPUGM010000001.1, read on the forward strand.
TTCAAGAGCACGGGGTTCATGTGGACCGAGGACTTGGTGCGGGCGGCCAGCGCCTGCAACCATTGTGCCCGGCCAATCTCGCCCCCATCATCCGAGACGGCCGCGTTGTTCGACATGTTCTGCGGCTTGAAGGGGGCAACATTCAAGCCGCGATTGGACGCCAGACGGCAGAGGCCCGCGACCAGTATCGTCTTTCCGACATCCGATCCCGTTCCTTGTAACATTATGGCTTTTGTCATTCGTCGATGTCCTGTTCGCGCCGCCACGAAAATGCCCTAATAAGTACTGCCTCGCATGAGGATCCGTCGAGAGACTGGTCCAATTGCGTCGCTGCGACAGCCTGCCGCGCCGACTTTCACCGCAGTTGTCTCTTTGCGACGCGTCATGACGGATTGTGCTCTGGCGCAGCCCTCGGCAAAGGACTATCTCGCTGCGAAAGCCAGCCCGAGAAACGCGGCAGGCAGTGACGAGGAAACACCCATGCTCTACATCCTTGAGAACCGCAATAGGTTGGCCATCGCCTGGAATGGCCGCGCTCCACAGCAGCACACTGTTGCGCGCTGGGAAGTGCTGAACCTGCGCAGCCGTTTCGGTTTGAAGAAAATCTGAAATCCGCGCCTTAAAGGCCGGTCGCTCTATGAGGCATTGCCTCAGCGACTGAAAAACTGACGCACCCGGTACGCACAACTGGAAGCCGGGAGCGTCGTCGGCGCTTTGTCCGACCGCCTGATCTAATGGTCCAGGTGTTACCGGACGGTTAGCGTCGTCGCTTTCAAAATTTTTTTCTGATTTTTTTGTCGGTCTCAGCATGGGTCCGGCCATGTCCGATATTGGCGTCCTTGAGACAATCCACGTCTTTTCTGAGACTGCGGGCGTCGCGAGCATTTGGCCTCACAGGCGCAAATGCCCTCCTATTGAGCGGATCGCTGAATAACGCACGCGAAATTGCGGCAAATTTCGTCGCGCGCACCTGCCTGAAGCCGGCCTCTCGATGGAGGGTTGCCCGCCGGGAGGTTGATTTCTCAGTTCAAAAACGTAGGCTTGCTTTGCGATACGAGCTCGAACAGGCGTGATGCCTCTCAAGACAAGGGCCGGTCGTGCCGGGACTGCGCATCCGGATGATAGCCGGTACGCGTTCCGATCAAGAGCAATCATTGGCAGTGCGGTAAGCAGTAGCCGCGTCTGCCCGTTCCGTTGAACGCTGCACAATAAGACTGGGAGGTCTTAACTCCATGAAGAAGCTCCTCGCGTCCACCATCCTCGCCGCTGGTCTCTATGCCGCTGCCGGTTCGGCCCAGGCCGCCGAATGTGGTGACGTCTCCATCGCCGAAATGAACTGGGCATCGGCCGGTGTCGCCGCCTATGTCGACAAGATCATTTTGGAAAGCGGTTATGGCTGCAAGGTCACCGTCGTCACCGGTGATACCATGCCGACCTTCGCATCGATGAACGAAAAGGGTCAGCCTGACATGGCGCCCGAAATGTGGGTCAACGCCGTGCGCACGGCGCTCGACCAGGCCATTGCCGAAGGTCGCCTGATCCAGGCCGCCCCACTGCTTTCCGACGGTGGCGTTGAAGGCTGGTGGATTCCGAAGTTCATCGCCGATGCTAACCCGGATATCAAGACGGTGCAGGATGCACTGAACCACCCGGAACTGTTCCCGGCACCGGAAGATGCAACCAAGGCTGCAATCACCAACTGCCCGTCGGGTTGGAATTGCCAGGTTTCGACCGCAAACCTCTATCGCGCCGTCGGCGCCAAGGAAAAGGGCTTCGACCTGATCGACACCGGCTCGGCCGCCGGCCTTGATGGTTCGATCGCCAATGCCTTCGAAAACAAGAAGGGCTGGCTCGGCTATTACTGGGCTCCGACCGCGATCCTCGGCAAGTACGAAATGGTGAAGCTCTCCTTCGGCGTCGAACACGACAAGGCCGCATGGGATGCCTGCACCGCCATCCCGGACTGCCCGGATCCGAAGGTGAATGCCTATCCGGTTTCCGACGTCTACACGGTCGTGACCAAGGATTTCGCCACCAAGGCTGGCGTTGCGATGGACTATGTCAAGACCCGCAAGTGGGACAATGGCACCGTCGGCAAGGTTCTGGCCTGGATGGATGAGAACCAGGGCACCAACGAGGACGGCGCGAAGCACTTCCTCGAAACCTACCCGGAGATGTGGTCCACTTGGGTCGCTCCTGAAGTTGCCGAGAAGGTCAAGGCAGCGCTTTAAGCTTGATGAACAGACTCGGCGGGCATCCAGCCCGCCGAGCTCTCTATGGCGCGACGTATGCCGGATACTGGCGCCAATCGACGGCACCCAACGTCGCATTCGGCATGAAACTTACCTTGGAACTCGGTTAGCCTCTGGGCAACCCGAGCCGCGCAGCGAGGCGACGAACTCCTAGAGGGGCGTCGCCGAACCCAAGCGTTGCCAGTGAGCGAGGGGTCAGCAAGGGGACTATAATGGCTTCAACTTTATGCAATTTCCTACCGGAACTGCTCTGCCGGTTTCCGGAGATCGACGACACCCTGATGCGCGGTGTCCGAAAATCGGTCGACGACAGTTTCAAGGGTTTCGTGCGGGCCTATGGCAATGTCATCGATACATTGACGCATCCGCTGCAGCTCTTTCTCAATTGGCTTGAGGCGCTATTCGTCAATGCGCCCTGGTTTGTTTTCCTGCTGGCGATGGTCGTCATCGTCTATCTGACCAGCCGCAACATGCGCATCGTCGCGCTGACCATTATCGGCATGCTGTTCATCGGTTTCGTCGGCCTCTGGGAGGATACGATGGTGACGCTTGCCATCGTGACGGTCTCGACGCTGCTTGCCATCGCCATCGGGATTCCGATTGGCATCCTCATGGCACGCTCCGACCGGACCCAGTCGATCGTCAATCCGATCCTCGACGTCATGCAGACGCTGCCGAGCTTCGTCTATCTTATCCCTGTCGTCATGGTTTTCGGGATCGGCAAGGTTCCCGGCGTGATTGCAGTCGTCATCTATGCCGTGCCGCCAATGATCAGACTGACCAATCTCGGTATTCGGCTCGTCGACCGCGAAGTGCTCGAAGCCGCAGACGCCTTCGGCTCTTCGCCTGGTCAGAAGCTGATGAATGTGCAGATCCCGCTGGCGCTTCCGACCGTTATGGCCGGCATCAACCAGACCATCATGATGTCACTCGCCATGGTCGTCGTTGCGTCGATGATCGGTGTCGGTGGTCTGGGCAAGAACGTATTGCAGGCCATTTCAAACCAGTTCCTCACCATCGGCTTCCTCAACGGCTTTGCGCTGGTTGCCATCGCCATCATCTTCGATCGCGCCAGCCAGGCTTACGGCAAGCGCCTTCAGCGCCACACGGAGGTCGTCCATGGCTAGTCACGGCATTGAAATCCGCAATCTCTACAAGATCTTCGGTCCGAATGGCCGAGCGCATATCGATGCGGTGAAAGCGGGTATGTCCAAATCCGTGCTCAATGAGAAGCACGGACATGTCCTCGGTCTCAAGGATATCAACATTTCGATGCCGGCCGGCGGCATCACGGTCGTCATGGGGCTCTCCGGTTCTGGCAAGTCGACGCTGATCCGCCATATCAACAGGCTCATCGATCCCACCGCTGGCGAAGTCCTTTATGATGGCGTCGATGTCTGTCAGATGTCAGAGACCGAGTTGCGCGAATTCCGTCGCCACAAGACGGCGATGGTTTTTCAGAAGTTCGCCCTCCTGCCCCATCGCACCGTGCTCGAAAACACCGTCTACGGTCTCGATATCCAGGGCATGCCCCGCTCGAAGAGCGAAGAAATCGGTCGGCGCTGGATTGATCGCGTCGGCCTCGCCGGCTTTGAAGGTCATTATCCGAACCAACTTTCCGGCGGTATGCAGCAGCGTGTCGGATTGGCGCGGGCACTGTCCAACGATGCCGACATCCTGTTGATGGACGAAGCCTATTCCGCGCTCGACCCGTTGATCCGCGTCGACATGCAGACTGTTCTGCTGGATCTGCAGCAGGAACTGAAGAAAACCGTCGTTTTCATCACCCACGATCTCGATGAGGCCCTGCGCCTCGGCGACAAGATCGCCATCCTCCGGGACGGCGAAGTGATCCAACAGGGCACCGGCCAGGACATCGTCCTGCAACCGGCCGACGACTACATCTCCGCCTTCGTCAAGGAAGTGAACCGCGGACGGGTCATTCGTGTCGACACCATCATGTCCCCCTCACCGGCTCAGGGCGATGGCCTGCAATTGCCACGGGCGACCGTACTTGAGGCGGCCGCCCGGCAGTTGACGGAAGTCGGTCAGACTTCGGCCCAGATCGTCGATGATGCGGGAATGCCGATCGGCCGTATTGACCTGCAGCAGATCATTGCTGCCATGGTCACGCCGCGTAGCCATGAAGATCATCAGATCGCCGCCGAATAAGAAGCCTTGTCGCGTATATCACGCGGCCCCGTCCTTCATGGCGGGGCCGTTGTCGTTTTTAGCGATTGTAAGGACATAAGGACTTCTTTATATGATCTATCAAACAATTTTGAGGATCCGTCATGGCCAGCCCGTCCAATCCGCTTACCGATCTCCTTTTTGAAAAAGGCGTGCTTCTCGCCGACGGCGCGACAGGCACCAACCTGTTCGCTCAGGGTCTCGAAGCAGGCGAAGCACCAGAGCTTTGGAACGATGCGCAGCCGGAAAAGATCGTCAAGCTGCATCAGGACTTTGTCGATGCCGGTGCGGATATCATTCTGACCAACTCCTTCGGCGGCACGCGCCATCGTCTGAAGCTCCACCATGCGCAGGACCGCGTGCATGAGTTGAACAAAAAGGCCGCCGAGATCGCGCGGTCTGTCGCTGACAAAGCGCCGCGCAAGGTCATCGTTGCCGGCTCGGTTGGCCCGACCGGCGAATTGCTGGTCCCACTCGGCGCCATGACCTATGATGAAGCGGTTGCTGCCTTCGTCGAGCAGATGGAAGGCCTGAAGGCCGGCGGCGTGGATGTCGCCTGGATCGAGACCATGTCTTCGCCGGAGGAAATCCGGGCCGCGGCGGAGGCCGCCGTAAAAGTTGGTCTGCCCTACACATTCACAGGCTCCTTCGATACGGCCGGCAAGACGATGATGGGCCTTGACCCCAAAGACATCCATGGCGTTGCTGGCGACATCGGAGCGGGCCCGCTGGCCGTTGGTGCCAATTGTGGCGTGGGCGCTTCGGATATCCTGGCCAGCCTCCTCGACATGACCGCTGCCAATCCGGAGGCGACCGTGATCGTCAAGGGCAATTGCGGCATTCCGGAATTCCGCGGCACCGAGATCTTCTATTCCGGCACGCCGCCTTTGATGGCCGATTATGCGCGGCTTGCCCGCGACGCTGGTGCGAAGATTATCGGCGGCTGCTGCGGCACCTCCTGCAACCATCTGGCCGCGATGCGTGCGGCGCTTGATGACTATACGCCAGGGCCACGTCCGACCCTTGACGTCATCGTCGAGCGGATCGGACCCTTGCGCAACAAGACCGCATCCGAATCGGGCAGCCAGGAGGGCTCCCGCCGAAACCGTCGTCGCGGCGCCTGACAGGCTGATGAGAACCCTGAAAACGGCGGCCTTCGGGTCGCCGTTTTGCATTTCTCGACCTGGCTGCGCTTCGGGCAAGCCTCGGGCAAAGTCTTCATGCTGTAGATCTGGCTAATGGAGCCGTGACAGTAACGGTACCAGTTGAGAGATGACGACCAAGGAGTAAGTTCATGTCCGCTTTTCCGGATCGCGACACCGTCGCTGACAAGATCGCTGCGCTGCAGGATGCCGATCAGGGTTTTCTGCAATTGCTGTTCGAAAATCCGGTGCAGGACGAAGCTTTGCTGGAAGGCATTCATCTCTATCTGCAGAGGGCGTCCGCGGCCCCTTTCCTGAATTCCCTGAAACTTGAGCGCGCCGGCGAATGGATCGGCCTGAATGCGCCAGCGCGCCTGCAGATCCGCCTGACGGAGGCTGCCCGCTCCGCCCAGCATCCCGCCTATGCGGCCTTCCGCGCCGGTTTGACGCGGTCTGGCGGGCTTGAGCGTGCCTATCCAAAGGCTGCGGTCTGACAAGCGCTATTGTGGGATCGGCACGCTGACCGACACGATCGGGCCCATCGGAAAGAGCCGGTCCCGGCGGTTGGTCGCTGCATCAAAGAGGCTAGAGACCGTTCCGTCGAGATAGAGCGCGTTCGGTGACTTCAGTCGATCCCGGAAGAGCCTTGCGATGTCGTAGAAGCATACAGGGCTCCTCGATACGACCAGATGGACGCGGCCTTCTGCGTCCACGCCAACGCCATTTCTGATCTTGAAACTGTCGCTGTCCGGCACGAAGCGCGGATGCAGCTTGCCGTTGATGACCAGCATTGGGCCAGACTGCGTCGCGAAATCAGGCTTGATGCCAGAGCGGAGAAAGGCCTTCGTCTCCATGACGCCCGGCTGGCCTTCTCGCATATAAAAAATACCATTCGGCAGCAGATGGAAGTTGCCATAGCCCGAACCGGTCACTGCGGATTTGATCTCCTGACCGTATTCGACGTGATAGCCGACCGGGCTCCGATCGTCGTGATACATGCCGGCATTCATCGCGATCAACAGCACGCGGCGCTCGGCCCAGAGTTGGCGGCGCAACGGATCGAACCCTCCATAAATCGCGTGATTTGGATCGGCCAGATGGATGCGAATCTCCGCCTCTTTCGGATCGATGCTGCATACGGTGTAAGCTACCGATTCCTCGAATATCTGCCGACATTCGGGCATGGCCGAAACGCTGCTGGAACCGACCAAGGTAAAAAGCAACGCCAAAATGGGGCGGGAGGCGCCGCATATGTGGTCAATCAGTGACATGATGGTCTCATTTTTGGCCAATGCGCCATTCCATTAACAAATCCTGCACTGCGTTAACCTTTGATTAACCGTGCCGCTTGATCATCCATTACGCGGACGATGAACAGCGACGCATCTCACAAAACAATGACCGGCCTCGGCTCCTTATTCACGGGGAAAGATTTATGCCAGTAGTAACGTTTGCCAATACCAAGGGCGGCGCCGGCAAGACGACGGCAGCCCTCGTGCTCGCGTCGGAGCTTTCGACCCGCGGCATCCGTGTCACCATGCTTGATGCCGATCCGAGCGGCTGGCTGACGCGCTGGTGGCACAAGCAAGTCGTCACGCCCTTCCTGACCGTGCAGCAGGTCACGGATGAGACCATCGAAGAGGCGACGATGAAGGCGAAGAAGGCCGGTGGTTACGTGCTGATCGACCTGCCCTCCTCCGGTGAGACGGTTCTTGCCCGCGCGGTTGCACTGGCTGACCGCGTGCTGGTTCCGGTTCAAGGATGCGCCATGGATGCCCAGGGCGGTGCGGAAGTGCTGGACCTTCTCAACGAGCTCGACACGCGCTGCAACGTCAAGATCGCCCATTCCGTCGTGCTCACCCGGGTCAACGCCGCGGTGACCACACGCGCGCTGCATGCGGCCAAGGATTTTCTCGCGGCCCGGGGCATTGAAACCATGGGGACCGCCATCACCGAACGCGCTGCCTACCGCGATGTCTTCGACAAGGGTGGTTTGATCCACGATCTCGACCCGATGGAAGTGTCCAACCTGTCGCGTGCGCTCGACAATGCCGCCCGCTTTGCCGATGAAGTGATGCAGCTTGTGCCTCAGCGCGCCCTTTTGCGCCGCCCCTCCGCCGGAGTCAGCCTTCGCTCTGCGGCGTGATATGGCCTCTCGGCGGTAGCGACAGCGCCGCCATGTGAAATCGCAATTGCTCTGCCGGTGGACGATACGCTTCTCCGATCGGGCAGGCGTTTCGGGCAAGACAGCCTTCACCCATGCAGCCTTGGCCAGGTGCCAGGGTTGCCAGATGCATCCGGCATGTCGTCACGTCAAAATGGTCCAGATGAACCGCCCCGACCGGACAAGCCGTCAGGCAAGGTTTATCGACGCAGCTGCCGCAGATATCGGCCCTGGACCTTTCCGCTGACGGATTGAGCAAGTGCCACGCCCCGATTGCACTCTGATCTGAAAACCCCAGCGCTGCGCGATAGCTGTGCCACAAGCCAAAGCGCGGATGGATCAATAGACCGAGCGGCGAAGTCGCCAGACCCTCGGCCTGCATCGCCCAGTTCTGAAAGGGGTGGTAAGGCTCGTCGAACGGAAAATAGGCCGTTGCCCCTACCATGCTGGCAACGCCTTCCATGACTCTTCGCGACCAGGTGTCCAGCGGATTGTCTCCGCCACCGTCTGACTGGCGGTCTCGCCATGCGGAGAAAGCCGGCCATAACGAGCCGCCGATGGGGCCAATCAAGATGAGTCTCGCCGCCTTTTCGCCATTGGCGAGGTGTGGCGCATGTTGCGGGTCCTGGAAGTGCAAATGGCCGAGACCATGCAGCCCCGCCTCCACAAGGATTTGCCTCGCCTTCTCCATCATGCCGAAAGGGCCGCTCATCGCGGCCCCTCGAACTTGTAATGCGGTCGCCAGACCTCCGTCTGAATCATGTCGGCGACCTTGTCTGCTCCGCCTTGCTCCCTGGCTGCGGGACCCTTTCAGGTAAAGGCGTCGGGCATGGAATCTTTACGGCTGGCAATGAAGGCCAACAACGCGTCGTCGATTGCCGGATCGAGCGCCGGAGGCTCGTATGATTCGAGCCAGGAGCGGCAGAGTGCATTGGCGCGATCTTCGATGCGCTTGCGTCCCTCGACATCCCACTGCTCGAAGGAATTGTTGTCGGCGAGCGGCGAGCGATAGAAGGCCGTCTGGAAGTTGGCCTGGGTGTGCGCGCAGCCGAGATAGTGGGCACCCGGTCCAACTTCACGAATTGCGTCCATCGCCTGGCCGTCCTCCGACAAGTCGACGCCCTGGGCGAGCTTTTGCATCATGCCGAGCTGATCCTGGTCGATCATGAACTTCTCATAGCAGGCGGCCAGGCCACCTTCGAGCCAGCCGGCGGCATGAAGAACGAAATTTGCACCGGCGAGCAGTGTCATGTTGAGCGTATTGGCGCTCTCATGCGCTGCCTGTGCATCCGGAACCTTGGAGGCGCAGAGCGAGCCGCCGGTTCGGAACGGCAGACCCATGCGCCGTGCGAGCTGGGCAGCACCATAGGAAACCAGCGCCGGTTCCGGTGTGCCGAAGGTCGGGGCGCCGGACTGCATCGAAATCGAGGCGGCAAAGGTGCCGAACAGGACCGGAGCGCCGGGACGGATCAGCTGGGTGAAGGCTGCCCCAGCCAGAACTTCGGCCAGGATCTGCGTCAGTGTCCCGGCAACCGTCACCGGGCTCATCGCGCCGGACAGGATGAAGGGCGAAATCACAGAGGCCTGGTTGTGGCGTGCATAGACCTTGGCTGCGCCGAGCATGGTTTCGTCGAAGACCATCGGCGAGTTGGCATTGATCAGGTTCAGCATGACGCAGTTGTTTTCGACAAAGTCGTCACCGAAGACCAGCTTGGCCATGGCAACCGAATCCTCGGCGCGCTCAGGCGCAGTGACGGATCCCATGAACGGCTTGTCGGAATATTTGATGTGGCTGTAGACCATATCGAGGTGACGCTTGTTCACCGGGATATCGACCGGCTCGCAGACCGTGCCGCCGGACGAATGGATCGACGGCGCCATATAGGCGAGTTTTACGAAATTGCGGAAATCCTCGAGCGTTGCATAGCGACGATTGCCTTCGAGGTCGCGGACAAAGGGGGAGCCATAGACCGGGGCAAATACGGTCGCATTGCCGCCCATCTGGACGCTGCGCTCGGGATTGCGCGCATGCCAGGTAAATTCGGAAGGCGCCGTTTTCAGGATTTCGCGGCACAGACCTTTCGGAAAATGCACACGCTGACCTCGCACATCGGCGCCTGCCTGTTTCCAAAGATCGAGTGCCTCCTGGTCGTCGCGGAACTCGATGCCGATTTCTTCAAGCACGGTGTCGGCATTGCGCTCGATCAGCGTCAGGCCTTCTTCATCCAGCACTTCGTAGGTACGGATCTTGCGTGTGATGTAAGGCATGGACGGACCGGCACCTGCGCCGCTGCGCGACGCCCTGCGAGCGGCCGCTCCCCGTCCCTCGCCGCGCGAGCGTCGACCTGCACCCTGTTCTGCCGAAATGTCATCCATGTCCTGTTTCCTCGCTCGAGCGCTCGACTGCGCTGCTCTCATCCTTCTTTATGCTATTCCAATCCTGTCGCGAAACCATCCTTTATGCGCCAAGGACTTGCATTCCACAGACATCGGGGGGACTTGTCACTTGCCTGACACCGTCGCTTTTCACATCCGCGGCGTCGCTTTCGAAAAGAGTTTTTCATCAAGTTGCGGTTTTACTCTGCCTCAGGCAGTCTCATGCCGAACGCGACCGGAATCGCGCGCAAAAGCAAAGCGGGAAGCACCAACATGGCCGACGACGACATCATCCTTTCCGAACTCTCCGACGAGGAACTTGTGCAGCAGATGCATGACGACCTCTATGATGGCCTGAAGGAAGAAATCGAGGAAGCGACGCAGATTCTGCTGAATCGCGGCTGGGTACCGTATGACGTGCTGACCCAGGCCCTGGTCGAAGGCATGCGGATCGTCGGCATCGACTTCCGCGACGGCATTCTCTTCGTTCCTGAAGTTCTTCTATCGGCCAATGCCATGAAGGCGGGGATGAACATCCTGCGCCCGCTTCTTGCCGCCACCGGCGCACCGAAGCAGGGCAAGGTCGTGATCGGCACCGTCAAGGGCGACATCCATGACATCGGCAAGAACCTTGTCGGCATGATGATGGAAGGTGCAGGCTTCGACGTCATCGATATCGGCATCAACAATCCGGTCGAGAACTATCTGGAAGCAATGGAACGCGAAAAGCCGGATATCCTCGGCATGTCCGCGCTTTTGACGACCACCATGCCTTACATGAAGGTCGTTATCGACACGATGAAGGAAAAGGGTATCCGCGACGATTACGTCGTTCTCGTCGGTGGCGCACCGCTGAACGAAGAATTCGGCAAGGCCGTCGGTGCAGACGCCTATTGTCGCGATGCTGCCGTGGCCGTGGAAACAGCCAAGGACTTCATCACCCGCAAACACAACAGCCTCGGCGCCCGCGCCTGATCGGCTGACGGCGCCAAGAGCTGTCGGTGCAAGTGATACGAAGCCGGCCTTAAAGGCCGGCTTCGATGGTAACGGGGTTCTGCGTAGACTGCGCCAGACGGTCATAGGCCAGCTGGCCCATGGCGATCAAAATTGCGGTCATCATGTAGATGGCACTGACCTTGGCAATACCTTCGAGCGTCATGCTCTGTCCCCCGATCCCGTTTTAGACCTTAGCGCGAGGCTGCGCCGTCGACCGTGCGACCGGCATCCTGAGTCGCATTGACCGTGTTTGCGGCATCCTGGCCAACGCCACGGATCGTGTTGCCGCAGGATGCGAGTGCGAAAACGGTGAGAACAAGGGCTGCGCCGGCTGTCAGTTTTTTCGCCATCATGTTGATCTACCTTCTGGTGTCACGAGTGGAATACGATGGAACAACGCGCCAAAACGGAAAAGGTTCACGTCATCGCTTGCGGCGCGATTGCGCGTGAGATTCTGGCTGTCAAAGCCCTTAACCAGCTCGATCACCTGACACTCGAATGTCTGCCGGCCATCTGGCATGTCTATCCGCAGAAGATCGCGCCGGCGCTGCGCGAAAAGATTGCCGAAGCTCGCGCAGCCGGCCACGACAATATCTTCCTCGGCTATGCCGAATGCGGCACGCAGGGTGAAATCGACCGAATCTGTCGCGAGGAAGGTATCCGCCGTGTCGAGGGGCCGCACTGCTATGCGTTCTTCACCGGCACGCAGAAGTTTTTGGCCGAATGCGGCGAAGAGATCACCGCATTTTACCTCACCGACCTGATTACCCGACAGTTCGAGGCGTTTGTTATCGAACCGCTGAAGCTCGATCGTCACCCGGAGCTCCGGGACATGGTGTTCGGCAATTACACGAAAATCGTGTATCTGGCCCAGACCGAAGATCCGGAGCTACAGCAGAAGGCCCGCTGGGCCGCGGACTATCTGAAACTGGATTATGAATACCGGTTTACCGGCTATGGCGACCTGGAGCCAGAGCTCGTGGCAGCAGTCAGAGCGTCCTGAGCGCCCGGATCAGCGCCGTCAGCGCGCTGATCTTGCGACGCTGCGTCCAGCATCCTGCGTGGCATCCACGACATTGCCGACATCATTGCCGATGCCACGGATGGTATTGCCGCAAGCGGACAGTCCGAGCACGAGGGACAGCGCAAGCGCGATACGCGCCGAGTGGTTCAGAATCTGCTGGGCCATGACGAATCTCCCCGGTCAAGCGACACTCAAAGGAGAAGCGGTCGCAAAGGATCAGGGAGAAATCAAGGCAGGACGGTAAGCTTGTAAGCTTGCCGGGATAGCATGAGGCGCTCCTTCAGAAACCATTCACCATGCCTTTACCATCCGGCCCGATCGCGGTTCATCGAGATGGCCCCCTTAATTGCCCTGTAATCATATCCGGCGACACTCGCCTTCAGGTCAACGAAGAAACCAAGAGAAGCAGGCATGACCGACAGGGCGGAAACGTGGGGCGCAACGATCGCCACCGCGACAGAACGGCAGACACCGGAAAATCTCTCGGACCTTCTGGTCCGGCTGGCCCGTACGCGGGACCGCAAGGTGACGATTCGCGACATCGCGATCGCGCTTCAGGACCGATCTTTCGGCGCCTTCCTCCTGGTCTTCGCCTTGCCCAATCTCGTTCCCCTTCCCCCTGGGAGCACCTTCATCCTGGGGCTGCCCCTGGTCTTTGTCGCGTGGCAGATGACGGCCTCTCCCGGTGGTCGAGTCTTCTTTCCCAGCCGTGTGGGCGATTACGGTGTCCAGCCGGAGACCTTCGAAGCCATCGTCAATCGCCTGGTGCCATGGATGCGCTGGGCCGAGAAGCTCGTTGTTCCGCGCTTCTGGCTGTTTGAAAGCCGCTTTGCCGAGCGGCTGATCGGCCTTCTCGCGCTCATCCTTGCCATCGTCGTCTTCCTGCCGATCCCGCTTGGCAACTGGCCGCCGGCCTTTGCGCTCGCCGTCCTCGGTTTTGCCCATTCCCAGCGGGACGGCCTTGGCGTCATCGCCGGATGCGTTATCGGGCTTGCCTCGCTGCTGGTCGCCGGTTTCGTCGTCTACACCGCCTGTGCCGTCATCATGCTCGTGGTCTGATGCCGGGTCCAGTCTCGACACATTCCGCCAACGCCCGTCCCATCGTTCTCGTCATGACAGCCGGTGGCATGAACCCGACCATCGTCGTCGCCGACCTGGCAAGGCGCGGCTTTAACGTCCATGTTTGCCTCGAACAGCCGGAAGGAAAGGGCGAGATTACCCGCCGCCGCGCCCGCAAGCTCGGCTGGACATCCGCCCTCGGTCAGCTCGGCACCATGATCGCTGCCCGGCTCCTGCGTCGTTTCGCCGACCGCCGCGTCAGTCAACTTCTGGCCTCCCATGGTATCGGTAAAACCTTGCCCGAGACGGTTCCGATCCATCCGGTCACCTCGATCAATGCCGGCGAGACGGCAGGCCTTGTCAGGGATCTGAACCCCGCCGCCATCCTGCTCGTCTCGACACGCCTCATGACTGCAGCGCAGCTCGCATCCATGCCCTGCCCGGTCATCAATTTGCATGCCGGGATCAACCCGAACTATCGTGGCCAGATGGGCGGTTATTGGTCCTTGCGTGAAAATGACGCTGGTAATTTCGGGGCAACCATTCATCTCGTCGATGCTGGCACGGATACGGGCGGTACGCTGTATGAGGCCCGGACGCGTCCCGCCAAAGGCGATTTCATCTCCACGTATCCGCTTGTGCTGACCCTTGCTGCGCTCGACATCACCGCACGCGCAATCAGTGACGCGTTGAATGGCACGCTCCGTCCGGTCCCACCCGCAGGCCCATCCGCCTTGCGTTTCCCGCCCACGCTCTGGTCCTGGATCTGGTGCGGTATCACCCGACGAATCTGGTAAAAACAACCGGACTCATGGCAGCGTCGTTTTTGGCGACAAGCGACGTCGTGAAAAGCGCAGTCCGGCGAATGCCCCCCGTGCATTCTGGCCTTAAAGGGAGAGAGTGGCATGGCAGACAAGATCGTCGTTTTCTGGCGGGACATTCCCGCTCAGGTCATCGTGAAAAAGGGACGCGCGAACGCAAAGCGTGAGCTGTCTCTGCGTTTCACCGAGGCCATCGACATGGCCGCAATGCGCTCAGGCGCTGCCGAAACCGATGCTTATCTTGCCGACTGGCGCAAGGCCGATCCGGTCCCGGTCGGTGACGATCTTGACGCGGAAGCCGATGCCGCAGTCGCCGAGATCGAAGCTGCCTATGACAAGGCCCGACTGGTCGCCCTCGTGCATGCCGGAGGCCGCGACAATGGCTGAGCCGAAACTCCTGGAGCCCGGTCCGCCGAAAAAGGGTAATGCCGCACCCGGCGCCAAGGCTGCTGCCGGCGCCTTCACGCCCTCTGGCGTTTCGCCAAACCGCCGCGCCCGCCGTTCCTACACCATCCGCCTGTGGGCCGTGCGCAATTCGCGCTTCCTCGAATGGTTTTACCGCAACTTCGCCAATGCTTTCCTGTTCCTCCATCCTGTGTGGAAGGCACTCGGCTACAACAGGGTCGAGACCCCGGTCACCTTCGTCGAGCGCAATGTGAAGGGCCTGCTCTTCGACTGTCGCATGTGCGGCCAGTGCGTGCTGTCGTCCACCGGCATGTCCTGCCCGATGAACTGTCCCAAGCAACTGCGCAACGGTCCTTGCGGTGGCGTGCGCGCCAATGGGAATTGTGAAGTCGAGCCCGATATGCCCTGCGTCTGGGTTCAGGCCTGGAACGGTTCGCGCAATATGGTCGCCAGCGATGCGATCCTGAAGGTGCAGAAGCCGGTGAACCAGTCGCTGCGCGAAACATCCTCCTGGCTGCGCGTCACCGCCGAGGCGGCTGCGGAGCGGGAAAAGAATTCGGCAAAGGAAGCCTGAGCCATGGCCCATATCGATGAAAATCCACTTGGCGCCCATCTGCCGCTTGATCCCCTGCCCGGCCATTCCTCACTCGGCCGCCTGGAACGCGTGTTGCGTCGCGGCGAATTCGCCGTGACCGCCGAACTCAACCCGCCAGACAGCGCCGATCCTGAAGACGTCTACGAGCGCGCCAAGGTTTTCGACGGATGGGTCGACGGCATCAACGCGGTCGATGCATCCGGTGCCAATTGCCACATGTCGTCCGTTGGCATCTGCGCGCTGCTGACCCGCATGGGCTATGCGCCGATCATGCAGATCGCCTGCCGCGACAAGAACCGCATCGCGATTCAGGGGGACGTCCTGGGGGCTGCCGCCATGGGCGTCCAGAACATCATGTGCCTCACAGGTGACGGTGTGCAGGCCGGTGACCAGCCGGGTGCGAAACCGGTCTTCGATCTTGACTGCATGTCTTTGCTTGAGACCGTGCGCACCATGCGTGATGAGGCGAAATTCCTGTCTGGCCGCAAGCTCAGCACACCGCCCAAGGTCTTTCTCGGCGCCGCGATCAATCCTTTCGCGCCGCCCTATGATTTCCGCCCCTATCGTCTCGGGAAAAAGATCGAGGCCGGTGCCCAGTTCGTCCAGAGCCAGTATTGCTTCGACGTTCCGATGTTCCGCGAATACATGAAGAAGGTCCGCGACCTCGGCTTCCACGAGAAATGCTTCATCCTTGCCGGTGTCGGGCCGCTCGCTTCGGCCAAGACGGCGAAGTGGATCCGCTCCAACGTGCCCGGCATCCATATTCCCGATCACGTCATTGCACGCCTCGAAGGTGCCGCCGACCAGAAGAAGGAAGGCAAGCAGCTCTGCATCGACATCATCAACGAGGTCAAGGAGATCGAAGGCGTCTCCGGCGTGCATGTGATGGCCTACCGGCAGGAGGAGTATGTCGCCGAGATCGTACACGAATCGGGCGTGCTGAAAGGCCGTCAGCCATGGAAGCGCGAGCATGCTCGCGCCGATGACATCGCAGCCAAGCGGATGCACGAGATCGGTACGGACACGGTCCAGGATCAGCAGGAACTCGCCGGCCGCGCTGCCCATCCGCAACCGCATTGATTTCTCCCGGCACATGCCGGCACATCCCTTTATCGCCGCGCAACAGCCGGCACCGACCGGAGGACTGAAATGACACGCACCATCGTCGCATCCGCCACAAAGGAAATCATCATCGGTTTCGACCAGCCCTTCTGCGTCATCGGCGAGCGCATCAATCCGACTGGTCGCAAGAAGCTGGCCGCCGAAATGATCGAGGGCAACTTCGACACGGTTATCAAGGATGCGCTGGAACAGGTCGCCGCTGGGGCCACCATGCTCGACGTCAATGCCGGTGTCACCTCCGTCAACCCGAACGAGACCGAGCCGGGCCTCTTGGTCAAGACCATGGAGATCGTCCAGGGGCTGGTCGACGTGCCGCTGTCGATCGACTCATCCGTCACCGCCGCCATCGAGGCAGCCCTGAAGGTCGCCAAGGGTCGGCCGTTGGTCAATTCCGTCACCGGCGAGGAAGAGAAACTCGAAGCCATCCTGCCGCTCTGCGCAAAGTATGACGTGCCGGTCGTTGCCATCTCCAATGACGAGACCGGCATCTCCATGGACCCGGACGTGCGTTTCGCCGTCGCCAAGAAAATCGTCGAGCGCGCCATGGATTACGGCATCAAACCGCATGACATCGTTGTCGATCCACTGGTCATGCCGATTGGTGCGTTGGGTGATGCTGGCCGCCAGGTCTTCCAGCTGCTTTACCGCCTGCGCAACGAGCTGAAGGTCAACACCACCTGCGGCCTCTCCAACATCTCCTTCGGCCTGCCGCACCGCCACGGCATCAATGCCGGCTTCATCCCCATGGTCATTGGTGCGGGCATGACGTCGGCCATCATGAACCCCTGCCGCCCGCAGGAAATGGAAGCCGTGCGCGCGGCCAACGTCCTGAACGGCACTGACCCGAACTGCGGCAACTGGATCATGACCTACCGCGATCACAAGCCCGCCGAAGCCGGCGCCCCCGCCTCCACCACCGCCCCGGCGGCCGCCTCCGGCCGTCGTGGTGGCCGTGCGGCACGGGCAGGTTCGGGCGCTGCAACGGAGTAACTTACCCGAGGTGGGCGAGACGCCGGCCGGCTCTCTTCTTTCCTGCGGGAGAAGGTGGCATAGCGCGCAGGATGAGGGGCGAAGCCATAATTGCGGCGAACCACCGTCTCGACGAGCAGCCCCCTCGTCTGCCCTTCGGGCCTCTTCTCCCCGCTGGGGAGAAGAGGAGCAAACCACGCTCCCCCTTGTGGGGAGATGTCACGCAGTGACAGAGGGGGGTAAAACCGCCTCGTAACGCAAATGAGGGAGACGTCCCTCGAAACCGAAAGACCCTGATGACCGAGACCACCGATCCCCTCGTCCTCTTCATGCCCTCCGGCAAGCGTGGCCATTTCACCGTCGGCACGTCCGTGCTGGAGGCGGCCCGCACGCTCGGGGTCTATGTCGAGAGCGTCTGCGGCGGCCGTGCCACTTGCGGGCGCTGCCAGATCGAGGTCCAGGAAGGCCAGTTCGCCAAACACGGCATCACCTCGTCCAACGACCACATTTCGCCTGTCGGCCCGAAGGAAGAGCGCTACGACCGTGTCCGCGGCCTGCCCGAGGGACGCCGCCTCTCGTGTTCGGCGACCATCCAGGGCGACCTCGTCGTCGATGTGCCGCAGGATACCGTGGTCAATGCCCAGGTCGTGCGCAAGGCGGCTTCAGACCGCGTCATAGAGCGCAACCCCGCCGTCCATCTCTGTTATGTCGAAGTCGACGAACCCGACATGCACAAGCCGCTCGGCGATCTCGACCGCATGAAGGTCATGCTGGAAAAGGACTGGGGTTATACCGATCTCCAGATCGAACCCTATCTCCTGCCGCTTGCGCAAAAAATCCTGCGCAAGGAAAGCTTTACCGTCACTGCCGCGATCCACCGCGACAGCGAAACCTCGCGCCCGACGGTGATTGCCCTCTGGCCCGGCCTGCACAATGAGGCCTATGGTATCGCCTGCGACATCGGCTCGACGACCATCGCAATGCATCTCGTCTCGCTGCTCTCGGGCCGCATCGTCGCCTCCTCTGGTGCGTCCAACCCGCAGATCCGCTTCGGCGAGGATCTGATGAGCCGTGTCTCCTATGTAATGATGAACCCCGATGGCCGCGAAGCCATGACCAAAGCCGTCCGCCAGGCCGTCTCTGATCTCGTCGACCAGGTCTGCGCCTCCGGCGGCGTGGCGAGAACCGACATCCTCGATGCCGTCTTCGTCGCCAACCCGATCATGCATCACCTCTTCCTCGGCATCGACCCGACCGAGCTTGGCCAGGCGCCCTTTGCGCTCGCCGTCTCCGGTGCCGTCGCCTGCAAGGCCTCCGACATCGAGCTCTCGCTCAATCCCGGTGCGCGCACCTATCTGCTCCCCTGCATCGCCGGCCATGTCGGGGCGGATGCCGCCGGCGCCACGCTCTCGGAAGGCCCGCACCGCCAGGACAAAATGATGCTGCTGGTCGATGTCGGCACCAATGCCGAGATCGTGCTTGGTAACCGGGAGCGGACCGTCGCCGCCTCCTCCCCGACCGGTCCCGCCTTTGAAGGCGCTGAAATCTCCTGTGGCCAACGCGCCGCCCCCGGCGCCATCGAACGCGTCCGCATCGACCCCGAAACCCTCGAACCCCGCTTCAAGGTCATCGGCGTCGAGCAGTGGTCGGATGAGGAAGGCTTTGCCGAGGCGGCGGAGAAAACCGGAATCACCGGTATCTGCGGCTCGGCCATCATCGAGGTCGTTGCCGAAATGTATCTCTCCGGCGTCATCTCGACCGATGGCGTGGTCGACGGCGGCATGGCGGCGAAAAGCCCGCGCATCCTCGAAAACGGCCGCACCTTCTCCTACCTGCTGCATGACGGCGCCCAGAAGATCACGGTGACGCAGAACGATGTTCGCGCCATCCAGCTCGCCAAAGCCGCGCTTTATGCGGGCATCAAGCTGTTGATGGAAAAGCTGGAGGTCGAAACCGTCGACACGATCCGCTTCGCCGGCGCCTTCGGCTCCTTCATCGATCCGAAATACGCGATGGTGCTTGGTCTCATCCCCGATTGCGAACTCTCGGAGGTCAAGGCCGTCGGCAACGCAGCCGGCACCGGCGCCCTGATGGCCCTCCTCAACCGCGACCACCGGCGCGAAATCGAGGACACGGTCACCCGCATCGAAAAGATCGAAACCGCATTGGAGCCGCATTTCCAGCAGCTCTTCATCGACGCCATGGCGTTGCCCAACAAGGTCGATCCCTTCCCGAAGCTTTCGGCGGCAGTCACCTTGCCAGAGCGCAAGATACTCTCGGAAGGCGATGGCGAGGGTGGTGGTCGGAGGCGCCGGCGGAGCCGGGATTGAGAAACTCAATCCAGGATCTTCGGCGCTTGTGCGATATAGCCAGCGATGCGCTCCGGCGGTGCGCCTCGAACAGGCGCGCAATACATCACTTTCAGATCCGAGAAGCCGCAAAAGGCCAGGATCTGCCGCCTGAGCACCTTCACCCAGCCATTGCCGTAAAACCACTTTAAAAAGAAGGTGGGCGTATCCGAGGTGATTACCACGCGGGCCTTGCGGCCCTTCAGCAAGGGTTTTGGCAGCGCCTTGCCCTCGATATACTCGAAGCCGAAACCCGGCATCAGGAGCCGGTCGAACAGGCCTTTCAGTCGTCCGGGGGCTGAGCCCCACCAGAGTGGATGCACGATGACCAGCCGATCACACCATGTGACGCTTTCGGCCAGAGCCCGAAGGTCCGGCTCCCAGTCCATGCGGACGCGATATCCTTCCTGCAGATTGGCGTCGAAGGTCAGATCCGCGAGATGCACCAGCCGCACCGTCTGTCCCCGATCCTGTGCGACAGTGGCGATCTTTTCCGCCATGGCCGCGCAGAGTGTGTCTCGACCGGGATTCCCGTTCAACACCAGGAGGCGTGACGGCTGAGCGCTGCTTGACAGGAACGGCATGCTGACCTCCAATTATCTGACCACGGTCAAAATATGCGCAAAATTTGACCGCGGTCAATATATTCGTCGTCCAAAGCGACAAAGAAGGATTCGCTCATGAAGCTCCGCCAGGAACGCAGCCGCCAGACCCGAGAGCAGATCCTGGAGGCCGCACGCGCGCTGTTCTCAACCGCTGGCTTCGACGACACCAGCATCGAGCAGGTCGCGGCACGGGCCGGCGTGGCCAAGGCGAGCATTTTCGCCCATTTCGGCGACAAGACCAATCTCTTGGCTGCCCTTGGCATTGCTCGGATCGAGGAACTTCTCGTTGAAAGCCGCAGCCTCTGCGGTCACGATCATGACGCCCCCCTCGCCGCCCAGTTGTTCCACGTCTTTGAGCCATGGCTCGCCTATTTTGGCGAGGATCCGGCCTTCGCGCGGCTCTATCTCAGCCAGTCCGGCCTGTCCGGCGGTCCCTGGACCAAGCGGTTTGTCGGTGTGTGTCAGGAACTGGAAAGATTGGTCGCAGCCGTGATTGCAGATCGCCTGCCCCACTGCACGGCAGAGCGCAGTCTCCTTCTCAGTCGGGGATTGCAGGCGCTGTTCCACGAAGTGATCGTCTATCGACTTTCGGGATGGGTCCCGGATCACGCGGAATCGTCAAACATGCTGCGCCAGTTCATCACCATCTGGCTGGCGGGCGCAAATGCCGCCCTTTGAACGCAAAACGAGCGAACGCGACAGGCAAGATGATCCGACAATTAGCCTTTGGGCATCCCGCCGTCAAAAAATGTTATTTATCAATTATAGCGACCTGGTCTGATTAACTTCGCCACAATGGCATCCCGCCTATCTTGAGACCCACAACCCTAGGGAGTTTCAGGACCGTGAACGGCTTTTCCATATTTGCATCGCAGGACAGCGCAGTGGTCGAGGCCTTGAGCCGGGCACAGGCCATGATCCACTTCGATCCGCAAGGCAAGATCCTGGATGCCAATGCAAATTTCTGCGCCGCCATCGGTTACGAACTGTCAGAAATCGTCGGTCGACACCATTCGATGTTCGTTGATCCGACCTATGCCGGTTCGGCAGAATATCGGAACTTCTGGCTGGATCTGAGCAAGGGCGAAACCGAGAGCCGCCGGTACAAGCGCATTGCCAAGGGTGGTCGTGAAATCTGGATCGAGGCCTCCTACATGCCAATCAAGCGGGGCGAGAAGGTCGTGCGCGTCGTCAAGGTTGCCGTCGATATCACAGCGCAGATGACGGAGCAGATGCTCAATACCGGCAAGCTCGAAGCCATTGGCCGTTCGCAGGCGGTGATCGAGTTCGATCCGAGCGGCAAGATCCTCTCCGCCAATCAGAATTTCCTTGATACGGTTGGCTACGAGCTCAGCGAAATCGTGGGCCGCCACCACCAGATATTCTGTGACAAGACCTATGCGGCCTCGGCCGACTATCACGCCTTCTGGGAGATGCTGCGGTCGGGCAAGTTTGCCGCTGGCGAATTCCAGCGCTTCGGCAAGGAGGGCAAATCGGTCTACATCCAGGCGTCCTACAACCCGATCTTCGATCATGAAGGCCGTGTCATACGAGTGGTCAAATATGCGACCGATGTGACCGGTCGTGTCCGGGCGGTCGACGAGATCGCGGCGGGCCTCAATCGGTTGGCCGAATGCAATATCCGCATCACCCTGGACGAACCCTTCATCCCGGAATTCGAAGGTCTTCGCAACGACTTCAACACCGCGATCAGCCAGTTCCAGCAAACACTGGAAAAGGTGCTTGGCGAAACGGGCGAGATGAGCGAGCACAGTCATCGGCTCGAGGCCGACTCCCTGTCGCTGGGCAACCGTACCGAAAGCCAGGCTGCCGCGCTCGAGGAGGCATCTGCCGCCCTTGAGCAAATCACCGCAACCGTGAAAGAGGCCTCGCGCCAGGCCACTCAGGCTCGCGAAGTTTCTCGGGAAGCGCAGACAGCGACCGGCGATAGCGTTCGTGTCGTGCAGTCTGCGATCGAAGCCATCGGCCGGATCGAACAGGCATCGGGTGAGATTTCCAAGATCATCGACGTCATCGACCAGATTGCCTTCCAGACCAACCTTCTCGCCCTCAATGCCGGTGTCGAGGCTGCCCGCGCCGGTGAAGCCGGCAAGGGATTTGCGGTGGTTGCCCAGGAAGTGCGCGAACTGGCTCAACGGTCCTCCAAGGCCGCAAAGGAAATCGCGGCCCTGATCAACAATTCCTCGATCGAAGTGGGTCAGGGCGTGAAATTCGTGACCGAAACCGGCGATGCATTGGCGCGCATCGATGCCTTCGTCAAAACGATCAACCGCAGCATTGACGCGATCTCTGTCGGAGCCACCGAGCAGGCCACCAGCCTTGGCGAGATCAGTTCCGCCGTCAATCAGCTCGACCAGGCCACCCAGGCCAATGCTGCGCTTGTCAGCAGCATTGGAAATGCGGCCAGCGTCATGGCACGCGGCTCGGGAAAGATGAAGACGCTCGTGGATCTCTTCAAATTGAACCGCCGCAAGACGATCCGCGATCCGCACGGCGTCATCACCTCCGTTCGGCGCCAGGCCGCCTGAGCCTTAGCCGGAGCGCCCGGATCAGAGCGTTTGGACGAAGCGCCGGGCAGCCTCCGACAGCGCGTCGGGGGCAAAGCCGGCAAAGCCGATCACCAGTCCGCGCCGCCTTGTCCCTGCCGCATAGAGTGGCGACAGGGCCTTGGTGCCGAAACCGCAGTCCATAGCCTGTCTTGCCAGTGCGACATCGTCGGCATCCCCGGGGAGTTCCGCGAGGAGATGCAGCCCCTGCTCCGGCGAGGTCACCATTAGCCGGCTACTGGACAACGCTTCAACAAGCGCGTCGCGAGCCGCCCTCACCCGTCGCCGCGCCCGTTTCACATGCGCCGAGAAATGCCCGTCACGCAGGAATTCGGTGAGCGCATCCTCGGCCAGCGTCGAGGGAAAGCGATCGGCCAGGCGGCGTATGGTCAGCGCCCGATCACGCAGTGCCTCCGGCACCACGAGATATCCAAAGCGGAAACCAGGCAGCAGCGTTTTCGAGAAGGTGCCGACATAGATCACCCTTCCCGCATCATCAATGCCCTGAAGGGCACTCAGTGGCGGTCCGGCAAAGCGGAACTCGCTGTCATAGTCATCTTCGATGATATAGGCGCCGGCCTCACGCGCCCAATTGATCAAGGCCAGCCGCCGGGTCATGGAGAGCGTGACGCCGAGCGGATATTGATGCGATGGCGTCACGTAAACGGCGCTGGCCGTCGACGCCAGGCCGCGCCCCGCATCGACAACGATGCCTTCGCGATCCACCGGAACAGGCACCACCTGCAGACCTGACGCGACAAAAAGTTCGCGGGCCGCCGCATAACAGGGATCCTCGATCCAGACCTGATCCCCCGGCGTCAGGAGCGCGCGCACGGTGAGGTCGAGTGCCTGCTGCGTGCCAGCTGTCATGATGACCTGGTCTGGCGTGCAGACCACACCGCGGGCTGCCTGCAGGTAGCGGGCAACCTCGACCCGCAGTGCATGACTCCCTGCCGGATCGTTGTATTGAAAGTGTCGGGCGGACGGATTGGTCAGATGCCGGTTCATCAGCATGCGAAAGACCCGCAGCGTTGCCGCATCGGCTGTCGAGCAGCCGAGCGTACCTGGTAAAGGCGGCTCGTCCTGCCTGGGCACGATGCGTTCAGGCGCCGATTCGCCAGCGACCGGATGGGCCGCGGTATTGCCGCCATGGAGCATCACCTGCGGCACGTTCATTGCCACAAAAGTCCCTGCGCCAACCCGTGCTTCGGCAAAGCCGTCAGCCACAAGCATGTCATAGGCGGCCACCGCGGCGCCGCGGGAGATGGAAAAACGGCTGGCGATATCCCGCGTCGTCGGCAGCTTATCGCCGGGCGCCAGTTGCCCGCCTTCGATCAACCCTCGCAACGATCGATACAGGGCCAGTCGCCTTGGCCCGGCTGCTGGCAGCATCGGGGTCGCGGCGGACCAGTCAGAATTGGTTCGCAGTTTCTTTGCCATGGTGGATCTTCTTCAGACCAATTGCGTCGCCTATGCCTTACCGCATTGGACCAAGGAGACAAGCATGAACGAGAGACCAGCCGCAGAAACCTTTCCCGTCACCCCGCGCAACCGGGCAAAACGCCTGCACGAACGCGCGGCCTATGATCGCGAAGCGGTTTATTCTGTCCTCGACGCGGCCCTCCTCTGTCACGTCGCCTATGTGATCGATGGTCAACCTTATTGCACGCCAACCATCCACTGGCGCGAGGGCGATTGGCTGTATTGGCATGGTTCATCTGCGAGCCGCATGTTGAAGACCCAGAAGGCAGGTATTCCCGTCTGCCTCACCGTCGCTCTTCTCGATGGCCTCGTGCTCGCCCGTTCCGGTTTTCACCACTCCGCCAACTACCGATCTGCCATGTGCTTCGGCACAGCCCACATCATCGATGATCCGGAGGAAAAGGCCGAGGCACTGAAAGCCGTCGTTGACCGCTTCTATCCCGGCCGCACGGAAACACTGCGTGAAACCGACCCACAGGAAGCCAAGGGCACAATGGTCATTGGTATGCGCATCGAGGAGGCCTCAGCCAAGGTCCGCACCGGCGGCGTCTCAGACGATCCCGCCGATATCGACGCTCGCGTCTGGGCCGGCGTCATCCCGGTCGAGACACGACTTCGTGCGCCCGAAATCTGCCCCAAGGTGCCGGATGGTGTCGCTTATCCCGATCACCTCGCCCATTTTCAAGGCGGGCGCCGGCTCGACGAGGTCTTGACGGAGAGCCAGTTGCTCTACGAAAAACAGGGCTGAGCGCGCCTCCCCATGCGGGGCCCGCAGCGATTGCGAGGCCCCGTATGAAGACCCTTTATGTCGTCACTCATCCGCAATCGGTCCACCATGTCGAAGGCAAGGTCGGTGGCTGGTACGATAGCGCACTGACCGACCTTGGCCGCCGCCAGGCGGCAGTGATCGCGACCCGCCTCGCCGCCCTTTGCGCCGACCATTCTGCGAGCCTGTTCTCTTCGGACCTCTTGCGCTGCAGTGAAGCCGCCGAGATCATCGGTCGCAGACTGTCTCTCATACCGCGCCGAACGCGCGACTTGCGGGAAATGAGTTACGGCGTCGCCGAAGGTCGGCCGCAAGCCTGGCTCGACGCCCGCCGCCTGCCCGTGCCGGACGAGGCTGGTCTTGATGACACTGGCGGCATCGAAGGCGCCGAAAGCCGTCGCACGGTGGCGACCCGCATCTACCGCGCCATGGATGAGATCCTCGCCAATCCCGCCGGCTGCCACATCATCGCCACCCACGGCTTCGCGCTTACCTTCGTCATCGCCTGGTGGATCGGCATGCCGATCGAAAGCCTCGGACGGGTGAACTTCCCGGTCTCGTCAGGCAGTATCACCCATCTCGCGGAACATGCGGTCTGGAAAAGCCGCGCCGTGATCGCGCTCGGCGATACGGCGCATCTCTCAACCTTAGTCTGACTTAACCTGCATCCATCGCTCGAGCTTAAACCGCTGGTCCTCGCTGAACGGATGCGACTTGCGTGTTTGCTGGTCGAAATGCACGACGACTGTCAGCGCCCGCGCGCAGCAGATGCCGTTCTGGAACACTGCCTGTTCCATCGTTGCCGACGAGCGCCCGACCTTCAACACCCGCGTGCCGATCTCCACCGTGCCGGGCCAGAGCACTTCGGCGAGGTAGTCGATATCGAGCTTGGCGAGTACGAAGGAAAAGCCGGGTTCAAGCAAGGGCTCGTCTTCGGCATAGATCAGTTCGACGCGGCCAGTCTCCATGAAGGTGGCGAAGACTGCATTGTTCACATGGCCCTGGCGGTCGGTGTCGCCATAGCGCAGCTTGTCATAGGCCCGGCCGGGGAAATCCTCGAGCCGAAGGTCGGTCTTCGTTCCGTCACTCACGGCATTCACATCCTGATCGTCATCATCTCAAACCGCATCGCGCTTCGTCCCTTGCGTATTTCGCTCATTGCCGAATTACGCAAGCGCTTACGCAGCCATGCCGATCATTTCGGAGAAGGCATAACGCACGCTATCGGCCACCGCCTGGATCGTCTCCGATGTCTCCTTGCCGGTCAAAAGCCGAACCTCGAAAGATCCGAGTTCCGGCAGCCCGTGCTTGACCCCCAGCGCGGTCATGTCGTCGGTGAGGTAGCTGCGCGGAAGCGGTGCGACTGCCAGATCGGCGATGACGGCTGCCCGCTGCGCCATGGTATGCGCCGATAGATAGGCAATGCGGTAGGGCCGCTTGTCCTTGTCGAGCCTCGCCAGCGCATCGGCCCGCCAGCAGCAGCCATCCTCCCAGATCGACACCGGTAGCGGGTCGCGCAGATGGGCGGTGCCGCATTTGGCGCCTGCCCAGACGAGCTGTTCCTGATGGATCACTTCCCCTTCATGCACCACCGTCCCGGGGGCGCAATTGACCAGCGTCAGATCGAGCCTTTGCTCCTGCAGGCGCCGCCTGAGCGCGCCCGACGTATCAACCGTCAGGTCGACCATGATCAGCGGATAGAGTTCGGCAAAGCGCCGGAGAATACTGGGCATGAAGCGTTCGCCGATGTCGTCGGGTGCGCCGAGCCGCACCACGCCTTTCATTTCCGGCATGCGAAAGCGTCCGACAGCCTCGTTGGACAGTGCCAGCATGCGGCGCGCATAAGGCAGCAACACTTCCCCGCCTTCGGTCAGCGACACCGATCGGGCGTCCCGCAGGAAGAGTGTCACGTTCAGCTGCTCTTCGAGTTTCTTGATCTGCATCGAGACCGCCGAGGGTGTTCGAAACACCCGGTCGGCTGCCGTCGTGAAACTGCCGGTATCGGCAATGGCGACGAAGGTCCGCAAAACATCATTGTCGAGAAGAGGCAGGGGTTGGCGGAGCATCAGTGTCATGGCGACCGACCTTCAGGAAAATTGATCCTAAGGACGATACTATTGCGTTTGATTGAATGTCAATTCCCCAGGACACTCCGACCAGGCCAACCGAAGGAGGTGCCGCCATGTCACTTTTGTTCTCAATCAAGCCGGTCTTCGCATGCTGGCGCAGCGCCGAACGTCGCCGCAAACTGATCAGCGACCGCTGCGTCGCCATAGGCGAGATTGATCGTTTTCCGCTGCATGTGCAGCGCGATTTGCTCACCATCGGTGCCCTGCGGATTCATCAGTCAAACGAATGCACGGCATCAAAAACATTCGATTGATTGATGGACGTGAGCGGAGCATGACTGCCACATCAGTCAGCGTCAAACCCGAAAGGATGAAGGTCATGACCCTGTTCCATGCCGAAACACCATCTGTCCGAACCGGCCGCGGCTCCGAAATTGCGGCAGTGATCGCGCATATTGCCGCGAGCCTGCCCTTGCGCCTTTCCTCGTTCGTCTCCAACCGTATCGCGCGGGCTGTCGACCATATGCGTACGGCACGCCGTCTTCGTCGCGAACAGGCCGCGCTGCAGGCCATGCCGTTCGATCTCCGCAAGGATTTGGGCTGGCCTGCCGGCGACACAGGCCATCGGCGCCGGCTTCCGTAATCAGTCGCGACGCGGATGTGTCCCCGCGTCGCAAACAGGCCGATCATCCTCGAGGTTGTACAATCTGCAAAAACAACGGTAAGCCCTGATATCCCTAGAAACTGTCTAGGAATGTCCCGATCCGGGATTTGGGTCCGTCGCAAACCGAAAACCGCGAAAAATGTCGCATTTTAGCGGACACGAATACTTTTCTGCCGCGCGATTTCATGCCAATGTCGCGGAGAGAACATCCCTGCGATCGTTTCCAGTCGAGCATGACAAAAAACAAGGGAACATTGGGCATGACCACAAGCAAACAGCAGCAGAGCCGGAAGCGATCGCTCGTCTTCTTCCTCGTTCCGCATTTCACCCTCCTGCCCTTTGCCGGCGCCATAGAGACGCTCCGCATCGCCAACCGCATGCTGGGTTATGCGGCTTACGAATGGCGGCTCGCCTCGGTCGATGGCCAGAAGGTCTATTCCTCCTCCGGCATCGGCATCGAGGTGAACTCGTCGCTGGCCGACGAACGCCGCTTCCTCGGGGGTGAAAACCGCCCGAACATGGCGATCGTCTGTTCCGGCATCTATGTCGAGGAGTTCAACAACAAGTCGGTCAATGCCTGGCTGCGCGAAGCCTATAACCGCAATGTCGCCGTCGGTTCCCTCTGTACGGGCGCCCATGTTTTGGCGCAGGCCGGCCTGTTGAATGGCAAGCGCTGCGCGATCCACTGGGAAAATCTGCCGGGCTTTTCCGAAACCTTCCCGCAGGCGGAGGTCTATGCCGACCTCTACGAAGTCGACGGCAATCTCTACACCTGTGCCGGCGGCACTGCCTCGCTCGACATGATGCTGAACCTGATTGGCCAGGATTTCGGCGAAGGCCTGGTCAACCGTGTCTGCGAGCAGCACCTGACTGACCGCGTTCGCTCCGCCAATGACCGCCAGCGGCTTCCGCTCCGCGCGCGCCTCGGCGTGCAGAATTCCAAGGTGCTGCAGATCATCGAGCTGATGGAAGCAAACCTTTCCGAGCCGCTGTCGCTCCTCGAAATCGCCGACGACGCCGGTCTCTCCCGCCGCCAGATCGAACGCCTGTTCAGACAAGAGATGGGCCGCTCCCCCGCCCGCTACTATCTCGAAATCCGCCTCGACCGCGCCCGCCACCTGCTCGTCCAGTCGTCCATGCCGGTTGTTGAAGTCGCCGTCGCCTGCGGCTTTGTTTCCGCCTCGCACTTCTCCAAGTGTTACCGCGAACTCTACAACCGCTCGCCTCAGCAGGAGCGCGCAGAGCGCAAGCTCACCATGTCGAGCAACCGGACGGGGATCGTGGTGTAAGCCACGAGCCACAAAGGGCGGGAGGTCCGAGCCGAACCGCCCGTCTGCTTTGTGTGTGGGCGGTTCGTTTCGAGGCTACCGCTTGCCCGCAAGCAGGCTGCGGAAAACCGGGCGGGGATGAGGGCGAGAAACGGAATATCTATTTTTCCGTGTATTTTTCATCGACGCATGAAAAGGTTGAGGCAAGTTGCGAACCCTAGGTTGCGGAGGTAGCCATGAGGAGGACGCAGTGACTGCTATTGGATCGACATCATATTCTTTATCCGTCGCCACTGTCGCGGGCACTGCGCGATCAAGTGAGACGACAGACGAGTTCCATTGGGAAACCTTCGAAGCATTGGATACAAAACCGGCGACCGACGCCGGAGATGGGACTTCAACACCGGCTCCGAGCGTTATCGACGGAACGCTGCCATCTTCTGCAACAATCAATTTTCAAGGCAAGTTAATTGTCTTGTCTTCCTTGCATATCGGAAGCGAGACAATTGTAGGGCGCCCGATCTGGGAATTGCCCGAAGCAGAGTATCAGGACTTTCTTGCGACGGAGCGAGGTTTCCGGGAGATGGAAAAGCGAGCTCTGGAGATCGAACACAGTCACTATCCAGATCCATCAACTGATCAGCGACTTAAGCCCTATGCGACAGTGATGATGGCTGGCAGGACTGTTGCCACCATTGATAATCAGGGTGTTGTTCGCACTGAGAATGATGCAGTCGGGCGCAGGCTGCAAAATCTCTTCGAAAATGAACTGACAAATACAAATGGCCCGGATCTGGCCCAGGCGCGAGCAAAGCAGATCGCGAAGTTTCTCGGTGGAGAGCTTGTCGTGGCGAATACCGCCATGGATCAAAAGAGCTTTGAAAGGCTATCGGTGATTTCACCAGAGATAGACTATGAGGCCATGAGGAATGATCCGGGTTATCAAGAGTGGCAGGCTGGCGTCGCCGAGTTGGCCCGTTTGGAAGAGAAGAGATCACAGTATTTGAATAAACTATCCGGTTGAGTTGCCACCTGAAGGCAAGCCGTGTCCCATCCCCTCACCCGCCAAACAAACTCCAGAAAAACCGTGCCGAAACGAACAGCAGGAACACGGCAAAACCCGTTTCCAGTTGTCTCTTGCTCAATGCATGGGCCAGTTTGGCCCCATAGGGCGTCACCACCATGGCAATCGGGATGATCAGCGCAAAAGCGATCCAGTTGACGTAGCCGGTTGAAAACGCCGGCAGGCCGCCTTCGCCCCAGCCGGCGATAACGAAGCCGACGAGCGCCGGGATCGAGATCAGCACGCCAACGCCGGACGAGGTGGCAACCGCTTGATGGATCGGTCGGCCGTAAAGCGTCATGAATGTGTTGTTGAACACGCCGCCGCCAATGCCCATCAAACCGGAAAAGAGGCCAATCACGGAGCCGGTGATGAAGCGGGCCGGCTGGCCCGGCAGGTCGGTGCCGAGGTGGAAGCGGTTGGTGAGAAAAAGCATGCGGGCCGCCAGGAGAAGCGCCATCACGGCGAAGATCAACCGCAGTCCTTCGCTCGAGACATAGGCGGCCACAACCGTCGCCAGCACTGCGCCAAGCGGTACGGCGATCAGCCAGCCCTTGAGGAGATCCATATCGACCGCACCCCGCGCCTGATGCGCCTTGAAGGAGCGGATCGAGGTCGGCACGATGATTGCGGTCGAGGTGCCGACGGCGAGATGCATGATGATCTCGTCGGGAATGCCGGCGTAACCGAAGACCTGATAGAAGACCGGCACCAGTACTGCGCCGCCGCCAATGCCGAAAACGCCGGCCAGCAGGCCTGCAACGCCGCCGGCGACAATCAGGAGGGCGGCAAACATCAGGAGGTCGGCTAAGGGCGGCATGGCATGGCTCCGGAGGAGGTCGTAGCGCATGAGCCGCGCCACGAATGGACAAGTCGTGGCGCCCGATCTATGCCCCAGCCCCCAACAGGGCAAGCCCCAATGGTCCCGGATCAGTACACCAACGCATCAACCGCGCGGGCAATTCCGCTTGTCGAGGTAGAGCGAGCAATCCACCTCCGGCTCGACGGGGGCAACCGACTCGTCTGCCGTCATGCCGGTGTTGCCGTTGTCGACCGACAGCGGCAGGATCTCACCGGCACCATCGGAGGCAAGTTGCATCGGTGCTGGCGCGGCATTGCCGTCGGTGATTGGTCCCGTCGCAATCTGCTCGGGATCGTCGAAGCCGATGCCATCAACCACCGGCTGGCTGGTGGAGCCTTCGGCAATCGCCATGGCGCCCACGGGCGTGACGATCTGCGGCTCGATCCCATCGCCTGTCGGGCTTTGTTCCGCGGAGGTGTGCTGGGTGCTCGGAAGATCCGCCGAGGCATAGGTCCCTGCCCCGACACCGAGACCTGCATCCATATCGACGCCACCGTCGGGAATGACCGTGGCCTCTGCCGCCAGTGGCTGCTCGAACTGCGTTGTTGGGGCGGAGGTCGGGGACAGTTCCGCGATGCCGGACTGCGCAGCCGTGTTGGCGCGTGCTGGCGCATAGGCGGTTGGCGCATCGACACGACCAATCAACTGGCGGCCATCGCGCCGCGGATCGACCCGTCCGATCAGCACGTCGCCTCGGGCGGGACCGGCTCCGATGTCGAGCAGCGGTACGCGGTCGCTGCCACTGCAGCCCTGCAGGGAAACGATGGCGAGCACGACCAGGGCCGAGCGCGTAGCAAGGGATGAAAACACCATACTCATTTCTCCCCGGTTGACCCGAAACGGGCCAATCAACCGGAGGCTAAGCCCGGGCGGCTTAACGCGCCATGAACGGCAACCATTCCGCCGACCAAAGCGATGGCCTGACGCGAACTAAGAAAGATTAGCCTCAGCAAAAGGTGAATACCAAACCTCGAAAATAGGAACCTGGAACACCGGCTCCATCGGTCCTGTTGGCCAGGAGATGTTTGAAGAGCGATGCACATCGGTCCAGGATCTCGACGAGGCCAGCGGGGCCGAGAAGTCGGCTGAAGGTGGTGCTGACAGGCCCCGCGCCTTGCTTGTGCCGTTTGGCCGATGCGCAAGGAGCCCCCAGCGCGTCGCGCCTCGCAGGGGGCTGTTCTAAACCATCCCATCGGTATCTGTGTTCGGGATTTGGCATAAGGGCCGGCGCATGTCGCACCGGCCCTTATGCCTCATTGCCTCGGTTGCTCGATCAGGCCGCGCGGCGGCCGGCCATGGCGGCATGATGCACTTTCAGGCGTGCCAGCAACTGGCGCAGCTTGTGGCTTTCCTGCGCCAGCGACTGTCCGGCTGCAGAGGTCTCCTCGACCATTGCCGCATTTTGCTGGGTCATCTGGTCCATCTGGTTGACGGAGGTGTTGATCTCGGCAAGGCCTGTCGCCTGTTCGCGTGCGGCGGTCGCAATGGTCTCGACACTGTCGTTGACGCGGTTGACCAGCGCCTCGATCTCCAGCAACGCATCGCCGGTGGAGCGCACCAGACTGACGCCAGTGCCGACCTCTGTGGCGGAGGCACTGATCAGTTCCTTGATTTCTTTCGCGGCATTGGCCGAGCGCTGGGCCAGTTCACGCACTTCCTGGGCGACGACGGCAAAGCCGCGACCGGCTTCCCCAGCTCTTGCCGCTTCGACACCGGCATTGAGCGCGAGCAGATTGGTCTGGAAGGCGATTTCGTCGATGACCGAGATGATCTGGCTGATCTTCTGCGACGAACCCTCAATCCGGCCCATGGCATTCACGGCATTGCGAACGATCTCGCCGGACTTGTTGGCGCTGCGTTTCGTCTCGGAGACCAGTTCGCGGGCTTCGACGGCCCGTTCGGCTGCCGTGCGCACGGTGGCCGTGATCTCGTCCAGGGCCGCTGCGGTCTCTTCCAGGGCTGCCGCCTGTTGTTCGGTTCGGCGCGACAGGTTGTTGGTCGCATCGCTGATATCGGCGGCACTCGATGTGACGACATCGCTGGAGTGATTGATGGCCGACACGACACCCGACAGCGATTCGACGGCGCGGTTGAAGTCGTGGCGGAGCTTTTCGTAATCGGCGCCGAGCGCGTCGATCTGCACCGTCAGGTCACCATCGGCCAAACGCTCCAGGGCTTGGCCGATGGTGCCGATTGCGTGCGCCTGGCGGTCAGAGGCGCTGCGCAGGCGGTACTCGTTTTCGGCCCGCTCTCCATCAAGGCTGTGTTGCTGGTCGGCCTCGCGGCGGCGCATGTCGATGCGTTCGCGAACGCTGCCGCGCAGGACCTCCAGTGTCTGTGCCATGCCGCCAATCTCATCCTTGCGGCGGATATCGGTGATTTCAGTGTCGACGCGCTCGGCGGCAATATCGCTCATGGCCGATTTCAGCCGGTTGATTGGCTGGACGACACTGCGCACGACGAGATAGGCACAGGTCAGCATGGCAACGATCGCAACCGCAATCAAAAGACCGTATTTGAGCGCTGTCTGGCGGAAGAGTGCTGCAAGGTCGTCGGAATAGACGCCAGTGCCCACCACCCAGCCCCAGGGCTCGAAGCCGATGACATGGCTGAACTTTTCGACCGGAGCATCGAATCCTGGCTTGGGCCAGTAGTAGTCGACAAAGCCTTCCTTCTGCGCCTTCACGACATTGACGAACTCGACAAAGAGATGCTTGCCGTTCGGATCCTTGTTCTGGCTCAGATCCTTGCCGTTGAGTTCTGGCTTGATCGGATGCATCACCATGGCCGGCTGCATGTCATTGATCCACAGGTAGCCATCGGGGGCATAGCGCATGGCCGAAACAACGTCCTTGGCTCGCGCTTGAGCCTCCTCGCGCGTCAGCGAGCCTTCGAGCTCCATCTTGTGGTACTTGTTGAAGATGGCCATGGCATTGTCGTTGATCTGCGCAAGCCCCAGACGTCGTTCCTGTGTCAACGCATCATAGGATGAGAACAGGCTGTAGGTCAGCGTTCCGATCAGTACGGCCAGCGACAGCGCAACCAGCGCATAGAGCCGCACGGACAAGGACATGGATTTCATTTGTACCCCCATTAGATTTGGGGAAAATTTTGATGTTAACCCATTCTAATTTGCATGAATAAATAACTGCTAAATTTCAGGTGATCGTTGCGGATGACACTATTGAACTGATTGCCTAATTTCGCGCAGCGTGATCATCTCGGTCTTCTCCGTTGACTGTGAAAGCAAGCCATGACCGCCGAAATCCATGCCGCGCCGACCGGCGAACTGACCCTCCGCACGCTCGCCATGCCGGCCGATGCCAATGCCGCCGGGGACATTTTCGGCGGTTGGGTCATGGCGCAGATGGATCTGGCCTGTGGCATCCGGGCGGCGGAACGGGCGCGCGGTCGCGTCGTGACGGCTGCCGTCAACGAAATGGCGTTCGCCCTTCCGGTGAAGATCGGCGATACGCTCTGTGTCTATACGGATGTCGTCAGGGTCGGGAACACATCGATCACGCTTGCGGTCGAGGTCTGGGCTCAGCGCTATCTGACCCATGTGATGGAAAAGGTGACCCATGCCAGTTTCGTCATGGTGGCGCTGGACGCCTCAGGCGCACCGACGCCGGTTCCGCCAAACTGACGGGATCGGCGACCGCGCCTGCGGGTAACACTTGAGGTTTGCTGCCGGCCGGGTTCATCCATCGGCGTCGCCCGTCGCTGCCAGTTCGTCGAACAGGGTCTTCGTCTTTGCGTCGGCAGGAAAGAACATTTCAATCTTGATATCGCTGAGCGCGATATCCGTCGCGGTTCCGAATTGGGTAATCGTCGAGAACATCGGATACACGTCCCCGCCGACCTTCAGCCTCAACGGCAGGACCGGCGGCATGTCTCCATGCTGCACCGCGCCGGTCAAGGCCGGGTCCGCCGCCAGAATCGAGGCCGCCCGGTCAAGCACGGGATCGCCGCCGACATGGGCGCTTTCGATCCTGAGCCGGCTTATGAAATGGCTTGCCAGCTCCGGCCAGTTTTCGACCAGCGCTGCACCGCGCCCCGGCTCCGTCACAAGGGAAAGCAGGCTGTCGCCCTTTTGTAGTCCCAGTGCGGCAAGCATGGCACCTGCCGGTCGATTGCCGTCCAGCACGGTCCAATGGCGATCGAGCACCACGGCTGGATAGGGCGCGTGATTGTCGACGATATGGCGGATTGCGGCTTTTACCGCGGCCATGGCCTCGCTCTCCAGCGGCCGCGCCGCATAGGTGGCCCGAAATCCGGCCGCATCGAGCATCAAGTTGCGGGCCGCCAGTGGCATTTCCAGCGCTTCGCCCAGGCGCAGCACCATGGCTTGGCTCGGCTTTGCCCGCCCCGTCTCGAGAAATGCAACATGCCGGGCCGAGACCTCTGCCACCAGTGCCAGCTGCAGCTGGCTCATGCGCCGCCTGCCGCGCCAATCCTTCAGATGTCTGCCGAATTCGATCAGCATCAGCCCCTCCATAACCCACCCTAAGGCTGCCCCATCCTTTCGTCACTTACCTCCCTGGTAATTGAACCTCGGGCTTCCAAGCCTGATCGTCATGGCCGTGACATTGCAAAGGAGAACCCGTCATGTCCATCGACACTGCCAGTATCTGGCTGAAATTTGCCAGCGTCGCCGTCATCCTGCTTGGCGCACTTGTCGCCCTCGCCTCTCATCCCGCCCTGTCGCTACCGACAGTCTGGTTGACCGATCTCGTCTTCTTTCCCTTCGATGGCGCTCAGCAGATCGCGGCCGAGGAGACACGGTTGTTCATGGCGATCAGCGGCGGCGTCATGGTCGGCTGGGGCGTGATGATGTGGCTGATCGCCACCCGTCTTCTGCCGGCTGATCCGAGCCTTGCGCGCCTGCTGTTCATCGAGGGGACGCTTGCCTGGTATCTGGTCGACACGACCGGGTCCTTCCTCGCCGGTGGCCACATCAACATGGTGCTGAACACAGGGCTGATGCTGATGATCGTCTATCCCGCCTGGTCGCTTGGGCGCGTACCGAGACCGGCAGGCGCATAGGACCAGTGGAGCCGGCACTCTTGCCGGTGAATGAAGGGCGTGCCCACGCCGCCGCCAAGGTCGGCGTGGGCGAACGTCCTCAGGCGCGGAAGACGAAAGCCGCGCCTGTCGCGATCAGCGCGAAACCGATGGCATGGTTGATCGTCAGGCTTTCCTTGAGAAAAAAGACCGAGAAGACCGAAAACACGACCAGCGTGATGACTTCCTGAATCGTCTTCAGCTGGGCGGCCGAATAGACCTCGGCCCCGATCCGGTTGGCGGGAACCGCCAGGCAATACTCGAAGAAGGCGATGCCCCAGCTCGCGACGATGGCGATCCAGAGCGCGGACGTCTTGTATTTGAGATGCCCATACCAGGCGAAGGTCATGAAGATGTTCGACAGGGACAGAAGCAGGATGGGCCAGAGGGCGGCAGGCGAAAAAGTTGGCATGAGCGGAGCACCGGAGGAACGAGGGAGATTGGGCGTGATCGGCAAGGAGCCTCGCGAATCGAAGTCTTGATACTGGCCGCTTTTGCGACTGCTGCAAGGAGTCTGCAGGTTGTATCTCGAGACTTCGATAAACAGGAGCCGAAATGCTCGCTTCGCTTGCAACAATGCTGGCGAGGACCCAATCGACCTGTCGATATTTCAACTAACTGCATATGCAGAAACGCTGGAAAATACGTGATTTTTTGGGTTAGAATCGACACATCGACTGTAACGACGCGTTAAACCCCTAGCTGCTATTGGGGTGTATTCAAATTGTACAGGCGTTGATTTATGAGTATTCAGGAAGGCCGGGACGGACGATTTCTGCCTATTGTGATGCAAGCGCAGGTCGCAGACATCGTCGGCGGATTTCGCACGGCGCTTCTTCTCAATCTCGTCAGCCTGACGGCAGCCATCCTCATTCTCCGCGGCCAGGGCGAGGCCGATCCTGCTGTTGCTCTCTGGTATGCGGCAGCCCTCATCGTCATCGGCGTTCGTGCCTTGTCTCTCTGGCTGCTCAAGCATCGCGGCCTTCTGCAATCGGCACCTCTTCTCAGTCTTCGTGTCCTGTGGATCGGCGGGTTCGGCCTGGGCATGGTCTGGGCGGCCCTGCCCGTTGTGATCCCGCGCTTTGATGCCATCGGCGCGCATGCCTCGCTGTTGATCATCATGGGGGGCATGGCAGCAGGCTCCGTCATTCGCCAGATCGGCTACACGCCGATGGCCATGTCCTATTCCCTGCCCATCTTCATATCGCTGATGGTCAGCCTGCTCTTTCAGGGTGGACTGGATGCCGCATTGGTCGGCACCCTGCTTGGTTTCATCATCGGGGTCTTCATCCATCGCAGTCTCTGGGCCGAGCGCCTGTTCATCAGCAGCCAGCTGGCACGGCGGGATGCGACAGCACTGGCCGATAGTCTGACGCGCGCCAACAGCGACATCCTGCGCCAGAACAGACGGCTCGAGGCCCTGGCCAATCGCGATCCGCTGACCGATCTGGCAAGCCGCGTCCACTTTCATGGCCGCCTTGCCGGCGACATCGCCCGGGCCGCCGTTCTCGGAGAGCAGGTCGTTCTGGTCATTTTCGATGTCGTGCGCTTCCAGGCGATCAACGATACGCTGGGCCATAGCAACGGCGATGCGCTCCTGCGCGAGATCGGCCGCCGGTTGTCTTCGGTGGTGGACGATGGCAGCCTGATTGCCCGGCTCGGTGGCGATGAATTCGCCATCATCGTCACCGGCAAGAATGCGGGTTCTCGCGGGCATGCCCATGCGGATGCCGTGCTCGAGGCCTTCCGCTCGCCACTGACCTGGCGCCAGCGCCAGTCGACGATCGCCCTCAACGGCGGACTTGCGGTCTATCCCTGCCATGCCGAAAATGCCGAGGATCTGCTCGCCTGCGCCGACATGGCGCTCTATGACGCCAAGCGTCAGGAGCGCCGCGGGCTGCGCGAATTCGATCCTGAATTGCGCCGCAACGCCGAACGGGGCCGGATGATCGAACAGGACCTGTTGAAGGCGATCGAGGGCGACATGCTCTGCGCCTGGTTTCAGCCACAGGTCGATCTCGGCTCTCGCCGCGTCACCGGCGTCGAAGCGCTGGTCCGCTGGCATCATCCAACGCTCGGCTTCATCCCCCCGCCGGAAATCGTCAATGCCGCGCGCGCGACGGACCAATCGGAGGCGCTGACGGCCCGCATCGTCGCCGATGCTTGCCTGCTGGTGCGCAAGCTCGATGCGCTCGGCCATTCCGACATCACGGTTGCCGTCAATCTGTCACCGCGCGAATTCGCCCTCTACCCCGTCGATGCCATGCTGGAGCGCGTGACGCGTGCGCATGGCGTCGAACCGCATCGGCTTGAGATCGAGATCACAGAGGAAGCGATCCTCGATCCGGCTCATGCCGACACGCAGCTGACGGCCCTCGGACAGGCCGGCTACCGTCTTGCCGTTGACGATTTCGGCATGGGCCATTCCTCCCTCGCCTATCTGATCGGCCTCAAACTTGATCGCCTGAAGATCGACCGACAGTTCGTCCAGGACGTCTCACTGAGCGAAACGAACCAGAAGCTGATTACCGCCCTGGTTGGCCTCGGTCGCTCGCTCTCGCTCGACATCGTCGTCGAGGGCGTCGAGACCGAGGAAGATGCCGCCGAACTCAAGCGGCTCGGCTGCACCACCGCACAAGGCTTCCTTTTCGCCCGCGCCATGACAGCGGTTGCCCTGGTCGACTGGCTGGCCGACAATGCCGGTCCGGCGCGCGTCGAACGCCGCAGTAAGACAACAGGTCGCACCCGCCTGTCCCTCGTCTGAGGCAAAACCGCCGAACGACACCACAGATGATCGCAATCAGCGCGCGACTTCAGCGTGCTGTCGCAGCGGCCTTGGCTGCGGTCGCAGACATCGGGGGATGATTTTGATGACGACAATCGACAAGAAGACGCGCCGCCAGACCGCGCTGCTGCGGCAGCTTGAGCAGGCGCGCTATCTTTCGCTCGAAGACGTCGCCCGGCATTTCGACGTCACGACCCAGACCGCCCGCCGCGATGTCCTCGAACTCGAACATCTCGGCAAGGTCCGCCGCCTGCATGGTGGGGTCACCCTTGCCCAGCCGATTGACCCGACGGTTCTGCGCGCCAGACGCGTCGAAAACGCCGAAGCCAAGACCCGGATCGGCGAGGCGGTCGCCTCTGGTATCGCCAATGGCTCGGCGCTGTTCATCGATACGGGGACGACCTGCGAAGCGGTTGCCCACGCCCTCCTGCGTCATGAAGGCCTGCGGATCGTCACCTACAGCCTGCGCGTTGCAACTCTTTTGGCGGAAGGCACGAATTTCACCGTCGCCGTGCCCGGCGGCTTCGTCCGGCCCGTCGATGCCGGTGTTTTCAGGGCCGAAACGCCAGAGTTCATCAGCCGCTTCAAGTTCGACCATGCCGTGATCTCGGTGAGCGGCATCGACAGCGCCGGCGATATCGGCGATGACGACCACGCGGAAGTCGCCGCCGTCCAGGCCGCCATGCGCCAGGCCGAACGCATCATTCTCGCCGTCGACGCCAGCAAATTCGGCCGCCGCGCCCTTGTCAAACTCGCGCATCTCTCCGATGTCGACGAAATCATCGCCGACAGCCCGCCGGCCGCGCCCTTCGACCGGCTGCTGGCCGAGGCTGGTACTGTGCTGACAGTGGCGGATTGATGCAGGCGTAGAGGCGTAGAGGCGTAGAGGCGTCGCGTCTATACAGCTCGCACTATGGCCAACGATGCGACCACGTTCATGAGGTTCAAGACAAATGGTTTCAGATGGATCTCGACATCGAGAACCGGCACTGGCTCCTGTCCATCCCAGCCAAAGCGCGCCGCAGGAAGCAGCACATATATGTCAGAGCCCCTGATTGCCACCTGCGGCAAGTCCTCGAGCTTGAGCGTTAGTAGGGCGTTGGTCGCCTCTACCATTCCCTTCAACCGGGTGCTGGCCGCACCCAGATCGGTCGTGACGAAGTCGTAGGCCCAACGCCCGAGATGCGTGGTGTTCGGAAGAGGGATCAGTCCATCCGGCAGCATCGTGCCACGCAAAAGCGACCGCTGTTGAGGTGGCCGCCGCAGCGCCGCGAAGTCGCCTGGAAACGCAGTCGAAGCCCGGGTCCAGACGATCAAGCCACGAAACGTCGTCTCGGCGGTCTCGTCACCGGGTGACCGTGTCAGCACAGCCTGCGTCACTGAGAATGGGATGCCGCGCATCGAGCCTTCGATATGAAAGTCACAATCGATCTCGTCACGCGGAACGAAATAGTGGCCCGGCATGCGTGCGATCTGCCGTGCGGGACGCCGCGTGACGATCGACCAGGTATCCAGCGACAGCAGCAGCAGGGGCAGAATCGCGACATAGGAGTCCGTCTGGAGGCGGCGCTCCTTCGCCGCGATGAGCAGGGAGAAAGCTACGAGCCCCAGCACTGCCGGAAACAGCGTCGCGGCGAAGATCTCCGGTTCGGACCGGATATGGCTGATCCAGAGTCCGACGCCACAGATCGACGCGAAACCCACCCAGCCAAAAGCCTTGAGACCCCTGAGCCGTCGCAGTGTGATGGCGCGTTCACTGTTCTGGACAATCACGGAGGCCCGGACTGCGGACCAGTCGGGTTCCGACGACCTCGTCTCTAGCGCGGGCTTGAGGATAGGATTGATACGGCATCTCCCCGAGCTTGCATCCCACTATGCGCAACCCGTTGGGCCTTCGCAATAGATCCCTCACTCAATCCGGTATTTCCTCCTGCCACCACCCTGGCAACAACCCGCCTCCCCGTTGCGTTTTTGTTCCGAATAACCGCCGCCGCCCCTTCCAATCCCACGCGGGCTTCTCCATATTCCGGCCATGGCCAAGTCTCCCAAATCCTCCGCCCCCTCGACCGGTTTCGAGGAAGCCCCGCAGACCGCTTTCGAAGGCGCGCCGCTCTCCGGCTCGGTTTCG
This sequence comes from Rhizobium sp. G187, assembly GCF_051549525.1. Taxonomy (NCBI): domain Bacteria; kingdom Pseudomonadati; phylum Pseudomonadota; class Alphaproteobacteria; order Hyphomicrobiales; family Rhizobiaceae; genus Rhizobium; species Rhizobium sp. G187. The sequence continues at coordinate 607,131 of NZ_JBPUGM010000001.1, forward strand.
GATTGGGTGAAGCAACTGGAGGCGGAAGCCGAGGCTTCGACCGTCGAGAGCCAGCGGGAACTGGCGTCGAAAGCCGGCAAGCACCGCAAGAAGATCGAGATCGAGGCCCGCCGCCATGCGGAAAAGGTGGCGCTGGAAAAGGCCAAGCCAACGACCGCCAAGAACACCACCTCGACCAAGACGTCCCGCGGCGTCTCGATCGGCGCGTCCTCCGACCCGAAGACCCGCGCCGCTGCCGGCCTCAATCCCATCGCCGGCATGGATGTGTCGCTGGAAGAAGCCGAATCGCTGGCGACCGGCGCCGTGACCGCCACCGTCGAGGCGCTCTCGGCGCTGATTGAAAGCGGCAATCCGCTGTTCAAGAATGGCGAACTGTGGATGCCCCACCGCCCGGCCCGCCCGGCGAAATCCGAAGGCGGCGTCAAGATCCGCATGGCCTCCGATTTCGAGCCCGCCGGCGACCAGCCGACCGCGATCAAGGACCTCGTCGAGGGTCTGTCGAATGACGACCGAACCCAGGTCCTGCTCGGCGTCACCGGCTCCGGCAAGACCTTCACCATGGCCAAGGTGATCGAAGCCACCCAGCGCCCGGCCGTCATCCTCGCACCGAACAAGACGCTGGCTGCCCAGCTCTATTCCGAGTTCAAGAACTTCTTCCCCGACAATGCGGTGGAGTATTTCGTCTCCTATTACGACTACTACCAGCCGGAAGCCTATGTGCCGCGCTCGGATACCTTTATCGAGAAGGAATCGTCGATCAACGAACAGATCGACCGCATGCGCCACGCCGCCACCCGCGCCATCCTCGAGCGTGACGATTGCATCATCGTCGCCTCCGTCTCCTGCATCTATGGTATCGGCTCGGTCGAAACCTACACCGCCATGACCTTCCAGATGTCGGTCGGCGACCGCATCGACCAGCGCCAGCTCTTGGCCGACCTCGTCGCCCAGCAATACAAGCGCCAGGACATCAACTTTGTCCGCGGCTCCTTCCGCGTGCGCGGCGACACGATCGAACTCTTCCCCGCCCACCTGGAGGATGCCGCCTGGCGCATCACGCTGTTCGGCGACGAGATCGAGTCGATCACCGAATTCGACCCGCTCACCGGCAAGAAGACCGGCGACATGAAATCGGTGAAGATCTACGCCAACAGCCACTATGTCACGCCGCGCCCCGCCCTCAACGGCGCGATCAAGTCGATCAAGGAGGAGCTGAAAATGCGCCTCGCCGAGCTGGAAAAAGGCGGTCGCCTGCTGGAAGCCCAGCGCCTCGAACAGCGGACGAAATACGACATCGAAATGCTCGAAGCCACCGGCTCCTGCGCCGGCATCGAGAACTATTCACGTTACCTTACCGGCCGCAAACCCGGCGAGCCGCCACCGACGCTGTTCGAATACATTCCCGACAACGCCCTGCTCTTCATCGACGAAAGCCATGTTTCCGTCAGCCAAATCGGCGGCATGTATCGCGGCGACTTCCGGCGCAAGGCGACGCTGGCCGAATACGGCTTCCGCCTGCCGTCGTGCATGGACAACCGTCCGCTGCGCTTCGAGGAATGGGACGCCATGCGCCCCCAGACCATCGCCGTCTCCGCCACGCCCGGCGACTGGGAAATGGAAGCCGCCGGCGGCGTCTTTGCCGAACAGGTCATCCGCCCGACAGGCCTGATCGACCCGCCGGTCGAGATCCGTCCGGCAAAATCCCAGGTCGATGACGTGCTCGGCGAAATCCGCGAAACCGCGCTCAAGGGGTACCGCACCCTCGTCACCGTGCTCACCAAGCGCATGGCCGAAGACTTGACCGAATATCTGCATGAACAGGGCGTGCGCGTCCGCTACATGCATTCCGACATCGACACGCTGGAGCGGATCGAGATCATCCGGGACTTGCGCCTCGGCGCCTTCGATGTGCTCGTCGGCATCAACCTGCTGCGCGAAGGCCTCGACATTCCCGAATGCGGCTTCGTCGCCATCCTCGATGCCGACAAGGAAGGTTTTCTGCGCTCGGAAACCTCGCTCATCCAGACCATCGGCCGCGCCGCGCGAAATGTCGACGGCAAGGTCATCCTCTATGCCGACCAGATCACCGGCTCCATGCAGCGCGCCATGGACGAAACCGCGCGCCGCCGCGAAAAGCAGGTGGCCTACAATATCGAACACGGCATCACGCCGGAATCGGTCAAGGCCCGCATCTCCGACATTCTCGACAGCGTCTACGAGCGCGACCACGTCCGCGCCGATATCTCCGGCGTCTCCGGCAAGGGCTTTGCCGATGGCGGCCACCTCGTCGGCAACAATCTCCAGAGCCATCTCAACGCGCTGGAAAAGGACATGCGCGACGCTGCCGCCGATCTCGACTTCGAAAAGGCCGCCCGCCTGCGCGACGAAATCAAGCGCCTCAAAGCCGTCGAACTCGCCGCCATGGACGACCCCATCGCCAAGCAGGAGGCGAAGGCAACGGAGAGCGGCGGCGGAGGAAGCCGCAAGGTCGCTCCAAACGCGACGGACTCCCTCCCCCCTGTGGGGCGGGCTGGAGAGGGGTCTGTTGACCAACCCCGCATCTCCACCTCAGGCCGCAACAAGTCGGGCGTGCCGGAGGGCAAGGGCAGCTATTTCTCCAAACCCCATATCGACGACATGGGCCCCGGCACCGACGGCGCCGTGCCGATGCCGAAATCGGGCCCGGAAAGCTCCTATTTCCGCAAGAACACGCTCGACGAAATGACCGTTGGCCGCACCGAAAAACCGGTGACCGGTAAGCTGCCGGAGAAGCCGAAGCCCGAGTCGGGCCGCAGCCCGCTCTCCCCCCCTGTGGGGGAGATGTCGCCGCAGGCGGCAGAGGGGGGGACCCCAGGCTCCAGGGGCTCAGACGACCCCCGCCCCATCATCCGCGCCCGCGCTGGCGCCGGCTCCTACGAGGATCCGATGGATCAGAAGCGCAAGGGCCGGACGAAGGGCAAGACGGGGCGACCGGGGCGGTGACGGCTCTTCCTTCTCCCCGCCTGCGGGGGTGAGGCACGGTTCGTGAAACGAAGCCATCGATCCAATGGATCGATGGCAGTAACGTACGCGCTGAGCGCTGCGAAGAGCCGGCAGTGCCGAAGGGCGGATGAGGGGCATCCCCGCTCCTCGCCCCATCATCCGCGCTCGCGCTGGCTCCTACGAGGATACAGCCGACGGCAAGCGTGAGGCGAGGACCAAAGGGAAACGGGACGACCGGGGCGGTGATGCTATCCTCTGGTGGGAACGAAGACTAAATCTAGTATTGATCATAGCCCCCTTCACGAAGCACTTGGTCATGCTCAAGACGATAAGCCTCACTAATTGGGAAAACGCCCCATCGATCCATTACAAGCTCAAGTTGCCACTCCACAGCCGACACTTCACCAACAGCTCGGGCGGTCAACCGGATCGTTACCGGCTCTCGCGGGTGTGGTGGAAAAATGGAGAGATCCTCTTCGTTATATTTTAGCCTAAAGTCCAAGAATGGAGCAGGTTTGCTTCGATCAAGCCAACCGTTGATAAATGGCTTCCAATCCAACGTGCCGTTGGGCCTCACCGGATATTCGCTTACCCCCTTTTCGGAAGTGACTTCATGTTCAACAGCGATCAAGGGTGCGGTGAAAGCACCAGCTGTTGCGGTGACTTTAGTAATGGTGACCGTACGTCTGTTCCAATTCACGAATTTGAATCGTGCTCGCGTATGATCATTTCTCTTCCCGAGGGGTTGTATTGTTGGCGAACCATCGCCGAGCTGGAAATCAATCTGGGTCTGCTGCTGCTCTATCTGCTTTCGGAGACCTGATATCGTCCACCAACCGGCAAGCAGTGCCCCGAAAGCTGCGGCCCACCCGCTTAGAGCACCAGTCCAGTCCACCAAACAGTTATCGGACTTGGCACAAATCGTCTGATTTGCTTCGGGCGTCCATAGAACAATCCAGACGAAGACGTTTATCAATGCCAGCGGCCCGAGCCATGCCATCACTTTGTCGGGCGGTCGAATTGTCATCGGTGACGTCCCCCGTGCAAGCTGCATTCCCCCGAGACGATGTACCAAAGGTTCATGCGAGCGGCTAGCGCAAATCCTGGATGCGGCAAGGCAACATGAAGCGGAGGCGGCCTTCTGCAACGGTCTCGCTCCGTGTAGCGCCGCATCCCACCTCCCCCCATGCGGGGGAGGACGGAAAATCGAAGGGTTAGGCGCGCGTAAGCCGCCTAAACTTCAGATTTTCCTGGAGAGGGGCACAGTTCCGTTGGCAATAACCTGACCGAGCCCCCCTCTTGCGAAATCTGAGGTTTGGCCCTGATCGGGCCAATTCCTCGATTTCGCTTTCTCCCCCGCAAGGGGGGAGATAGGCGGGGCCACCAAAAGCCCCTCAATTCCAGCAGTTGCCCGGGGATGAATTCCGAAAATCCCGCAGCAAAATCAACAAAACAAAGTTTTTTCATCCCCGCCCATTTTTCCTCTCGTAGACTCTTCCCCGTTCCGCCCTCGGATACACCTGACGATGCGATGTCAGGCGAGGCGGGATCGGCGCCGGGGCGATGTGCTGTCGCAGGCATAAAACCCCGGCCCGCTTGCAACGGTCTCCCTCCGGACGAAGAGCTGGACGAGGGTAATGGGGTCGGATGCCTCAGAACCCGGATACTCGATCGGAAGGGCGTGCCTCAGAGGCACACAGACAAGGCGCCAACGCTGTCGCGAACAAGACCTGACGGCGGGGCGAAACAAACGGCGGGGATCGGGGTCAGTCGCAAGACAGATCCCATCCCCCGGGCGAGGGTCCCGGTCGGAATGGTGCACCATCCGGCGGGAACCTCCCGGGCCACCGGCCAGGCTATGGCAGACATTCCCTCGGGAGTTGTTGCCAAGCCGGACCCTTAGCCCGGTCCATCTTTGGGGATCACCCCGAAGACCGTCGCCGCCTTGCCAGAGAGACGCATGCAAGCGGGAATAGACGCCGAACGGGGCGCCGGAAGGAGCCACATACTTATACTTAGACAGGCTGCTTCTGGCGCCCCGTCCGAGACAAATAAAGCCATCCCCGGAGGGAGTGATCCCGACCGGCGGCGAAGCTTGGGGTTTTTGAAAGTTCAGTTCCCCCCCCCCGCTGTGGGGGAGACGAGAAGCCGCCCACCCCATCCAACCCACGGAAAGGAGACCACCATGCCCAAACTGGACACCGCAAACGGACCCAATGCCGAAATGCTGGACCTGCGCATGATGCGCAATATGGTTGCCCTGGCCAGATACCCGGCGACCTGCCGCACCCGGCAATGCCGCCGCAGCGGCCATTGCATGGGCCGTGTCACTCCGCTCGGAGAACCGATCTGGCGGGCCACCGAACTGCCGCCCTGCATTCATGGGGTCGATGCGACGTTTGTGCGCCAACAGGCGGTGGTCAGCCGGGTCATCATGGATTTCATCTACGGGAGCGAGGCACGCGAGCCCTGGCCTGCGGACCCTGACAAAGCCGAGCGCCTGCGTCACTCGATGGCGCTGCTGCAGCAGGTGCATGCGCGCCCCGGCCTGCATCCCGACCGCGAACGCGCCGGACTGCGCGCCTGGCTGCGCCGCGATCCCGATCCCAAGCAGTTTGCCAGGATTTGCTCCTCCCTCCGCTAAACCTGCCATGACAGCGTGGCTCCGGCACAGATCGCCGGGAGGCTGCGGCGGCTGGAGCCGGCAAACCGGATCCGCCGTCGCGCGGCCTTGCAAGCCTGGGCTCAGCTGGCTGTCATCTGACGGTCGAGAGGGCGCTTCTGGTGATCATGCATCCGGCGCAATTCGAGATGAACGGCATCCTGGAAATTCAGGATTTCATCCCGTGCCTCGTCATAGGGGTGGCCCAGCGCCAAAAGCTCTTGGGCCAGGTCCCGGCACAGTGCCCTCCAGAATTCGGTGGCGGGCGGACCGTTCAGCTGGTCCAGCCTGTGGGCGGAGTTGCGTACCAGTTCGGCGCGGCGCGCCAGCGGAAAGTATAGAATCATTTCGACCCGCGTCGAAACAAAGTCGTCCTGCTGCATGTGGGGGTTCTCCAGCCAATCTCATATTGCTGTGCTTGAAGTCTCATCCAGTGAAACGACTTCCTGCTTCGACGATCCATGATCTGCCGAACCCGACCCGTTCACTGCCTGCCAGTCTTACTGGGGTGACCGAGCCTATACCGTCTTCAACAACGGCTAACCCACCTGAGTATGTCGCAACACTAAAACACCATATGGATGTGTCAACATTCATTGACACCTTGTCCCCAAAATTGGCGATGGCTGCGGACTTGTTCGGACCTGCTCGAACCTGGTGCGGTCTCCGGTGGCGACGGAGCCCTCCTGCGCTCCTCGGCTTAGCGGGCGCCGATGCCCGTCACCAGAAGCCGGAAGCAGCGGCGCAGGAAGGCGGCACGGTCGGCTCCGCCCGGCCATTCGGTGCCCTGCCCGGTTTTCAGCGCCATGGCGCCGAAGACAATTTCCATCAGGATATGCGCCGTCTCCAAGGGATCGTCGATCGACAGGAGGCCGATCCGGCTGCCTTCGGCCAGCCAGTCGGTCAGTGCGCGGCGCGAGGCCTCGACGCCCTCGGCCTCGATGATTGGCACCAGCGCCGGTTCAAGCCGCATGGCCTCGACGGCGCGGGCGAGAAAGGCTTCGCGGATGGCGGCGGTCTGCGGGTCGATGTCGATGCAGAAGAGCCGCGCCAGCTGTTCTTCTGCGGCGGTGTCTTGATCGGGCGGCGTGACATCGAACATCAGGCTGCGGTGATGGGCGACGCTTGCGGCAAACAGGTCGATCTTGCCGGGGAAGAGCTGGTAGACGGTGCGCTTCGAGACCTGGCCCGCAGCCGCAATGGCAGCGACGGAGGTCGCCTCATAGCCATGGGCGACAAAGAACGAAAAGGCGATGCCGACAAGCCGGGTGCGGATTTCGTCATCCTGGTTCTGCCGGGGCCGGCCGGGCCCCCGCCGCAGCGGCTGCCGCCTGCCCTCGCCGTTCATCCGGCCCGTCTCGTCCATGCCCAACCCCGTGATCCTGCCCGCCCAACACCTTTGGATGAGAGTCGCGCTCGGCTTGCAAGTGGCCTGACGATATTGAGAAAGGGGTGCAAGCCGCTTGCACCCCTCCTCGCCTCGTTCAAGCTCGTTCGGATCGCGGCGGATCAGACGCGGTTCTCGTCCTCGGCGGCTGCGTCCAGCTGCTCCTGTGCCTTTGCCGCATCCTCGGCCTCGGCTGCGGCCGTTGCAGCTTCGGTCGCGGACTCGTCGTCACGGCTTGAGACGCCGCTCGCCTGGAGCGACATCAGCACATCGGCGGCGGCCGACGATATCTTCGCCTCCGGTGCTGCCCGGTCGGCCGTCGTGACGCTGACCGTCGGCGCAGACTTGGTCTGGGACTGGGTCGCGTTTCCGGTGCTGGCGGCGCTATCGGCGGCACCGGTCGATTCGAGCGCGGCAATGCTTGCCTTCAGCGTCGCGATTTCCTCGGTGAGGGTCGCCTTTTCCTCTTCAGTGGTCGCAGCCGCCAATTCCGACTGCTTGGCCGCCAACTGCGCCTTGAGCTGTGAAACCGACCCGGAAGAGGACAGGGTCGAGACGGCAACGCTACCGGAACTGGATGAAATCGATGAAACCATAATGTTTTTCCCCATGCGTGAATCAGGCAAGGAGGACTGTATGTGTTACAAATTAAGGTAATCGACCGGCCTTCGGGGTTTCCAAATTCGGCTTCGCATCTGGATGGGGCGCGGAGGATGACGCCGCTCCGGCGCCAAAGAATCGCGTGCCGGAGGAAATTGCCGACGAGCCAAGGCCTCGGCCTATTCTGCTGCCTTGGGCAATTCGACCTCGACCTCGGCCGCCTGTTCCATCTCGTAGGAATAGCCGTCGAGCATGCTATAGGCGCGCTCAATGGCCCGGATCTGGGTCTCGGAGGCACGGATCGCATCGGTGATCGACTGGGTGCGGGCGCGCAGCATGGAGCCGAGGACGTCGGCCTCGGGGCGCTTGCCGAGACGGTCGATATGTTTGCGCACCCGGCCACGATGGCGCTCGAGCTCGAGGATATGGAAGCGCGCCTTCAGTATATCGTCGGTCAGTTTGCGGCGCAGCGAGGCGACCGGATCGAAGCTGCCCGGCTCGCGCTCGTCAAGGATCATGTCATTGACCAGCGATTCGAGCACCATCAGACCCTTGAGGTCAGTCGGCTCGGCGAGCTGCGGGTCATAGCCGGTGTCGTCATAGACCTTGCGGCGGACGGGATCCTTCAGGAGGTCGTAGCAGGCGGAAATTTTGGCGAATCGGTCCGCGTCGCCGCCGGCATCCGGATGCGCCGTTTTGGCGAGCCTGCGATAGGCTGCCTTGATGGTCGGTTCGTCGGCTTCGCGCCCGACACCGAGCATGTCATAGGGATCGATCACTCTGGCACCCCGTCTTGCCTCTGCTTGCATCACGCCATCCCGAGATGGTGTGACTACCGTGTCGTCCCCCGGTCATCAAGCGACGGCTATCACGTTTCGTTGGTTACGATTAACGACGATGCTAATCGAAACCGATTAACGGGAGGCATACGCGCGACAAAAGCCCCCCTCGATTGGGAGGATCCGTGTCGATTGCGGAGGAATTTCGGCAAGCGGCCAACTCTTTCGCTCTTGTCACCAGCTGGAATTGCCCATACGTCTTTGATTGTTCGGGCACTACGGATCCCGGAGACTGGACTGGCTGTAGCGACCGCCAAGCGGTCAAGGGGGGCTTCCTCCCCGATTGTAGACGTTCTTTCCCCGTTATCGCGACCACTCGACGGTCCTGCCACGGCGGGACGCCAACGGCTTTCCCGGTCGCCGGGTGGGCTTGAGACACACTCGGGACATCAAGGAACATCTCCCATGGCCAGCAAGGGCACCGTCAAATTCTTCAACCAGGACAAGGGTTTTGGCTTCATTACGCCGGATGGCGGCGCAAAAGATGTGTTCGTGCACATCTCTGCCGTTCAGGCATCTGGCCTCGACACCCTGTCAGAAGGTCAACAGGTCAGCTTTGACACCGAGCCGGACCGCATGGGCAAGGGCCCGAAGGCCGTCAATATCCAGGCCGGCTGATAGACAAGGACCGGAGCGCGACATCGCTGCTCCAGCATGAACAAGGAAATGGCGCCCCACGGGCGCCGTTTTCGTTTTTCGGTACTTTCTTCCGCTGCGAGCACCGCAGATTGTTTCGCAGATTATTCGGCGGCGGCCTCGGCAGCCGGCCCGGGCTGGAGCTTCGGACCGGCGGTGATATCGACGGCGGCGAATGCCTCCGCGATCAGCGCCGGCGAGGCACCGGGCTTCGTTGCATCGGACGACAGGATCTGCCGGTAACGCCGCGCTCCGGCAAAGCCCTGGAACAAGCCGATCATATGGCGGGTCACGTGATTCAGTCGTCCACCACCCGCCATCACCTGATCGGCATAGGCCATCATCGCATCGCGAATACCGTCCCAATCGACCGGCACGTGGGCTGTGCCATAAATGCGGTGATCGACGTCGGTCAGCAGCGTCGCATTATGGTAGCTGGCCCGGCCCAGCATGACGCCGTCCATGACGGTCAGATGCTCACTTGCCTGATCGAGATCGGTAATGCCGCCATTGAGTCCGAGAAAGACGTGAGGGTTTTCGCGCTTCATCCGGTAGACAAGCTCGTAGTCGAGCGGGGGAATTTCCCGATTCTCCTTCGGTGACAGCCCCTTCAGCCAGGCTTTGCGGGCATGGATCCAGATTGCGTCAGCCCCTGCCCCGATCATCCGGCGGAGAAAATCCGGCAGCACATCGGCAGGCTCCTGATCGTCTACCCCGATCCGGCATTTGACCGTCACCGGGACGGTGGCCACCGCTTTCATTGCCGAGACACAATCGGCAACAATGGCCGGTGTCTGCATCAGGCAGGCGCCAAACGTGCCGGACTGCACGCGGTCTGAGGGGCAGCCGACATTGAGGTTGATCTCGTCATAGCCATAGTCGACGGCGATCTTCACCGCCTCGGCGAGCTTTACCGGATCCGAGCCGCCGAGCTGCAGGGCGACGGGATGTTCCTGCACCGAGAAACCCAGCAGCTTGTCGCGCGGGCCGTGCAGGATCGCATCGGCCACGATCATTTCGGTGTAGAGCAAAGCCTCACGAGTCAGCATGCGATGGAAGACGCGGCAATGCCGGTCCGTCCAGTCGATCATCGGCGCAACGGCAAAAACGGGAGCCATGAAATAATTGACGTTTTTAGGATTTACAGACACTTGCTGGACCTTTTCATCGTCTTGTTCATGCTCGTTAAGCGCTATTTTCGCCAATTCCGGCACCGTATCTGGTCTAGTTGACCAAATACGGTAATCCGTGGACCCAACTCGGAGCCGCCCATGGGCACTATCGGCGCGCGCAAGATGGCAGCGTCGCTTACCGAGCGCGAGCTGGGGGCATGTAGGATGGCGTGACTTATCACGAGACCGAGACCTTTGACAGACGTCCTGCGACCGCAGCCTGGATTTCAAAACGCGAACAGTACCTGTCCAAACCAGGGGTCCCCACCAATTTCAAAATGATGATCGGACAACATCGTCCAATTTCACACAGCGCTACACCGATGAGACCATAAAAGATATTCTGTGCACAAACGTTAAATCTCTGAAGGCGAGAATAGTTTCAATATCACAAAAATGCGCTACTCTTCCACAAATTAGAAAGATTTCATTGAATTACTGAAATACATGACAAGGCAACAACAGACACTTGAATATTTCGATTGTCATCTTGTGGCGATATTCGCAATCGCGCAGCCGATCTGGCGCCATCGGCTCGACGAGCAGGAGATGAAGGATGCTGTCAAGGTTGCACGTCGGATGGGTATCAGCAGCGCGTCAAAGCCTGCGCCGATGGAATTCAAAAGTCCCCGTCATCATTGTTGTCGTTGGCCTCCTGATGGTTATCGCCATCAGCCTCTTTATCGGTCGCGGTCCCGGCGGCACCTTGGCTGTTGTCTCCGGAGAGTTCCTCGGCGACATTCTCGCGGTCCGGACACCGAAGGTCCTTGCGGCTTTTGCATCCGGGGCAATGCTTGGCGTTGCTGGCCTCATTCTCCAAAAGCTGACTGGCAACGAGATGGCGAGCCCCGAGGTCTTGGGTATCAGCGCTGGCGCAACTTTGGCGTTGCGATCGCGCTTTTTGCCGTCAGCCCCGGTCTTTAAGGGCAGTTTGTCTTCGCCGTCGCTGGCGCTGTTGCGGTTCTCGGCGTCATACTTCTGACTTCACGTCGCTCTACCTTCGCCCCGGAACGGGTGCTGCTGGCCGGCACCGCACTGAGCGCCATGGTTGACGCGGCCGTCGGCGTTCTGAGTTCCGAGAGCCGTTCTGCTCATGCGCTGGATGAGCGGTTCGACATATCTGGTCAACGGCTCGATGGCTCAAGTGGAAGTCATCATCGCAGCGGTGCTGATCGCAATCGCATTTGCCGCGCGCCGTTGGCTGGATATCCTGCCGCTCGGCCCGGCACCTTCAACTGCGGTGGGCATACCGCTGGCGCGATCGAGATTGATGTTGTTTGGGCTTGCCGGTCTGATGACGGCCGCAGCAACGCTGACCGTTGGTCCGCTCTCTTTCGTCGGCCTTATGGCCCCGCATTTTGCGAGAGAAGCTGGTTTTAAACGTGCACTGCCGCAGATGATCGGGGCAGCCCTTATCGGTGGCGGACTCATGGTCATCGCCGATTTCGTCGGCCGTACCATCGCGGCGCCCTACCAGATTCCAGCAGGGCTGGTGTCTGCCCTACTCGGTGCTCCGTGTTTGATGTATCTGTTGGGTAGAAGACGTTAGGCATTGCGTCAATGCGCTGAGATGGACGGGCCTAAAACGTTCTACCGCGTATCGAACAAGTTGCTACAAACCGCGCGCGCAGTCGGCACGGTTTTGTTACACTAACCGACTCGCGATTACCTGACTGCTGGGCGTTAATGTCGGCACTGCAGACAGCAGATTCAGCATCAAGCGTCGCCGCTTTCCGCCGCAGATCGTTGCTCAAACAGTTTGGCTTCAGTCACGTTTTGACCTGAGCCTGCTTGAAGTTGAGGAAATGCTGCTCGAGCGTGGGATCGCCGTTTCCTATCAGTCGTTGAATAGCCAAGTTCGGACCTCAGATCCTTCGCAATCTGAGGCGGTGACAGGCGCGCGTCGGGGAAATTGTTGTCCGGATGAAGTCGTGGTGAAATGCGCCGGAACCAAGCTCTGGCTTTGGCGCACGGTTGATCAGCATGGCACGGTGCTCGAAGAAATCTTGCTGTAGGCACCGCGACAATAGAGCCGCCAATCGCCTGCTGGTTTCGTCTATGCAGCAATATCTCTATGCTCCCAAGCGGAAGTCACCCAAGAGGTTTCACTCATATGGAGCGGGAAAGTCCGAAGCGGCGCCCGGCGTCGACCATTGGACACACAAGTACCTCCACAATCGGGCGCGAACAGCAATACCGTTTCCAAAACGAACCGTGCAAGGCCACCGATCGCCAGGAGCGCGGCCTACCTCCCCGGAAAATCCAGGAACCTCATGTCCTTATCGGCCTCGGCAAATTGCGGTGACAACACCGCCCGCATAGAAGGTGGCCCTGCAAATTACGGCAGCGCCCCTAGCAGAGACCAAGGTGGCGGGATTACCTCCCCAACTCTGGGGCGATCTCGTTAGGGCTTTAAGAGACTTCAAACTGGCTGGCGAGGCAGTTGGTGAGTTGCGAGGCAAAACGTGCGGCTGCCACTGGCAAGGTGCGACCCTTCAACTGACCGAGGTAGAGGATGCCGGCGGGAACGTCGCGCCCATCGAGCGGGCGTGAAACCATCCAGCCGGTCGAGGTCTGGTTCGAGAGACCTATGGGGATCTGGAATGTGAGGATGTTCTCGATCACCGCGTGGTTGCGCAGGAATTCAAAATTGTCGGACTGTATAACCGGATCGAGGCGCACTCCGGCAACGCGCATGGCAATGTCGAGCAGATGGCGTACACCATAGGCCGTCGTCGGCAGCGCGATCGGGTAGTCGACACAATCAGATAGCCTGACCTTTGCCCTTGCTGTCAACGGATGGTCAGGGGACATGACGACATGCACCGGTTGGCGCACACGGATAAGCGTCATGAAGTCCGTCAGACGCACAGGCTCGAAGACGATAGCAAGATCGGCACTGTGATCCACGAGCGCGTGCTCAGCCGCCTCACGATCCCTCAGGTGGACGCTGAAGGTGACGTTCGGGTGTTCCTTGCGATAGAGCGCGATTTGACTCGGCAAGAAATAGGGCAAGAGTGCCTGGCTGCAGGCAATCGATACATGGCCGCGTCGCACGCCTGAAAGATCTGCGATCTGCGAACGCACCCGTTCCATGTCCGACAATTGGTTGCGGATGTGGTGAATATAGATCTCGCCGGCAGCCGACAGGCGCACCCCATGCGGTAGCCGTTCGAAGATTGGCACGCCCAGTTCTTCCTCCATCGCCAGAATGCGCCGGTTGAGCGCCGTCGACGTGATGGCAAGCGTGTCGGCGGCGGCGCGGATCGAGCCGGCCTTCACCACTGCATCGATGTAGCGGATGGAGGCGAGATAGCGCATGAAAGGCCCTGTTTACGGTGCTGCATTTTTTGCAGCAGGCTGGCCAAAACATAGCACAAGACAGAAGCGCGTCCAACTGGATTACTGCCTCCGACAGCCGGAGACCGAGCCCACAGAACCGGGGCCGTGCCGGCCCAACGAACACAATGGGGAACGTGCACATGTCCAGGATCCCGATGCCTAATCGTCGCCAGTTTCTGATGAACTCAGCAGGCCTTGCCGGTGCTGCGGCCCTTTCCGGTCTGCTGCCAACCGGTGCGGCGCGTGCCGCCGGCCTTACCGTCGGTTTCATCTATGTAGGGCCGAAGGATGATTTCGGCTACAACCAGTCACATGCCGAAGGCGCGGCGGCCGTCCGTGCGATAGAGGGTGTGACGGTTATCGAGGAAGAACAGGTTCCCGAAACGGTCGATGTGCAAAAGACCATGGAGAGCATGATCAGCTTCGATGGCGCGACACTCCTATTCCCGACCTCTTTCGGCTATTTCGATCCCCACATCCTCGCTTTGGCGCCGAAGAACCCGGACGTCCGCTTCCAGCATTGCGGCGGCCTTTGGACGCCGAGCAACCCGATGAATGTCGGCTCCTATTTCGGCTATATCGGCATGGGCCAATATTTGAACGGTATCGCGGCCGGCTATGCAACCAAGACGAAGAAGATCGGCTTCGTGGCCGCAAAGCCCATTCCGCAGGTGCTCCTGAACATCAATTCCTTCCTGCTCGGCGCGCGTGCCGTCGATCCCACGATCACCTGCCAGGTCATTTTCACCGGCGAATGGTCGCTGGCGGTCAAGGAGGCGGAAGCCACCAATGCGCTTGCCGACCAGGGTGTCGACGTCATCACCTGTCATGTGGACGGCCCGAAAGTGGTGATGGAGACCGCAGCCGGTCGCGGCATGTACCTGTGCGGCTATCACGCCAATCAGAGCGCGCTGGCGCCGGAGAAATATCTGACCGGAGCGGAGTGGAACTGGGCCAAGGTCTATACTGACATGGTCAAGACAACGCTTGCGGGCGGCAAGATCGAGAACTTCGTGCGCGGCGGGCTGGCAGACGGCTTCATCAAGATGAGCCCGCTCGGGCCGGCCGTGACGCCAGAGGCGCGCACCCGCTTCGAGGCCGTGCAGGCCGAGATCATGAAGGGCGGTTTTGCCGCCATCAACGGACCGCTCAAGGACAACAAGGGCAATGTGGTGGCGACCGCCGGCCAGGCGCTGGTCGAGACCGATGTCGCGCTTGAGAGCATGAACTACCTCGTCGAAGGCGTGGTCGGCTCCACCTCTTGAGAGAACAGCACGGGCAGGAGTTGTCGATCATGAGCCTGCAGGTCGATCAGATGGCATCGCTCTCCGGACGAACTGGCTTCCTTACGGAGGCCGGCGCCCGCCGCATCGAGGCGGCTCTTCTGCCGCTGGCTGCGGTCCTTGCGGGCATGGTGGCCTTCGCGGTCTTCCTCTCCCTGTTCGGCAAGTCGCCGGCTGAATTTTACGGGCTCGTCCTGAAGGCGGGCTTCGGCACCGCCTTCTCCTGGACAAACACGCTGACGCGAGCAGCCCCGCTGCTGCTTGCGGCGCTCTGCGTTGCGTTACCAGCGCGGCTCGGGCTCGTCATCATCGGTGGCGAGGGCGCGATCGTTCTTGGCGGCCTGGCGGCAGGCGTGGTCGCCATGCTGATGCCGGGCCTTCCAGCTGTCATCGGCATCGCTCTCATGGCGGTGAGCGGCATGACCATCGGCGCGCTGTGGATCGGCACGGTCGGTGCGCTGCGCTACCTGCGCGGCGTGAACGAGACGATCTCAAGCCTCTTGATGGCCTATATCGCGATAGCCCTGATGAATCACCTGATCGAGGGCCCCTTTCGCGATCCGGCAAGTCTGAACAAACCCTCCACCGCACCGCTGCCCGACGCCTGGCGGATCGGCGAGATGCCGGGCATCGGCGTCCACTGGGGGCTTGCCTTCGGCATTCTCGCCTGCATTCTCGCCTGGATCCTGATCGAGCGTACCACCATCGGGTTTGCGGCCCGCATCGTTGGCGGCAATGTGCGCGCCGCCGAGATCCAGGGGCTTCCGGCCGGAACGCTCGCCATCGGCTTCACCGCACTTGGCGGCGCCTTCGCAGGGCTCGCCGGCATGATCGAGGTCGCGGCGATCCACGGCTCGGCCAATGCCTCGCTGGCCGCAGGCTACGGCTATACGGGCATCCTCATTGCCTTCCTCGCCCGCCATAACGGGCTGGCGGTCATCCCCGCCGCAATTCTGTTTGCCGGTATCGAGGCGTCGAGCGGGCTCATACAGAGGCGCATGGACCTGCCGGATGCGGCCGTGCTGGTTCTGGAGGGCATGGTCTTTATCGCCATACTCCTGTCCGACACGCTGCAGGGTCGCATCCGCTTCCTTGCACTCCTTGAGCGGAGGCAGAAATGACCGATGATATCGGGTTTTGGGGCGTGCCCCTTGCGATCCTTGGCGGTGCAATCCGTGTCTCCACACCCTTCATATTCGTGTCCATCGGCGAGTGCCTGACGGAACGCTCTGGGCGTATCAATCTCGGGCTTGAGGGCACGCTGGTCTTCGGCGCCATGAGCGGATATGCAGTCGCCTATCAGACCGGATCGCCATGGCTCGGCACCCTGGCTGCCGCCTTTTCTGGCCTGCTTTTCGGCCTCTTGCATGGCTGGCTCTGCCGCCTGCCGCGCGTCAACGATATTGCTATTGGCATTGCGTTGATGATCTTCGGCACGGGCCTCGCCTTCCTGTTCGGTAAGCCTTATGTGCAGCCCGTCGCACCCGATCTGCCGACCATCCCGCTCGGTTTCTGGTCAAGCATGCCCCAGGTGCAGGCCGCACTGAATGTCAATGTGCTCTTCCTTGCTGGCATCCTGCTTGCCTTCGCCACGGCCTGGATGCTGAAGAACACCCGTGTCGGGCTTACGATCCGGGTGGCCGGCGACAGCGCCGATGCGGCCCGTGCACTCGGCATCAACGTCAACCAGGTACGGCTCTGGAGTACGGCGGCAGGCGGGGCGCTTGCCGGTATCGGCGGCGCCTATCTTTCGCTCTACTATCCCGGCAGCTGGAACGAGGGCATCTCCTCCGGCCAGGGGCTGATGGCGGTGGCGCTGGTGATCTTTGCCCGCTGGAACCCGATCAACTGCCTCTATGCATCGCTGCTGTTCGGCGGAGCCGGCGCGCTCGGTCCGGCTTTGCAATCTGTCGGCATCACCAGCGGCTACTACCTCTTCTATGCAGCCCCTTACGTTCTCACCCTCGGGCTCCTGGTGGCGACAAGCTCGCGCACCCGCGCCATGCCGTCTGCACCCGGCGAACTCAGCATCATCAAGTGAAGAGTGCCGCACCGGCGGCAAGCGAATGGAGACCACGATGACCACCATTCAGGCAGATCCCTATCTCTGGCCCTATAATGGAGATCTGAGACCGGACAATACGGCACTGATCATCATCGACATGCAGACGGATTTCTGCGGGCCGGGCGGCTATGTCGACAAAATGGGCTACGATATCGGGCTCACCCGCGCGCCGATCGAGCCGATCAAGGCCGTGCTGACCACCATGCGCGACAAGGGCTACCACATCATCCACACCCGCGAGGGTCACCGGCCGGACCTTTCCGACCTGCCGCCCAACAAGCGCTGGCGTTCGCAGCAGATCGGCGCAGGCATCGGCGATGCAGGTCCCTGCGGACGCATCCTGGTGCGCGGCGAGCCAGGCTGGGAAATCATCGACGAGTTGAAGCCCCTGGACGGCGAGCCCGTTATCGACAAACCGGGCAAAGGCTCTTTCTGCGCCACGGACCTCGAACTCCTGCTGCGCACCCGTGGCATCGAGAACATTGTGCTTTCGGGCATCACCACCGATGTCTGCGTGCATACCACCATGCGCGAGGCGAATGATCGCGGCTTCGAATGCCTGCTTCTCGAAGACTGCTGCGCGGCGACCGATCCCGGAAACCATACGGCTGCGATCAAGATGGTGAAGATGCAGGGTGGCGTCTTCGGCGCGGTCTCCAACAGTACCAAGCTCGTCGAGGCACTGCCATGAGCATCCCGCAGCAGCAAGACACATCGCCGACGCGCGCCATCGGTCTGGAAACTGTCGGCATGACCATGCGGTTTGGATCGTTCACGGCACTGAATGACGTCTCGCTGAAGATCAAAGCAGGCTCCTTCCATGTCCTGCTCGGCGAAAACGGCGCGGGCAAATCGACCCTCGTCAAATGCATGATGGGCTTCTACAGGCCGACATCCGGCCAGATGATGGTCGCCGACCGCGAGGTGGAGGTGCGAGACCCGCGTGACGCCCACGATCTCGGCCTCGGCATGGTCTATCAGCATTTCACGCTTGTACCGTCACTGACGGCAGCGGAAAACCTGGTGATCAGCCGTGCCGATGTGCCGGCCCGCATCGACTGGGACAAGGAGCGCGCCGCGCTTGCCGCCTTCATGCAAAAAATGCCCTTCACGGTTCCGCTGGACGTGCCGGTCGGCCGCCTCGCGGCGGGCGAGAAGCAGAAGCTGGAACTCCTGAAGCAGCTTTATCTCGGACGCCGCTTTCTCATTCTGGACGAGCCGACCTCGGTGTTGACGCCTGCAGAGGCCGACGAACTGCTCGGCATGGTGCGCGGTCTGACCACGGCTGGCGAACTCACCTGCCTGATGATTTCCCACAAGTTCCGCGAGGTGACCGCCTTTGCCGATGCGGTTTCGGTGCTGCGCCGCGGCGAACATGTCGGGGGCGGCAAGGTCGCCGAGCTTACGACCGCAGACATGGCGGCAATGATGATCGGCGAGAAGGAGCTGGTGCGACCTGCCGCCCGTATCGCGATGAACGGCGCGCCGGTGCTCACTGTTTCGGGCGCCAAGGCGCCGGATCGGTCTGGCCTCAAGACCATCGCCATCGATGATCTCGCGGTGCGCTCTGGAGAAATCGTCGGCATTGCCGGCATTTCCGGGAATGGGCAGATGGAATTGATGGAGATCCTGTCCGGGCAGCGGCCGCTTTCGACGGGCAGTGTGCAGGTCTGTGGTACGCCGTTTCGCGCCACGCGGAGCGAAATGCGGGCGTTGAATGTGCGGACATTGCCGGAAGAGCCGCTGCGCAATGCCTGCGCGCCGAAGATGAGCGTTGCCGAGAACATCTTCTTTCGCGATTTCGATTACTTAGCAGACAAACGCGAACTCTGGCTGGATCGGCGCCGCATGACCGCCCTGGCAGCCCGCTTGATCGGCGAATACAAGGTCAAGACTGCGTCGCTGGAGACGCCAATTGCATCCCTATCCGGCGGCAATGTTCAACGTGCCGTGCTGGCGCGCGAGCTGAACGGAGCGGTAGACCTGCTGTTGATCGCCAATCCCTGCTTCGGTCTTGATTTCTCGGCCGTGGCGGAAATCCGCGCGCGCATCATGGCGGCGCGCAATGGAGGTGCTGCCGTCTTGCTGATCAGCGAGGATCTCGACGAGATTCTCGAACTCTCCGACCGCATCCTTGTCATGTCGGAAGGCGCAATCGTCTTTGAGACGCAAGCTGACGGAGCCGATATCGGAGAGATTGGAAGACATATGGCAGGACATCACTAATGGCAGTTATCAAGGCACGGCCCTTCGACATCACGATCACCTCGGAAAAGACCGCGCTCATCGTCATCGACATGCAGCGTGACTTCATCGAACCGGGCGGCTTCGGCGCCACGCTCGGCAATGACGTCACGCTGCTGCAGGCGATCATCCCTGCCACCGCGCGGCTGATCGAGGGTTTTCGCCGTGCCGGCCTGCCGGTGATCCACACGCGCGAATGCCATGCGCCAGACCTTTCGGACTGCCCGCCTGCCAAGCGGACACGGGGCAAGCCGGCGCTGCGCATCGGCGATCCCGGCCCGATGGGTCGCATCCTGATTGCCGGCGAGGACGGGGCCGACATCGTCGCCGCCCTTTCACCCCTGCCCGGGGAAACGGTCATCGACAAGCCCGGCAAGGGTGCTTTCTACGCCACCCCGCTTAGCGACATCCTGCAGGAAAAGGGCATTTCCCAGCTCGTCTTTGCCGGCGTGACCACCGAAGTCTGCGTGCAAACCACCATGCGCGAGGCAAACGACCGGGGCTATGAGTGCCTCCTCGCGACCGATGCGACGGAAAGCTATTTCCCCGAATTCAAGAAAGCCGCCATCGACATGATGACCGCACAAGGCGCGATCGTTGGCTGGGCGGCGACAGTGGACCAGATTGTTGAGGCACTCGATGCGTGAGACCCTGCATATGGCACAGTTCCTGGCGAGCCGCTGGAAGGAAGCCCCCTTCGAACATTTTCGCGATGGTGTAGAGATCTGCCGTCTCATCCAGGGTGAACCGGAACTGGCGCTCTTGCGCTATGCGCCCGGTGCCAGCGTGCCGCAGCACCGGCATACAGGGCTCGAAACCATTCTGGTTCTGGAGGGCTCGCAAAGCGATGAAAACGGCCACTATGGGCCAGGTTCGCTTGTCGCCAACCCTGAAGGCACCGTACATTCCGTGTCCTCAGCAGAAGGCTGCGTCGTCCTCATCCAGTGGACGAAGCCGGTTGAAATCCTGTGACATCTGAAAGTGCAGTCATGAAGACAGTGACCATGCCGCGCCGACGGATATTCCCGCGATCGTGCATTACACTTACTGGAAGTCCCGGGGACGGGCTTCAGCATCGGCGTTCCTAACGCCGCCTCGCGCCGGTTCTTCAGCGATGCAGCACGCGCTGATGGACGACCTGGAAGCGTGATGCTGCTAGGTACTACCGGACTGGATGGCCACCTTGCAGGAGTCGATCGATGCCCCTGCCCCCGCAGGCGGCTCCGCCGAGATTGCACGTGCTCTAGTTGCTCCAGCGGTTCTGCCCAGGGTTACAGCAGTCAGAAGACCATTGCCGGACAGGTAGCCCGACGCGTCATTGCCGGAAACACCACAGGCTGCTCCGCCTGCCGCATAGAGGTTCGGCAATGCGAAACCGTCCGGATTCAAAACCCGGGCGCTCTTATCAATCACCAGACCGCCCTGCGTGTGGAAGAGGGCTCCGGTGACACGCACGGCGCATAAGGGCGCGGACAGCGGCTGGGATCCCGAAAAATCACGATCGAATGCGTCGGAAGCCTCACCTCGTTTGCAGGCCTCCACCTTCCCGAAGGTGCTCACAAACCGGTCTTCCGGCAGATTGATACGAGCGGCCAAATGCGCCGGGCTCTCTGCGGTGACGACAGCGCCCATGACTTCCGCACGGCGGAAATCCTCGAACTGTCTGGTGATTGCAGCGATACGGGCATCGAACACTGTCCAGGCCAAGCCATCCGGCTGCTTGAGGACCTCTGCGGCCTGTTCGGAATAACCCATTGCCTCGTTGGAAAAGCGTTCGCCACGAATGTTCACCTGAAAGCCACCTTCGGTGATTGTCGCCCAGGAAATCAGGATGCCGGCGGGATGGGCGACCGAGCCATGACCCTGGTGGCCACCCAAATGGCGTGTCGCAGCACCCAGGCTCTGACCCCACAAGAGCGCATCGCCCTGATTGCCGGCATGGCCGAAATAGGTGGCTTCCGACAGCGAGGGTATGTGCTGCGCCACCAGCGTCCGATTGCCGCCATAGCCGTTGCAGGCAAGGATCAACCGATCGCAGCCAATTTCCTCCAGGGTTCCGTCGGGCCGCGCGAAGGCGAGACCGAGAACCCGATTCGTATCGTCCGCGAAGAGCGTCGTCACATGCGCATCGCAGATCACCGGGATCTCGCAGGCCTCCGCCGCCGCCCGCAGGGCGTCGATCAACTCCTCACCGGACCGCGAGGCAAGCCCATGCATGCGCCGTGCCGAATGCCCCGGGTAGCTAAAATCTTCAATGACTGAAAAATTCAGTCCGTGACGGTCCGCCAGCCATTCAATTGTCGGTCCGGCCAGGCGCGCGACATGATCCACGATCATGGCATCCGGCTCGTCATGCGCCTTGCGCAGAATGTCGCTGGCGAAGAGCTGCGGCGTGTCGGAAATACCGGCAGCGCACTGCCAACGTGTTGCTGCGGCTGGAATAAGGCCAGCCGACAGGGCTGTAGAACCACGCGGCAGCGGATCCCGCTCAAGAACGATGACCTCCTCGCCCGCCTCATGGGCGGACAGGGCCGCGACAAGGCCCGCCGCCCCTGCCCCGACGACAATGAGCGGTACCCGATAATCGAAGGCCTTTTCCGCAACACGAACGCACTGAGACACGATTGGCTCCATTCCCCGCATCAGACAGTTACCTGCCATTTTGAACAAACAATAAGCTGTATTATTTTTATAACAACATTTGATTTCTCATCAAGCTCGTGCCTAAACTCCCTCAGCCAGCGAGGAAGGCAAGAATGGTTTACAGCGCCGATGCGGGTCCCCGGACCCTGTTCGATAAGGTATTCGATCAACATGTCGTAGTAGCGCGGGAAGACGGCCAACGCCTGCTCTTCATAGATCGGCATTTGCTGCATGAGGGCTCGTTTCATGCATTCGACAAGCTGAAGGCGCGCGGCGCCAGCGTTGCCCGGCCGGATCTTACCTTCGGTGTCGAGGACCACTATGTCCCTACCCGAACACGGGATCTCAGCATGATCGACCCCGCGATTGCCCGCATGATCAGCCAGTTGCGCGACAATACCGCCACGCACGACCTTCGGCTGTTCGGTTTGTCTGATCCGGCACAGGGCATCGTGCATGTGCTGGGGCCTGAACAGGGTCTGACACTGCCGGGTTTCACCATCGTCTGCGGCGACAGCCACACGGCAACGCACGGTGCCTTCGGAGCGCTCGCCTTTGGTATTGGGGCGTCGGAAGTTGCACATGTTCTGATGACCCAGACGCTTTGGCAGAAGAAGCCGAAACGCATGCGCATTCGTGTCGAAGGTCAGCTTCCGCCTGGCGTTTTCGCCAAGGATATGGCCCTGTCGATAATCGCCACCATCGGCGCCGACGGCGCAGCCGGTCACGCGATCGAATATGCCGGCAGCGCCGTTCGTGCCCTTACAATGGAGGGCCGGCTCACGCTGTGCAACCTGTCTATTGAAGCCGGCGGACGGTCCGGCATGATCGCGCCGGACGAGACGACCTTTGC
This sequence comes from Rhizobium sp. G187, assembly GCF_051549525.1. Taxonomy (NCBI): domain Bacteria; kingdom Pseudomonadati; phylum Pseudomonadota; class Alphaproteobacteria; order Hyphomicrobiales; family Rhizobiaceae; genus Rhizobium; species Rhizobium sp. G187. The sequence goes on from NZ_JBPUGM010000001.1 coordinate 629,839, forward strand.
GTATATCAAGGCCCGGCCGTATGCCCCGGCCGGCGCGATGTTCGATCAGGCGGTCGAGGACTGGAGAGCACTCTGCAGCGATGAAGACGCCTCGTTTGACCGGGAGATAGTGCGAAATGCGAGCGAGATCGCGCCCATCGTGACCTGGGGCATTAGTCCGGAGGATGCTGCTCCGATCACAGCCAACGCACCGGACCCTGACCGGATGAGCGATCCGGCACGGGCAGCCCACGTGCGCGAAGCCCTTGACTACATGGGGATTCGGCCTGGTCAGCCCCTGACGGAGATCGCCGTGGACCGGATTTTCATCGGCTCCTGCACCAATAGCCGCATCGAAGACCTGCGCGCCGCAGCCGCCATTCTCGCTGGACGGCGGGCCCGGGTGCCGGGACTGGTATCGCCCGGTTCGGCGGTCGTCAAACGTCAGGCGGAAGAGGAAGGCCTGCACCGCATCTTCATCGATGCGGGGCTCGAATGGGTCGACGCGGGCTGTTCCATGTGCGTCGGCATGAACGGCGACCTGGTACCACCCGGGGAACGTTGTGCTTCGACCACGAATCGCAACTTCAAGGGACGCCAGGGGCCTGGAAGCCGCACGCACCTGATGTCTCCTGCCATGGCCGCGGCGGCGGCTGTGACCGGACATCTGACCGACATGCGCCCCCTACTCGCAGGCCGCGAAACCGGCCTGACAGGAGGACGCTGAATGGATGCTTTCAAGGCTCTCGAGGCGATCGCCTGTCCCTTGCCAATCTCCGGCATCGATACCGACCAGCTTATCCCCGCGCGCTTCATGAAACGCTCGCGCGCCGACGGTTACGGCGATTACCTGCTTTACGACCTGCGCTTTGACGAGAACGGCCGGCCGAAGCCGGATTGCCCGCTCAATGCGTTGCGCTGGCAGGGCGCACGAATCTTGGTGACCCGACGTAACTTCGGCAGCGGTTCCTCGCGGGAAGCGGCTGTCTATGCGCTGGCGGATTATGGTTTTGCCTGCGTCGTCGCCCCGTCCTTCGGCGACATCTTCGCCAGCAATGCCGTCAACAACGGCGTGCTGCCTGCAACGGTATCGGAGGAAGATTGTGAGGCGCTGCTGGCCGGCTTGGAAGACGGCGATGGCAACGTCCGGGTCGATCTCGAAGCCCGCGAGATCCGTGCGGCAAACCTGATAATCCCTTTCCGGGTCGATCCCATCTGGCGCACGAAACTGCTGAACGGCTGGGACGACATCGACCTGACGCTCAGCCATTTCGCGGCGATCCATGCCTTTCAGGAGAAGGATTCCGGCGCACGGCCATGGCTTGTACCTACCTCGCGCACGGCCTGATCACAGACACTCCGAAACTGATTGACAATACAGCGATCTGTATCTTTTATAGTACAGATAATAGTCTTCTGGGAACGACAAATGATGACTCGAAGCGGCGCCACAGCAGAGCCCATGAAGGCCCACCGGCTCTATCTCCTGCTTCGGGAACAGATCTTGAGCGGCGAGGTTCCGGACTCGGCCAAGCTGCCAAGCGAGCCGCAACTGGCACAGGAGCATCGGGTTTCCAGGGTCACGGTGCGGCGCGCGCTCGACAAGCTGGCAAGCGACGGCATGATTGAGCGCCGTCCTGGATCCGGCACCTTCGTCAGCGGCGGGCATGCACGCATGCCTGTCGTGGCCGATCTCGCCAATGCCCTGACCCATCTCGTAGAAATGGGCAGGAAGACGGGCGTGCGGCTGATTGCGTTCTCTTATGTGAATGCCACCCAGGCACTGGCCGAGGAATTGAAGCTGGAGCCCGGCGAGCGGCTGCAGCGATCGATCCGCGTGCGCCTCATCGATGGACAGCCCTTTTCCTATCTCGTGACCCATGTGCCCGAGCACATCGGCATTTCTTATTCCGAGGCCGATCTTGCCTCCACCCCGCTGCTGGAACTTCTGGAGCGATCCGGCCTCGTGGCCGACAAGGCGCAGCAAATCGTCAGCGCGACGCTGGCGAGCCCTGATGTGGCCGCCGCCCTCGACGTCGAGATCGGCGCTGCCCTGTTGTCCATGACCCGCGTGGTCTACGAAGCATCCGGCCGCGGTATTGAGCACCTGCAGGCGCTCTACCGCCCCGACCGCTATTCCTTCCATATGGAACTTGCCCGCACAGGCGACAGCGGCGCACGCCGCTGGACGGCGGCTGACAGCCGCGGCCTGACCGAGGCCAATGAAAATAACGACAAGAAGAATGCCCGCGAGAAGCGGCCACCCCTCAAGAGGAGAACAACACATGACACTGCTACAGACAAATCTGAAACGTAGAACCATCCTCAAGGGAGGTGCCGCGGCCATTGCAACGCTCTCTGCGCCCGCTATCCTTCGGGCTCAGGGCCCCGCGCCGATCAAGGTCGGGATCCTTCAACCGGTCACCGGCGCGCTGGCGCAGGATGGCGAATATGGCCGCCTGGGTGCTGAACTCGCGATCGAAGACATCAACAAGGCCGGCGGCATCCAATCGATGGGAGGCGCCAAGCTGGAGATGGTGTTCGGCGATGCCCGCTCCAATCCGGAAGCCGGCACGCAGGAAGTCGAGCGCATGCAGGAAGAAGGCGTCGTCGCTGTTGTCGGCGGTTTTGCCAGCCCGATCTGCCTTGCCGCCTCGCAGGCAGCCTCCCGCTATGACCTGCCATACCTGGTAGATGTCGGCGTGTCCGACCAGATCACAGGACGCGGCCTGAAGAATACCTTCCGTTTTGCCCCGGGCTTCTCGATCTGCACGGCGGCGGCGATCCAGAACCTCGTGCGGATCAACGAGGCCGCCGGCAAACCGGCAAAGACCGTTGTGCTGGTGCATGAAGATGGCCTTTTCGGTTCCGGCCTTGCCAAGCTGATGGCGACCGAACTGCCGAAATACGGCTTCGAAATCCTGGAGCAGATCTCCGTCCCGACGCCGTCGCGCGATCTCTCAAACGTGACCCTGCGCCTCCGCAGCCTCAACCCTGATCTCATCATACCGAGCACCTATTACGGCGAAACCGTTCTCCTGGCGCGGACCATGCAACAGCAGCGCGTGCGCCCGAAGGCGGTCTATGCCGTATTGAACGGGGCTGCCTCCAACCGTCGCTTCGTCGCCGAATTCCCGGAAGCCGCAGAAGGCGTGATGGACTGCAATCACTGGTACGATCCGCGCAATGAACGCTCGAAAGCCGTCCAGGCGCGCGTCGAGGCCGCCGGCAAGCCATACAACTACAATATCCCGCTCAACTATTCCTCCGTTGCGCTGCTGGCGGATGCCCTGGAGCGTGCGGGTGCGGCAGAGCGCGGCAAGGTCATCGAGGCGCTGAACACCTCAACCTTCAAGGACCATCTGATGCCCTATGGCGAAACCAAATTCGTCAATGGCCAGAACACTGGTGCGGCGCCTGTGTCCACGCAGGTGCAGAAGGGCGAGATCAAGGTCGTCTATCCCGAGGATTTTGCCGACGCCAAGCCGATGTTCCCGGCTAACGGCTGAGGTTGCCAAACCGTGGCAGATCCCGTTTCCGCGGGATCTGCCCACCTGCAACCCAAGTATCTGGACTGACGATGTATTCCCCTACCATCCTCATCGAGGCGATGATCAACGGGCTGTTGACGGGTGCGATCTATGCGCTGATCGCGCTTGGCCTGACGCTGGTCTACGGCGTTCTGCACATCATCAACTTTGCCCATGGAGCAATCCTGGCCAGCGCCATGTTCGCCGTCTGGGGCCTGAACATGCTGGGCGGCATCGACCCCTATCTGTCGATCCTTGTGCTGGCGCCCCTGTTCTTCGGTCTCGGCTATGGCGTGCAGCGACTGATCATCGGGCCTGCAGCCAAGGGAGACGACGGCAACATCCTGCTGATCACGCTCGGTCTGTCGATCTTCATTGAGAATGCGCTTCTGGCGAGCTTCGGCTCGGATACGCGCTCGATCAACTCGGACTTCTCCTTCTCCATAGTCGAAGCTGGGCCCTTTCTGATTTCCTCGCCACGCCTCGTCGGCTTTGCCGGCTCGCTTGTCGTTACCGCCGTCCTCTGGTTCATCATGAGCCGCACCGATGCCGGCAAGGCCATCCGCGCCGTCGCCAAGGAAAAGCTTGGAGCGAGCCTGATGGGTATCGATGTCGGCCATGTCTATGCGCTGACCTTCGGCCTCGGCTGCGCGGCGCTGGCCGTTGCGGCCGGACTGCTGATGCCGACCTTCTATGTCAACCCTCGCGTCGGCGGCGCTTTCGTCAACATCGCCTTCACCATCGTCGTCCTCGGCGGCATGGGCTCCATTCCCGGCGCCATGATCGGCGGCCTGCTGATCGGCGTGGTGGAAAGCCTGAGCGGTCTGCTGCTCGGCGAGAGCCTCGGCCAGATCGGCATATTCGTCATCTTCATCCTGGTCCTGCTCCTGAAGCCGACCGGCCTGTTCGGAGCAAAGGCATGAAGCTCAGCGGTTATATCCCTCTTGTCTTGGTCACGGCGGCGCTCGCGGTCGTACCGCTCGTCTCCGCGTCCAACACCCTCTTCAACTTCATGGTGATGTCGTTGATCATCACGCTCGCCGCCCAGGGCTGGAACATCCTCGGCGGTGTGGCGGGCCAGACATCGTTCGGCCATGCGCTGTTTTTCGGCGTCGGCTGCTATACGACCGCGATGCTGCAAGTCCATCTTGGCCTCAATGCGTGGGTGACCTTCATGATCGCCGTGGCCGCCGGTGGTGCTGCAGGCTTCGTGCTTGGTTTCCTGAGTTTTCGGGCCGGCCTTCGCGGTTCCTATTTTGCCTTGATCACGCTCGCCTTCGCCGAACTGATGCGGATCCTCGCCAATGCGTCCGAATGGACCGGCGGCGCGGCCGGGCTTCTGCTCAAGCTCGATCCCGGCCTTATCAACATGCAGTTCGAAAGCCGGGCATCGTTCCTCTGGCTGGCGCTCGCCTTCGTCTTTGTTGGCCTCATCATCAGCCGGGCCATATCGGGCTCCCGTTTCGGCCCGCATCTGGTCGCCGTGCGCGAGAACGAGGATGCCGCCCGTGCCCTTGGTGTCGATGTTCTGTCCGTCAAGCTTAAGGCGATCAGCCTGTCGGGCGCCATGACGGCTGCCGCCGGCGTCCTCTATGCGCAGAACTTCCTTTATATCGATGCCAATATCGGCTTTGGGGTCTGGATCTCGGTCGAGGCACTGCTCGCACCGCTGGTTGGCGGCCGCGGGCTGGTGCTTGGTCCCCTCATTGGCACCTTCACGCTGCATGGGCTGGGCGAACTGACCAAGAGCTTTGCCGGCCGCATTCCCGGCATCGACCTGATGGTGTTTGCCGTCGTACTGATCGGCGTCGTTGCCTTCGCGTCGGGCGGTGTCCTTGGGCTGCTGCGCCGCTTTGCGCCGCGTCTTGCCCGGAGGATCGCGATATGATGATGCGCACCGAAACCATCACCATGCGCTTCGGCGGGCTGACCGCCGTGGACCAGGCATCGCTATCGGTTCGGGAAGGATCGATTACGGGACTGATCGGACCAAACGGAGCGGGCAAGACCACGCTTTTTGCCGTGATTGCCGGCTTCCTGCAGCCAACGGCTGGGCAGGTCCTCTGGCAGGGTCGTGACATCACGGGACTGCAACCCCATCAGCGGGCACAGATGGGCATTGCCCGCACCTTCCAGATCGTCCAACCCTTCCAGGGGCTGAACGTATTGGAAAATATCACGGTTGGCAGTTATCTGCGTCACCCGCAGACGGACGACGCCATTGCCAAGGCCCGGGCTGTCGCCGAACGGGTCGGCCTTGGTGCGGAGCTGGAGCAGCAGGCATCGAGCCTCACGGTTGCCGGGCGCAAGCGGCTGGAACTTGCCCGTGCGCTGGCGACGGAGCCGAAGCTGCTGCTGCTCGACGAAGTCCTGGCCGGCCTTAACCCTTCAGAGATCCGCGACATCATCCCCGTCATTCGGGCAATCCGCGACGATGGCGTGACCATATTCATGATCGAACATGTGATGCAGGCGGTGATGAACCTCTGCGAGGAGGTCTATGTGCTGGCGCAGGGTCAGATGATTGCCGAGGGGACACCCGCCTCGGTCTGCAATGATGCTGCTGTCATTGAGGCCTATCTCGGCAAGGGCGCCGCCGCGCGTATGGCCAACCTCGGAGGCGCCCATGCTTGAGGTGAAAGACATCCGCACCGGGTATGGTGGTGTCGAAGTTTTGCGCGGCGTCAATCTTTCCGTCGCCAGCGGCGAAATCGTTGCGGTGCTGGGAGCCAATGGTGTCGGCAAGACAACCCTCAACAAGGCGCTGTCCGGTCTGCTTCCCCTCGCCTCCGGCTCGATCACCTTCGATGGCAGAAGACTGGGCGGGTCACCGATCGCAGCCGTGGAGGCCGGGCTCATCCATGTCCCGGAAGGGCGCAAGATCTTCCCCAATATGAGCGTGCAGGAAAACCTGGAGCTTGGAAGCTATCGCCGCGGGCGCGCCGGACGTGCCAGCAACATCGAACGGGTCTACGACACTTTTCCGAAGCTTCGGCAGCGCATGACGCAGATGGCCGGCACGCTTTCCGGCGGCGAACAGCAGATGCTGGCAATCGGCCGCGGCATGATGGCCGAACCGAAGCTGCTGATCCTCGACGAACCCTCGCTCGGCCTGTCGCCGCTGCTGGTCGAGGAAATGTTCGATCTGGTAAAGCGGCTGAATGCCGATGGCCTGCCGATCATGCTGGTCGAACAAAACGTCGTGCAATCGCTCGAGATCGCCCATCGCGCCTACATCATCGAGAACGGGCTTGTGACGATGTCCGGCTCAGCGGCGGAGATCGCGGCCGATCCCGACCTCAAGCGCGCCTATCTCGGGCTTTGAGGGGGAAGATCGGCGATGACGCAAACTCCTCTCCCACCTCTCCATCCCCCTCAATGCTCGGCGAGCGCTTGGCGCGTCAGCAAGTGGGTGTCGGATGCCCCATCGAATGCCGTCGCGGCCACCGCAGCTGCGGCCAATCCGCCGGATCGTACCCGCTCAAGGGGCGCTCCCGCGATGAAGGACAAGACATGACAAGCCTCAAAAACCACATCGCCGGCGGCAGAACGATCGTCGCGCCCGGCGTCTTCGACGCCTTGACCGCGTCGATCGCCACGGATGCCGGCTTCTCCGCGCTGTATCTCTCCGGCGCCGCTATCGCCTATACCCTACTTGGTCGACCGGATATCGGTCTCGTCTCCATGACGGAGGTTGCCGATGTCATCGCCCTGGTCCGCCAGCGGGTGGAAACACCCCTGATCGTCGATGCTGACAACGGCTACGGCAATGCGCTCAACGTGCAGCGGACCGTGAAAGCCTTCGAACGGGCCGGCGCCAGCGCCATCCAGCTGGAAGACCAGACTCTGCCGAAGCGTTGCGGCCACCTGCAGGACAAGCGCATCGTCTCGGCCCAGGAAATGGCCGGCAAGGTCAAGGCGGCCGTCGATGCCCGCGCCTCCGAAGATACGCTGATCATCGCCCGGACCGACGCCGTCGCCATCGAGGGGCTGGAAGCGGCAATCGACCGCGCAGCCCTTTACGCCGAAGCCGGCGCGGACATTCTCTTCGTCGAGGCGCCCCGTTCCGCCGAACAGTTGACAGCAGTAAGCTCCGCCCTTGCCGGTCGCCGACCTCTACTGGCCAACATGGTGGAGGGCGGCAATACACCGATGTTCTCCGCCGCCGAACTTGGCGAGATGGGCTACAGCATCGTGATCTTCCCAGGCGGCATCGTGCGGGCACTCGCGCGCACCGCTCAGGACTACTACGCCTCGCTGAAAGAGCATGGGACCAACACGCCCTTCTCCAACCGCATGTTCGATTTCGACAGGCTGAACGATCTCATCGGCACGCCGCAAATGCTCGATCTCGGCCGTCGCTATGAGCAGTCCGGTACCGCTGCCCACTCTTCATCCGCTGAAGGCAATTCGAAGGACGACGCCGCATGAAAAGCGCTCTTGATCCGGTCACCCTCGCCATTCTGAACGGTCGTCTGGAGCAGATCGCCGACGAGATGGACGCGACGCTCTACCGTTCGGCCTTCAATCCGATCATTGCCGAAGCACGCGATGCCTGCCATGGCCTCTATCACGCGGAGACCGGCGCCACCTTGGTGCAGGGCACGCGTGGCCTGCCGATCTTCGTCGGCGCCATGGCCTTTGCCGTCAAGGCCGTGATCGACAAGGTGGCCGTCGACGGTGATCTCAATCCTGGCGATACCTATCTCTTCAACGACCCCTATGCCGGCGGCACCCATCTCAACGATTTCCGTCTGGTGCGCCCGGTCTTTCGCGGTGGAACCCTCTATTGCTGGATCGCCTCCGTCGGCCACTGGCTGGATATCGGCGGCAATGTGCCGGGCGGGTTCAACGCCAAGGCAACAGAAAGCTTCCAGGAAGGTGTCCGCATTCCACCGGTCAAGCTGGTGTTGAAAGGCGTGATGAACCGTGACCTCCTCGATATCCTGGCCGCAAATTCCCGCGTTCCGACCTCCAATTACGGCGACCTCAACGGTCAATTGAACGCTCTCGATCTCGGCGAACGACGGCTGTCGGAACTGCTCGATGCCTATGGCGACAACACCGTCGCTCAGGCTTTCGATGTCTTCTCCGACCGGGCCGATGCCATGATGCGCGACGCCATCCGGGCGCTGCCGGATGGCACCTACAGCTTCGAGGACTATCTCGACAATGATGGCATCACGCCGGAGCGGCTAACCATCGCGCTCGACCTCACCATCAAAGGTGACGAGATGGTGCTGGATTTCTCCCGCTCCTCGGCGCCTTGTGCCGGGCCGCTCAACATCGCCTATTCGACGGCCGCCGCCTGCTGCTACGTGGCGCTGAAGCACGTCTTCACCGCGGTGCCCGCCAATGCCGGATGCCTGCGCCCGATCACCTTCGTGATCCCCGAGACCACCCTGCTCGGCGTGAAGCCGCCAAAGCCGGTCGGCGGTTACACCGAAACCATCTTGCGTGTCATCGGCGTCGTGTTCGGAGCGCTCGCCAAGGCCGATCCCGCCCGGGCAACGGCCGCCCCCTTCGGCACGATCAATGCGCTGTCGATCGCGGGTTATCGCGGCGATGGCTCCCGCTATGTGATGTTCTCCTTCTTCGGCGGCGGACTGGGCGGAAATCCGGAAAGCGACGGTCTCAACCACGCCAATAACCCGATTTCCATGGCGACCATTCCGCCAGCCGAAATCCTGGAGGCCTCCTATCCCATTGTCTTCACCCAGTGGGCGCTGCGACCGGACTCGGCCGGGGCCGGTTACCATCGCGGCGGTGTCGGCTCCGTCTACGAAGTCGAGACGCTGACCGACGCCGATGTCTTCCTGCTTGGCGAACGCGGTGTCTATGCCCCGCCGGGCGTCGCCGGCGGCCTGGAAGGCGGGCTCAACCGCTTCACCTGGGAGAGCGACGAAGGCGAGCGCACGCCGCCCCTCGCCTCCAAGGTCACGGACGTGCGCGTTCGTGCGGGGCAGAAGGTGCGCATTGAATCGCCCGGCGGCGGTGGTTACGGCAACCCGTGGACACGTCCGCCAGAAAGGGTCGCGCGCGATGTCCGGCTGGGCTTCGTCAGCCGGGAGAATGCCCGGACGCTTTACGGCGTCGAGGTGACCAAGGACGGTGAGGTCGATGCCAAGGCGACCAACAGACTGCGTGAAGGAAAAGCCGCATGAACAGCCATATCAAGAGCCTCAAGGGCGCGGTCGTCGGCGTGGATGTCGGCGGCACCTTCACCGATCTCTTCTACTACGAAGAAGCAACCGGGAAATTCCGCACCGCCAAGGTATCCTCCAATCGTGGCGATGAGGCCGTCGGATTCATCGACGGGTTGAAATCCTTCGGCGCCATTGCCAATCTCGGCTCCATCGTGCATGGCACCACCGTCGGCACCAACGCGCTTCTGGAGCGCAAGGGCGCGCGGACCGCGCTGATCACCACCAAGGGGTTTCGCGACGTCCTGGAAATGCGCCGCCGCGACCGCTTGAATACCTGGGGCCTGTGGGGCGACTTCACGCCCGTCATCGAACGCGACATGCGTTTCGAGGTGAACGAGCGCGTGCTGGCGGATGGAACCGTGCGCGAGGCGCTCGATCCCGACGAAGTTCGCGCCGCCGCCTTGAAGGCGCTCGCCGCCGGCGCCGAAGCCCTCGCCATCTGCTTCATCAATGCCTATGCCAACCCTGACAACGAGTTGGCGGCGCTGGAGGCGGCCCGCTCCGTCTGGCCGAACGGCAATCTTGCCTCATCCGCGCAGATCCTGCCGGAAATCCGGGAGTTCGAGCGAACCTCGACCACGGCGCTGAACGCCTATCTCCAGCCTGTTGTCGGCGGCTATCTCGGCAAGCTGCGCGATGCGCTGAAAGGTGAGGCCTTTTCCGGCCCCTTCCATATCGTCCAGTCGAATGGCGGCGTCATGTCGACGGAAACCGCAAGCCGGCTGCCGGTCCGCACCGCGCTGTCCGGCCCCGCGGCTGGTGTGATTGCGGCCGCCGCGATCTCCAAGGCGGCAGGCTATCCCAACATCATCACCGGCGATCTCGGCGGCACCTCCTTCGACGTATCGATAGTTGTCGATGGGCAGACCTCGCTCGCCGCCCAAACGACGATCGATTTTGGTCTCGTCGTGCGCATGCCGATGATCGAGATCACCACGATCGGCGCCGGCGGCGGATCGATCGCCCATGTCGATGCCGGCGGCCTGCTGCAGGTCGGGCCGGAAAGCGCGGGCTCGCGGCCTGGTCCCGTCGCCTACGGCCAGGGCAACACCCGCCCGACCCTAACGGACGCCAATATCGTACTCGGCCGCATCAATGCAGAGCGTCCGATCGGTGGCAAGCTGTCGAGGCTCGACGTCGAGGCGGCCAAGGCTGCCATCTCTGAGCATGTCGCGGGGCCCTGTGGCCTCGGCGTCATGGAAGCGGCGGAAGCGATCGTTCGCGTGGCGGATGGCCGCATGGCCGGCGCCATCCGTCTCGTCTCCATCGAACGCGGACACGACCCGGCAAAATTCGTCGCCGTTCCCTTCGGCGGCGGCGGTGCGCTGCATGCCGGGGCGCTCATCAAGGATGTCGGCCTGCAAGCCGCACTCGTGCCGCGGTATCCGGGCGTCACATCAGCACTCGGCTGCGTCATTGCCGATATCCGCCATGATCAGGTGCAGACGGTAAACCTGACGGTCGATGAACTGGATGAGGCCGTGCTGGATGCCCGCATGGTGGCGGAAGCCGAGGCCGCGGGCCGCGTCGTCGAAGAGGCCGGCCTGCAGATGGATCGGGTCGACATCCTGTTCGAACTCGACATGCATTATGTCGGGCAGACCCATACGGTCTCGGTGCCGCTGCCGGTGACGATTTCGAATGGTACCTCAGGCGTGACCCGACAGATCGTGCAGGAGGCCTTCGATGCCGCCTACCGCGCCTCCTTCAGCCGCCTGCTGCCGGGCTTGAAGGCCAAGATCGTCAACCTGCGGACCGCCGCGATCGGCCGTCGCCCGCATTTCAGCCTGAAGGCGCTCGCCCCCGATGCCGAATGCTCGGTGGACAAAGCTACCCGCGGCAGCCGCCCGGTCTGGTTCAATGGCGCCTGGCACGACACGGCCATCTATGCACGGCTGGAACTGCCTGTTGGGGCTGAGATCGAGGGGCCGGCTATTCTGGAGCAGCCTGACGCCACGGTCCTGGTCGATCCCGACCTGAAGGCACGGGTCGATGAGCTTGGCAACGTGATCATCGAGAGGCGCTGATGCACGAGACCGTATCCGCCGCACAGACCGGCCTTCTGATCGTCGACCTGCAGAACGACTTCCTCCATCCCAACGGCGCTTACGGGCGGGCGGGTCAGACCGCGGCGGAGATCGCGGCCCTGCCCGAGCGGCTGGCGCCGCTTGCAGACCAGATGCGGGCTGCCGGCAGCTGGATCATCTCGACCCAGTTCACGCTGGTGCCGCTGAAGGGCGGCGAGCCGCTGATCTCGCCGCATCTGAAGACGCTCCGGCCCTTCCTGGCAAAAGGCGATTTCGTTCCCGGCTCCTGGGGGCACCGTCTCGTCGATCGCCTGGCACCGGCCGATATCAGCATCGAGAAAGTCGCTTATTCCGCCTTCTACATGACCCGGCTGGAATGGATACTGCGCAAATGTGACATTCGCAAACTCATCGTTTGCGGCATCGTGACCAACGGCGGTGTCGCCTCCACGGTGCGGGATGCGCATGTGCGCGATTTCGACGTGACCGTCTTGTCGGACGGCTGCGCTGCCTTTTCGGCAGACGTGCACGAAACGGCCCTTGCAGCCCTAAAGCCCGTCTGCCGCGTGGCGACCATTGCGGACATGTTGGTGCAAACCAGCGACTGACGGTTACGACCATGGCACGCGCCGGTCGCCCCGGCGCGGATGGACATCAACCGATCTATCGGAAAGGCAAGAGCCAGCCGCTTCTGGCCCTTCCCTATGCGCTGGAGCTCAATGACAGCACCACGCGATCGGACGGCAAATAACTGCGCGTTGCCATAGAGTTTCTTGCCGCTCACGCCGTCACTTTCCTGATGCTTAAAAACCATCGCGTCGCCGGTCCGGTAGCGGACGCGGCGGCACTATCGTAAACCAAGGGCTCCGTCGGCAACAGGGCCGGCGGCGCTGCGGTAACGCAGAGATCAGGGTTTGATTGCCTTGTAGATCATGTCGTACTGCCGCACGAAGATTTCCGACAGGATGAACGGACCGGCGTCGGCGGCAGGCGTGTCGCAGCTGCGGTTCTGGCAGTAATAGGCACGGCACATGGGCTGCGCGATGCCGCCGGGCTGGGCGATATCGAAGAACTGATCGCGGTACCCCGCGTCGTTGAAGCTGGTTTCAGTGCCGTAATCGCAGAAATAGGGGGTTCTGGCGAAGGCAGCTTTCATGCCCGGTCCGAGCGCATCGTAAAGCTCGCGATGGCATTTCGCATCAAGGCCACAGGCGAGGACCGACATGCGGAAGGCCTCGGCCGGCGCGGTCAGCGCAGATCCGTTTTCACCTTCGCTTTCATGCTCACGGATCGCGGCGATGTAGGACTTGAAATGCTCCAGGAAACCATTGGGCTGGCCGAATTTGTATTTCCACAGATCGGCATAGACATTGCTGCCGGTGCAGGCCGCAACCGCCGCCTGGATTTTGTCCGTCTTGCCATATTGCGCGCAGATGCCCGGAAGATTCAGCACGAAAAGATTCGGAACGCCCTTATCCTGACACACGGCCTCGATGAACTGGGGGGCCTGCACGCCGCAGGCCTCGTCCAAGCGCGTCTCCACTTTTGCGGGCATCGGGGTCGCGGTCTGCGCCTGGGCCTCCAGCGGCAGAATCAGGAGGGCGAGAGCGAGAAACGGCAATATTGATTTCATTGGAAGCCTTCGTGGCAGACGGGTGGGATGATACCCCCCATATCTGCCGGGTGATCTGATGAGAACTGCATGCCAGCACAACGCAGCCATGCGCCAGGCGCGGGATGTTCCAATTCAGGACAGATTTGACGTGATATCCGGTCACCGGATGTTCGGCACGGGTGCAGGACGGCCAGCCTCAGCTATCGAGGCCGAGCACCTTTTCCAGGGCCTCCCAGCTGTCATCCATGGCATAGGCGGCGAGAAAGGGAAGATTGATGTGGCCATAGAGCGGGGAGAGCTGCCACTCGGCCTCTTCCTCATCGATCCCCGCGACCTGTTGCAGGAAGATCACGGATGCCAGGCCCGTCCGGTCGGCGCCAGACATGCAGTGCACGAGGATGGGTTGCTCGGCGCTCTTGAGGATGGATAGCAGTTCCTGGGTGCGCTCCGGGGTCAGGTCGCGACTGGCGGACATGCGAAAATCGACATGGGTGGCGCCATGGGCTGAGGTGGCTGCCACCTCGTCGTCATACCAGCCTTTGCCGCGATTTTCACCTCTGAGGTTGATCACTGTCCTGATGTTGTAACGATCGATCTCTTCGCCCAGTCGCGCGCCGGAAAGCTGGGCAGAGCGATAGAAGCGTCCAGGCAGAACCTCATGAAAATTGCCCGACAGGATCAGGATACCGACATAGGCGCCGAAGGCGAGCGCCAGGAAAAGAATACCCAGAGCGATCCGTCGCACGCCCTTGATCAAGCGACGCGTTTCATCGGCGCGGCCGGTGTTTGCGGGGAGGCCTTGGGTCGTGTTCATGGTCTTGGGCTCCAGGCCACGCTATCGGCGTTTCGGTTCGATCGCAGTCAATGCAGTGATAGCATGCGTTCGACCTGCCGAAAATCGCGCGCTCTTCCCTGGAGGCCTTCAGAGCAGGCCGAGTTCCGCCAATTCCCGCTTCAGGTCATCCGGCATGTCCTCGATATCGGCCCCGGAGGCTGAGAGGTCGCGCGGGGCTGACGCCGCGTCGAGATAACGCCAGCCCTGAAAGGGGCGGCGCGGCGCCGGAGCAACTTCAATCACCTCGGGACCCAGGATCAACTCGCAGCGGGTGATCCCGTCACCACCGGTGAACGTCTTGATGTCGAGGAGTTTTTGGCGGGCGGCCAGCTGACCCTTGATGATCCAGTAGAGCGAACCACCGTCGAGGAGTTCTTCCACGCGCTTGGGGACCATACGCGTCACATGGGAGGACTGCGGCTCCATGCCGGCCGCAACGGCGATCAGCGAGCGCTCGGCGACCCAGTTGCGCAAGTCATCGATCGAGTCGGCGCCGACGCAGAGTTTGAGAAGATGCAAAGCCATGGCTACCGAGATAGCTGGTCCAGCGGCCGGGTCAAGGGATGCAATGCCGCAGGCGGCTCGCGCTCAACAGTTTCCACGGATTGCGCCCTGGCGGTCATCCTCTGCTGTGGTCGGAGCGGCTCGGCGGCATGAACCTGACCTATCGCGAATTCGCGGAGCAGAACCTCGGGACAGGCCCGAGGATGACGACGGAGGCGTTTCAGGACAAGGCTACTCCCCTGCCCGCATCAACACTCAACAACGTTGACGGCCAGGCCGCCGAGCGAGGTTTCCTTGTATTTCTCGTTCATGTCGTTGCCGGTCTGACGCATGGTTTCAATCGCGGCATCAAGCGGCACGAAATGCTGGCCGTCTCCCTTCAGCGCCAGTGAAGCGGCGGTGACCGCCTTGACGGCGCCGAGCGCGTTGCGCTCGATGCAGGGGACCTGCACAAGACCGGCGACGGGGTCGCAGGTCATGCCGAGATGATGCTCAAGCGCGATTTCCGCAGCGTTCTCGATCTGCTCCGGCGTGCCCCCCATGACGGCGGCAAGTCCGGCAGCGGCCATGGCAGAAGCAGAGCCAACCTCGCCCTGACAGCCGACTTCGGCACCCGAAATCGAGGCATTGTGCTTGATGATGCCGCCGATGGCGGCGGCCGTCAGCAGGTAGTCGCGAATGCCTTCCTGGTCGGCATCCGGATGGAAATGCAGATAGTAGCGGACGGTTGCGGGTACGACACCGGCAGCCCCGTTGGTCGGCGACGTGACGACGCGACCACCGGCCGCATTTTCCTCGTTGACCGCCATGGCATAGACCGAAAGCCAGTCATTGGCGAGCACGGGATTGAGGCGGTTGGAGCGCCATTCTTCCTGCAGCTGGTCATGGATCGACTTGGCGCGGCGACGAACTTTCAGGCCGCCGGGAAGCTGTCCCTCCTGACGCAGGCCCCGGTCGATGCAGCTCAGCATCGCATCCCAGATCCGGTCGAGGCCGGCATCGAGATCGTCGCGGGATCGAACGACCTCCTCGTTCGCCCGCTTCATCTGGGCGATGGTCAGCCCCGAGGACGCTGCCATTGCGAGCATCTCCTTTGCGGATGCGAAGGGGTAAGGCACCTTGTGGGTGCTCGCCTGCTTCTTCTGCTTCTGCATAGCAAGGAGCTCGGTATCGGTGACGACGAAACCGCCGCCGATCGAATAGTAGATCTGGGTGAGCAGGACGCGGCCATCCTTGTCCAGAGCCGAGAGCCGCATGCCGTTGGCATGGCCGGAAAGCGGGGTCTTCTTGTCGTAGACCAGATCGTCCTTCGGCTGGAAAAGATAGGCCGGATGACCGGGCGGCATGACGCGACCCGTCCGCTCAACGTCTGCAATGATGCCTTCCATGCGGTCGGGGTCGATCGTGTCGGGCGCCTCGCCCATCAGGCCGATGATGACGGCATTGCCTGTGCCATGGCCAATCCCGGTATAGGCGAGCGAACCATGCAGGCTTGCCTTCAACGCGGCAACCTGCGCGCCAGCCGGGCGCGGCCACTGGTCGGAGAGAATGAGATCAAGAAACCGGTTGGCCGCCGTCATCGGTCCCATCGTGTGGGAGCTCGAGGGGCCGACGCCGATCTTGAACACGTCGAAAACCGAAAGAAACATGAGGCTCCTCGCATGTAGGCTACAAAGCACTGAAGCTAGAGCATCGCCTAGCACGAATGCACCTCGCAATCGACATTGGCTTTCACTGGCGCGACATTCCCGCGCTGACGCTGGCTTCGAGCGGTTTTCCCCTGCGGGTGCAGAGAACCGCTGAAAGCGCGAAAGGCGCGGTCGATCAGACCGCGCCTTTCGTCGAGACTTGCATGTGAAGCGTCAGAGACTGCCGAAAAGGTAAGCCAGGCACATGATGCCGGCGAAACCCATCAGAGCTCGGAAGGTAACGCCCCAGCACGACTTCTGGAAACTGTCTTCCATGTATACTCCAGTGGAACCACATGTTGAAGAAAGCCGTCCCCCGACCGCTTTCTGGCCATCTCACTAGTCAATCGCTGAGCGTTTCGCAACCGCAAAAATGGCAAAAGCAAGGCACCAGTTTCGGGTCAGCCATGCGCCCTACGCATGGGCTCCAATGATTTCAACGGGTTGAATCTCGACATAGTTAATCATCAATGAATTCGCGCCCGTTGGATTTCGGGGGGCGGTGAGCAAAATTAACCGACCATTGTGAAGCGAGCCCAGCTTGCGATAATGGGTGGCGAGCAACAGATGGAGCCGAATGATGACCCTTCCCGACTACGCCGCCGTCGTGACGTTCATGGCTCTCTGGTTTGCCTATGCATGGATCACCGGCCAGAAGCGGATCCTGTCGCGCACAAGCCTGACCAAGGCCATGGCGGAGCGTCGCCGCGAATGGATCCTCAATTCGATGGATCGAGACCTGAAGATGATCGACACGCAGATCATGGGCGGGTTGCAGAACGGCACGGCGTTTTTCGCCTCGACCACGATCTTCGCCATCGGCGGCTGCTTCGCGCTCTTGGGAGCGACCGAACAGGTGGATGCGATCCTGAAGGACATTCCATATATCGTGCAAGGCGGTCGCGCCATGTTCGAGCTGAAGGTCTGCGGGCTGATCGCGCTGTTTGCCTATTCCTTCTTCAAGTTCGGCTGGTCTTATCGGCTGTTCAACTACTGCACCATTCTCTTCGGCACGATCCCGATGATCGAAGAGGCGAAGCTGGACCCGGCGCGGGCGGCAGCTGCCGCCGAGCGGACCATCCGGATGAACATTATCGCCGCTGCCCATTTCAACATGGGCCTGCGGGCAATCTTCTATTCGATTGGCTATCTCGGCTGGTTTGTGAGCCCTTACGTCTTCATGGTTGCCACGACGCTGGTTTTCATTGTGCTGATCCGGCGGCAATTCTTCTCCGAAGCGCGGCGGGCGCTTCTGGCCGATGGCGCGGATTGAGGGGGAAACTGGGACGAGGCGGCGGTGTGCCATGAAATCGCCGCCTTTGCCTTTGAGCCAGCGGGGCCTAAATCTCGACAAGGGCGATGGTGCAAAGCGTGAAAAATCAAGAGGAACGAGCCGTGTCGGACAGCATGAAGGCAGAGCCCGAGGCGCCGAGACAGCGTCTGCCGTTTCTGGATGCGGCACGCGGGATGGCGCTGATTGCCATGGCCACCTACCATTTCTCCTGGGACCTCGAATTCTTCGGCTATCTTGAGCCGGGCACATCAACGCATGGCTTTTTGCGCATTTACGCCCGCGTGATTGCTTCGACCTTCCTCTTCCTCGCCGGTTTCAGCCTTGTGCTGGCGCATTTTCCAAGGCTGCGCCCCGGGCCGTTTTTCCGTCGGCTCGGTCTGGTGGCGGCGGCGGCGGCGGCGATCTCTGTGGCGACCTTGTGGTTCACGCCCGATGCCTGGATCTTCTTCGGCATCCTGCATGCCATTGCGCTGTCGAGCGTGATCGGCCTCGTTTTCCTGCGCCTGCCGCCCATCCTGACGGCGGGAGTGGCGGCCGTTGCGGTTATCCTTCCGTCATTTGCCCGCTCTGCCCTCTTCGACAGCCCGCCCCTGCTCTTCCTTGGGCTCTCCGAGAGCATGCCGCGTTCGAATGATTATGTGCCGCTTCTGCCATGGGTCGGCGCTCTGCTGGCCGGCATCGCCGTTGCCCGCTTCCTCGTCGATCGTCAGGCGCTGGGAGTCGTCGCCCGACTGCCAGCCGGCCCTGGATGGTTACGGCTGGCTGGACGCCACTCGCTGACCGTCTACCTCCTGCATCAACCGGTGCTGATCGCCTTCCTCTATGGCGCAAGCATGATCGTGCCGCCGCCGGCTGCCGATCCTGTCGCCGCCTACAGCAGCAGCTGTGAGGCGGCCTGCCTTGAGCAAGGAAATGAAGCAGGCCTTTGCCAGCGCTTTTGTGCCTGTACGCTGGAGCGGCTGCAGGCCCAGTCTCTGCTGGAACCACTCCAGTCTGGCGCAATCTTGCCGGAGCAGGATGAACGCGTACTGGCGCTTGCGGGTGAATGCACCGTGAAGAGCCGCCAGGCACCCTGACGGAGTCTTCATCATGAATGCCTACCGTTTGAAGCCACTGCGTTATCCCTGGCCGCCCGTCCTTTACGGCATGGCCCTGTTGCTCGCGCTTGTCGCGGCCCAGCTCGCCCCCTTGCCCATGGGCAGTGGCCATCCATGGCTGTTCCGAACGGGCGGGCTCCTCTTGTTCATTGCCGCCGTCCTTCTTGATATCTGGGCGATGAAGACGCTCTTCGAGCACCAGACGCCGTTCACCAACACAGGCTGTGCACGCCATCTGGTGAAAACCGGGCCGTACCGGCTGACGCGCAACCCGATCTATCTCGGTTACACGCTGGCGACGATTGGCCTTGGACTGATGATGGGCAATGGGTGGTTGCTGCTGGCGGCCCTTTTGGCCGCAATCGGCATTCGGTTTGCCGTCATCCGTTGCGAAGAGCAGCACCTCCTCGCACGGTTCGGGATCGACTATGAATACTATTGCCGCCGGACACGTCGCTGGATCTGAGTGACGGCTGGTTGACGACCGATAGCGGATCTAACAACGGGCGCAAGCGCGGCCGAAGCATCGCCAAGACGAAGAGTGTGCCTCAGCTGCCGACGCCGATTTCGACCATGCGAGTGAGACAGGCTTCCTCGGCCTGATCGAGTTCGGTAAGCGTCTCGTCGATATCGCGGCGCTTCTGGCGAAGATCCTCACGCTTCTCGTCGATCTTCTTCATCATCAGCTTGAGCTGGCCGATCTCGCCGGGCGGCTCCTTGTAGACATGGACGATCTCGCGGATTTCGGCGATCGTGAAGCCGATGCGGCGACCGCGCAGGATTTCCTGGAGGAGGCGGCGGTCCGCGGCGCGGTATAGACGCGTGCGTCCACGGCGCTCGGGATGCAGAAGTCCTTCGTCCTCATAGAAGCGCAGGGTCCGCGTCGAGACGCCGAATTCACGCGTCAGTTCGGTGATGCTGTAGTATTTCTTCACGATATGCCGTTTCCTCTCGGGAAAGGCATCATATTGACTTTTACGTACAAGTCAATTTTTCGCCACTCAACTCATGAACCACCAGGTAGACAGTCCGAGAAACGAGAAAAACCCGGTCATATCCGTAATAGCGGTGACGAAGACGGCTGACGAGACGGCAGGGTCGGCCCCTGCCCGGCTCAGGATCATCGGGATCATGATCCCGGCCATGGCGGCCGCAAACATGTTGATCATCATGGCGGTGGTAATCAGCCCCCCGATGGACACATCCTGAAACCACAGACCGGCGACAAGCCCGACCGCGCAGCCGAAGACAGCGCCATTGATCAGGCCAACACCGGCCTCACGCCGCACAACCCGAAAGGCGTTGTGGATGTCGAGGTCGCGTGTGGCAAGTGCCCGGACGGTGACGGTCATGGTTTGCGAGCCCGCATTGCCGCCCATGCCGGCCACAATCGGCATGAGCACGGCCAGCGCCACGATCTTTTCGATCGTAGCCTCGAACAGGCCGATGACAGAGGCGGCCATGAAGGCCGTCACCAGGTTGACCGCGAGCCAGGGGATGCGCGAACGCGAGGTTTCGCGGACACTGTCGGACAGTTCTTCATCGCCGACGCCACCGAGGCGAAGCAGGTCCTCCTCCGCCTCTTCCTGGATCACGTCAACGACGTCATCGATGGTCAAAACACCAACGAGCCGCTCATTCTCGTCGACGACGGCGGCGGAGAGAAGGTCGTACTGCTCGAAGAGCTGGGCTGCGTCTTCCTGGTCCATCTCGGCGGGGATGGGGTGATTGGTCTCGTGCATGATCGTCTCGATCTTCACCTGCCGCTTGGTGCGCAGGATTGCATCGAGATTGACGGCGCCGAGCAGCTTGAAGGTGGGATCGATGACGAAGATCTGGGTAAAGCTCTCGGGCAGGTCCTCCTCGTCGCGCATGTAGTCGATCGTCTGGCCGACCGTCCAGAAAGGGGGAACGGCGACGAACTCGGTCTGCATGCGCCGACCGGCCGAGCTTTCCGGATAGTCAAGGGCGCGGCGCAGACGGACCCGCTCGGTGAAGGGAAGTTGTGCGAGAATCTCTTCGCGATCCTCGTCGTCAAGGTCTTCGAGAATGTAAACGGCGTCGTCCGAATCGAGCTCGCCGATCGCGGCCGCGATCTGCGCGTTCGGCATCTGGTCGACGATCTGCATGCGGATCGCTTCGTCGACTTCTGTCAGGGCCGTGAGGTCGAAGTCGGTGCCAAGCAGCTTGACCAGCGCATGACGCTGGTCGGGCTGAATCGCCTCAATCAAGTGGCCAAGCTCGGACTCATGCAGTTTGGCAACGGTCTGCCGCAGATAGAGCACGTCTCGATCGGCGATGGCAGCGCCAACCATGGTCAGGAAGTCGTGGCGGATCGAGCCTTCCTCGTCATAGATGTCGGCCTGCACCTCGTCAGTGGGGAGGCGATCGAGCATCTCGTCTTCTCTCTCGGTCATGTCCGCCCCTCGCCTGCTCGCTGCTTCGCTTCCGCCCGGAGAATGGCCGCTGAAACGCCTTTGTCAACAAGCGGATAGAGAGAATTTCCTGCCGCCGATGCAAAGCACTGCACATCCTGATAGCCTGATCCCCGGATAGAGATAGACCCATTGCACGCCAAGCCCCAGGATATGACGAGACCGTGACGAAATTGACAATCTGCCAATACCCGGACGCTGCGCTTTCGACCCCATGCATGCCGGTGACGACCTTCAATGCCGAACTCTCCACTCTGGCCGACAATCTCTACGAGACCATGAAGGCCGCCCCCGGCGTCGGCATCACGGCCGCCCATTGCGGTATCTTTCTGCGCCTGGTCGTTCTTGATCTTGCCGAACTCGGCGGACGCCGGAATTTCGTCAATCCGGAAATCCTTTCCCATTCCGAGGAGATGATGACGCATGTTGAAGGCAGTGTCTCCATGCCGGGCTTCACCGACGAACTGCAACGTCCACGCCGAGTGACCGTTCGCTACCAGACCCTGGACGGGACGCCGACCGAGGAGGCGCTGGAGGGCTTTCCTGCGATCTGCATGCAGCACGAAATCGACCAGCTCGATGGCATTTTCTGGCTGAAGCGCCTGTCGCGCCTGAAGCGGGACAGGCTGGTGAAGCGCTTTGAGAAGGCGCATCGCTGACGCAAACGGCGCGCACGACTATATCCTCGGCGGTGACACCCTTGGCGGCAACAAATCGGGCTCTCACCCGTTAGCTGTTGAAGCAACCGAGGAAGGAAGACCCGATGGCCAAGGATGACCGAAAGACCGAATTTTCCCGCGAGGCCGATTATCGCGACTACGACCAGCGCAACATCGCCGACGGATGGCCTTACAGCGACGGCGCAGGCGCCGTGGACCAGCCCGTCGCCAACCGCAGCTATGGCGAGACTGACGCGAATTTCGACCGTGACAGGAATGGCGGCTTCCGTGTCGATACGGTGGAAGCGGACGGCTTTCAGCCCGCGCCAGCAATGCCTGACGCACCCACAACGGACCACCGGGTGGACGAAGACGCGTTGGAGGCGGATGTGGCCACAGCGCTTGAAGACCTCGACGACAGCCTCATCTCTGCGCTTGATATCCATGTCGACGGCGAGATCGTCACCCTGCGCGGGGCGGTCGATACGGCTGAAGAACGGCGCATGCTGGAATTGCGGGTGCTTGGTGTCCGCGGTGTCGGATCGGTGAAGAACTTCATCACCACACTCGGCGTGGACAGCCATATTCCGTCCGACGCTGATTGATACAAACGACCGGAAGGAAAGACCGCGTCAGACGGCGCGGTTTTTCTGTATCTCGCGCAGGCGCTCTTAAAAAGCGGGTCCTGACTAGCCCCGCCCCATGGTCAGCCGCTGATGAAGGTTCTGGCGCGGGGACCGGCCAGAATAACCTTCCAGCTGCGCTTATTGTC
The DNA here is from genome assembly GCF_051549525.1 of Rhizobium sp. G187. NCBI lineage: Bacteria > Pseudomonadati > Pseudomonadota > Alphaproteobacteria > Hyphomicrobiales > Rhizobiaceae > Rhizobium > Rhizobium sp. G187. Next base: position 652,480 of record NZ_JBPUGM010000001.1, read on the forward strand.
GAAGTTCTGACGAGCCAGGAAAGTATAACCTGTGCTTTTCCATGATTTGACGGAGCCGGAGAGGTTGTCGAGGATATAGTCACCATCTGCGAGCCGCGCCATAAGCACTGCATGATTGTTGCCACGGCGATCAAGAACGACGGTCATGGCCAGTTTGTTGGCCGGGAAACCGGCCTCGATCAGCTGTTTCTTCTTCGCCAGCGCATAGTCTTCGCAATCACCACTGTTGTTGACCGGCAAGGCCCAGTGATCGCGACCAGCACGATCATGCATCGGGCGAACATGGGAATTGACGCTGCTATTCACCTTGCGCAGCAGGGCCATCGCCTCGTTATTCGGCAAAGCCTTTACGGAGCGTGTGCCGCAGAGAAAGTCATAACGGCTACAGGCAGACGCAAATCCCTTCGGCGCGGCGATCGATCGGGTCTGAGGAAGAAAACTGCCGGCAAAGCTCTGGTGGCTGACGAGCATGGCAGCGAGAGACAACGCTGCCGCAATGAAATGACGCTTCATATCAAACCCCATCGTGTCCGGCCGTTGGTGGCCGTTGTTGATCTTGGGATCCTTATAATCTGACCGGGGTTCCGATCGACTGAAGCAATTGAATACAATTTTACAGATTAGACGTTTTTTTTCTGATGATTGCTTCCCTACCGCGAAAATCGATCCCGTTCAGCACGCCGAGCACCAAGTATACACCTGATCAATCCATGACCACTGGCATCTGCTTTCTCAAGCTTTCACCGAATCATTGGCCAGCCCCGCGCATAGGGGTGACACAAATTCCCTCTGAAAGGCATGCGGCGACCTAACGTCGCTACTTCCGTTGAGAAACAGAGAAACCACCCACCTGAATACAAAAATAGTCTTTGCCACCCGCAACTGGCTCACGTACACCCTCTAATATTAGGGGTTTGTAAACGCTAATAAAGGGTAAACAATGAACAAGGCATGCATCCTGACATCAATGTCGGTCGCAGCGCTCCTTTCAGCGACGGCACTCAGCCCCGTTTCTGCTCAGGTGATCGATTGCAAGATCGTGAAACCCGGAACCGTTGAAGCTGCACTTTGCGGGCCGACTGCAACCTTGCCCGAAGATTTCGTCACCGATAGCGGCAAGGAAAACGGTCGAAGACAAACGGTTGGCTTTGTTAAAGGCGAGACGGTGAAGCTGCCGACCTCACCGGTCGCGGAGGCGCCAACCGAAGGCAGCCTACCCACAGATGGCGCCATCATTCCTGTCACTAGCGGCAGCACGCCGACGGATACTGTCAGCATACCCGTCGATACGGTCGATGGCGCCCCCACAGCAGACAGCACTCCCACTGAAGTCGCAAGTCCGTCGGCCGACTCAGCCAGCACACCAACCGGCGCGGCAAGCTCACCGGCCGAGTCTGGCGGCACGACATCGAATACAGACAATACGACGCCCGATTCCGGCGGTACGCCAACCGAATCAGGTAGCACAACTTCCGATTCCGGCGGCACGCAGACGGACGTTTCGGGCGCTCCGGCCGACAACGGTGGCACGCAAACAGATACCGGCGGCACCACAGGTGGAGCCAGCGGCGGTCAGCAGTCGAACAATGGCGGCCAAAATAATACTGGGGATACCAACAATGGTGGCCAGAACAATACAGGCGGAACATCCGTCGGAACCAGCGGAGGCCAGCAGAGCAACAACGGTGGCCAAAACAATACGGGCGACACGAACAACGGTGGCCAGAATAATACAGGCGAAACATCCGGCGGAACCAGCGGCGGTCAGCAGAACAACAACGGCGGCCAAAACAATACGGGCGGCACGAACAATGGTGGCCAGAACAATACTGGAGGCATATCTCCGGGCAGCAGCGGAAGTGCACCAGGTCAGAACAAGAGCAAGTAACTTTCGGCCTTGAACACTGACCATTACGCGATAAACATAGTCACCCGGCCTCTATGGCCGGGTTTTTTTATTAGGGACTCAGCCCTCAGCCCAGTTCAAGTACCATCGCTTAGCGGCTGATCCCCGAACGTCTCGGCATGGTGACCGAAATCCAGCGTACCGAAACGACATGATATTTGCTTCACTCCGGCCTGAATTCATGACCAGTGCGGCCTCACCCCTCAAGCTCTAACCTGGGGTCATGGTTTCGGCCCGCGCCAAGCCGGCAAGGCAGAGAATAGCGGTGGCGGACACGCTTTGGGTGGGGTTTTGATATTTGCCGAGCAAGCTGTCCCATGGATTTTTTCCACATGGGACACCATTAGGGTCAACTTTCGGATAAAAAACAAAAAACCCGGCCGAAGCCGGGTTTCTTTGGTGCGGTCGAGAAGACTCGAACTTCCACGGGTTGCCCCACAGCGACCTCAACGCTGCGCGTCTACCAATTCCGCCACGACCGCATCGTGGTAGGCGCCGAATTGCTCCGGCGGGGCTGCATGTAGCAAAAGCCCCGGGGGTCCACAAGCCCGCCATGACAGAATTTTGAAAAAACTTCTCTCCGGTGGAAAAGTCTCTCGCGGCGCGGCACCGACACGCCTTGCAAGCCAGGGGCTTTGTTGCCAAGTAGAGGGAAATTCAGGATTTTTCCACAGGCACTCGCTGATCGCGATCTGCCTTTCGAAACGACGGACCTCGCCATGCTGCGCACCGATCTCGACCATATCATGCATGCCTCACCCGACTCTCCGCCGGTCCGCTGGCGGATCTCGGACGGGCTCGTTCCGTATGAGGACGCCGTGGCCGAGATGGAGCGTGAGGTGGCCGCCATCGCCGAAGGTCATGCCGACGAACTGGTGTGGCTGCTTGAACATCCACCGCTTTATACGGCCGGAACCAGCGCCGATGTTAAGGATTTGGTCGAGCCAGACCGATTCCCCGTTTTCGCCACGGGGCGCGGCGGAGAATATACCTATCATGGGCCAGGCCAGCGGGTGGCCTATGTGATGCTCGATCTCAAACGGCGGCGCCAGGACGTACGGGCTTATGTCTCGGCGCTGGAAGAGGTGATCATCCAGACACTCGACGCCATGAATGTGCGGGGCGAGCGGCGGGAGGATCGGGTTGGCGTCTGGGTTCGCCGTCCGGACAAGCCGCTCTTGCCGGATGGCTCAATGACGGAGGACAAGATTGCGGCACTTGGCATTCGCCTTCGCCGCTGGGTGAGCTTTCACGGACTTTCGCTGAATGTCGAACCGGACCTCTCCCATTTCGGGGGTATCGTGCCGTGCGGAATCAGCACCTATGGCGTCACCAGTTTGGTCGATCTCGGTTTGCCCGTGATGATGGCCGATGTCGACATTCGCCTGAGGGAGGCTTTCGAGACGGTGTTCGGGCCGACCACCAACGCCAACTGACGGAAGATCGCGGCAGGTCGTTCCTCAGGCGCGGCCCATGATCGGACCATCCATCGGACCATCAAGGTCGCCAAGCGCAGCGTCGCGCTGGCTGCGGGCTTCGAATCGGTCGATCTGTCGGGACAAGTCGGCGATCAGCCGGCCACATTCCATATGGGCGTCGGTCAGGCGCTGCAATTGCAAGCGCAAGCCCTCGATCGGCACATCGAGACTTTCCTGCACAGGCCCCGAACCCAGGCCCGTCATCAACCACATCGGCGACACACCGAGAATGCCGGCGAGATCCACGAGCTTGGACGGGCGCGGTTCGGAACGATCCGATTCCCAGGCCAGCAAGGTGTCACGCCGGACACCGACACGATTGGCGACATCCGCCGGGGTCAGTTCCACCGCATCACGGGCCATGGAGAGGCGCCCGCCAAGCGTGTCGTCGCTGGCATCGGTGTTGCGGGAAAACGTCTTGCGCGAGGCCATACCCTGCTCCCTGATGATCGTGGCGGAGGAGCGTTTTTGAGCCTCGCCGGAGTGATCCTGATGCCATATTAGCGGCTCGATCCGCCGATGGCCACCTTCGACACGACTTGGACAAGCCAGACCTCGCCGAAATGCACGATGGGCCGCGAGCCTTTTCCACGTCTACTCTGCCTTGATCGCGCGCGCCCTGTGTGCATGGTGGAGGCCCCGCCCCTGAAGCCTGTCCCGAGCCTGACGAGATCCGATATGCACTCCTCCGCCTCCGATCCCGTTCGCGGCATGGCCCTGATGGCTGGCTGCATGCTTGTGCTGCCTTTGATGGACGCCATCGCCAAATATATGGCGACCTTCGAGGCAATGTCGCCCGGCCAGATCACCTTTTACCGCTTCTTCTTCCAGTTGCTGTCGACCTTGCCGCTTCTCCTGTGGCTGAATGGAAGCGGAGCGCTCAAGGCGAATCGGCCATGGTTGAACCTGCTGCGTGGCGTCATCCACGGGGCGGCAAGCCTGATGTTCTTCGTTGCGGTGAAATACATGCCGCTGGCAGATGTGTTTGCTATCTATTTCGTCGAACCGTTCATCCTGACCGCACTTTCGGCGCTGTTCCTCGGTGAGCGGGTCGGCTGGCGCCGTTGGTTGGCAATCGCTGTCGGCTTTGCCGGTGCGATGATCGTGATACAGCCGAGCTATGCGATCTTCGGAGTGAAGGCGCTGCTCCCCATCGCCTGTGCATTCCTCTTTGCGCTCTACATGTTCCTCAATCGCGCCATCGGTGAGGCCGATAGCCCGATGACGATGCAAACCATGGCGGGTATCGGGGGCACTGTCTTCATGTCGGCGGCACTGATCGCAGGTACCGTCACGGGAGATGCCGACCTCGCGCCTGCCTTGCCCGCCTCGCTGCTGGGCCTTGCACTTCTCGTTCTGCTCGGGACAATTTCCGGGCATATCCATCTTCTTGTGGTGCGCGCCTTTCGGCTGGCGCCGCTATCAGTATTGGCACCTTTCCAGTATTTCGAGATCATTGCGGCTGTCGCTCTGGGATATCTCCTGTTCGATGAATTTCCGACGCCCTCGAAGTGGCTCGGCATCCTGATCATCGTCGGTTCGGGACTATTCATCCTGTGGCGCGAGCATCGCCAGTCGCGCGCAACAATGGCCGTTGAGCGCTCATGAAACCCTCTTGTCGTTCAATCCGCTGATAATTCGACAATCAAAAGTGATTGTCGATGCACGCGTAGTTTCGGTCTTGCTTAAAAATCGAATGATAAAGGTCAGTAAATGGCAGAGTTTTGAACCTATTGCTTGAGCATCAGCGTTTCACCGGAGACCGGAATTGGCGTCGCATCAGGCTGCACTGTTCTTGCTCGTCATCAATCTCGGTCTGTTATGGCTGATGATGGCCGCTCCGCTCGGTCGAAGGTCGATCCGGGTAACGCGCGTGCTGAACGCGCGCGCCGAAGAGGTGTGGAATATCACAAGGCCGGCCGGCGACATGACGGCCTGGCACCCGTCCGTGATTGCTGTCGAGCCTGTGGAAGGTGCGCCTGATCGCGTGGAATTCGCCTACCGCCACCCGGACCGGCATGGCCGGCCGACACGCCGGATCATGGCCGTTGACCGGGCAGCGATGACCGCCGGGGCAAGTTTCTCCTGTGATCTTCGAATTGTAGCCGATAGCGCGCTCGATGTGTCCTATTGGAAGGGCTATCGTGAGCACCGAACGGTCGAGCGACTGGGTCTCGATACACGTGTCACCTTCGAGATTACTGATGATTATCGCGGGCTTGCGCCTTACCTCTTCCGTCTGTTTCTGCTGCGCCGGGAAATGACGGCGCTGAAGAACCATGTCGAGGAACGCGCCTCTTCAAGCCTCGCGCATTTCGAGCATCCCCTGTGGCAGGCTGTTCTGATGATCGGGTCGACCCTGATGCTCTGGCCGTTCTTCGGTCTCAATGAAGCCGGCCTGATGATTTCCATTTTCCTGACATTGGTGATCGTCCTGCACGAGCTTGGCCATATGATCGCTTATCGAACATTTGGTCATCCAAGTGCGCGAATGATCTTCGTGCCGCTGCTCGGCGGCATCGCCATCGGGGGGCGCCCCTATCACAGCCGTTTCGAGGTGGCGACCTGCGCATTGATGGGCGCCGGTGTTTCGGCACTTCTGGTCCCCATCCTGATTGCAGCACATCAGTCGGCCGATGGCGTTGGTCACGGCTTCGATACCGATGGGCCTATTCTTGTCTTTCTGGTAATTCTCGGCGGGTTCAACCTGCTCAATCTCCTGCCGACCTATCGCTTTGATGGAGGGCAGGTCCTGCGACAGATCTTCGAGACCGAACGACTTTTGGCAGTCGCAAGTTTCATCGTGACGGCTGCGATCCTGTGGACGGGCTGGCGACTCGGGCTATCCTACACGATGCTCATCGGCTCGCTTGCCGTGTTCACGCTCTTGAGCCTGATCAAGACGAAAAATGCCAAACCGCGAGCTGAACTTGTCCCGATGACGCCGGCAGAGCGTTTGATGACGGGCTTTGGTTACTATGCAGCGCTTTCGATCCACATTTATGGCCTGATCTATTCCTGCCGCCTGCTCTTTCCATGAACGGCGCCGCCCCCATCGACACGCAATCGCGCGCTTGACTTCAACGGACGGAACAGGTCCAAAAGGGCATGGACACCGTCAATACGCCCTTGCCGATCGGCTATTCGAAACTGCCTCCCGGAACGCTTGCCACTGTGGTGACATGCCTCGAGATGCGGGAGAAACCACCGCTTCGTGCGGCTCCTTCCGAGGCAGACCTCTCCGTTGTCCCGTGGCCTTCGCCCGACCCTGAAGAGTACCGCGCGCTTTATCGCCGGGTCGGGGAAGAATGGCTCTGGGTGTCGCGCCTTTCTATGGAAGACGAAGCCCTGCGGGCTATCCTCGCCAGTGCAGCGGTCGAGATCTTTGGCCTGATGCGAAATGGCGAGCGCATCGGCCTCCTGGAGCTTGACTTCCGCAAGGCCGGCGAGTGCGAACTGGCCTTTTTCGGCGTTGACGCGTCTGCGGTCGGCTCAGGTGCCGGCCGTATTCTGATGAATGCCGCGATCGACCATGCATGGTCGAAACCGATCGACCGGTTCTGGGTGCATACCTGCCATCTGGACCACCCAGCGGCGCTTCCCTTCTACCAGCGCTCCGGTTTTACCGTCTATGATCGGATGGTCGAAGTGTTTGAAGATCCGCGCCTGTCGGGCATGCTCAACCGCGATGCCGGCCGCCACGTTCCGCTGATAGAGACGTGAACCGACCACAACCTGATTCGGCTGAAAAATCAGACTATTGACAAAATGGGGTGCGCCCTCTTGAGCCCGTCCGCATTGGCGTGCCAAAGTCGCAGTCAGAGACAAATTCAAGGGAGAACACATCATGGATGTACGCGCCGCCGTCGCCGTTCAGGCTGGCAAGCCGCTCGAGGTCATGACTGTACAGCTGGAAGGCCCCCGCGCGGGCGAAGTGCTGATCGAGGTCAAGGCGACCGGCATCTGCCACACCGACGATTTCACCCTTTCTGGCGCCGATCCGGAAGGTCTGTTTCCGGCGATCCTCGGGCATGAGGGTGCTGGTATCGTGGTCGATGTCGGTCCTGGCGTGACCTCGGTCAAGAAGGGCGACCATGTCATCCCGCTCTACACGCCGGAATGCCGCGAATGCTATTCCTGCACCTCGCGCAAGACCAATCTCTGCACCTCGATCCGTGCCACCCAGGGTCAGGGCGTGATGCCTGACGGTACCAGCCGATTCTCGATCGGCAAGGACAAGATCCACCACTACATGGGCTGCTCGACCTTCTCGAATTTCACGGTTCTGCCCGAGATTGCCGTCGCCAAGGTCAATCCGGACGCGCCCTTCGACAAGATCTGCTACATCGGCTGCGGTGTCACAACCGGCATCGGCGCCGTGATCAACACGGCCAAGGTCGAGATCGGCTCGACGGCCATCGTCTTCGGCCTCGGCGGCATTGGTCTGAACGTGCTGCAGGGCCTGCGGCTTGCCGGTGCAGACATGATCATCGGCGTCGACATCAACCCGGACCGCAAGGCCTGGGGCGAAAAATTCGGCATGACGCATTTCGTCAATCCGAAGGAAGTCGGTGACGACATCGTGCCCTATCTCGTCAACCTGACCAAGCGCGGCAACGACCTGATCGGCGGCGCGGACTACACCTTCGACTGCACCGGCAACACCAAGGTGATGCGTCAGGCGCTGGAAAGCTCGCATCGCGGCTGGGGCAAATCCGTCATCATCGGCGTGGCCGGTGCCGGCCAGGAGATCTCGACGCGTCCGTTCCAGCTGGTCACCGGCCGCAACTGGATGGGCACCGCCTTTGGCGGCGCGCGCGGCCGCACCGACGTGCCGAAGATCGTCGACTGGTACATGGAAGGCAAGATCCAGATCGACCCGATGATCACCCACACCATGCCGCTCGAGGACATCAACAAGGGCTTTGACCTGATGCACAAGGGAGAATCGATCCGCGGCGTCGTGGTCTATTGATGTCAGTGCTTTACACTGTCGACGTGCGGAGGCTCGACGAGTTCTCCGCCACCGACCTCTACGAGATGCTGAAGCTGCGCGTCGACGTCTTCGTCGTCGAGCAGCATTGCCCCTATCCGGAACTCGACGGCAACGACAAGGACTGCCTGCATCTGAGGCTGCTAGATGGCGGCGCTCTTCTGGCCTGTGCACGGCTCTGGCGTCCTACACCGGAGCATCACCCCCGCATCGGACGCGTGGCGGTGTCGCCTGATCATCGCGGAAAGCGACTGGGCGAAGCCTTGATGCGCGAGGCAATTGCCGAGGTGGAGAAGCGCCACCCCGGTGAGCCGATCGAGATTTCGGCGCAGAGCCATCTGCAGAAGTTCTATGGGTCGCTGGGCTTCGAGGTGATCTCGGAGGAATATCTGGAGGATGATATTCCGCATGTCGACATGCTGCGGCGGGGGTAGGTTTTCACGATCGTTTCGCTAGATGGCTGGTTATACGAAATCATGATAGACTGACGTAGTCTCGCGGAGTTGACGTGATGAAGCATGACCGCATTATGTTGGATGACAGACAAGCAGCTTTGGTCGAGCGGCTAGTGGAATCGGGTCGGTTCAGTTCAACGACAGACGTCATCGGCTACAGCCTTGATCTGCTAGAGCAACGCGAGGCGGAGGCTGCGCGGTTTCTAACGGATCTGGAGCGCGAAGCGGCCCTCGGATTGGAAAGTGGCCCTCCGGTTATGATGGAATCTGCTGACGACCTGGTCACAGAATTTCGGAAGCGGCGGTGACCCATGCCGCGGATCCTGCGAAGACCACTCTTCGTCGAGGATCTTTACGGCATTTGGCCCTTCATCGGAGCGGACAATGAGGCCGCAGCCGATAGCTTCGTCGCAGAGTTGGAAGAGCGATACCGGGTATTGGCGGAACGTCCGCATCTCGGCGTCCAACGATTTCCCAGATATCCGACGATGCGGCTATTCCCCTTCCGGCGATACCTGATTATCTACCAGCCACTCGACACCGGGGACGGGATCGAGCTCATCCGTCTCCTGCGTGCGGCGCGAGACTATCGCAGATTCTTTGACGACTGATCAAATGCCCGAAATCTATGTCGATGCCGATGCCTGTCCCGTGAAGCCGGAGATCCTGAAAGTCGCCGAGCGGCACGATCTGGCGGTGACATTTGTGGCGAATTCGGGCTTGAGGCCGTCGCGCGATCCGATGGTGAAGAACGTCATCGTATCCGGCGCCTTCGATGCGGCCGACGACTGGATCGCCGAGCGCTGTGGCGAAGGCGATATCGTCGTGACGGCCGATGTGCCACTGGCCGGGCGTTGCGTCGCGGCCGGTGCCCAGGTGACGGGCCCGACGGGACGGATCTTCGACAAGGCCAATATCGGCATGGCGACCGCCATGCGCGATCTCGGGGCGCACCTGCGCGAGACCGGCGAGAGCAAGGGCTACAATGCAGCCTTCTCTCCACGCGACCGCTCCGCCTTCCTCGAAACGCTTGACAGGCTCTGCCGCCGCATCAAGAAGTAGGGCTGATCACCCGGGCAAGACCACAGGCGCTGCGCTTTTGAAAAACCTGATGAATTCGGTGCTCGACCACCGTTATCGTTCCTTTGCCCTGGCCGGTGGCCTGGCGGTCGCGAGCCTGCCCGTTGCGGCAGCGTTTCAACCTGCTCTCATCATCGAACTGCCAGCCATCCTGTTCTTTTTCCTCTACCTGATCCTGTCGCTGCTCAGGATGCGGCGGCTGACCCCTTCCTATTTGAAGCAGCATGCGGACGCCGCAGATGCGCCAGCCTTCGCCATTTTCGCGGTGACCCTGCTGGCGATCGTCGCCGCAATCGGCTCGCTGTTTCTGGCGCTGAACCGCACCGATAGCCAGAGCGGTTACACAGAGCTGGCGCTGGCTTTCGCCTCCGTGGTCCTCGGCTGGCTGACGATCCACACCATGGCGGCGATGCACTATGCCCATGTCTATTGGCGGCCTTCGCGGACAAATGAGAACGGACGGCGCGGCGGGCTGGAGTTTCCGGCGACGCCGAACCCATGCGGCCATGATTTCCTCTACTTCTCGCTGGTCATTGGCATGACCGCCCAGACCTCTGACGTCGTCATCACCTCGACAGCGATGCGCAAGCTCAATCTTGTGCATGCCACCACCTCGTTCTTCTTCAACACCGTGCTGGTCGCGGCTGCCGTCAATGCGGCGGTGTCGCTGGCCGGCTGACCCATTCGCACGACAAGGAAGCAACACCCATGAACATCATCTCCCAGAACACCGCCTTCGGCGGCATGCAGGGCGTCTTTTCCCATCCGTCGGAAACGACCGGTACCGAAATGACCTTCGCCGTCTTCGTGCCGCCGCAGGCGATTGCAGAAAAGCGGCCCGTGCTCTGGTACCTCTCCGGCCTCACCTGCACCCACGCCAATGTCATGGAAAAGGGCGAGTATCGCAGGATGGCCGCCGAACTCGGCCTGATCGTCGTCTGCCCGGATACCAGCCCACGCGGCAATGACGTGCCGGACGAACTTACCAACTGGAAGATGGGCAAGGGTGCGGGCATGTATCTGAACGCCACCGAAGCGCCCTGGGCCGAACACTTCCAGATGTATTCCTACATCACCGAGGAACTGCCAGCGCTGATTGCCGAACAGTTCCGCGCCGACATGACCCGCCAGGGGATCTTCGGCCATTCCATGGGCGGCCACGGCGCAATGACGATCGCGCTGAAGAACCCTGAGCGCTTCAAGAGCTGCTCGGCCTTTGCGCCGATCGTCAATCCGCTGACAGCCGACTGGACGCAGGATGCGTTCGAAAAGTATCTCGGGGCGGACCGCGCCAAATGGCGCGAATACGACGCCTGTGCGCTGGTCGAGGATGGAGCGCGCTTCCCGGAATTCCTTGTTGATCAGGGCAAGGCGGACAGTTTTCTGGAGACGGGCCTCGCGCCGTGGAAGTTCGAAGAAGCGATCAAGGGCACGGATATCGGCCTGACGCTGCGCATGCATGAGCGCTACGATCATTCCTACTACTTCATTTCGACCTTCATGGAGGATCACCTGAAGTGGCATGCGGAACGGTTGGGGTGAAGAAGGACGGGCTCATCATGCTCGGGCTTGTCCCGAGCACCCGCTACCGTTGAAATCATTACGACGTCGGCAGATCCTCGGGACGAGCCCGAGGATGACGGTGGTTTGGCTCATTCGCCTCCCGATGCATGTTACCCATGCCCATGGCGGTGATGCAGGTCCGGATAATGCGGGTGTTTGTGGCGGAGCGGCGCGTGGCGATGCCAGTGTGCATGCGGCTCGGTGACGGAGCCGTCATGGTCGTGGTTGTGGTGATCGTCATGGGTATGCAGATGATCGTGCTCGAGAGGTTCATGCAGATGATCATGCTCGTGGCGTTCCGACAGATGCAGCCAGAGGCCAAAGCCCATCAGCAGTGCTGCGACGGCGAGCGATAGCGTCACCGGCTCACCGAAACCGATGACGGCGATCAGGGCGCCGATGAAAGGCGCAAGCGAGAAATAGGCGCCGGTGCGCGCCGTGCCGAGATGGCGCAGACCCAGCATGAACATGACAAGGCTGACGCCGATGCCGAGGAAGCCAACGATGGCTCCAATGGCAGTAATCGTCACATCCGGGATGGCAGCGCCGAGCGTGAAGGCAAGGATGATATTCGTGCAGCCGGCGGTAAGCCCCTTGATCATCGCGATCTGTACGGGATCGGCAGAGGAGAGCTTGCGGGTCAGATTGTTGTCGATGCCCCAACACAGGCAGGCTGCCGCAATCCACAGACCGCCGGGATCGAGCTCAAAGCCGCCGCCATCGAATGACAGGACGACGGCGCCGAGAAGGATGGCAAGAGCGCCGATCAACAGGCGGCGATCGACATTTTCGCGAAACACCAGCCAGGCGATCAGCATGGTGGCCAGCCCCTCGAGATTGAGGAGCAGAGAGGCGGAGGAGGCTGTCGTCAGCGACAGGCCGAGCATGAGGAACAGCGGTGCCATCACGCCACCGAAGGTCACGACCGCCGCAAGCCAGGGAAGATCGGACCGCGACAGCGGCGCCTCGACCCGCTCAAGCCCGATCAGCGGCCGCCCCCAATGGACGAGCGCCAGGCCGATCCCCGCACCGAGATAAAGGATGCCCGCGAGAAGCCAGGGATCGACGCTTCCGAGCAGCCATTTGGACAAAGGTGCTGAGGCGCCGAAGAGCACGGCGGAGCCGAGGGCGAGCGGGACACCAGGAAAGAGATGGGCGTGATGATGGTCCATTGCGGAAGCTTACAGGCAATGTGGATGGCGTACAGTCCCTCTTCGGCATTGATAGTCGGGTCACCGCATGGTTGGCTCGGATCGTGGCGGCGGTGTGACGGTTGTCATTGGGCGCCGTCATGCTCGTCCTCGGGTTGAACCCGAGGATGTCCCGAGCATGCGCTGCCGTTGAGTGGATTGCGACGTCAGCAGATCCTCGGCACAGGGCCGAGGATGACGACGGAAACGCTTGCGCCCCTCACCCCCGCCGATAAACGAACCGCTCGAAATCCGCCGGTTTGCCGCGCCCCGTTATGTCGAAGCAGAACATGCCGGCAAAGGCGCCGGTGAAGGAGCCGTGTTCGCCGAACCCGCCTTCGTCGGAGATGACACCGGCGTCGAGGACGGGGCCGATAGCCTGCCATGCGCCTTCGCCCGCGACGCGCCAGAAGAATTGCAGGTCGTTGTCGGTGATCTCCATGGCGAGATCCACGGCACCCTCGGGGATCGACTGGCCCATGCCGATCGGGAAAATCAGCTTGCCGGAGGGATAGTCGCCCGGGCAGGACAGGATGATCAGCGAGCGGCCGAGCTTTTCGTCGGTGGAGATGCCGAGCGCGTGGAATTTGTAGCGGTTGTAGTAGTGCGTCAGGCCTGCGACCTGTTGGTAAGTGTCGGGCGAGAATTCGAGACGGGTTTCGGCGCGGAAGCGGTGATGCTCCTGCCGGCGGGCGACGAGCGACTGCTCGAACCAGGAGCCGATGCTTTCACGGCCAAAGAGGCGCAAGCGCCCTGCCCGCTCGGTCAGGCTGAAGAGGCGCTCGGGATGCGGCGTGCGCAGCCACTGGAATTCGGATGGTAAGTCGGGGCTGTCGAAGGTCCTGACGATCTCGACGGGTTCCTCGCGCTTCACCGCACCATTGGGCGCCGGCACCTCGACGGATGGCACGACGCCGCCCTGTTCGAGATAGAGCCAGCCGTCTTCCTTCCAGACGCATTTCTGTAAGGCTGTTTCGCGGCCGAGCGTGCAGCGGCGCTTCGGGGCCATGGGGCGTCCGCACAGATGCGTGTGGTAGACCTGACCGTCCGGCGTCTCGACATATTGGCCGTGGCCGGCGCGCTGCAGGACTGCCTCCGGGTTGTCCTTCGCGGTGATCAGATGCGTGTTGGGATGCATCTCGTAAGGGCCGTCGATCGAGCGGGAGCGCGCCATGGTCACGACATGGTCGTAGCCGGTGCCGCCCTCGGCGGTCGTCAGGTAATACCAGCCATTGCGCTTGAAGAGATGCGGGCCTTCGACGAGACCTTGGCTGCTGCCCTCGAAGATGTTCCTGATCGGGCCGATGAGCTTTTGCGTCTTCGGGTCCCATTCCTGTAGCAGGATGCCGTCGAACTTGGCGTGACCAATGGTGTTGCGTGCCTCCGGTCGATGGTTCCACTGCATGTTGGTGAACCATTTGCGGCCGTCGTCATCATGAAAGAGCGAGGGGTCGAAGCCGGAGGAATTGACATAGATGGGATCGGACCAGGGGCCTTCGATGGAGGGTGCCGTGACGATGTAGTTATGCGCGTCCTTGAACGAGCCTTCGAAGCGTTTGACGTCAGTATAGACGAGCCAGAACATGCCATCGGCATAGGACAGACACGGCGCCCAGACGCCGCCGCTGTCGGGATTGCCGCGCATGTCGAGCTGGCTTGCGCGGGTAAGCGGACGGGTCACAAGCTCCCAGTTGGCGAGGTCGCGCGAATGGTGGATCTGCACGCCCGGAAACCATTCGAAGGTGGAGGTGGCGATGTAGTAGTCGTCGCCCACGCGGCAGATCGACGGGTCCGGATTGAAGCCCGGCAGGATGGGGTTGATGATCATGGCGTGTGTCCTCCTCCGCACTTACCTCTCCCCCCTGAGGGAGACTAAGAAAAACCAGGGACTTAGCCAAAGGCTCAAGCCCTCAATTTTTCAGGAGAGGGGCTGCCTGGCTGACAAGCCCCTCTCTTGGGATTTCTAGCACTTAGCTGACGCTAAGCTGCTGAAATCCCGTTCTCCCCCGCAAGGGGGGAGATTGGTTTCTATTTCTTCTTCCTGGGCGGGCCCTTGCGCTCGGCGGAGGCGGCCCAGATGTTGATGTCGGCGTCCTTGGCGAAGACGTCGATCTCGGCGAGTTCTTCTGCCGTAAAGTCGGGCGTCTCGATGGCCTTGACGCAGTCCTCGACCTGGGAGGGCTTCGACGCGCCGATCAGCGCCGTGGTGATGTGGCCACCACGCAGCACCCAGGACAGCGCCATCTGCGCCAGAGTCTGGCCGCGCTTCTCGGCAATCTTGTTGAGGCCGCGGATGTTTTCGAGATTGCGCTCGTTGAGGAAGCCCGGATCGAGCGACTTGTCCTGCGTCGCGCGGGTGCCTTCCGGAATGCCGTTGAGGTATTTCGAGGTGAGCATCCCTTGCGCGAGCGGCGAGAACACGATCGAGCCGACGCCGAGCTCTTCGAGCGTATCGATCAACCCGTCTTCCTCGATCCAGCGATTGATCATCGAATAGCTGGGCTGGTGAATAAGGAGCGGCGTGCCCAGGCTCTTCAGGATCTCGTAGGCTTCGCGGGTGCGCTTCGAATTATAGGAGGAAATGCCGACATATTGTGCCCTGCCCGACCGCACGATGTGATCGAGCGCGCCGCAGGTTTCCTCGAGCGGTGTGTCGGGATCGAAGCGGTGCGAATAGAAGATGTCGACATAGTCGAGGCCCATGCGCTTCAGGCTCTGGTCGCAGGAGGCGATCAGGTATTTGCGGCTGCCCCATTCGCCGTAAGGGCCGGGCCACATGTTGTAGCCGGCTTTCGACGAGATGATCAGCTCGTCGCGGTAACCCCGGAAATCGGTCTTGAGGATCTCACCGAAGGCTTCCTCGGCGGAGCCCGGCGGCGGACCGTAATTGTTGGCGAGGTCGAAATGGGTGATGCCGAGATCGAATGCCTTGCGGCAGATCGCCTGCTTGGTGGCATGCGGCGTGTCATTGCCGAAATTGTGCCAGAGGCCGAGCGAGATCGCCGGCAGCTTCAGCCCGCTCTTGCCGCAGCGATTATAGGTCATCCGCTCATAGCGGTTTTCGGCGGGGGTATAGGTCATGGATGGTTCTCTCCCAGATGCATGTGCCCGGCGGAAACGAAGACCCCCTCTGGCCTGCCGGCCATCTCCCCCACAAGGGGGGAGACCGATCGGGGACGCTCCCGTTCTCCGCCAGCCGCAACTTAGCGGAGACGAAGCAAAAGCCCAGAGGCGGCGGCGGAAAAGCCCTCCCCCTTGTGGGGAGGGGTTGGCGATGGGTCTAGCGAAGCAGAGCCTGCGCTTCGTCGATACCCAGAGCTGCCGGTTGGGTGCAGGTTGTCGACAATGTCACGAATTCTCCCGTCTCGCCCGACTTCAGGATCGAGACCATGACGTCGACGCCGTGCAGGGTACGGTCGAGCGAGCAGCGGGCATCGCGGCCTTCGAGAATGGCGACAGCCATGTCGGCGAGACCGGCCGTGCGGTAGTTGGCGCGCGGCCCTTGCGGGCTTTCCTGGTTGTTGATGCCGAATGGATGATCCCAGGCTTCAAGCGGCTGGATATCCTTGTCGCGACCGGAGGCTTCGACGACACCGCCGAAGAAGTTGGGGTCTGGCACGTAGAGCGAGCCTTCGGTGCCGTAGAGTTCCATATTGGCGTGGCGATGGCTCCAGACGTCCCAGCTGGCGGACAGCGTGATCGTTGCGCCGTTCTGGAATTCCAGAAGCGCATGGATGTTTGTGGGCGTCTTGACCGGGATCTGCTCACCATTGCGTGGCTGGCTGGTGATGGTGCGGGTCTCGCTGGCCATCGAGGTCAAGGCTGCTACGCGCTTCACCGGACCGATCAAGTTGATCAGGTTGGCGATATAGTAAGGACCGAGATCGAGAACCGGGCCGCCGCCCGGCAGGAAGAAGAAGTCCGGGTTCGGATGCCACATTTCCATGCCGGGGCTCATGACGTGGCAGGTGCCGGAGGTGACTCGGCCGATGCCACCCTTGTCGATATAGGCACGCGCCAGCTGATGCGCGCCGCCGAGGAAGGTATCGGGTGCGCAGCCGACGGACAGGCCCTTGGCTTTGGCAATCGCACGCAGATCTTCGCCCTGTTCAAGCGAGAGCACCAGCGGCTTTTCCGAATAGACGTGCTTGCCGGCTTCGAGGATGCGCTTGGAGACCGGGTAATGCGCATCCGGGATGGTCAGGTTGACGACGATATCGACCTCGTCATTGGCGAGAAGCTCGTCGATCGTCTGTGCCTTCACGCCGTATTCTTCGGCGCGCAGCTGCGCCGCACTCATGTTGATGTCGGCGCAAGCGACGACTTTCAGGCCGCGAAACAGCGGCGCGAGCGTAAAGTAGGTGGTGGAGATATTGCCGCATCCGATGATGCCGACGCCGAGTTCGCGTGCCATAAGAATGTCCTGCTCTGTGCGCTGGGTTCAATAGGTTTTGAAGGACGCGATCGAGCGGGTGATCAGCCGGTCGATGTCCTTGGGATTGTCGTGCTCCACGACGAAATGCTTGACGCGGGTGCTCTTCAGCGCAGCGACAAGGCCCTTCCAGTCAACGGTGCCATGGCCGACATCGGCCCAGCCGTCTTCGTCGGCATTCTCGCCGGCCGGTGCGATATCCTTCACGTGGACGGCGCTGATGCGCTTACCGTAGCTTTCGATCCACGCAAAGGGATCGGCACCGCCGCGGATGACCCAGGCGATATCGGCTTCCCAGTCGAGTTCCGGGCCACCGGCGAAGATCTGCTCCTGCGGGGTGGAGCCATCCGGCAAAGCCACGAATTCGAAGTCGTGATTATGCCAGCCAAAAACGAGGCCGGCATCGCGCAGCGGCTTGCCGGCGGCCTGTAGGCGCTGGCCAAAAGCGAACCAGCCGCTGGCATCCGTCGGACGCTGGTCCGGCATCAGGTAAGGGCAGTAGACCGCCTCGATGCCGAGCGTCTTCGCAATCTTGATCACGCGATCAGGGTCGCCCTCGATCATGTCGAGGCCGAAATGGGCGGTCGGCATAGTCAGGCCGTTGTTATCGAGTTCCTTGCGGAAGGCATCGAGCTCACCATCGGCGAGCGAGGCGTAAAGCGCGCCGTAGCCTTCGACCTCACCGTAACCGGCGGCCTGGAGCTTCGGGTAGATGCCGCTGAAGGGCTGAAAATTGCGGGCGCTGTAAAGCTGAAATCCGAGCGTGGTCATAGGGGTACTCCTCCTCGTTTTCCCTGGATCGGGCGCCCAGGGCCTTATGGGTGTCGCCTGTCATTCCACCGACTGGCAGCTGTAGAGATCGTAGATGCGGAATGCCGGCAAGGTGCCTGATGGTCGTGCCGTGTCCGGGGTGAAGGTGATGCGGCGGCTTTCACCGGCCGTGAGGTCGAAGGCGTTGTCGGAATAACGACCGGCGGTCTCGCTTTCGAGCATGACGAAAAGCGCCAGCCCCTTTGCGGTGACAGTTACCTCGAACGCACCATCATTCGTGGCGATGACGGTGGTCTCGATACCCGCCGGCTGGAGCTCCAGCGCCTTATAGGTGCCGTTGATAAAATGCCCCTCCCCGGTCATGCCGTTGGATGCAATGAAGCTCCAGGCGAGAAGACCATCCGCCGGGATTTCGCTGGCATCCAGCGTGACGAGAATGTCCGCAGCGTCGGGGCCGCAATCGCCCTGCACGCTTTTCAACGGAATGCGCTCGCCCGAAAGCGTCAGGACGAAGAGGTTGGCATCGACCGTGACGGTATCCAGCGTATCATTGACCATGGAAAGCGTGATGGAAGTGGCATCCTCGGAAGGAATGGCAGCGACCGCGACCGGCTGGAAGAAGCGACGAACCATGTAATGCATGGCCTTCCAGCTGCCGCCATAGTTCAGGCTGGACCAGGAGGCGACGGGCCAGGTGTCGTTGAGCTGCCAGTAGATCGTACCCATGCAGTGGGGCTTCAGCGACCGCCAGTATTCGACGGCAGTCTTGATGGCGAGCCCCTGCTGGATCTGGCTTAAATAGACGAAATTGGCAAAATCCTTCGGGAAGCGGAAATAGCGGAACATGGTGCCCGCGATCCGCTCATTGCCGCCGACATTCTTCTGGTGCAGTTCCATGACGGGCGACGCGATGTTCATGTCGCTCTTGTCGGCGAAACTCTCGATGACGGGCAGCGAGGTGTAGGACTGGAAGCCGAATTCCGAGCAGAAGCGTGGTTTGACGGTTCGGTAATTATCGAAACTCTTGTTTTCGTGCCAGACAGACCAGTAGTGCATGTCGCCCGAACCATCGGCATGCCAGGCATCGCCGTAGTCGAGATAGCCGGAGGCCGGGCTCGACGGCCACCAGATGCCTTGCGGGAAGGACTTCTTTACGCCCTGCTCGATGACGCGATTGAGGCGGTCATAAGCGACGAGATAGCGGTCGCGGTTGTCGCGCGATTCCGGAAACCAGGTCAGCGCACCGACGAGCTCGTTGTCGCCGCACCAGATGACAATGGAGGCGTGGCTCGACAGGCGCTTGACCTGATATTCGACCTCGTGAGCGACATTGTCGAGGAAGTCCTCGGTGCATGGGTAGAGATTGCAGGCGAACATGAAGTCCTGCCAGACCATCAGACCAAGCCGGTCACAAAGGTCATAGAACCAGTCGGCCTCGTAAAACCCGCCACCCCAGATGCGGATCATGTTCATGTTGGCCGCGATAGCGGAATTCAGCAGGTCTTCCGTCTTCTCTTCCGACGCGCGCGAAAAGAGCGCGTCCGCTGGGATCCAGTTGGCACCACGGCAGAAGATCTCGCGTCCGTTGACCTTGAGCGCGAACCGACTGCCGGCTGCGTCGGAATCGGTGAGGAGTTCGACAGTGCGCAAGCCGATCTGGCGGGTGACGACCTCCGTCGGCAGATCGACGGTCAGCGTATAGAGCGCCTGCGCGCCGGAACCCGATGGCCACCAGAGGCGCGGGCTCTCGATCTCGAAGACATGCACGATCTTCGTTTCGCCGGCGGCGATACCGACATCGAGGCGGACTCGCTCGCCGTCGAGATCAAAATGGATTGGCACGACTGCGGGCTCAGACGAATGCAGTGTGGCGATCACCTTCAGGTCAACGCGGCCATCGGCATGATGCACCTGCTCCGTCTCGACATGTTCGATGCGGGCGGGATCAAGCTGTTTCAATGCGATCGACCCATAAAGGCCAAGCGGCGCAAGGGCGATGTTCCAGTCCCAGCCGAAATGGCATTGCGGCTTGCGCAGCATATTGCCGTTGGGGATCGGCGAATTCGCGGTCGAATACGGGATATAGAAGGGCTGGCGCGCCTGGCGCTCGGCGCCCGCGGTGATGCTGGAATGGAAGAGGATGCGGATCTTGTTTTCACCCGGCTGGAGCGCGTGGCTGACATCGGGGCGATAGCGCCGGAAGCAGTTGTCGGCTGAGAGCACCGGGATATCGTTGACGAAGACCACGGCGACGGTGTCGAGATAGTCGATATCGAGATACCAGCTGCCAGCGACATCCGGGACCATGACGCTGCGCTCTATGGCCCAGTCGCGCTCGGCGACCCACTGCACCGCTTCTTCATTGCGGGCAAAATAGGGATCGGGGATGAGGCCGGCAGCCTGGAGCGCCGAGTGGACATCACCGGGGATGCTGATCGACGCCCCGTGGTCGCCGTCCACGGACGACAGATGCCACGCTCCCTGGAGATCGATGGTGCCGCCGCTCGTATACTCATTCATGATACGCGTCCTGGAAGAAAAAGGCGTCCCGGCACGCAGGTCCGGGACGCAGGGGGGATCACTCAGATTCGGTCTTCACTCTTTGCGTCGAAAAGGGAGGCGACCTCCATGTCGAAAGCGAGGCGCACACGCGCACCCGGGGCATAACGCCGCGTACCGCTGATACGGACCGACATTGTATGGCCGGCATGTTTCAACCACAGAAGATTGTCGGCACCCATCGGCTCTTCGATATCGACGACAGCCTCATGCAGTTCGGTGATGCCCGTTTCCTCGTCGACCTTGATATGCTCAGGCCGGACGCCAAGCACGACCTTACGGCCGGCGGTCAGCGGCTCCTGCGACCTGTAGCCGTCCAGTGAGAACAGCACATCATGCGTGCGGAAGAAGACCTTGCCGCCCTCGTTGACGAGTTCGCCATGCAGGAAATTCATCGACGGCGAACCGATGAAGCCCGCGACGAAGAGGTTTCTCGGCTGATTGTAGATGGTGTTGGGATCTGCGAGCTGCTGGATCACGCCGCTCTTCATGATTGCGATGCGGTCTGCGAGCGTCAGGGCCTCGATCTGGTCGTGGGTGACGTAGATCATCGTGTTCTTGAGATTGTGGTGCAGACGCTTGATTTCGACGCGCAACTCCGAGCGCAGCTTGGCGTCAAGGTTGGAGAGCGGCTCGTCGAACAGGAAGACATCGACATCGCGCACCAGAGCGCGGCCGATCGCCACGCGCTGACGCTGACCGCCGGAAAGCGCTGACGGCTTGCGGTCAAGCAGTGGGCCGATCTGCAGGATATCGGCGGCACGCTGGACGCGCTTCTCGATTTCCTCCTTCGGCATCTTGGCGACCTGGAGGCCGAAGGAGAGGTTCTTTTTCACCGACATCTGCGGATAGAGCGCATAGGACTGGAACACCATGCCGATGCCGCGGTCCTTGGGCTCCTCCCAAGTGACGTTCTTGCCCTTGATGAAGATTTGCCCGTCGGTCGGCTCGAGCAGGCCGGCGATGCAATTCAACAGCGTGGACTTTCCGCAGCCGGATGAGCCGAGGAGAACGATGAACTCACCGTCGACGATGTCGAGGTTTAGGTTTTCCAGCACCTTGACGGCGCCGAAGCTCAAAGAGAGGTCCTTGATCGATACACTGTGCGACATGAGCTTAACCCTTGACTGCGCCGGCTGCGATGCCCCGGACGAAGAGGCGTCCGGAAATGAAGTAGACGATGAGCGGCACCGCGCCGGTCAAAAGCGTCGCGGCCATGTTGACGTTGTATTCCTTCACGCCCTGGACCGAATTGACGATATTGTTGAGCTGCACTGTCATCGGGTAATATTCCGGGCGGGTGAACACGACGCCGAACAGGAAGTCGTTCCAGATACCGGTGATCTGCAGGATCATGGCCACGACGAAGATCGGCAACGACATCGGCAGCATGATCCTGAGATAAATCTGCCAAAACCCTGCCCCATCAATGCGCGCCGCCTTGAACAGTTCTTCGGGCAGCGACGTGAAATAGTTGCGGAAAAGCAGCGTCAGGATCGGCATGCCGAAGATGGTGTGCACGATAACAAGGCCGGTCAGGGTTCCGTAGATACCGAGTTCGCGCAGCACGATGACGATCGGGTAAATCATCACCTGATAGGGAATGAAGGCACCGATAATCAGGACGGTGAAGAAGAATTCTGAACCCTTGAAGCGCCAGTTGGCGAGCGCATAGCCGTTGACGGAGGCAATCAGGATCGAGATCAGCGTCGATGGGATCGTGATGCGCACGGAATTCCAGAAACCACGCGACAGGCCATCGCAATTGAGGCCCGTGCAGGCTGTGGCCCAGGCCTTGACCCATGGCTCAAAGGTGATCTCCATCGGCGGCGAGAAGATGTTGCCGAGACGGATTTCCGGCATGCCCTTGAGCGATGTTACGACCATCACATAGAGCGGCACCAGATAGTACAGCGCAAAGAAGATCAGCGAGCCGTAGAGCATGATGTTGCGGCCGGAAAAGGTCCGCTTGGGCTTGGCGCCACGGGGGCCTTTTTCCAGACGGCCGGAGACTGCATCGAAACCGGCAGCCGCAGTGTTGAGAGAACCGGGATTAGCCACGCTTCTTACCTCCGAATTCCAGATAGGCCCAGGGGATGATGATGATGGCGACGGTCAGCAACATCATCGTCGATGCAGCGAAGCCCTGACCGAGGTTCTGTGCCTGGAACATGTAGTCATAGACATATTTCGCCGGGACTTCGGAGGCGATGCCTGGGCCGCCGCTCGTCTGGGCTACGACCAGGTCGTAGAGACGGACGATGCCGGAGGTGATGATGACGAGCGTGGTGATGAACACGGGTCGCATCATCGGGATAATGATGAAGAGATAGGTCTTCCACATCGGGATGCCGTCAACACGCGAGGCTTTCCAGATATCTTCGTCAATGCCGCGCAGACCGGCCAGAAGCAGGCACATGACAAGACCGGTACCCTGCCAGAGACCGGCAATCAGGATGCCGTAAATGACGATGTCGGGATTGTAGAGCGGATTGAAGGTGAAGCTTTCCCAACCGAGCGAACGGACGATCGACTGAACACCGAAATCAGGATTCAGGATCCATTGCCAGACAAGGCCGGTGACGATGAAAGACAGCGCAAAGGGATAGAGGAAGATCGTGCGGAAAGCGTTTTCAAAGCGGATCTTCTGGTCCATCAATGCTGCGAGAACAAAGCCGATCACGATCGAGAAGATCAGGGACAAGATGCCGTAGATCGCCAGATTCTGGATCGACATGACCCAGCGCGGCGCATCCCAGAGGCGTTCATACTGGTCGAAGCCGACGAAATTCGTGCGCGGCAAGAGCTTCGAATTGGTGAAGGAATAGACCACCGTCCAGATGGTCCCGCCGAGGAAGATCACCAGAGCGGTGAGCACCATCGGGATCGATGCAATCTTGGCATTGAGATTGCGAAACAGCTTGTTGGGTCGACCGGCATGCCGAGCGCTTGCCATGGGTCCGTCCTCCTCGTCCTAGACACCGGGATCGAGCAAGGTCCGCGACGAGAGCACCACAAGGCGCCCCTCCTCCCACGCGGTCCGCTGCCGAGCGACACGTCGCTCTCCCGGTTGAAATTGGCCAGTGAACGGCCGGGGACGAACCCCGGCCGATCGTCATCCGGTCAAATCATTCGGCAGATGCGATGATGTCGGCGAAACGCTTCTGCGCGTCTTCCGGCGTCATGGATGCATTGGCGAAGAACTCGGAGAAGAGGTCTTCCTTCTGCTTCTGGCTATCAGCCGAGAGCAGCTGGTCGGTGCCCTGGATAACATTGCCCTTGGCAAGGATATCAAGGCCCTTCTTCATGCAGTCATTGGCAGCGGCCAGATCGACGTCGCCACGAACCGGCAGCGAACCCTTCTTCAGGTTGAACGCCACCTGAGTGGTCGGCGAGAGCAGTGTCGAAGCCAAGACGTCCTGTGCTGCCGACTTAGCCTCGTCATCAACGACGGGGAAGTAGAAGGCGTCACCACCTGTGGAGATGATCTCGTTCACGCCGAGGCCAGGAAGGCAGGTATAGTCCTTGCCCGCAACCTGGTTGGCGAGCGCGAACTCGCCCTGCGCCCAGTCACCCATGATCTGGCCGCCGGCCTTGCCGGTGATGACGAGGTTGGTTGCCTGGTTCCAGTCTTGGACATTGCTGCCTTTGGCCATGCGGCGCGCATCGTCAGCGGCCTTGAAGACCTTGGCGATTTCAGGACCTGCCGCGACTTCCTCGTCCTTCTCCTTGAACACCTTCTCGAAGGTTTCCTTGCCGGCGATGGCGACCATCAGGACGTCAAAGGCACCGGCAGACTGCCAGGGCTGACCACCAACGGCGAGCGGAATGATACCCTTGGCTTCGAGTGCCGGTGCGGCTGCGACGAATTCGTCCCAGTTCTTCGGAACGGCAACGCCGGCCTGCTCAAACGCCGCATTCGACAACCACAGCCACTGCCAGGAATGGATGTTGACCGGCGCGCAATAGATTTTGCCGTCGATCGTGCAGCTATCGAGCAGGCTTGCCGGCTTGATGATGTCCTTCCATTTTTCCTTCTCGGCGACCGCCGTCAGATCCTTCATCAGACCGGCTTCAACCAGTTCCTCAGCCTGCCGGCCATGGTTGAACTGCGTGGCGCCCATCGGGTCACCGCCAGTGATGCGGCTGATCATGATCGGGCGGGCCGTGCCGCCGGACCCGGCGATGGCGCCGTCGATCCATTTGTTGCCGGTGGCATCGAATGCCTTGGCAAGCTCGGCTACGGCCGCGGCTTCACCGCCGGACGTCCACCAATGGGTTACTTCAAGATCGGTGGCCTGCGCTGCCGCAAACGGCATAACGACGGTAGCGGCTAGAGCTGCCGCAAAGCTACGAATATTCATGAGTCTCCTCCCTCACTGAAACGTTGCCGGAAAAACTTATGCGAAGTGTCAGACACACGCAACCGGCTGCGGAAGAAATTTTGTTAACAGCCTTCCTTCCGCTCAAAACCTCAGGGCGGAACGAGCAAGGAGACAGGAGATATTCAGAAAAATATTGCAACGCATCACGATTAATATAACTGAAATGTCTCACAATTGCGGACACACTAGATGAAACGTCTCGCGCCGCAATACGAATCCTTCTTGCAATGCAGCAGCTTCCTCGCACGCCTATGAGTTGAGCGACTGCGATCCTGGATGCAAATAAAGGCTCGACAAACAAACTGTATCGTTTCAGATTTAACGGCTGTGGCGCTGAAAAATGGTGCCGCCGGGCCGGTTTGCACAGGGCTTGGGACCGACTATAAGCGGGCGAAAGCGAGTGGCGGGACAGCATGACGGAACAGCAAGAACGAATGCCGGCGCAGCCGGGCGGGGCCTCGGAACGACCGACCCTCAAAACGATCGCCTTCATGACCGGGCTCGGCATCACCACGGTGTCGCGGGCCCTCAAGGATGCGCCCGATATTGGTGCAGACACCAAAGAACGGGTGCGGATGGTGGCCCGCCAGCTCGGCTACCAGCCGAACCGCGCCGGCGTGCGTTTGCGCACAGGCAAAACCAATGTGATTGCGCTGGTTCTTGGGATTGACGAGGAGATCCTTGGCTTTTCCAACCAGATGGTTGTCGGCATTTCGGAAGTGCTGGCAGGCACGCCCTACCATATCGTGGTCACGCCACACGCCCATACCAAAGACCCGATGCTGCCCGTGCGCTATATCCTCGAGACGGGGTCAGCCGACGGCGTGATCATATCGCGGCTGGAGCCGGAGGATTCGCGGGTCAGCCTGCTGATGGAGCGCAACATGCCGTTTGCGACCCACGGGCGCACACGGCTCGGCGAACCGCACCCCTTCCACGACTTCGACAATGAAGCTTTCGGTTATGGAGCTGTGGAACGTCTGGTCGCGCGGGGACGCAAGCGCATCGCACTCTTGCCGCCGCCAAGCAAGCTCACCTATTACGACCATCTTCGCGCAGGCTTCAGTCAGGCGATGACGGCTTTTGGCGCCCAGGAAGTGTCGCTGCCAATCAATATCGACGCCTCGCTTGAGGAGATCCGGACGATGGTTCAGGGCCTGATGAGCGGACCGGAGGCGCCGGATGGCCTGGTCCTGTCTTCGGGCAGCAGCGCCATTGCCGCCAATGCCGGCATCGAAGCAGCTGGCAAGCGGGTTGGCCGGGAGCTTGATCTGGTCGCCAAGCAAGGCACTCCCATTCTGAAATGGGTGCGACCTGAAATCATCACCGCGCATGAAGACGTCCGCCAGGCGGGGCGTGAACTTGCCAAGGCCGTCATTGCGCGGATCGACGGGATCGAGCCGTCCCTGCTGCAGAGTATCAGTCAGCCGCGCTGGGACTAAGCGCGGCTGCCGTTCCCGAACCTATCCTATCCAAAAGCTGGGGCTTGGCCTTCATCCCAGACAACGACCGCGTTGCGACCGCGAACCTTGGCCGTATGGAGTGCCGCATCCGCGCGCTTCAGCAACTCATCGGGCGTGACCTGCATGGCACCATGGGCAATGCCAACGCTGACGGTCACCGTCACCATCTCGGCACCGAAGAAGAACATCTGCTCAGCCACCGTATCGTGGATCAAACTGCCGAGCATCGCCGCCCGGTCGACATCACAATCCGGGACATAGGCGGCAAATTCCGCTCCTGCCAAGCGGCCGATCAACGCATTCGACGGTAGTTCACGGGCCATCAGCTGCGAGCAGCTTCGCAAGACTTCATCGCCACTGGAATGACCGAAGCGGTCGTTGATGCGCTTGACGTGGTCGACATCGACATAGAGAAAGGCGCCCTCGCCGCGGATTTTGAAGGACAAAGTCTGCATCATGTCGAGGAAGGTGCGACGGTTGACCAGGCCAGTCAGGGTGTCGGTTGCTGCGACCCATTGGTTCTCGAGCTGCAGCCGCTCTTTGACCATCACATAGGCACTGAAGTTGCCGAGGAAGGCACTCAGCAGGAATTCCACTTCGAGGAGGTCGCTCCACAGCGAAGGTGTCGTCACGATGACATCACCCTGCCCCGTCAAGAGTTCGGCCATACCATTGCCCGCGAGGACAAGACCGGTGATCCCATGAACGGCGAACCATGCAGCGATCAGGCCTCGGCTCGGCAGGCGCTCGCTGCGAGCAGAGATCCAGTGTTCGCGCAGGATCAGGCCACAATATAGGGCAGAGATCAGACCGAAGAAAACGAAACGAAGGCCGCTGTCCTCGTTGAAGACAGCGAAGCTCGCGGTAAACGCGGCCCACAGAACCGGTCCCATAGTGGCAAATTGCAGATGTACCGCTCGGTGATCGAAGCTGCGCAGGCCCTGCCAGGCAAGCGCAAGCGACATCAGGAGCAGGCCCTGCCCAAACGGTATGGAAAGAGCCGTTCCAGTTGATGCCAAGATGGCGCCGAACGCGCCGCTCATCGCGGCCAGAGCCCAAAGCAGGAAGTCCAGCCGACGCCCACCCTGCCGCCATAGGCGCAGGAAGACGAGTGAAAAGACGGCGTGAATAGCCACGCTCGCCAGCAAAAGCGACTGCGAATGAAAGGAAAACATGAAACAACGCCTGAAATACGAGAGATTTCGTTAACCGAAGGCCGACGCTAGGCGCGATTCGTTAAATGGTGAGTAAGGAAATTCCTAGGATTTTAATCGAGCGCGGTTGTACACACGCAAGACTGCACTCAACGCTTCCAGAGCAATTCCAGCAAAAGTGCAGAGCACATCGCGCCAGCGCCACGGAGAGCATGGCAGAACCGGGGCGACGCCACCGATGGCGCTTTCGAAAGAAAAGGCCCGGGACCATGGAGCCCCGGGCCTGATCCGTGCCAAGTGGCACCGGATTGTGTTCGGCTTAGAACTGGCCCGCCCACGGACCATGATGGATGTCCTTGCCGTCGAGACGCTCGAAGCCATGGGCACCGAAAAAGTCGCGCTGGGCCTGAATCAGGTTGGCCGTGCCGCGGCCGCGGCGATAGGTATCGAAATAGGACAAGGCCGAGGACAGGGCCGGAACCGGGAGGCCGGAAAGCGCGGCATGGGCGACGACCCGGCGGAGTGCTCCATCCGTTTCCTTGACCATGGCCGAGAAGGCCGGGGTCACAACGAGGTTGGCAACGTTCGGATCCTTGGTGAAGGCCGAGGTGATCTCGTCGAGGAACTGCGAGCGGATGATGCAGCCGGCGCGCCAGATGCGGGCGATCGTCGGCATGGGCAGAGACCAGTTGAACTCTTGCGATGCCGACGACATCACGGCAAAGCCCTGCGCATAAGCCGCGATCTTGGCGGCCAGCAGCGCGTTTTCGAGATCGGCGATGAAGGCGGCCTTGTCCTTCGGCGCTTCGGTGAGTGTTGGTAGGCCGAAGAGTTTTTCGGCAGCAAGGCGCTCTTCGCGCAGTGACGACAGCACGCGGCCGGAAACGGCGGCCTCAATGCCGCTGGCTGCTACTGCGAGGTTCTGTGCCTCAATCGCCGACCATTTCCCCGTGCCCTTCTGACCAGCGGAATCGACGATGATATCGACCATCGGCTTGCCGGTTTCCGGGTCGGTCGCCTTCAGGACCTTCTCGGTGATCTCGATCAGATAGGAGTTGAGGCGGCCTTTGTTCCAGGTGCCGAAGATCTCGCCAATTTCGGCTGCAGACATGCCGAGACCGTCACGCAGGATGCCGTAGATCTCGGCAATCATCTGCATGTCGGCATATTCGATGCCGTTATGGATCGTCTTGACGAAGTGGCCAGCACCATCCGTGCCGAGCCATGCTACGCAAGGCTCATCATTGAACTTCGCAGCGATCGAGGTCAGTACGGGTTCGACGCGCTTCCAGCTGTCTTCCGTGCCGCCGACCATGATCGACGGACCATGGCGCGCGCCTTCCTCGCCACCGGACACGCCCATGCCGATAAAGGTAAAGTCAGTGCCGGCAAGCTTTTCAAAGCGGGCGACGGTGTCACGGAAATTGGCATTGCCGGCATCGATCATGATGTCGTTCTTCGACAGATACGGCATCAGCGCTTCGATCTGCTGGTCGACGGCTTCACCGGCCTTGATCATGATGATGATCGGGCGCGGCGGACGGATGGCGGCGACAAATTCTTCGATCGTTTGGCAACCGATGATCCGGTCGGCAAGATCGCCTGCTTCACCGAGGAATTCGTCGGTGCGGGCCGGCGTGCGGTTGAAGACCGCGATGCGATTGCCCTTCTCTGCGATGTTGAGCGCCAGATTGGAGCCCATGACCCCGAGACCGATCAGACCAATTTCCGCTTGCTGCACGTCAAGACCTCCGCATGCACATTCAGGATGCGGCTTTCTCGCATTCGTTGCCCGATGCGGCAAGACGGAAATTGGGCCCCGATTGTCAACGCAGTGTCAATCGCCGGGTTTGTCGTCGTCCTGCGTGATGACACGCCAACCTGCACCGTCGAGATCGTCATACTGGCCGCTCTTCAGCGACCAGAGAAAGGCAAACAGACCGAGGCCGCCGAGAAACAGCGCGATCGGGATGAGGTAAATCAGCATATTCATGCAGCGAGCCTCGCATCGCCTGATACCGCGGCGCGTTCGATGGCAGTCGATGGCGCAGCGGTCGCACCGTCAAGGGTGAGCCGGTTCAGCCGGAGCGCGTTGACCACAACGATGATCGAGGATGTCGACATGGCAACGGCTGCGATCAGGGGCGTCGCATAGCCAAGAAGTGCAATCGGGACGGCAATGACATTGTAGCCGATCGCAAGGACAAAATTCTCCCGGATGAGCTGGCCAGCGCGACGCGAGGCTTCGATCGCAAAGGGCACGGCTTCGAGGCCGTCGCGCATGAAGACGAAATCAGCGGCCTGGCGACCGACATCGGCCGCTGTCGCCGGCGCCATCGACACATGGGCGGCGGCGAGCGCCGGTGCATCATTGATCCCGTCGCCGACCATCAGCATGCGCCGGCCCTCGGCAGACGCTTCAGCACAGGCCTCGGCCTTTTCACGCGGTGTGAGTGCGGCATGCCAGTCGGCAATGCCAAGGTCTCCAGCGAGCCGCGACACGACCGCCGGCCGGTCACCGGACAGGATGGCGAGCCCAAACCCTTCCTGTTTCAACTGGGCAACGGCCTGTACCGCACGCGGACGAAGAATGTCTTCGAAGAGGAAAATTCCCCGTTCCAGGCCATTGAGAGACAGCACGACTTCCGAGAAGGGTTGATCAGTTGCCGCGTCTTCCATCGGCCGGGCAGTGACGGCAAAGCGACGATTTCCGAGGCGCCAGCGGCCTTCGGCCGTTTCCGCCTCGACGCCTGCACCCGGCACTTCCCGCACCGCGTCGAAGCTTTCGGGCTGACCGCCATAGGCACCCCACAAGGCCCTGGACAGCGGATGGCGGGAATGGGCGGCAAGACCGGCCGCAATGGCAAAGGTTCGGGCGTCGATCCGACCGCTGTCGACAAGCCGAGGTCGTCCAAGCGTCAACGTTCCCGTCTTGTCGAAAGCGATTGCCTCGATTTCGGCGAGCCGCTCCATGGCAGATCCGTCCTTGACCATGATGCCGGCCTTAAACAGGCGCCCGGCCGCGACGACCTGAACCACCGGCACGGCAAGGCCAAGCGCACATGGGCAGGTGATGATGAGGACGGTAATCGCCACCATCATCGCATGTTTCCAGTCACCGTCGTAAAGGCCCCAGGTGGTGAAGGAGGTGATCGCGAGCAAATGGACGGCTGGCGAATAGTATTGCGCCGCGCGGTCGGCGATGCGCCGGTAACGCGCCCTGCCCCCTTCCGCCGCCTCCATCAGGTGAATGATTTCCGCCAGGAAGGAGTTCTGCGCCGTTGCCGTTGCTCTGATTGTCAACGAGCCGGTAAGGCTCATCGTGCCGGCCTGGACCTGCGTTCCCGGACGCACAGAGACGGGCGCGCTCTCACCATTGACGATCGACATGTCGAGGTCGCTTTCACCAGTCAAAACGACGCCGTCGACAGGAATGCGGTCACCGGCGGCGATTGCCACATGGTCGCCGACCCTGATCTCCTCGACCGTGCGGAAATCGCGGCCGCCCTCGGCCGTCAGCACCATGGCACCCCGAGGGCTTAGCCGCGCCAGGCCGCTGATTGCCGATCGCGCGCGGTCGCGCATGATGTGATCGAGTGTGCGGCCGATCAGCAGGAAGAAGAGCAGCGAGGCCGTCGCATCAAAATAGGCGTGTTCGCCATGATGGATCGTTTCCCAGAGCGATGCGAAATAGGACAGCGAGATACCGATCGCGATCGGAACATCCATATTGGTGCGGCCATGCTTAATCACGTTCCAGGCTGACTGATAGAAAAAGCGCCCTGCATAGATCAGCGCCGGTGCGCAGATCAGAGCGGATATCCAGTGAAACAGGTCGCGGGTCGAGGCTTCGGCCCCCGACCATACAGAGACCGACAACAGCATGATGTTTGTCGCCGCAAAGCCGGACAGCGCTACAGCGCGGATCAACTGGTTTCGCAAAGCGTCAGATGCTTCCTCGGCTGCCGTGAACAGATGCGATTCATACCCGGTCGAGGCAATTGCGCGCGGCAGCGAGACAGGATCCGTCTCCAAGCCGTTTACGCTTTCTCTCCACACGACGGAAACCCGCTTGGTCGAGAGGTTGACGCGGGCGCGCTCGACTTGCGGCAAGGCCTTCAGGACACCTTCGATCGTGGTGATGCAAGTGCCACAATGCACGGCCGGCACGCTGAGATCGACCTGCAGAAGCCCCGGACCGACCGGGCGGCTCGACAGTCGCAACTCTTCGGCCGAGGGAAGCGCGTGTCCGGCCCGCTCCATATCCAATGCGCCTTCTGTCCCGGCTGCACAGCAACTCATCGTCATTCCCCCGAAACGGTGATCCGGTTTGCTTCATGCATGATCGTTCGGCCGTCTGTCTTAGCCATGATCTCGACGATCCAGTTGCCGGGCTGGATGTCCCTGTCGGCAATATAAAGCCCATCGCCAGCCGGGGTTAGGGCCAGTTCGAAATCATGTTCAACGCCGACCGGACGCTTGAAATGCGCCAGAACGCTGTCTGCAACCACGGGAACATTCCCGGGAAGCATCAAGCGATAGCGAATGCCTGACACCGTGACCTTGGTTTCGCCGACAATGCCCGTCGAGAGCATTTCGCGGATCGCCGCCGTCTTGCCGTTGAACTCCTGGCTCGCGACATAGGTATTCTTCACAACGAGGCCACTCCAGCTTGAGGTTGCCAGATAGGCCATGGTGAAGTTTACGGCGATAATGACGCCGAAGAACGAAACCATGACGGCCACCATATGCCAGCCGGTAAAGGTGAAAGGCTTTTTTGCGTCAGCGCTCATTTTTTGGCTCCTGGGCCGATGAAGACGGCGTCATAGATGGCTTGTTCGTCGCTGGCGACGTCCTTGGCGACGAAGCGAAGGTCCTGTTTCTCGTTCGTCACCATCTTTCCTGCCATGGTGACAAAGACCTTCAACGTGGTGGCTTCATCGGGTTCAACGGAGACGGTGAACGACCGTGCCGGCATCTCGCTGACTCCGTTGATTTTCATGGTTGCCTCCGGCAAGCCATCCAACTGGACGATAATGTCGCGCGGGACCGCGACCATGTTGAGGATGCGCAGCGTATATCCGTTGCGGATTGAACCATCCGATTCCAGCACGTATTGCGGATTGCGATCATGCAGGACGTTGAGCTCGAGCCTGTCACGTCCAACGAGAGCGATCAGCAGTCCGATACCGACTGCACTCCATACGCCCATGTAAAGTAGCGTGCGGGGACGGAAAATGACGCGCCAGTCGAAATGACGAATCTTGTCGGAGAAGCTGCCATCAGGATTGCGCACCTGGCGCGGGTCAATTGCCGTTGCGCCGTTGTTGGTCGCAAGTGCCATGTTCGACTGGTACTCATCGAGCGTCGCATAGGCGATCAGTCCGCGCGGCTTGCCGATCTTGTCCATGACACCGTCGCAGGCATCAATGCAGAGCGCACAGGTTATGCATTCCAGCTGCTGGCCGTCGCGAATATCGATCCCCATAGGACAGACGGCGACGCAGGCATTGCAGTCAACGCAGTCGCCCACCGCTTCACCGGCGGCCGCTGCCTTCTTGGCATGCCGCGTTCTCGGTTCGCCGCGCCAGTCGTTATAGGTGACAACGAGCGAATTCTCATCCAGCATGGCTGCCTGGATGCGGGGCCAGGGGCACATGTAGATGCAGACCTGCTCGCGAGCGAGCCCACCGAAGACATAGGTCGTGGTCGTGAGGATGGCGACAGTGATGTAAGCGACAGGATCGGCATTGCCGGTCATGAAGTCACGCGCCAGTGTCGGAGCGTCTGCGAAGTAGAAGATCCAGGCGCCGCCGGTCAGCACGCCGATCAGGATCCATATCGCGTGCTTGGACACCCTCTTCCAAAGCTTGTCGAAGCTCCAGGGTGCTGAGTCGAGCTTGATGCGCGCGTTGCG
This sequence comes from Rhizobium sp. G187, assembly GCF_051549525.1. Classification (NCBI taxonomy): domain Bacteria; kingdom Pseudomonadati; phylum Pseudomonadota; class Alphaproteobacteria; order Hyphomicrobiales; family Rhizobiaceae; genus Rhizobium; species Rhizobium sp. G187. Next base: position 685,826 of record NZ_JBPUGM010000001.1, read on the forward strand.
GTCGCCTTCGATGAAGCGCTCTATGACCAGGAACAAGTCCACCCAGACCGTCTGCGGACAGGTATAGCCGCACCAGGCGCGGCCGACAGCCGACGTCACGAGAAAGAGGCCGAAACCGGCCATGACGAGCAGACCGGCCACGAAGAAGAATTCCTGCGGCCAGATCTCGATGAAGAAGAAGTAGAATCGGCGATTGGCGAGATCAATCAGGACAGCCTGATCCGGAGCGAATGGCCCACGGTCCCAGCGCAGCCACGGCGTCAGGTAATAGATGCCGAGCGTAATCGCCATGACGAACCATTTGAAGCGGCGGAAATTGCCTTCGGCCCGCTTCGGGAAGATTTTCTTGCGTGCCTCATAGAGCGGCTGGCGTGTCCGGGCGGACATAACCGGCGCAGCATCGAGCTTCTCGACGTCGCCGGCTTCGGTTGAGCGCATCTCATCGGTATGCATGGTCATGGCAGGAGAACCTTCTTCTGATGTTCGCCTTGTCCCACCCCCGGCACCATCCCGCCTTGACTTAAGTCAAGCAGCGGCGAAGCGTCGCAACAGATAGAGAAAAGCCTATATCGAAGAACGGGCAGGCGCACCTTTCGATACGCCCGCCCGCGATGTCGGTTTTCAGACTTACTCGCCGCCGCCCAGAGAATGGACGTAGACTGTCAGCTGCTTGACCGTAGTGTCGCCCAAACGCGCACTCCACGCCGGCATCGCACCGTGTTTCGGCTGGCGGATCTGGGCTGCGATCTGTGCTTCCCCATCTACCTTGAGCCAGATGGCATCCGCAAGGTTCGGCGCACCGAAGTCCCGGCCACCCTTGGCATCTTCACCGTGGCAGGATGCGCAGTTTTCAGCGAAGACTGCCTTGCCCGGCTCGACCATGGTGGCATCGAGAGGCGTTCCGGTCAGGCTGACCACATAAGCCGCGGCCTGCTTGACCTGATCGGCGTCGAGAATTTCACCGAAGGCCGGCATTTCCGAGACGCGCGTATCGGCGTCCTGATCGTAGCGGATCCCGTGTGCGATCGTGGTGTGGATCGCGTCCAGATCCCCGCCCCAGAGCCAATCGTCGTCGTTCAGGTTCGGATAACCGGCGCCGCCGGCGGCACCCGACCCATGGCAGGGCGAGCAGTTGACCTTGAAGGCTGCAGCACCACCGGCGACAGCAAACTGGGCCAGCTCACGGTCGGCGACGATATCCTGAAGGGACATTGCGGAGATCTTTTCCAGGTAGACGGCCTGCGATGACTTCGCCACCTCAAGCTCCTGAGCGACCTCGGCGCGGCTGGAATATCCAAGCCACCCCTTGGTGTTGCCGGTCAGAAGCGGCCAGGCCGGGTACATGACCGTGTAACCGATGGCCCAAAGGATGGTCACGTAGAAGGTGTAGACCCACCAGCGCGGCATCGGGTTGTTAAGTTCGCGTATGCCATCCCACTCATGGCCAGTGGTTTCGACGCCGCTGATCTCGTCGATGTGTTTCTTGTCTGCCATAACTCAATCCTCCTTGAGAGGGATGCTGGCCGCATCGTCGGCAAGCGTCTTGCCGCCGGGGCGGAAGGTGAAGAGCACGACGCCGGCGAAGAACAGAGCCATTGCAAGAAGGCCCCAGCTGTCGGCGAAGTGCCGCATGGCGGTATAGGTTTCCATGGTGCCCTCCTTAGCGATACCCGGTTGCGTCGTCATAGGTGGAGAAGTCGACCAGCGTGCCGAGCATCTGGAGATAGGCAACGAGTGCGTCCATCTCTGTGAGCTTGGCCGGATCGCCGTCGAAATCACCAATCTGTGCCTTGGGGTAGCGTGCCAGAAGCGCTGTCGTATCCGCATTCGGATCAGCCTGGGCCGCCAGATCCGCCTCGGCCTGCTCGACCATTTCGTCGCTATAGGGAACGCCGACACGACGGTTGGCAATCAGCTCCATCCCGACGTTTGCCACCTTGAGGGGCGTTTCCTTCAGGTAGGAATAGCTCGGCATGATCGATTCCGGCACGACATCGCGCGGCTCTATCAGGTGCTGGACGTGCCACTCGTTGGAATAGCGTTGCCCGACACGGGCGAGATCCGGCCCGGTGCGCTTTGAACCCCACTGGAACGGATGGTCGTACATCGATTCCGCGGCCAGCGAGTAATGGCCATAACGCTCGACCTCGTCCTTGAAGGGACGGATCATCTGGCTGTGACAGACATAGCACCCTTCGCGGATGTAGATGTTGCGGCCGGCCAGTTCGAGCGGTGCGTAGGGCCGCATGCCCTCCACCTTCTCGATGGTGTTCTCGAGGTAGAAGAGCGGAGCGATTTCCACGATACCGCCAATGGTCACGACCAGCAGCGAACCGAGGAAGAGAAGGCTCGTGTTCTTCTCGAGGATTGCGTGTTTATCAAGAATGGACATGTGAGCCTTCCTTTCATTCAGCCGGTTGAGCAGCAACAGGCGCGACCGTTCCGGCGATAGGCGCTTCCTGGCGCTCATAGCCGAGGATGGTCATCAGGACGTTGTAGGCCATGATGAATCCGCCGAGGAGATACATGGCACCGCCCAGCGCACGCAGCACGAAGTAGGGATGCATGGCTGAGACCGATTCCGCGAAGGAATAGACCAGGAAGCCCTGCTCGTCGTATTCGCGCCACATCAGACCCTGCTGGATGCCGGCAACCCAAAGGACCGCGGCGTAGACAACGATGCCGAGGGTGGCGAGCCAGAAGTGCCAGTTGACCATGCGCATCGAATAAAGGCGATTGCGGTGCCACAGCTTCGGCGTCAGGTAGTAGATCGCACCAAAGGTGATCATGCCGACCCAGCCCAGAGCGCCAGAGTGAACGTGACCGATGGTCCATTCGGTGTAGTGGCTGAGCGAATTGACGGCCTTGATCGACATCATCGGACCTTCGAAGGTCGACATGCCATAGAAGGCAATCGCGATGACCATCATGCGGATGATCGGGTCAGTGCGGATCTTGTCCCAGGCGCCAGAGAGCGTCATCAGACCATTGATCATGCCACCCCAGGACGGCATCCACAGCATGATCGAGAATACCATGCCAAGCGTCTGCGCCCAGTCGGGCAGTGCCGTATAGTGCAGGTGATGGGGACCTGCCCAGATATACATGAAGATCAGGGCCCAGAAGTGGATGATCGACAGGCGGTAGGAATAGACCGGACGACCGGCCTGCTTCGGCACGAAATAATACATCATGCCGAGGAAGCCTGCGGTCAGGAAGAAGCCAACAGCGTTATGGCCGTACCACCACTGCGTCAAAGCATCCTGCACGCCCGCAAAAGCCGAGTAGCTCTTCACACCCAGGAATGAGACCGGCATCGACAGGTTGTTGACGATGTGGAGCATTGCGATGGTGACGATGAAGGCCAGGTAGAACCAGTTGGCCACATAGATGTGGCTCTCCTTGCGGGTCATCACCGTGCCCATGAAGGTGATCAGATACGCCACCCACACGACGGTCAGCCACAGATCGACATACCATTCCGGCTCGGCATATTCCTTGCCCTGGGTGATACCCAGAAGATAACCGGTGGCCGCCATGACGATGAAGAACTGATAGCCCCAGAAGACAAACCAACCGAGATTTCCGCCAAACAGTCGCTGACGCGAGGTTCGCTGCACCACATAGAAAGAGGTGGCGATCAGCGCATTACCACCGAAGGCGAAGATGACCGCGGAAGTGTGCAGCGGCCGCAGGCGCCCGAAGTTCAGAAACGGCTCGATATTGAGGTCGGGATAAGCGAGCTGCAAGGCGACGACCACGCCAACCAGGAAGCCCACGACGCCCCAGAAGACTGTAGCGATGACGCCATACTTGACGACTTCGTCGAAATATTCGGACTTTGGCGCGGTGACCGGCTTTGCGCCGACGGGCGCAAATTTCATCCGCCGCAGCATGACCACGGTGCCCGCAGCCAGTGTAAAGAAGGCGACCCACATATGGGCCGCAAAGAGGCTGTCATGGGCGAAAGCCACCCCGAGCAGCGCGGCGAAGGCGAGCACCGCCATCACCAAAGTCTCTAGCGTATAGTTCATTGTTGGAATCCCCCAACGGCTTGCTGATCTCTTCGCGGAAGGCCCTCGGGAAGGGAATCCTCTCGCGTCGTCTGCATCCATCGCATCGCGGACACGAAGCCACCTTGATCCAAGTCAATGCAGGATCGCGTGCAACTGGCGAAGCTGGGCAAACAAGCGGCGATTGAGACGATAGCTTGAACCTTGGCCATCAGAGCACCCGGTGTGCTGTGCGTGCGATGGCGCAAGCATTGTCTGCGAGGAGAAATGCACATGCTGACCAAAGCGACGGCTCCACAGGTGCTCCTGCAGACGGCAGGCGAGCAGGATACGGGCGGAGGAGCTGCGGGCGGAATGGCGGACAGGACCGGCGAGGACCTCCAGTGGCTTCGTCGGGCCCATGACGAACAGCTGGCACTATGCAGCGAGCTGGAGGCGATTGCCGACTCCTTGCCATCTGCGGTCAACCGGCAGAAATGCATCTATGCCGCCAAGGCTCTGGGGCCCTTAATCCAGGGAATTCACCGCTATGAAGAGAGCATTCTCTTTCCGCAGCTTCTCGCCGATCCGCGGGCCGGACATAATATCGACGCCACGCTGGAGCGCCTCAAGTTTGAACACTGTGAAGATGAGTGTTTCGCGGAAGAGCTGACGGACGCACTTTTGAAACTGGGCTCAGGCGATATCGTCAATATGGAAGCCGTCGGCTACATGCTGCGCGGTTTCTTTGAGGGCATCCGCCGCCATATCGCATTCGAACGCGAATATCTGTTCCGGGACATGCAGGACGGATAGACCGCTTCGGCCAACAGTTGAGGACGGCCTATGTCCGCTCAGGCAGCGACGCCCTCGGCCACACTGATGCTGTCGGTCAATGTGAGGACTGCACCGTTGATCAGGCCCTGGCGGGCCTTCAAAGGCGCATAACGCCCCTTGAAGACAACTTCATCGCCATACCCATCGTGGAAGGCGCTGGCGAACTCGCCGCTGCGCCCCGCGAAAGCGGCATCAAGCGCCATGCGCATGTCGACCACAGCGGCCGATGAGAGATTGCAGTCGAAGATGCTGCGGCCAATCAGATCCATCTGGCGAACCTTAAGCAATGCCGCCATCGCCGGATTTGCGAAGAGGTAGCGATCATCGCGGGTTACGACCGCAACCCGATCCGGCAAGTTGTTCAGGATCGATTCGTTGAGCTGCTCGTCATCACCCAGTTCGGCAAGACAATCCACCGCAGACGATCCCATATCGAGCGCTGGCTGCGGCTTACGTGGCCCAAAGTAGCGCTCTATCAAAACTGACAGCATGGAGGCATGGCGCAAGACGCAGGAGCGGTCGTCTGCATCTTCTCGCAACAGACGCGTGAGGAGGCTGAGCTGAAGGTAGATCTGTTCCGGCTCGCTGGCGCGATGGTTGATCATCTCCGTGATCAACGGATCGATTTCGCGGTCAAGCGCGGCCACCAGGGCATCATCACCGCTATGGATGGCGCGCTGCAACTGCTGATTCTTGTTCGACACCTGCTCGAACAGGTCCAGTAAACTGGCTGCTTGAAATTCGCTGGACATCCGTACCTCGCCGCATTGGATGTGATGGCGTGCCCCGCACCATCACAATCTACCCGTGCGTAAGGCGTAACATGAGGTCAAATCACATTCAATATTTCGTATGCAGTTCGATCGTGCAGCCCAAAAAATATCCGCGAGCGATGTGTCGCGAATATGAGACGTAAGCCTCTGTAAGAACATCCTTTAATTAGATGGAGTGCTTGATGTTCCAGCGGTCGTGATACCAGAGCCACTGCTCCGGATATTCACGCACCCAAGCTTCAACCTTGTCGTTGAGCACCTGGGCGGTGGCGTTCACGTCGATCTGTCCCTTGGCATTGCGTGGCAATGCGATTCGCGGCTCTATTTCGAGGCGGAACCGATTTCCAGGCAGACGGATGCAGCGCGCCGGATAGACCTCGCATTCGAACTGACGGGCAAGCTTGGCAAGCAGAGGATTGGTTTTGACCGGGCGATCGAAGAAGCGTGTCTCCACGCCCTTCTTGAACTTCTGGTCGACAAGAACGCCGACGCCACCGCCCTTTTCCAGCTGACGTGCGAGTGCAAAGGACGAGCCTGCATGCGACGGCACCAGGTCCCCCATACGCTTTCGGCGGAAGTTGAAGACCTTCTCCGCGATGTAGGGGTTGTTTGGCGGCCTGAACAGGACGCTGACAAAAAGACCGAAAGCAGCACCCGCGACTGGAAGCAGTTCGAAATTGGCCGTATGGCCGGTAAAGACGATGAAGGGCCGCGGATTGTCACGCAGATCGAGGAATTGTTCGATGCCGGAAACCTCGATACGTCCCTCGCCCGGACGGCTCGGATCAAAATCGAACAGCCGGTCGAGAAAGATATACTCCGCAGCAAGCCGGCCCATATGGCCCCAGCTCGCCGAGGCGATTGCCTCGCGCTCCGCCTCGCTCTTCTCCGGGAATGCATTGCGCAGATTGACCAGCATCAGGCGATGGCGAGAGGTCTTCGGACCAAGCCAGCGCATCAGCCTGTCAGCAAAGTTGATCGCCGCATCCGCCGGCAGGATTTTCAACGCTGTCAGAAACCCGAAAACCGCTTGCGCCACCGACCAGTGGTAAAACTTTCGCAGCGCCAGAACGATACGGGTGATCAGCATCCGCACGGGATCAATCCATTCTGAGGACGATCTTGCCAAAGATCTGGCGACCTTCCATCCGCTCGAGCGCCTTGTCGATCTCGCCGAAAGTGACTTCGGTATCGATAACCGGGTGAACGATGCCGCGCGCCATCTTCTGCATCGCGTTCGCCATGTTCTCCATCCGGCAACCGAAAGAGCCGAGCAATTTCAGCTGCTGCTGGAACAGCATCATCAGGTTGACATCTGTCGAGACGCCGGAGGTCGATCCGCAGGTCACCAGGCGTCCACCACGCTTGAGGCAGAACATCGAGGCGGCAAAAGTGTCCTTGCCGACATGTTCGAAGACGACGTCAACACCCTTCTTCTTGGTCAGCTTGCGCACAACGCCTTCGAAACGGTCCGAGCGATAGTTGATCACATGATCGGCGCCGAGCGCCCTCGCCTTTTCAATCTTATCGTCCGAGCCGACAGTGGTGATGACCGTGCAGCCCATCTTCTTGGCAAGCTGGATTGCCGCCGTGCCGATACCGGATCCACCAGCATGAATGAGGATCGTTTCGCCGGGTTCGAGCTTGGCATTGTCGAACAGCATATGCTCGACGGTTCCGAACGTTACGGGTGCAAGTGCGGCGCCGATCGCATCGACACCATGCGGTGCGGGCACGAGCTGACGGGCGGGAATGTTGATCAGCTCCTGGGCGAAGCCGTCGAGATGGAAGCCGTGCACGCCCTGGACATGTTCGCAGAGATTGTCGCGGCCTTCGCGGCAGGGCTTGCAGAGACCACAGGTGCGCGCGCCATAGACTGACACGAGTTGGCCCGGCAGGACGTTGGATACGCCGGGGCCGATCGCCTCGACGACGGCAGATGCTTCCGCACCGATCGTCAGCGGCATCTTGCGCTTGGCAAATGCCATGCCGCGCCAGCCCCAGACGTCGATGTGGTTGAGAGCGACAGCCTTGACCCTCAGCTTCACTTCGCCAGGGCCCGGTGCGTCCGGCTCGGGAACGTCGACGGCTTCGAGCTTGCGGTCATCGATCAGTTGCAGTGCGCGCATTGTTCTGTCCTCGCCCCCTGGGCGTCAAATCTGGTCTATAGGCTTGTTGCGAGGGCGATTACGCCGGTTCCCGCGTCATGACAAGGCTGGCGTTCTGGCCGCCGAAGCCGAAGGAATTCGAAAGCACCGCCGAAACCGAAGCTTCCCGCTTTTCGTTCGGCACGACGTCGAGCACGATCGAAGGGTCGGGATTGGTATAATTGATCGTCGGCGGCACGGTGCCGGTCAGCATGGTCTGGATCGAGAACACCGCCTCGACGGCGCCAGCGGCGGTCAGGGTATGGCCAATCATCGACTTGTTGGACGAGCATGGAATGCCATCCTTCAGGCGCTCACCAAAGACAGACAGCATGGCGCCATATTCCATCTTGTCGTTTTCCGGCGTCGATGTTCCATGGGCATTGATGTAACCGATCGCTTCTTCCGACAATCCGGCATCGGCGAGTGCTGCCTTGATCGTCGCAATGGCCGGGCCACCGTCCGGCGACGAGCGCGTGCGGTGGAAATGATCGGCCTTTTCGCCGCAGCCCTTGATCACGCCGAGGACCTTGGCGCCGCGGGCGATTGCCGCCTCCAACGATTCGAGAACCAGCGTCGCAGCCCCTTCGGCGATCACGAAACCGTCGCGCTCCTTGCTGAACGGCTTCGATGCCTTTTCCGGCGGGTCATTCTGGGTGGAAAGCGCGGACAAAAGCGCAAAGCGGATTACCGCTTCTGGGCTGATCGATCCGTCCGTTGCGACCGTCAAAGCGCGCTCCGTGCGTCCCTGGCGGATGGCCTCGACGCCGAGCTGGATCGCAGTTGCGCCAGACGCGCAGGCCGTCGACAGGGTGACCGGCAAGCCGCGTGTACCGAACTTGTCAGCGAGGCGCTCCGAGATAGACCCGAACTGAACGGCTTCGAGGAAGACCGGATCCGGCCTTTCGCGCATGGCGGCAAGAAAACGTACGTAGGCATCGCCAGGTTCGGTCGATGGCGGCGCGCGCTCGGCGAGAGCAAAGCGGTCATGCCATTCCGGTTCAACCGGCGGGGCGGCCAGGAAGAGCGGACCATTGAAATCGCCATTGATGCCGGCTTGGGCCAGCGCCTCGATCGCCGTCTCGCGTGCCAGCGCATAAGAACGCTCGACCGCATTGTTGGCCGGCACCGCGACGAAATCGACGGTACCGCCGATCCGGGTCGACATGCCTTCGGTATCGAAGCGCTTGATGTAGTGAATACCGGACTGGCCGGCTGTCAGCTTGCCCCAGTTGTCGGCCAATCCCTGGCCAAGCGAGGTGATCACACCCATGCCGGTGACGGCAACAATCGGGCGGCCAAGATGATCCTTGAAGCGGTTGTCGGTCATGGATCTCTCCTTACAGCGCGTCGGACGACAGGACGGCGAGGCCTTCGCCGCGCACATATCCGACCGTCGAGACGATGGCATGTTTCGCGGGCGTCGCCTGGGCACCTTCATGTGCCGGATCGAAAGCCGGAACGATGGCGCCGCTGTCTATTGCAAGAGCTGCGAGCGCCAGACCTGCCGGAAACTGTGCTTCCAGCGAATGGCCGATCGAACCGGCGAAACCGCGGATGGGCATGCCTGGAAAACGTTCAGCAAGGACAGTCTTCTCACGTTGCGTCAGATCAGCGAGACCGGAGGCGCCGGAGAAGACGAGCGTATCAGCAGCCGACAGCGCAGAGGCTTCCGGCGCAATGCGTTCGAGGCGCTGTTCAAAACGCCCATTGTCGCGATTGCCGCGATCGCCTTCGACCGCGTCGAGCACGGCGTAAACATGGGCGCCGCGGGCTTCGGCGTGTTCGCGCGATTCCAAGACCAGGAAAGCGCCGACCGTGCCAAGGATCATGCCGCCGCCTTCAGAACCATCGCGGGCCCAAAGGGGCTGCCAAGGCCCAGTCTGATGGGCGCGGATGCCCTCGACCAGAAGCAGGATATCGGCACGCTCAGCGATGAAGGCACCGCCGACCAGCGTATGGGTCGACTGCCCCGCCTTGATCCGGGCAAATGCGGTTTCGATTGCGGAAATGCCGGCCGACTCCTCACCCATGAAGGTGCGCGAGGAGCCTGTGACCTTGTGAACGATGGAAATGTTGCCGGCCAAGAGATTGGACAACTGCGCCAGGAACAGTGTCGGGCGCAGTTCGGTGGTCAGCTTCTCGATCAGAAGCTTCTCGCGATCATTGCGCTTCAAAGCTTCGTCGACGATCAGGCTGTCAACGGCAATGTCACGTTCGCCACCACCGGCGGCTACGATAAGATCCATGGAGCCGCACGCTTCCAAGTCATCCTTCATCCCGGCATCGTCGAGCGCGAGACCGGCTGCAAAGACACCGAGCCGCTGCCAGTTCTCCATCTGCCGCTGGTCCTTGCGACCGACCTGGGTCGACCAGTCGATGTCCGGCAGGCGATGCACAACATACGGCTTGAACTTTTCCGTCTCGAGCACCGGCTCCGGCGCAGAAGCGGCGGACAGAAGCGCAACATGCGGCTCCTTGCCGGTCCCGTGGCAGGTGACGATCCCGATACCTGTGATCACCACGTCATTCGGTTGTCTGGCCATATGCAATCCTTTCGCGGGCAGCTCTGCCGGCGTAAAATGCGGGTTTTCCCGAATAAGGCCCCAAGGTCAAGAGCAGATCGCACAGCCTGGGTGCAATGAAGGGTTCAAGCTCCGGCGACCATGGCCGTCAGGAGCCCGATTTCCTCGGCGCGCTTGCGCACGATGGGTGCGAGCGGCACTTCTGAAAAGGGCATGGTGCGAAGCTTGAGCTGCGCATCGCAGACCTTCTTGCCGCCACTCGTGATGCGCGCCTTGGTCACTGCGAAACCGGATCCGTCGTGCTCAAGCTCCGCCTCGATTTCGAGGACCGCACCCGGCTCGACGAAGGTGCGCATCTTGGCACCATCCACCGACATCAGGAAAGGCATGGCCTCAAAATCCTTGACCGCCAGCAGCAGCATGCCGGAGGCCTGCGCCATGGTTTCGATCAAAAGGACACCGGGCACCAGCGGCATGCCCGGAAAATGCCCCTCGAAGACGGGGCTTTCCATCGGCACGACAGAGGTGGCCTTCAAACGACCAAGGCCGAGATCCACGCTCTCGACCTTGTCAATCATCTGGAAATATTCAAGCAGCATGACGATCTCCGCCTTTCAAGGCAGATCAGCCCTTGGCAGCCCGCAATTCGTCGATCTTGGAGCAGAGGTTCTTCAGAACGAAGTATTCTTCGGTCGAAACCTTGCCTTCGTTGACTTCCTGCGTCCACTGCTCGAGCGGGATCTTGATGCCGAATTCCTTGTCGATCGCAAATACGATGTCGAGGAAGTCAAGGCTGTCGATGCCGAGGTCATCAATCGTGTGGCTTTCCGGCGTAATCGACTCGCGATCGATTTCGCTGGTTTCAGCAATGATGTCGGCAACTTTGTCGAATGTAGCGGTCACGCCTGTACCTCTTAAGTCTCAAATTCTGTGTTCCACATAGGGAAAACGGCTCGAAATGCCAATGGCCGTTTTTCGCAGCAGCGAAATTTGCGACTTCAGTGTTGCCTAAACAGCAACCGAATGCCGCCCTTTACCGTTGGAAAGATAGCTATCGAAGACGGCCGCGATTGTGCGCGCAAAGGGTCGACCGGCGTCCGTGATGACGAAACGCTCGCCTTCGATGCGACAGATACCATCGCGATTGCCTGCTGCAAAGCTGCGCGCTTCGGCGACGACATCGGTTGCAAGCGGACCAAAGGCGTCACGCAGCGCATCAAAGCTCAGTGAGAAACGGCACATGATTTCCTCGATCACGGTGCGCCTCATCCGATCGTCCTCGGTGAGCGCCACCCCGCGCACGGTCGCCAAGCCTTGGCCGTCGGCCATACGCTGGTACTCGCCGGTTGCCGGCATGTTCTGGACATAACCTTGCGGTAACTGGCCAATGGAGGAAGCACCGAGCCCGATCAAGACTTCCGCCGCATCCTCCGTATAACCTTGAAAATTTCGCTTCAGACGCCCTTCCCTGGCCGCCACAGCCATCGAATCGGATGGAAGCGCGAAGTGGTCGATGCCGACAGGCTCATAGCCTGCCGCGACGAGCATGGCCGCCGCGAGGCTCATCTGGGCGAACCGCTCCTCCAGACCCGGCAAGATATCTTCCTGGATCATCGTCTGATGCTTCTTCATCCACGGCACATGCGCATAACCGAAGAGCGCAATACGGTCGGGTTTGAGCGAGAGGATGTCATTCACAGTGTCCGTGAGGGTGGCTTCCGTCTGGTGTGGCAATCCGTAGAGAATGTCGCAGTTGACCGAATGGACGCCCCGCGCACGCACGGCCTCAACCACCGACTTGGTGTGATCGAAGGTTTGAATTCGATTAATCGCCCGCTGCACGTCTGGGTGGAAGTCCTGAACGCCGAGACTTGCGCGCGTCATGCCGATGGCCGCGAGCGCATCATAGCGTGGTTCATCCAGGTCGTTCGGATCCATTTCGACACTGATCTCAACATCACTGGCAAAATGGAAGGCTGCCTTTAGCGCATCCATCAGGCCAATCATGTCTTCGGGGCGCAGCATGGTGGGCGATCCCCCGCCGAAATGTACGGCCGTAACCTCAGCTTCCGGAGTGACGATCGCACCGACAGCGGCAATCTCCTTCTTCAACGATTCCAGATAGATCGCTATTGGCTCGTATTTCAGCGTATGTTTGGTGTGGCAGGCGCAGAACCAGCAAAGCCGATCACAATAAGGAATGTGCAAATAGAGCGAGATGCGCTCGCGTCCGGTCACCGCCTTCAGCCACTGTGTATATATGCCGCAGTCGACCCCCTCGTGGAAATGTGGGGCCGTCGGATAACTGGTATAGCGCGGAACCGCACCGGAATATTTGGACAGGAGCGAATTTTGCATGGCGCACGGGACCCAGGATCTGTATCGAGACTGCGACCAAAGATAGCGCAGGAACTGGATCCACCCTTTGACTTCGATCAATTCGATGTTAGGTTGATCACGTAGAGTTCAGCGAAACTCGGCAGCGCGACAGGGCGCTAAACCGGCGGTCCATTGAGGGCTGGACGGTTGATGGGACGGCTCGACCATGGACACATATCGTAAACATCTGCCGGAGTGCGAAGCGCCGGCGGTTTGTCGTTCCTGCGAAGCGCGTCATGGCGGACTGTGCTCCGTATTGACCGCAAGCCAGCTGACAGAACTCAATAAGCATTCGGTTCGCCGTCGCGTTGATTGCGGTAACGAAGTGATCGGCCAAGGCGAACTGGTCGGCAGCTACAGCAACATTCTCAAAGGCGTCATCAAGCTCTCGAAGATGATGGCAGACGGCCGGCAGCAGATTGTCGGACTGCAGTTTGCGCCTGACTTCCTCGGTCGCCCCTTCCAGGGCGAAAGCACGATGACAGCGGAAGCTGCGACGGACACAGAGATCTGTTCCTTCCCGCGCCACGTTGTCGATCGGATGCTCGGTGAAGTCCCCGATATGGAGCGCAAGCTGCACAGCCAGTCGCTGAAGGAACTCGACGAAGCGCGCGACTGGATGCTGACGCTTGGCCGCAAGACCGCCCAGGAAAAGGTGGCGAGCTTTCTCTATCTGATCGCCACACATATCGATCCGGAACACGGCCACGCGCAAACGTTTGATCTGCCACTGTCACGCGCGGATATCGCCGACTTCCTCGGGCTGACCATCGAAACCGTCAGCCGGCAGATGACCAAACTGCGCAAGGACGGGGTGATCGTGATCGAGAACAATCGCCATGTGATCGTGCCGAAGCTGGACCGACTGCGCGATTCGGCAGGCATCGACGCTGATCGCTGATCTTTTCTGGCTCGGGTCGCTCAGCGTCAGGCATTCTCAGAATGCGCAGATGATCGCCAGAAGCAGAAGCGTTGAGGCCAGAAGCCCGATCCAGGCCGCGTGAAACACGCACAGGCCCTTGACGATATCGGCTGCCCTTGCCTCTTCCCTCCCCGCCGCGTGCATCATTGGCTCGTTCACGCGCTCCCCCTGATAGACGCGGGGGCCGGCGAGCTGAAGATCAAGAGCGCCAGCCATGGCGGCTTCCGGCCAGCCAGAATTCGGCGATCTGTGCAGCCCGTGATCACGCAGGGCCACCGACAAGGAAAGACGACCGGCTGCGGGACCGAGCCGGAGGGCCGCACCAAAGGCAATCAGGATGGCCGATATCCGGGCTGCTGGCCAGTTGGCGACATCATCCAGCCGGGCCGATGCCCAGCCAAAAGCACGAAAACGCTCGTTCTTGTGACCGATCATCGAATCAGCAGTATTCAACATCTTGTAGGCCAGGAGACCGGGGAGGCCTGCGACCGCATACCAGAAGACCGGGGCCACGACGCCGTCGGCGAAGTTCTCCGACAGGCTTTCGAGTGCTGCCCGAACCACGCCAGACGTATCGAGCGTTTTAGGGTCACGGCCGACGATCATCGAGACGGCGAGCCGGCCGCCCTCAAGTCCATCACGACGCAGTCCATCCAGCACAGCCTCGACGTGATCTCCGAGGCTTTTGTGGGCGAGAAAGATCGCGACCACGACCGCTTCCAGCAGATATCCAAGCGGTCCGAGTGCAGAGAAGATCGAGGACAGGAACCAGCCGAAAAGGCTTGCAAGCCCCAGCAGAACAACAATTGTGACGACGCCGTTCAGCTTTCGATTTTCATAAGAGCGATCTGATCCGTTGAGACGGCTTTCGAAGACGTCGAGCGCCTTGCCGAAGATCACGACCGGATGCGGCAGACGTCGCCAGAGCCATGGTGGATCCCCGACAACCCGATCGAGGATGAGCGCAAGGACGAGGATGGCTATGTGTATCATGGCGTCACCGGGAAAAGCGGTCGAGCGCCTCGGCGAGGCGGGCATCACCGGCCATATCGGGGGCAAGACCGAAGCGCAACCAGTCGGACCGATAATCGAACCGGCGCGTCAGGATGTGATGGCGACAGAGATGTTCGTGGAGTTCGGCGGCTCTCTCATGCTGGACCAGCGTCAGCAGACCCGCAGCGCCCGCAATCTCCAGACCGGCACGGCTGAGGACCTGGTAGAGCCCGTTCCAGCGCTCGGCGATACGCGCATGGATTGGCTCGACATCCGAAGACAGAAGGTGCGTGGCGAGCGTCAGGGCCGGTCCTGAGACAGCCCAGGGACCGAGCCAATCCGCCATACGCTCTGCGATCGGTTTGCCTGCAATGACGAAACCCAGGCGGATACCCGCCAGACCAAAGAATTTGCCGAAGGACCTGAAGACGATGACATGCGGGTCGTCCGTGGCGGCAATCGTGATCTCCGGTGTGGCATCGCCAAAAGCCTCATCAACAACGAGGTAACCACCCTGTCGGCCGAGCTGTTCGATGAGCGGAGCGAGTTGCTGCGGATGAAAAGCGCGGCCGTCCGGATTGTTTGGGTTGACCACCACGACAAGCGCATGGCGCTCCGTGACTTCGTCAAGATCAGAAATCGCATCGACAGTAAAACCAGCGAGCTCGAAGACACGACGGTATTCGCCATAGGTCGGCGAGAGAATGGCAACCCGGCCGCCGGCCGGCACCAGACGCGGCAGGAGCTGGATGACGGACTGTGTGCCGGGCACCGGCAAGGGCAACCGATCACCGGACCCATAGTAGCGCTGGGCCGCCTCACGGGCCGCAAGTTCCAACTCCTGATCCGGCAGACGATGCCATGCCCGCGCGGGGATATCCGGCAAGGCGGGCGGGCAAGGATTGATGCCGGTCGACAGGTCGAGCCAATCCTCGATCCGTCCGCCGTGGATGGCGACTGCTGCAGCAATACCGCCACCATGCGTTATCCTGCCGTTCATCTCACGCTCCTGCCCTGTCGATCAGGTGCATGTAGGAACCACAGACGGCACCCCGCCGCAATCCCGAGGGTCCGAGATTGGTACCAAGCGCGTCGGTAGCTTCAAAGAGCCGGTCGGCCTGACCTTCCTCGACAATGGTCGAATAGTGAAACTCATGGGCGGTGTAGCACCCATCAAAAAGATCCGACGCGAGGGAGCGGAGGCGGCGGTAGCCGAGATGGCGCTTTCGCTCGGCGAAACTGGTGACCAGCGGCAATAGGCCGAGCATGGCATGGCGCGTGCCGGCGGCGTCAATCAGCCCCTCGCCCAGCACCATGTAGCCGCCGCACTCACCATAGATGCGGGCGTGGCGGTGAGCAGCCTGTCTCATGGCTGACTGAAAGCGGGCAGCATTGGCCAGCCGCCCGGCATGCAGTTCAGGATAGCCGCCCGGCAGATAGACCGAATCGGCATCAGCAGCCGGCCCTTCGTCGGCGAGCGGCGAGAAAAAGGTGAGTTCCGCCCCTTGTCGTCGCCAGCCATCCATCAGGTGCGGATAGGCAAAGGCGAAGGCGATGTCGCGGGCAATGGCGATCCGTTGTCCCAGACGGCGAATTTCATCCGGTTGTGAAGATCGGCCGGGTTCGACGCGCCGTCCCGCCAGATCCAGAAGTGCGTCCAGATCACAGCCGCGTTCGACTGCATCAGCGGCGGCTTCGATGAACTGCTCGATCCCGTCATGTTCTGCAGCCTGCACAAGGCCGAGATGACGTTCCGGCAGGACGAGTGCCGCGTCGTTGCGCAGCACACCGATGACAGGCACGCCCACGGCGTCCAGCGCCGCCCGCAGCATGGTTTCATGGCGATCACTGCCGACCTTGTTGAGAACGAGGCCGGCTATGGTCACGCCTGCGCGAAACTGGGCAAAGCCGCTGACGAGGGCCGCGACGGACTGCGATGTGCGGCCACAATCAACGACGAGCACAACCGGGAGGCCGAGAAGCTGCGCGAGATCGGCAGCACTGCCGGTTCCGTCGGCGGCGCCGTCGAACAATCCCATCATTCCCTCGACAACAAGGAACTTGCCCATGGAAGCGCGTTCGGACAGGCTCGTCAGAAGCGAAGGGCGCATGGCCCAGGGATCGAGGTTCTGGCAATCGGTGCCGGCGGCTGCAGCATGAAAGGCGGGGTCGATGTAATCGGGTCCAGCCTTGGCCGGGGACAGCGGAATGCCGCGGCGCTTCAAGGCACGCAACAAGCCCAGCGTCACCACTGTCTTGCCCGAGCCCGACGCAGGCGCTGCGATCAGCAGACCACTCACGCGCTGTCTTTCCGGACTTCGGCAAACGGGTCGGGCAGAAGTTCACGACCTGACAGGGCGCCGACCCAGTCGAGTGATGGGCGAAGCCGCACGACCTCGCCGATCACCACGATCGCTGGCGGTTCGATGCCGGCAGCCAGCATATCAGCTTCGGCTCGGCCAAGTGTCGTCTCCAAAACGCTTTGTTCGGAGGTCGCCGCATTGCAGACGAAGGCGACGGGCTCTTCCTCTCGCCTTCCCGCGGCAATCAGATTGCGTGCGATCTGGCCCATATGTTTCATCGCCATATACATGACGATGACGGGCGAACCCCGCCCGATCGCGTCCCAATCGATCCGGTCAGGGACAAGGCCTGACGAATCATGGCCGGTGAGGAAGGTGACGGCGTGGTTGACTTCGCGATGGGTGACCGGAATGCCGGCATAGGCGAGCCCGCCAATGCCGGCGGTAATGCCCGGCACGATGCGGAAGGGCACACCATGTTCGATGAGCGTCAGAGCCTCTTCGCCACCGCGACCGAAGACGAAGGGATCGCCGCCCTTCAATCTGAGCACCCGGTGACCGGCGCGGGCAAGTTCTACCAACCTCAGCGAGATGTCGCGTTGCTTGGCCGAGGGCTTTCCGCCGCGCTTGCCGGCATATTCCAAGAGCGCTGAGGGTCGCGCGAGTTTCAGGCACTCCTCATTGACGAGCGCGTCATGCACGATGACATCAGCTACCGAGAGGGCTTTGGCAGCGAGCAGCGTCAGCAGGCCTGGATCCCCCGGGCCAGCGCCAGCCAGCCAGACGTGCCCCGGCTCGATCGCGGGCAGGCTTGTGGGCAGGGCAAGACGCATCGTGTCACTCATGCTCAAGCTCTAGGTCTCCTCGCTGCAAAATGCAATTCCACATCGGCGCCACTCCCACGACACCAGATACAGCTTGCCGAGACCATGCCTTCCGCGATCCTCCGCGCTCGCCTATAAGCATGCCATGAGCGACGCGAAGCAGCCGAACCAACCGCACGAAGAGCAGCACAGGCTGGACAAGCCTGACGGTGCGCCGCTGCGCAAAGGCTGGACCACGGGCGCCTGCGCCACGGCAGCGACAAAGGCCGCATTAACGGCGCTGATCAGCGGCCACTTTCCCGATCCGGTCACCATCACCCTGCCCCGTGGCGAATGCCCCGCCTTCGCGCTCGCCACAGAAGACCTGAAAGACGGCGCGGCCAGCGCGGGTATCGTCAAAGATGCTGGCGACGATCCTGATGTCACCCATGGCGCCACAGTGATTTCCACGGTCCGATTGCTGCCGCCGAAGAGTGGGATCCGTTTCGTGGCGGGTCCCGGCGTCGGCACGATCACGAAACCCGGCCTGCCGCTCGGCGTCGGCGAGCCGGCCATTAATCCGGTGCCGCGTCAGATGATGACGGCAGTGATCGAAGCGCTGTGTAGCGAAGCGGGTATCAGCGCGGATGTTGAGGTCACCATCTCCATTCCCGGCGGGGAGGAACTCGCAGCCAAGACCTGGAATCCGCGCCTGGGCATCCTCGGCGGACTGTCGGTCCTTGGGACAACTGGCGTCGTGCATCCCTTCTCCTGCGCCGCCTGGATCCATTCCATCCACCGCGGCATTGATGTGGCACGGGCAGCCGGTCTGACCCATGTGTCGGGCGCCACGGGGTCTACCTCGGAAAAGACAGCCCAGGCATTTCACAATCTGCCGGAGACGGCGCTTCTCGACATGGGTGACTTTGCCGGGGGACTGCTGAAATATCTGCGGGCGCATCCCGTTCCGCGCCTCACGATCGCCGGAGGGTTTGCCAAGCTGACGAAGCTTGCCCAGGGAGCGCTCGACCTACATTCCTCGCGCAGTCAGGTTGATCTTGGCTTCCTTGTTTCGTTGCCCGTCTGCGAAGCACTTTCACCCGCTGCACGAAATCTGATGTTGAATGCAAACACCGCCCTGGAAGCCTATAAAATAGCATCAGAAAATGACATTGATCTCGGACCATCGGTCGCGGCCTTGGCTCGCCTCGCGGCGCTCTCTACCCTTCGAAACGCGCCAATATCGGTCGATGTGATCATCACAGATCGCCAGGGAAAGATCATCGCCCATGCCACCTGACAGTGCCATGCCAGCGGAACGTATCCTCATTCTCGGCGGCACCGAGGAGGCGCGACGCCTGGCCAGCGAATTGGTCATCGAAGGCCATCATGTGGTGACGTCGCTTGCCGGACGCACCATGGAGCCCGTACTGCCGCCAGGCGAAGTTCGGATCGGCGGCTTCGGCGGCATCGACGGACTGGTTGAGTATCTGACGGCCGAGCAGTTCGACCGCGTGATTGACGCGACGCATCCTTTTGCGCATCGCATCAGCGCCAATGCCGCACGAGCGACGGCGATTGCCGGCATCCCGCTTCGCCGTCTACAGCGACCGGCCTGGATCCGCCGGCCGGGTGATCTCTGGACGGCGGTCGGAAACCTGGAGGCCGCGGCCGACGCCCTGCCGCAGGGGGCGACCGTATTTCTTGCGCTCGGACGCCAGTATCTCGATGCATTTCTGCCGCGGAGTGACTGCCAGTTTGTTATCCGTATGGTAGACCCGCCGACCCAGCCGCTTGGTTTTACACACTACACACTCATGCTGGGCAAGCCTTCCGGGGATGCTTCCGAGGAGGCCTCCCTCCTCCGTCGGTTTGGCGTCACGCATCTCGTGTGCCGAAACTCAGGCGGTATGACGGGCTATGCAAAGCTGGAAGCAGCCCGCAACCTCGCCATCCCCGTCATCATGCTTGAACGGGATTGATCCCGCTCAATACGCCTTCACCTAGCGGAACTCGAAGACCTGGCGAAAGACCCCGGGCGCGATAATCGAGAGCGGGTTGATGACAAGGTTCGGCTTATCGCTGGCACCGGTAAGCTTGAAGGTGATCCCGAGCAGGCCGCGATCGCGGCCATTGCCGAGAATGAGACCGATAACCGGAAGCTCTCCAAACAGGCGGTTGAGACCATAGGCCGGCATGAAAGTTCCGGTCATGTCGATGCGACCGCTGGCATCCCGGATGATGCCCTGAAAACTGGCGCCGACCTGCTCACCGCGCACGATGCCATTCTCGACGCTGATCGTCCCATCGATGACGGCAAGCCGTGCGAAGGCACGCTGGAATCGGGCAGAACTTACGTCGATATCCCGCTTCACCGCACTGTTCAGACTCTGGCCATCGGCTCCAGCCGGCGTGGAGACGATCGACTGCAGGCGCTCTTCGTTGTCGACCTGGAAGTTGCGCAAGTCGAGACCACCGGTCCACGCGCCCTCGCGAACCTCGGTCAACTTCATGTTGGCCAATCCACCAGAGAGACGATTGTAGATGTCAAGGAAGCGAACGACGGCGCCGGCATCACTGCTGGTCATTGTCAGTTCGCGCTGGTCGTCCTGGTCGCGCAGTTTTGCCACAAGCGCCTGGCCACGTCCCGTCACGCCGGAAAAGTCGACACCGGTCACCCGACTGCCCCGCGCGGCATAGATGACAGAGACGCCGGAGAGTTGCTCGTTGCCAAATCCCACCACCCGGTCGAGCTGCGCCTCCACACGAATGCTGGCGCCGCCGCCGGAGCCACCACTGGAGTCCGAGGGCTTCTTGGCCTTCGAGATCAACGAGCGCGCATCGAAGGATGCCCCGGTTGCTGTGACACTGTATCGCCCCTTGGCCTGACTGATCTTCAGGGCGACTTCGTCGCCAGGACTGAGTTTCACACGAGAGAGGTTCGCGGCCACCAGCCCGCTGCGATTGAGCGACATCTCACCGGAGACACCAAATCCCTCGCCTGCGAGGTTGAATTTCTCGATCCTCTGCCCGTCTCCGTCTGCCATGAGTTCGAACTCAGCCTTGGCGCCGATGCCCTGCCCCTTGGCCCAGCCGACCCATGGGAAGGTGAGGTTGGCACTTTTAAGATCGACGCTGACCGACTGCTTCTTGTCATCGATGCGCGACAGTTCGACCGAGATGGGGCCGTCGATGATCTCCGCAAGGCCCGGCACCAGCTTTTCCCGCGCCGCATTGTCGAGCTTTGCCTTGATCACGCGCTCACGCACAGTCGCCAGCTGGTTCTTTTCGACCGGCTCGACCATTCGAATTTCCATCGGCACGTCTTCGACGCGGGCATCACCTTCGATGCGTGCCAGCTTTGTATCAACATCGATCTTGCCGGAGAACTGCTTCACCTCGCGACCGTCGAACGGTTTCTTGATATCGACCTTGTCGAGTGTGAGGCCGGCGCTCCATACGGGTGCAGGCGGCTTCTGGTCAGCGACCAGGCCGACTCGGATCTTGGCGTTGCCCGACACCTTGCCGGTAAAATCATCCGCCTTGAAGCCGATGCGTTGCAGAGCTGCAATCGGCTTGAACGAGACAAGTTCCGCAACGGCATCCGCCGTGCCGCTCAGGTTGACGTCGATATCTGCCATGAGCGGCTTGTCATAGGCTTCCGCCAGCTTGAAGGCGCCGCCTTCGAGCATGACTGTGCGTCCGGACGGAAAATAGGATCCGGCCGAGCGTATATCCACATCGACTTTCCCACCCACCATGTCGAAGCGCCCATAGACATCACGCAGCGGAGGGATCTCGCCCGTGAGATTGAGCCGGGCATCCTCGATATCGAAGCCGATGCGCAATTCATTCTCGTCGAGCCGCACAGGTTTCGGCTCGATGCTCAAGCGGTTCTGCGGAATAAAGACATCGATCGTGCCTGCCGGGATGATACCGCCATAGATGTTTTCGAGGACCCATTTGCGCGGCTTGTCGGCGATCCAGTATGGCCAGAATTGCTTGACCGCGGCCGTCTTCATGTTCTCGACCTTGGCGTTGAAGCGGATTTCAGGTCCGGTTCCGCCGAAGCGGATACCCAACTTGCCCTTCATGCTGCCGGCTGGGCTGGAGACGTCTAGCGTATCGAGCTGGAGACGCTTTTCTCCTGGGAGATAGCGACCATAACCTTTCAGGAAAAAGGGCAAGGACGCTTCGTTTGCACTTGCTACGTTCGACCGGCCTTCGGTGACGACGATGTCCACCCCGAATCCCTTCGGGAAATTTTTGCCCTCGGGCAAACGGTCGAGGTCGATCACTCCGCCGGACAGCGGGAGCACGGTTCCGCCAAATCGAGCGACCGAGTCCGAGAGTTCGACGGTACGCTTCGAAAAGTCGTAGAGCAGGTTTAGCCTGGCCTGATCGAGGGATTGCGGCTGCCCGTCCGAGTAGAAGGTCGCGCCGTCGACGTTGACGGCAAGCGCCATCTGTGGCGGCTGATCCTGACTGCCTCGTTTTGCATTGAGCAAGAGTTCGGCCGTTCCGTCGATCCCCTGGCGTGCCATTCCGGCGCTCGAACGCCGCAGCAAGAACGGCGTCACGCGGAAATCGGCGATCCGGACAGTGAGCGATTGCGGTTTGCCATTTTCATTCGTGGTAAGCGCTGTCAGTTCTGTCTGCTGGCCGTTAACGGAGATTGCGCCGAAGATAGACAGAGAGTTATCGACGCCACGCTCCAGGGCAATGTCGTCAACGCCAAGCACCAGTGGTCGACCACTGACGCTGGTGGTCTCGACCTCCAGACCACCAAGGCGAAGGCGATCAAGGCCACCACGCGCCAGGAAGGTCTGGATACGTTCGAGTTCGACAAAAGCCTTTTCGAAAATGTCCGGAACCGTATCGATGCGGACACCGGAGAGATCCATGGGCTCGCGCTTGGGCAGAAGCCGCGCATCGAGACTGATCCCATTGCTGACGACCTCACGAACCACGAATCGGCCGCCGAGTAGCGCCAAGGGGTCCAGTACGAACTGAACGGAATGCGTGACCGCGATCTGCTGTCTCTGAGCCGCATCGACAAGGACGACGTCCCGTGCCTCGATCGACATCTCCATGCCTTGCGAGAAACGCACGGTGGCCGCGCCCACCCTGGCTTCGAAGTCCGGACCGACGGCCTTGTTCATCACGGCCTCGGCACGGGCCGCGAGCGACTTGTCCAGCGTGCCGCTTTCGACCACGGCATAGATTCCGATAAAGACCACAACCCACAGCGCCAGAAAACCCGCCAGAACGCGCGCCAATCGCCGAGCGATGGATCGCTTCGGCGGAGGGCAATGCACGATAATGGGGTCCTCGGCTTGCGCGGACGGGAGGGCATGCAGCGGCACGATGTCCCGCTTGCGAAACCGTAGCTTTTCGCCCCGGATCTCAGACATGTCCTGGTGATTGTCTCCGCTGATCGATGCCGCTATCAAGTCGCTCTGGACGACCTCGGAGCGGACTATATATCGATGACGCCCACAATCACTCACAAAACGGGCAAAAGAAAGGTTATCCCATGACGGAATTGACGGCTGGGGACAGCGCCCCCGATTTCACCCTTCCCCGCAATGGCGGCGGTACGGTATCGCTCTCGGAATTCGCCGGAAAATCGGTTGTTCTGTATTTCTACCCGAAAGACGACACGAGCGGCTGCACCACCGAGGCTGTCGACTTTACCGGGCTTGCGTCGGATTTTGCCGCCGCCGGAACCGTGGTCATCGGCATGTCGCCTGATTCGGTGAAGAGCCACGACAAGTTCGCATCCAAACATTCGCTTTCCGTCATTCTCGCAGCAGACGAAGAGCATACCGCTCTCGAAGCCTATGGCGTCTGGAAGGAGAAGAGCATGTACGGCAAGACTTACATGGGCGTCGAGCGCAGCACTTTCCTGATCGGCCCAGATGGAAAAATCGTAGAGGTCTGGCGCAAGGTGAAGGTCCCCGGCCATGCCGAGGCTGTGCTTAGGGCTGCGCAATCGCTATGAGTTTCGCGGATGGCCCCTTGCCGGCAACCGCTTTCCATTCGCTGCGCGGGGCGGCCACTCTTGCCATCTCAAGCGCTGATCTGGACGAGAAGACGGCTCTTGCCCAGACAGCGGCGGTCCGCTGGCACGAGCGGCGTCTGTCCTTGCGGTCGCCGCTCGATCCGCCCCTGCCCGACAGACCGGGCCGCCCGGACAAGCCCGAACTCGTTCCGCCTAAGGCGGTCGGCAAGCGCTCCTTGCATACGCTTCCCGGCCGGATCGCGCTTCTGCATGCGCTTGCTCACATCGAGCTCAATGCCGTCGACCTTGCGCTCGACATCGTCGCGCGCTTCGCGACCGAGCCCGTCCCGCAATCCTTCTTCGATGGCTGGATGAAGGTGGCATATGAAGAGGCCAAGCATTTCCGCATGGTGCGGGACCGTCTTCGGGCGCTCGGCGCGGACTATGGTGACATGCCGGCGCATGACGGATTGTGGCAGGCCGCGCATTCGACCCGCAACGACCTTACGGCGCGACTTGCCGTCGTACCCCTCATCCTCGAGGCGCGCGGCCTCGACGTCACCCCGGCGCTGCAGGAAAAGATGCGGGAAACCGGCGACATCGACAGCGCCGATGTGCTCTCTGTCATCTACGAGGATGAAAAGGGCCATGTCGCGGTAGGCGCCAAATGGTTCCGTTTTCTTTGCGCCCGCGAAAAACGCAACCCGGCGACCACATTCCAGGACCTCGTGCGCGCCAATTTTCGCGGCCAGCTGAAGGCGCCTTTCAACGATGTTGCGCGGGCCGAGGCCGGTTTGACGCCCTCCTTCTATCGCAGCCTGTCGTCCAAGAACCATTCCTGAAAGAGCGTGCAGTTTCCGACACCTAACCCTTCATTAACCCTAATCATGCATTACTAATCTTCGCGAGAAGATCTGTGACGACTCGCGATTTTCCCGGAGTTGTTCGAGGCGACGCTCGGGGATAAGAGCAGGGGACAATACGGGTATGACTTCCAGCAACCAGGTTTTCGGCAAGCGTCGTCAGCAGCATATCGTCATCCTCGCGAGCGGCGACCGCATCCGCCATATGACGATACGGCCCTGGATGCTGGCGCTGACGGCATGCTTCCTCGGTGTCATGGCGATCGGCTACCTGGGTGCAACAACCTACCTTGTGCTGCGCGACAACCTGATTGGCGCCACCATGGCACGCCAGGCCCGCATGCAGCATGAATATGAAGACCGGATCGCGGCACTTCGTGCGCAGGTGGATCGCGTGACATCGCGGCAATTGCTCGACCAGCAGGTTGTCGAGGAAAAAGTTGAAAAGCTTCTCGAACAGCAGATGGCGCTCACCTCCCGGCATGGTCGGATTGGCGCATTGCTGAAGGATGCAAATGTCGGGACTTCTATTCCGTCTGAAAGCCCCTCGCCTGCCCAGAAGAAGGACGGCGCCCAGGACGATCAGGCCAGCGTGACCCCGGATGGTTCGCGTGCGTTCGCATCGCTACTCGGCGCGCCGACAGGAGCTGATCAGCCAAAGGCACATGCGTCGCTTGCGCTCGGCTACGTGCCGATGACCACGGACAATGTTGCTGATCGTGCGGACCGCCTGTTTTCCCACATGACGCTCTCCCTGAAGGAGATTGAGGCGGAACAGATGGCGCGGATCGCGGAACTGACGACAGGCGCAGCAAAGACGGCGGATGAAATCGCAGCCATTCTCGACCGGCAAGGTGTGCCAGTCGAGTCGGCCGCTGCCGAGATCGTGCCCGAGGCGATCGGCGGGCCCTACCTTGCGCCGCGGAACGAACAAAGCTTCAACGCCTCCCTCAACATGCTGGATACGACACTCACGCGGCTTGAAGCCGTTCGTGACACAGCCCGGCGGCTGCCTTTTGCCAACCCCGCCCCTGGCCACGACATTACCAGCCGCTTTGGCAACCGCCCCGACCCATTCCTTGGCGGCCTTGCCATGCATGCAGGCATTGATTTTCGCGCACCGACCGGATCGGAAGTTCGCTCCACGGGGACCGGGACAGTGGTCAGCGCCGGCATGGCGGGTGGCTACGGCAATATGGTCGAGGTCGATCACGGCCTGGGTCTGACAACGCGTTACGGTCACCTTTCCCGAATTCTGGTCAAGGCCGGCGACACGCTGCAGGCCGGCGACGTGATCGGGCTTTCTGGCTCGACTGGCCGGTCGACAGGCCCGCATCTGCATTACGAGGTGCGCCGCAATGGTGACGCATTGGACCCGATGCGCTTTCTCAATGCCGGCATGAAGCTAGAGCCTCTGATCAACTGACATTCGCAAAGGCTTTTCAAGCCCTTCGTCATGACAACCGTTTCTAGCTGCCGCTTTTATTGTCGGACCGCCCAATTTAACGTGCATTGTTAAGCCTTTCCTCTGTTGATTCTGCCCGTTTCCTTGACTTTCGGATGGTTTGCCACTATTCGGCGCAACCAATACGGTTCGCATCCGAGCCGTCTCATCGATGTTCGTTTGAACAGGAACGGAAACTATTTCCCTTTGACCACTTTTGCTGACCTTGGCCTGAGCCAGAAAGTCCTCTCAGCCGTCACCGATGCCGGCTATAACATTCCGACGCCTATTCAGGCCGGTGCTATCCCGCCTGCGCTTGAACGTCGGGACATTCTGGGTATCGCTCAGACCGGGACGGGCAAGACGGCATCCTTCGTTCTGCCAATGCTGACCCTTCTTGAGAAGGGCCG
The DNA here is from genome assembly GCF_051549525.1 of Rhizobium sp. G187. Classification (NCBI taxonomy): domain Bacteria; kingdom Pseudomonadati; phylum Pseudomonadota; class Alphaproteobacteria; order Hyphomicrobiales; family Rhizobiaceae; genus Rhizobium; species Rhizobium sp. G187. The sequence goes on from NZ_JBPUGM010000001.1 coordinate 712,221, forward strand.
TGCGCGTGCCCGCATGCCACGCACGCTGATCTTGGAACCGACGCGCGAACTCGCAGCGCAGGTTGCTGAAAACTTTGATAAATATGGGAAAAACCACAAGCTGAATGTCGCCCTGTTGATCGGTGGCGTGTCGTTCGAAGAACAGAACCGAAAGCTGGAACGTGGCGCCGATGTGCTCATTTGCACGCCTGGCCGCCTGCTCGATCACTGCGAACGCGGCAAGCTGTTGATGACCGGCGTCGAAATCCTCGTGATCGACGAAGCCGACCGCATGCTCGACATGGGCTTCATCCCGGATATCGAGCGCATTGCCAAGATGATCCCCTTTACACGGCAGACGCTGTTCTTCTCCGCCACCATGCCGCCGGAGATCCAGAAGCTGGCAGACCAGTTCCTGCAGAACCCGACGCGAATCGAAGTAGCCCCGCCGTCTTCGACCGCCAAGACGGTGACCCAGCGTCTGGTCGCCTGCCATAACAAGGACTACGAGAAGCGTTCGACCTTGCGCGATCTGATCCGCGCCCAGGACGAATTGAAAAATGCGATCATCTTCTGCAATCGCAAAAAGGACGTTGCGGACCTGTTCCGCTCGCTCGAGCGCCATGGCTTTTCCGTCGGCGCCCTGCATGGCGACATGGACCAGCGCTCTCGCACGACCATGCTTGCCAACTTCAAAGCCAATGCCATCACGCTTCTGGTGGCATCCGACGTCGCTGCCCGCGGCCTCGACATTCCGGACGTAAGCCACGTCTTCAACTTCGACGTTCCGATCCATGCGGAGGATTATGTCCACCGCATCGGCCGCACAGGTCGTGCAGGCCGCTCGGGCGCCGCCTTCACCCTGGTGACGCGCAGCGACACCAAGTTCCTCGATGCCATCGAAAAGCTGATCGATCAGAAGATCGAATGGCTTGGAGGCGACCTCTCCGGCCTGCCCGAACGGGTAGAAACCGAAGATGCCGGTCGCGGTCGTGGCAAGGGTCGCGAACGTGATCGCGACCGGGGCCGCGGCAAGCGCAGTCACAAGGCTGACACGCCGCGAGAGGATACTCCCATCATCGTAGTTGAAGAAGCACCTGTAACGGTAAGGACGGAAAGCGTGGCAGTCGAAAACCAGAGAGCGGACAATCGCAAACCTCAGGGCGGCCGCAATCCGGGACGCCCCTATCCCGCCAACGACGATCACCGCGAGCGCCGCCGTCGCCGTGACGACGATGACGGTCCGACACCGGTTGGTTTCGGCGATGAAATTCCGGCTTTCATGCTGATCGTGGCCAGCGCCAAGATCTGATTGCCTGATGGCCGCACCCGGCATTGATTTTCCCGGATTCGGAGTGGGATTGCTGATCCGTGACACAGACGGTCGGATCCTACTCTACAAGCGCGTCAAATCGCCGGAAGCGGACCACTGGTCCATTCCCGGCGGGAAGGTCGACCACATGGAGCGATCTGAGGATGCTGCCCGCCGCGAAGCCGAGGAAGAGACAGGGCTTGCGATCGGTGCGATCGAATTCCTCTGCCTGTCAGAACAGTTGATCGTGGCAGATGACCAGCACTGGATCTCTGTGATCTACACGACGGATGACTACGCAAACGAGGCGCGGATTACGGAGCCTGACAAGCTATCCGACATGGGCTGGTTCGCTTCGGACGACCTGCCGCAGCCGCTTTCGGTCTTTGCTCGTGATGCCGCGGCCCGGTGGACGGCATCCACCTGACACATCGGCTTTTCAGGCCTTGCGGCCTTTTTTCGATGCTGATTTCGTTGGGATAGCTTTTGCACTTCTGGCGCCCGCTTCGAAGGCAAGTCTCGCCCATCGCTGCATCTCTTCCGGATCGTCCAGCGCATCCTCTGGGAACGACCAGTAGGGCATCATCACCGTCTTGCCGGTCTTTCCCTCATAGCCCCATTGGGTCGACCCCGCCGCTGCAAAAAGGGGTGCCGTTTCCGAATCTGCTTTCAGGAGGATGTCTCCTTCGAACTCGATGGCGAAAATGATCCCGTCGCGGTAGATGCCCTTGCCGCCGAACATCCGGCGGATGGAGATCGGCTGCAGGGAAAAGAACATGTCCTCGATCGCTGCACTGTCCATTCTCAGCCCTCCAACTTGCCTCCGGCTGCGAGGACAGCCTCCGGTGTGTCGACATCAAGACGGGCAGCGGCGCCGATTTCGATATCGATGACGGGAACGCCTGCCGTTTCGATAACGGCGCGGGCGCCAATGTCACCTTCAAGCCGCCTTAAGGCCTCGAAGGTCGAAACGGGCAGGATCACCGGGTTGCCGCGTTTTCCACCGGCTGTTGCCCGGATGATCGCCCGCTTGCCAGCGCCCACATGCGCCTCAACCAGGCGCTTCAGGTCGGTGGGGCCGACATTTGGCATGTCCGCCAGAAGGACCATCACTGCAGATGCGCCCTTGCTTTCCGCTCTACGGACACCCACGGCGAGAGAACTGGCCATCCCGGAGAGGTAAAGCGCGTTCTCCACGCATTCCACTGGCAAATCGCGGACAGTGGCGGCGATCTCGGCTGCACGGTGGCCTGTGACAACGATGACCGGGCCGATGTCTGCCTCCACGGCATGGCGGACGACCCGATGGACAAGGCTTTCTCCCCCGAAGGTGGCGAGGAGCTTGTGCTGTCCGCTTTCCCCCATGCGCGAGGCACGGCCGGCCGCGAGCACCACGACTGCCAACTCTTGCTTCGCCGGCTGGTCGCCGGTTGCGGTCAGCCGCGGCAGCGGCCTTGCCGGAATTTCCATCAACAAACCGCCGACACCCCAGCCGCTCATCTCATCCTCTGATGGCGGATCGCCGGCCAGAATTCCGTTCAAAACCCAGTCGAAGCCGTTCTCCTTTGGCGACCGGGCGCATCCGGGTGCGCCGATCACCGGCACATCTCCGATATGGCCGAGAACGAGCAGATTGCCCGGATCAACCGGCAGGCCGACCCTCTCAACGATGCCGCCAGCACGACGGATCGCCTCCGGGATCACGTCGTTCTCATCACAGACCGCGGCGGCACCGAAGACGACCATAAGCGGTGTTGATGCTTCCGTCTTGCCGAGGCTGCGTGTGATCGCCGCGGCAACCGCATCCGCTTTGTGTGGAACACGTTGCTCTGACACCAGACGGCTTGCCGATGGCTGAAGGCGCATCTCCAGCACGCGTGCAGTCTTGTCCATCACCGTGGGCTTCAACGATGGGAGTTCGGTGGCAATCAGGTGGACCGCGCGGGGCGTGTAGGCTTTGAGCGAAAAGGCAGCAGCTGTACGGAGGACGGTTTCGGCATGCGCAACGGCTGATCCGGCCACAGCAAGCGGAATGATCTTGATCGTGGCGACCAGGTCACCGGTGCGCACATCACTTCGGTCCGCGAGCGTTGCCAGGGTGATGGCGGGATCGATCCGGTTGAACTGATCAACGATTTTCTTGTCGGCACGAAAGAGACCATTGTCAGCAGCATAAATATTCACGCGCCCGGTCGAGGCGGGACTGCGTGTCAGGCCTTTCAGATCGACGGATGCAGCAAGCCGGTCAGCGGCCTCATCTTCATCCAGATCGCCCGCCTCGAGGCGAACAGCAATCACTCGGTCGATACCCTCTGATCTCAACCTCGCGATATCAGAGGGGGTGAGTCTATGCCCCTTTGCAAGCTTACTGTCATCAAGGCGGACCGCATGCGCGAGAATGACACCATTTGCTGCATCAAGTGGACATTCACCGAAGATCATCCATCAGCCCCCGGTGACTGAACCACACGTTGGCGAAGGGCGCGAATGACGTCGGCGAGAACGGCGACTGCGATTTCTGCCGGGGTCGCTGCGCCAATATCGAGGCCGATCGGCGCGGACATGCGGTCGATATCCGCAGGCGCAACGCCCGCTGCGGTCAAACGCTCCACGCGTTTGGCATGGGTTTTTCGGCTTCCAAGCGCGCCGATATAGAAGGCACCCGCGTCAAAGCCCGCAAGAAGCGCCGGATCGTCGATCTTCGGATCATGCGTCACAGCCACCAGCGCGGTATGGGCATCGAGAGGCGATAGGGCGAATGCATCCTGCGGCCATTCGGTGACGAGATCTATGCCGGCAAAACGCTCAGGCGTGGCAAAAGCAGTTCGGGGATCGATAACCGTGACGGCAAATCCCGCAATAGCGGCCATCGGCGCGAGCGCCTGGCTGATATGGACAGCCCCGATTATGGCGATGCGCGGTGATGGCAGATGCACGTTGAAAAACAGGGGCCTGCCGTCGATCTCGGCGCTGCCGGACGTTCCACAGCGAAAGCGGCTCGTGACTTCGGTTGCGAGGGTATCGTCCAGGCTGTTCCGTTCAGGGGATCTCTCAAGGATCAATCGGGTCTCTCCCGACATTTGATCGGTCAGGACTATGGCGGCCTGTCGGGCACGCCTTGCGGCATTCAGAGCGAACACGAGCGATGCCTGCATCAGTCGAGCCTTTCGACATAGACGCGGATACGCCCGCCACAGGACAGGCCGACGCGCCAAGCCGTCTCGTCGGCAACGCCGAATTCAAGCATCCGGGCCTTGCCACTCTCCAAGACGTCGAGCGCTTCCGTGATCACTGCGCCCTCCACACACCCTCCTGACACGGAGCCTTCGAAATTGCCGTCCGCGTCGATCACCAAATGGCTGCCGACGGGACGCGGCGCCGAGCCCCAGGTCTCAACGACGGTTGCAAGGGCGACAGACCTCCCGGAGGAAAGCCAGCTTTCGGCGGTGTCCAAAGGATCTGCAACAGCAGCTTTTTGCATGGGTAGTTCAGCGATGGCGGGTTCAGGCATGGTCAGGCACTCCTCATTGCCACCAGGAAACGCCTGGGATCTACGGATCGATCCGTTGGACCACCCAAAGCGTGCACAAGATCGGACAGTGCATTGAGATTGTGGACCGCACGCAATTCGTCCACATGCGGCAGCATGGCCTGCACACCGCGGGCCCGGGCTTCAAAACCTGAAAAGCGCAGAAGCGGATTCAGCCAGATCAGCCGTCTGCACGATCTGTGGAGCCGCGCCGTTTCATCCGCCAGAAGCGATATGTCCTCCCGCTCCAGCCCGTCGGTGATCAAGAGGACAATGGCACCCTGCCCCAGCACGCGCCGCGCCCAGTCGCGGTTGAACTGCTTCAAGGTCTCGCCGATGCGCGTACCGCCCGACCAGTCCGCCACAGCCTCGCTGCAACGCGCAACGGCTTCATCGGGGTCGCGGTGACGCAGTGCTCGCGTAACATTGGTCAGGCGTGTGCCGAAGAGGAAAGTATGCACCCGCCGGCGTCTCTCGGTCAGTGCATGCAGGAAATGCAGAAAGACCCGGCTGTACTGGCTCATCGAGCCGGAGATATCAGCGAGAACCACAAGCGGCGGCGGACGAAGCCTCGGTGCGCGGAATTTCGGCAGCATGAGATCGCCGCCCGTGCGCAAGGACTGGCGGATGGTGCTACGCGCATCGAAATGGCGGCCCTGTGGTGCCGGTCGAAAGCGGCGGGTGCGTACGGCATCGAAAGGCATGGACAAACGCTGGATCTCGCGTCGGGCCTCTGCCAGTTCGGCAGCGGTCATCTGGCCAAAATCGAGGCGACGAAGGACTTCCCTCCCCGACACGGTGAGGCGCGCATCGATCTCGATATCCGGGTCGCCTGACTTGGCGGCCTCCTGTTGACGCTCGGCAAACAGCGCGTCACTGACACGGGCGGCGCCAGCCTTCGGCTTGTGACGCTCGCCAATGGCGGCGACGGGCGACATCAAGGCGATCATCTTGCCGACGAGATCGCGCGAGCGCCAAAAGATCGCAAAGGCCTCATCAAAGACGGGTTGGTCCTCGTGTTTCTTGACGAAAATCGCCGACAGCGCGGCATGAAACTCGAGCCGTGCGCCGATACCGATGGCATCAATTGCCTCAATGGCCTCAATGACCGCCCCCGGCCCGGGCTTCAATCCGGCCCGGCGAAGCACTCGCGCAAAATGCAGGATGTTTTCGGCAAGTCGCCCCTCGCCGAAAGCCACAGGAGGAACGACAAGCCCGTCATGTCCAGGCGCATCCTCCATTGTCATCCTGCCACACTCAAGAGTTCGGCCTTCACTTCGGACAGAAGCTTCTGTCCTTCGCCGCCGCCAATCCGGGCAATGTCTTCCTGGTATTTCAAAAGCGTGCCAAGCGTGCCGGAAATGGTTTCGGGATCGAGTGCCAGCCGGTCCAGTTCGGTCAACGCCGTTGCCCAATCGAGCGTTTCGGCGATGCCGGGGTTCTTGAAGAGATCGATCGTTCGGAGCTTCTGCACATAGGCGACGATCTGGCGTGACAGTTGATCGCCACAACCAGGCACCTTGCGTCGGATGATAGACAGCTCTTCGGCCGCCGCCGGATAGTCGACCCAGTGATAGAGACAGCGGCGACGCAGCGCGTCGTGCACCTCGCGGGTGCGATTGCTGGTGACGATGACGATCGGTGGTTCCTCGGCTTTGATAGTGCCGAATTCGGGCACACTGACCTGAAAGTCGGAGAGCACCTCCAGCAGGAACGCCTCGAAGGCTTCATCTGTTCGATCGAGTTCATCGATCAGGAAGACCGGGGCTCGCCCCGGCTGACCGCAAAGTGCCTCCAGGACTGGACGGCGGATCAGAAAACGTTCGGAAAAGATATCCCGCTGCAAGCGGTCACGGTCAGACTGGCCAGCGGCCTCGGCCAGTCGGATTTCCAACATCTGGGCGGGATAGTTCCACTCATAGACGGCCGACGAAATGTCGAGCCCCTCGTAACACTGGAGCCGGATCAAGGGCCTGTCGAGTGCCTTGGCAAGCACCTTGGCCACTTCCGTCTTGCCGACACCGGCTTCTCCTTCAAGAAAGAGTGGCCGCTTCATTGTGAGGGCCAGGAAGATCACCGTCGCCAGCGATCGCCCCGCCAGATAATCCTCCGACGCCAGCAAGTCGATGACCCCATCGATCGACCTGGGCACCTGCGTTCGATCCGTCTCAGCCATGTCTCCTCCCGGCTTTGACAGAGAGCTTACAGCGCGTGGTAGGATCGGTCCAGATAGATGAGTGCGGGCTCCTTGGGACCAAAATGTACGGCTTCGACAGCGCCAAACAGGATGGTATGCGTGTTTGTCACCTTCTGGTCGACGACCCGACAGTCGAAGGCAACAAGCGCATCCGACAGGAGCGGCGATCCGGTTACAGCGACTTGCCACTCGGCCAGTGCGAAGCGCTCTTCAGACGTCATGCCCTTGAAGCCAGCAAAGGCGTTCGCAAGCTCCTGGTGCCGAACCGACAGCGTGTTCAGCGCAAAATGGCCAGAGGTGAACAACACATCATTGTTCGCATTGCCGTTGTTCAAGCAAACCAGGACTGTCGCAGGATTGTCGGAGACCGAGCAGGCGGCCGTGATGGTCACGCCCCGGCGGAGGCCATCCCATTCTGTGGTTACGATCTGGACATGGCCGGCGTAACGACTCATACCCTCGCGATAAAGGGTCGAATCCAGGACTTGCGACTGCAATGCGATCTCCTTAAGGCCAAACCGATGGTGCATCGAATATGGCGAGCAAGGATTACCGTTTCCACAATGAAGAACCAATTTGTCGAAGACGTTGCCATTCATTGGAAAGCGAACGTTTCCAATTGCCTGCGCTTTCGGTTAGGATCGCGTCACCAATCCGGGGACGCTTGATGAAACGACTGACACTGACGCTGCTGCTTCTGGGCTCATGCCTGGTGCCGGCCAGTGCACAACAACTGACGCTCGCGATTGTCGCCCCTAAATCCGGCAATTTCGAGAGCCTTGGCAATCAGGTTCGCCAGGGGGCACAATTGGCGGCCGGTAGTCTCTCCATTTCGCTGATCGAGATTCACGAACCCTGCACGGAAGGCAGCGGACCGGTGCTTGCCGACCAAATCGCCAAGTCCGGCGCGAAGGCAGCGATCGGCTTCCTGTGCAGCGAAAGCCTGGTCGGTGGCCTACCCGTTCTCGCCGAGGCAAAGATTCCAGCCATCACGCTCTCTGTGCGCTGGAAAGGCATGATGGAAGACGCTCTCAAGAATGGCTGGCCGTTCTTCCGGCTCGGACCGCACAGCGATTCGGAAGCCCAGAAGCTAACCGAAATCATTCTGCGCGACTGGAAGGGCGAAGCTATTGCGCTGGTCGAGGACGGTACCATTCGTGGACGCGAACTCACTGAAGCAATCCGCATCGCGCTGGAAGAGCGCGGCCTGAAACCGGTGTTTGTCGACACTTTCCGCCCCGGACAAGAAAACCAGCTCGCGCTCATCCGCCGCCTGCGCAGTGCGGGTGCCACACGCGTCTTCGCGGGCGCAGACCGCAATGACGTCGCGATCATGGCTCGTGATGCGGCCGCTGAAGTTGCCCCGATGACGTTTCTCGGCGGGGACGCCATGCGGGCACCGAATGAACCCGTTGCGCTTCAAGAGGGCGTGCTTGCCGTCGGGCTGGCCGAAAAGCCCGCAGGACCATCGGCAGCAGCGATCACAGAAGCGCTTGCCGCCGGGCGTATCCCGGCAGAAGGCTATGTGGTGCCCGCCCATGCCGCCGTGACACTGCTTGCCGATGCGCTTGGCATCTCCTCGGCCATGGGCACACCACTTGCGGAAACGCTGGTAGGGACCGATTTCGAGACCGCACTGGGGCCGATCCGGTTTGGCGACGACCATGAACTTGCCGTCAATCCCTATCAACTGATGGAATGGCGAGGCGGCGACTTCGTCCCGATTGCAGCCGCCAGCCAGTAGCCCTACCTACTCCCGGTAAGGCCAGAAGGCCTGGGTAAAGACGCCACCATCGACCCAAATGGTCTGGCCGGTCACAAAGGCGGATTGTTCGCCAGCGAGAAAGAGGATCGGGCCTGCCAGATCTTCCGGCGTTCCGACCCGCCGCAGCGGCGTGACATCGCCCCAGGTCTTGGCATAATCCGGCGATTCAGCCTGGGTGCGCGCCGTCTCGATTGCGCCCGGCGCGATGCAGTTGACCCTGATTCCGTATGGTCCAAGCTCGACTGCAGAGACCTTGGTGAATTGCTCGATACCGCCCTTGGAGGCTGTGTAGTCGACGAGCTTGGGAAAGGCGAGCTTGTTGCAGCCGGAACCGAGATTGATGATCGAACCACCCGTCTTTGCCGCGACCATACGGCGGGCCACCAGCTGGGTATTGAGGAATGTGCCCTTGAGATTGGTATTTATCACCGCATCCCAACGTTCTTCTGGGAGATCCAGGAGGGACGCCCACGTCTGGATGCCGGCATTGTTGACGAGCACATCCGGCACCTGACCGGCCCAGGCGATGGCCTCATCGAGAAAAGCTTCAATAGCCGCGCTGTTGGCGACTTCGCATTCGCGGCCGATCGCCCGGCCACCCTGCGCTGCCACATCCGCTTCGACGGCGTTCGCCGCATCCGTCTGTCCGAGATGCGTAAAAGCGACAGCGTAACCCTTGTCGCTAAATGCTTGCACAAGATGACGCCCGATACCGGAACTTCCGCCGGTGATGATCGCAAACTTCGACATGCCGTCCTCCCATACAAATTCCTCAAGCGGATGCAGGGATGCAGGTCCCACGCCACGCCGTCAAGGTGGTATTGACCTCATCCCAAGGCATGGTTGCCGCCACGTGCCCCCGATGATATTCGAGCGGCCAAGAGAGCCATCCTGCGGATGCCGAGCGATGTCCGCCGGGAACCCAGATGGCACGACTGTCAACGAGGAGCTCCGATGACCCGCCCGCTGAAGATTTCCCCCTCCATTCTCGCTGCCGACTTTTCGCGACTCGGCGAGGAAGTCTCGGATGTCGTGGAAGCGGGGGCCGAATGGGTCCATCTCGACGTTATGGATGGCCACTTCGTGCCGAACATCTCCTTTGGCCCGGCAATCATCAAGGCGCTGCGCCCACATACCACGGCTGTGTTCGACTGCCATCTGATGATTGCACCTGCCGACCCCTATCTCGCAGCCTTCGCGGACGCCGGCTGTGATATCATCACAGTCCATGCCGAAGCCGGACCGCACCTGCACCGTTCGCTGCAAACCATTCGGGCACTCGGCAAAAAGGCCGGCGTCTCGCTCAACCCGGCAACCCCGCTCTCGATCCTTGAGCACGTGATGGACGATCTAGACCTCATCTTGATCATGAGCGTCAACCCAGGCTTTGGCGGTCAGAAATATATCCCTGCCATGACCGACAAGATCGCAAAGGCCCATGCCTTGATCGGCAACCGCCCGATCGATCTTGAAGTCGACGGCGGCGTTACTGCTGCGAATGCCGCCGAGATCACGCGCGCCGGCGCCAATGTTCTGGTTGCCGGATCGGCGATCTACAAGGGTCGGGGCGTCGCAGACTATCGCCAGACGGTCGCTGCCTTGCGCCAGGCTGCAGATACGGGGCGCATGTGAAAGCAAGCGCTCTCGTTCTGGTCCTGATCGCGCTTCTGACGACGTCAGCCAAAGCCGGCGATGTCGCCGAGATGCGGCCGCATGGTTTTTCACAGGATGGCCGTTACTTCGCCTATGAAGAATTCGGCGAGCAGGACGGTTCGGGCTTTCCGTATTCCAGCGTCTCCATCATCGACACGCAGACTGACAGTTTTGTACCCGGCACGCCGATCGATGTCCTGGTGAAGCGCGAGGATGCGACCATTGGTGAGGCACGGCGCGAGAGCGCGACCAAGGCGTCGGCACTCTTCGAGACCCATGGGATCGGCGAGGATCCTGGCTATTTGGCAGCCTTCAATCCGGTAAGCGAGCTTGGGCAAGAGTTTCAGAACCTGCGCTATCAGGCAACCCCGAGCCTTTACGTCGCCGATGGCATCTACCGGCTGAAACTCGAGCAGTTTCCCGCATCGGCGGAGGGGATCTGTAAGGACCTTACGGTTGATGTTCAGGGATTTCGGCTGACGCTTGCAGATGACGCTAAACCAGCCGACGCCCGCAAGGTCTACGAGGACCAGCGGGTACCAACCAGTCGCCACTGCCCGAGCAGTTACGGGATCGCCGGCGTTGTTACGCCTCGGTATGGGTCAAAAGGGCCGCACATGGTGATGGTGCAGATGCTGACCCTGGGCTTCGAGGGGAACAATGTCCGCTGGCTCGCCGTACCGGTGAGACCATGATGAAGCGGGGCGCAGACAGAGTGCAAGATCCAGGCGTAAATGCCCCGCGCCGTCTGCCCCCGATACGGCTCTGGTTTGGTGGTGCTATTCTCTGGGCCTTTGCCATGGCCGCCAGCCTCGTCGCCTCGACGATTGTTTTCGGCCACCATATGGGCAGCCATATACCGGCCCTCACCCTGCTCTATGCAGCCGGCGGAGCGTTGGGCTGGTTTTTCGCCCTACCCTTGATTGGGTGGCTCACGGTGAAGCGACCAGCACCGGCTGTCCTTGCCGCCTGGCTGCTCCTGCTCGGCCTTTTGACGATCCTGGCGACCGCTGGCCTCTTTGCCCTGCACTACCGCATCTTCTATGCCCATTGGCATGCGCCATTCCCTTCGCGCATCTGGGTGTATCAGCAGGTCTTCACATCGGCATCCGCCGTCTACCAGTTCGCCGTGACGGGTCTCCGGCACTTTTTTCCGGTGGGCTTTGCCATCCTGTTTGTCCTCAGTTTCACCATGGCGCGCCGCAACCGTTGAGCTTGACGTTCCACTTTGCTAAAGCGAGCCAGAATTCAGCTCGAACGAAAGACTTAAGCCCATGATCCCCCGCTACTCCCGGCCGGAAATGGTCGCCATCTGGTCCCCCGAAACCAAGTTCCGCATCTGGTTCGAGATCGAGGCGCATGCCTGCGACGCGCTGGCCGACCTCGGCGTGATCCCGAAGGAATCTGCTCGCACGATCTGGGAAAAGGGCGGGCCGGCGGAATTCGACGTCGCACGCATCGATGAGATCGAAGCCGTCACCAAGCATGACGTCATCGCCTTCCTGACGCATCTCGCCGAATTCATCGGTCCGGACTCGCGCTTCGTCCATCAGGGCATGACCTCGTCCGACGTTCTCGACACGACGCTTAATATCCAGCTCGTGCGCGCCGCCGACCTGTTGCTGGCCGACATGGACCGGGTGCTCGCGGCCCTGAAGGCCCGCGCCTTCGAGCACAAGGATACGGTCCGCATCGGCCGCAGCCATGGCATCCATGCCGAACCGACGACAATGGGCCTGACATTCGCACGTTTCTACGCCGAAATGCGCCGCAACCGCGACCGCCTGGTCAATGCCCGTGCAGAAATTGCAACGGGCGCGATTTCAGGTGCCGTTGGCACGTTTGCCAATATCGATCCCCGTGTCGAGGAACATGTCTGCGCAAAGCTTGGCCTGGTGCCGGAGCCGATCTCGACCCAGGTTATCCCGCGCGACCGCCATGCGATGTTCTTTGCCACGCTTGGCGTGATCGCTTCGTCGATCGAGAATGTTGCGATCGAAATCCGCCACATGCAGCGCACGGAGGTGCTGGAAGCGGAAGAATTCTTCTCGCCGGGCCAGAAGGGCTCTTCGGCCATGCCACACAAGCGCAACCCGGTCTTGACCGAGAACCTGACCGGTCTTGCCCGCCTCGTGCGCATGTCGGTCGTCCCGGCACTGGAAAATGTGGCCCTCTGGCACGAGCGCGACATCAGCCATTCGAGCGTTGAGCGCGCCATCGGTCCGGATACGACCATCACCCTCGATTTTGCGCTCAACCGTCTGGCGGGCGTCATCGAAAAGCTGGTGATCTATCCGGAAAACATGCTGCGCAACATGAACCAGTTCAAGGGTCTGGTCATGAGCCAGCGCGTTCTTCTGGCGCTGACGCAAGCCGGCGTGTCGCGCGAGGACAGCTACCGTCTCGTGCAGCGGAACGCGATGAAGGTCTGGGAAAAGGGCGCCGACTTCCTTGAAGAACTGCTGGGCGACGAAGAAGTTCGCGCAGCCCTGTCGGAAGCTGAGATCCGCGAGAAGTTCGATCTTGGCTATCACACCAAGCATGTCGACACGATCTTCGCCCGCGTCTTCGGCTGATAACCATCGACCCCGTAGATGAGAAGCGTCTCAGGTCATTGTACCTGAGGCGCTTTTTTTATGATCTCCGCTGAAAGAGGTGGCCATGACGACGCCGCTACGACTGTTTGCGCATTGCCTCTACGCCGCCGCCATTCTCGTGATGATACTGTTCTGTGGCAGTGAGTATGACTGGATAGAGAGTATGGAGGGCGCCATCGATGCAACGCAGATCGAAGGTGCCGGAAACCGAACGGTCATGATGGGCCTCGCCCTGTCGGCTGCCCTTTTGGCGCAGGGAACTGTCGCTGCCGTCACGGAATCCCTCCGTGAAAGATGCCTCGCGTTTGCCCTTGCAGGAGTGGCGGCGCTCATGTTTTTGGCCGGCCAGAGATCTTCACTCTTCTAGCCGGCCTCTTCTTATAAAAGTTCGTTCTCGCGGAGACGGCGGCTCAGACCACCAGCCTGCGATAGAAGTGCCAGGTCGCATGTCCGAGGATCGGCACGATCACCACCAGGCCGACCAAAAGCGTCGCCATGCCGATTGCCAGCAACGCGGCAACCATCAGCCCCCATACTGCTACAGGTATCGGGTTCAACATGCTTGCGCGAACCGAGGTTTGCACGGCGCAGGCAGCGCCGCAATCGCGGTCCAGCAGCATTGGAAAGGCGACGATGCTGATCACCAACGCGACGAGCGCCAGCACGAACCCGAAGGCGTTGCTCCAGAAGAGGAAGGCCATGGCGTTCGGATGGCTCAACACGTCACTGGCGAAGGAGAAGACGCCCGGCGACGGATAGTCACCAATCAGCGAGAGATACAACCCGCGGGACCCGACCAGCCAGACCATGAACAGCGATAGCAGATAGATACTCATCATCAGCAGGGCCGGAAGCGACGGCGACTTCAGGATCGCGCCCATATCGGCCAAGCCCGTATCCTCGCCACGTTCGCGCCGGCGGCTGATTTCCATCAGCCCCAAGGCAAGCAAGGGTCCGACCAGGGCAAATCCGGTCAACAAGGGATAGACCATCGGCAGGAGTTCGACACCTGCGCTCCATCCAATCATCATCGCACCAGCGATCGGATAGATCAGCGCCACGAACGCATAGTGGGTGGGCTTTTCGCCAAAGTCACGATAGCCGGCCTGAAGGGCGGCAAACACATCAGAGACCCCGATCTTGCGGATTGCGGGCCGTTCGATCGTACCGGTAACGCCTGTCATCACATGAAAATTCGACATTTCCACTTCCTCCTCAAACATGAATTTGCAGGCTTCAAAGTGTCATGCGCGGGCGGCGACTGAGAATGCCGCACCATGTCTCCGCCGGGGATCTTCTTGGATCGGACAGCGAGATAAAACGGCCAGTCTTTGCCGTAGGCGGCAAGACTATCAGACCTGGGCCAGGATGTCGCGGCCGCCGCCACAAGTTGTCGTGATGGCATCGACACGGGAAAAGAGGTCCGTCGCGCGCAAAAAGCTTCGCCAGGATCCGTTCTGGAACCTTGACGTCGCGCCGGTGGAAACGCAGATAGGGGCCATGAAAGTCTCAGAAGCAGAAATCCTGATTGTCCCCGGCTACACTAATTCCGGACCCGATCACTGGCAGACCCGCTGGGAATCGAAGCTGTCGACGGCAAGGCGTGTCGAACAGGCCGAGTGGTCGAAGCCGGTGCGCGAAGACTGGATCGACCGCGTGGTCGAAGAGGTCAACAGAGCGACACGTCCCGTTGTGCTGGTGGCCCACTCGCTGGGCGTGCCCACCGTCATCCATGCGGTACCGCGGATGACGCAGCGGATCGCGGGGGCTTTCCTCGTTGCCCCGCCAGATGTCGCAAATCCGGACATTCGGCCGAAACACCTGATGACCTTTGGCCCCTATCCGCGCGATCCCCTGCCCTTTCCCTCGATCACGATCGCCAGCCGCAACGACCCGTTCGGGACATACGCCCATGCTGAAGACGTCACCAATGCGTGGGGCTCATTCCTGATCGATGCAGGCGAATCCGGTCATATCAATGCGGAATCGGGCCATGGTCCATGGCCTGAGGGCACGATGGTGTTTGCGCAGTTCCTAGGACGGCTTTAAGCGCAAGCTTCAAACACGGCTTTCAGACACGCGCTGATCGACAGACGCAGACGGACTACAACCTTTTAAAGCCTTCTTAAGGTGGCTCTTATAAACTCTTGGGGTAAACTCTTGAGTTCGGAGCCCGCTCTTGCGCCCAGACGTTGCCGCCGAGGTGCCAGTTGCCCGAAGCAACTCGATCCAGATCCGCGACTTGCCATGGCCAGCCGCATGGATCGGCGAAACGGGTATTCTGCAGGATCAAAACGAGGCGATGCGCTCCGTCATCGGCAACCTCGCGCGTGGCCATGATTTCGCGACAGCCATTCTGGATGAGAATGCTTCCGCCTTTTGGCTTGCCTTGCGCAGGATTGCCATGGGCGGACCGTCCGCCACATTGGAAATCCGCACGAAGGCGAACCCAACGAAAACGTACATTGCGGCGCTAGCGCGCCCTCACCTTGGCCCTCCACCCCGCCTACCCGCCATTCTACTGCAGTTGACCGAGATCACGTCCCTCCGGGAGAGCATCGATCTTCTGGCCGAGCGGGAAAGCCGCTGGAACCATGCCTTGGTCTGTTCCGTATCGGGCGTCTGGGACCAGAGGAGCACGGGGGAACTCTATTATTCCGACGTTTGGCGTGCGATCCGCGGCCTTAAACCAGAGGATCCGATCCCACCGAACACAGACGAGTGGCTGGAACTCGTGCATCCGCAAGATCGCGAGCGGGTCCTGCACTGTATCGAGCGACAGAATGCCGGTGATCCGGACTACATGACCTTCGAGTATCGCGAGCGACACAAGGACGGACACTACATCTGGATCGAATGCAGGGGGGCCTGCGTCGAACGGAATGAAAGTGGCCAGCCTGCAAGGATCGTTGGAACCGATACGGACGTTACCGCACGCAAGGATCAGGAAGAGTGGCTGGAAGGTCTTTCGCGTCGGCTGAAACTGGCGCTGGATCTTTCGCGGATCGGAATCTTCGAGACCGATTTTTCAACCGGGACCAGTGATTGGGACGACGGTATGCGGCGGATCTTCGAGTTTTCCGGCGACGCCGATATCAAGGTGGGCGACTTCTGGGAGCGCAAGCTGCATCCCGACGATCGAGAGCGCACGCTTACCTATGTCGCAGCCCGGATCAAGGAACTGCGCCCCTTTACAGATGAATACCGCATCATCGCCAAGGACGGCTCGACCCGCTTCATCCGCTCCAACAGCCTGCCCTATCTGGATCAGGACGGCGCCCTTAAGATGATCGGCGTCAACTGGGATGTCACCGAAGATCACCGGCTGAGGGAAGAGCTGGAGAGACAAAAGGCGCTTGCCGAGGCCCGAAATGCCGAACTCGAAAAGACAAGGATCGATGCCGAGTATTCGGCCATGCACGATCATCTGACCGGGCTCCCCAATCGCCGCTTCCTTGAGGCACGCCTCGACAGCTGGCGCAAGGATGGCGATACGCCAAGACAGGGTATCGCGGTCCTTCATATCGATCTTGATCGCTTCAAGCAGATCAATGACACACTCGGCCACGGCGCCGGTGATGCCATGCTCAAGCATGCGGCCCGCGTTCTCCTCGACAATATCGGGCCAGATGGCTTTGCCGCTCGGATTGGTGGCGACGAGTTTGTGTTGCTGGTCGACTATGACGGATCCGAGAAGAACCTCTCCTTGCTGGCAGACCGGATCATCGGGACCATGCGTCATCCCGTATGGCACAAGGGTCACGAATGCCGCTTTGGTGCCAGCATCGGGATTGCCTATTCGACTGATGTACTCGCAGACCCGAGGCAACTGCTGCAAAATGCCGACATCGCGCTCTATAACGCCAAGAACCACGGCCGCAGCCGGCATGAATTCTACACACAATCGAGCCGAACGATCCTGGCCGACGCCAGACGCCTCTCCAGCGAGCTGCTACGTGCGCTCGAGCAGGATGAGATCGTTCCTTATTATCAACTGCAGTATGATGCTCGAACACGCCAAATCGTCGGTGCGGAATGCCTTGCGCGCTGGCAGCACCCGCAACACGGCATTCTTGGTCCCGATCGTTTTCTGCCAATGGCGGAAGAATGCGGTGTGCTGGCGCAGATCGACCGCATCATGCTGGACAAGTCCCTGGCCGACCTCGAGACATGGCGTCAGCAGGGCCTGAATCTTCCGAAAATCTCCGTCAATGTTTCAGCTCGACGGCTCACGGATCCGGACCTCGCCCAGGGACTGGGCTCACTGAACATCCGGCCAGGTACCGTCTCCTTCGAAATCCTGGAGAGCGTCTTCCTGGACCGGCAAGATGCGACCGTCATGACCAATCTGGAGACGCTGCGCGAGCTCTCGATCGACATTGAAATCGATGACTTCGGCACAGGTCACGCTTCGATCGTCGGCCTTCTCAATCTGAAGCCCAGCACGCTGAAGATTGATCGACAATTGGTTGAGCATCTCCCGACGAGCCAGGAACAACGCGTTCTTGTCATGTCAATCATCCAGATCGCCCGATCGCTGAAGATCAAGGTCACCGCCGAAGGCGTTGAGACAGAGGAGCATGCACGCATCCTGAAGCGGCTGGGTTGCGATGTCCTGCAAGGTTTCGGCCTATCGCGCCCGCTCGACTTCGCAGCCACCACGGCTCTTCTGGCCAAGCACAAAAAAACCGCCGCAGTCGACTGACTGCAGCAGCTTCGTTCAACCCGATGAAGCGAGATCAGGTGTTCTGAACCTGCTCGATCGCTTGTCCGAGAAAATCGACCAGCTTGGCGCGAAGCTCTTCATCGGTGATCGACACGCCACCGGCTGCAAGATCCGCGCTCAGCTTGCGCAAAACGTCCTCATCACCCGCTTCCTCGAAATCGGAGGCGATCACTTCCTTGGCGTAAGCATCCGGATCGGCCTTGCCGAGCAGACCGGCAGCCCAGAGGCCAATCAGCTTGTTGCGCCGTGCTTCCGCCTTGAAGCGAAGTTCCTGATCGTGTGCGAACTTGTTTTCGAAGGCTTTTTCGCGATCACTCATGCCGCTCATGTCAGTCTCCCATTTTGTCCATGGTCGTTCAGATTCGTTTCCCCATTAATCAAAAGGGAGTACAAAGTGCAATGTAAACTTGATCGATTCCGGCATGAAGCCCGGTGGGGTGCCGTTTTGGCGGGAAGGGTTTAACTGCTGCATTGTGAAAACGACGCTTTTCCTTTAAGGGACCGCTTCAAAGACCGATCCACAGCATCTGCGCCGATGTGCCGCGATGCCAACAACAGAGAAATTCACCCATGAACCGTCGCCGCCGCGTTTACGAGGGCAAGGCAAAGATCCTGTACGAGGGTCCTGAGCCCGGCACGCTGATCCAGTTCTTCAAGGACGACGCGACCGCATTCAACAAGAAGAAGCATGAAGTCATCGACGGAAAGGGCGTGCTCAACAATCGCATCTCCGAATACGTCTTCACGCATCTGAACAAGATCGGCATTCCCACGCATTTCATCCGTCGCATGAACATGCGCGAGCAGCTGATCAAGGAAGTGGAAATCATTCCGCTCGAGATCGTCGTGCGCAATGTTGCGGCCGGCTCCCTGTCAGCGCGTCTCGGCATTGAAGAAGGCGTTGTTCTGCCGCGCTCGATCATCGAATTCTACTACAAGTCCGATACGCTGGCCGATCCGATGGTCTCTGAAGAGCACATCACGGCGTTTGGCTGGGCAAATCCTGCCGAACTCGATGACATCATGGCCCTTGCCATCCGCGTCAACGACTTCCTGTCCGGCCTGTTTCTTGGCATCGGCATCCAGCTTGTCGACTTCAAGATCGAGTGTGGTCGCCTCTTCGAAGGCGACATGATGCGGATCATCCTGGCAGACGAGATCTCGCCGGATAGCTGCCGCTTATGGGACATCGAAACCCGCGAGAAGCTCGACAAGGATCGCTTCCGCCACGACATGGGCGGCCTTCTCGAAGCCTATCAGGAAGTGGCTCGCCGTCTCGGCATCATGAATGAGAATGAACCGGTGCGCGGCACTGGCCCGGTTCTGGTCAAGTAAGGTTTGGAGATAAGACAAGTGATCAAGGCACGTGTGACCGTTACCCTGAAGAACGGCGTTCTCGACCCCCAGGGCAAGGCCATCGAAGGCGCACTCGGCGCACTCGGCTTCGACGGCGTTGGCCAGGTTCGCCAGGGCAAGGTCTTCGATCTCGAGCTTGCCGGCGACGACAAGGCCAAGGCGGAAAATGAGCTGAAGGCGATGTGCGAGAAGCTCCTCGCCAACACGGTCATCGAGAACTATACTATCTCCGTCGCCTGAGGGTTGAGGGGGATGCACGATGGCCGAAGTCACCAACGAGTTGATCTTCGAGCTTCTGAAGAAGCTCAATCATCGATTTGACAAGGTCGACTTTGCCATCGGCGAGTTGCGCGCGGATAATCAGACAATGCGTGCGCAACTGCATGCGCTGCAGGGTGATGTAAACAACCTGCGCGCCACCACCGGACACTTCGAAAGCCGACTAGATCGGATCGACAATAGACTGGAACTGCGCGAGTTCCAGCAAGCCCAGATAAGGTTTGAGCCACAGCCATGAAATCAGCCGTCGTCCAGCTCCCAGGCCTCAATCGTGACCGTGACATGATCGCGGCCCTGACCAAGATCTCCGGACACGCGCCGGTGACCATCTGGCAGACAGAAACGGAAATTCCGGATGTCGACCTGATCGTCATCCCCGGTGGATTCTCGTATGGCGACTATCTGCGCTGCGGCGCGATCGCGGCCCGGATGCCCGTGATGCAGGCGATCAAGGAAAAGGCTGAAAAGGGCGTCAAAGTGATCGGCGTGTGCAACGGCTTCCAGATCCTTGTCGAGGCCGGCATGCTGCCAGGTGCTTTGATGCGCAATACGTCGCTCAAGTTCGTCTGCAAGGAAATCAAGCTTGAAGTGGCGAATGCCGATACGGACTTCACCCGCGCCTATGCCAAGGGGCAGATCATCCGCTGCCCGGTCGCCCATCATGACGGCAACTATTTTGCCGATGCTGAGACGCTGAAGGCAATCGAAGGCAATGGCCAAGTCGTATTCCGCTATGCAGACGGCACCAACCCGAACGGCTCCATGAACGACATTGCCGGGGTGATCAATGCCAAGGGCAATGTACTGGGCATGATGCCGCACCCGGAAAACCTGATCGAGGCAGCCCATGGCGGCAACGACGGACGCGGCATTTTTGCTTCAGCTCTGGACGTGATCGCCGCGTAAGTTAATCTCCGATTAACGCTTTCGCTGCTAGGGATGCGGCATCAAGCAGGATTAGACCATGCGCCGCCCCCCCCTTTTCATGATCGCCTCCCTCGCATTCGCCGGCCTGCTGGCAGGCTGCAAGCCAGAGGCACCGAAGCCCTCCGCACCAAGCCAGTCAGCGCTCGACATCATGGAGAAGGTCGCCGTCGGCGCCAATCGCTGCTGGTTCAAATCGGGCGATCCGGCTTTCAAGGCCTATTCTCTCGCTCCGGAACTTACATCCTTCTCCGGCCGGCCGCGCATTCTACTTGTCCGCAAGAATTCAGCCGATATACGTCCTCTGCTGGTCGTACAGGCTGAAGGCAAACCGGCGCGCCTCGACGCGTTCGGCCCGATGATGAACGAAGCCGTTGCGCCACGCATCCGCAAGGACGTCGTCCGCTGGGCCAACGGCGCCAAGGACTGCTGATCAGAACGGCGGCTGGAATGGCCGCTCGATCGACAGAAACCGCGACCGGCTGACCTCTCGCCGCGCATCGTCGGGCGTCAAACCGACATCCCGCAACTGATCAACAGTCAACTCCGACAGATGAACACGCGTCCTGCGTCGGCGCCCCCATAGCCGCCATCTGGCGAAGATCTTTATCCAAGCCGACCTATCGGGGACAATCATCTGATCAGTGGCCTGACCGTCAGCAATGGGCGCCCGGGCCACAGACACGATTGTATCTATTGTCACCATCTTCGTCTCCTTTCGGCGATTGGCTTGTAGCGGTCGGTATGAATTGACTTTGCAACGATGACAATCTACACAATTGTCATCATGACAAATTGGCTCCCCAATCTCGACAGTCGCTCCGGCCCACTTTATCTGCGCATCGCAGATGATGCCGAAAGTGCCATAAAATCAGGTGTCTTGCCGCATGGCACCAAGCTGCCGCCGCAGCGTGATCTGGCTTACGACGTCGGGGTGACAATCGGGACAATTTCACGAGCTTATGCCCTTCTGCGCGAAAGAGGGCTGGTCACCGGCGAAGTCGGGCGCGGAACCTATGTCCAGTCCGACGATCGAAGTGGCGCACCGATTGCGCAAGATCGGGTCACCATGAGCTATGGCGGCACCCGCGCCATCGTTCCGCCGCCGGGCAAACTTCGGTTCGACACCACGGCCGCCATCGATGTCGGCCAGGCGGAGATCGTCGGGCGGATCATGACCGAGATTGCTTCCGCGCATCCGGGCGAGATTTCCAGCTACACACGCACACTATCCCCTGACTGGCTCGAGGCAGGGCGCCAATGGCTGTCATCCGGCACATGGTCGCCGGAGCCCGGACAGATCCTGCCCCAGCTCGGCGTCCATGCCGGCATAAACGCCGTGATTGCCGCCGTCAGCGGCACGGGCGACCGGATTGTCTGTGAGCACCTGACCTATTCGCAAGTCGCCCGCAGCGCCAATCTGATGGGGCGTCAGATTGCACTGGTCGAGTCCGACGCCGACGGCATCGTGCCGGAGGATTTCGAACGGGTCTGCGCCCGAGAGCACCCGAAGGCGGCTTTCATCATGTCGTCGGGCCAGAACCCGACGCTCAGCACGCTCCCATTGTCGCGCCGCAGGGAGATCGTCGACATTGCTCGCAAGCATAATGTCTGGCTGATCGAGGACTATTTGTACGGCGGAATGATCGGCGATGACATTCCGCTCTTGGCGGAAATCGCACCAGACCGGACATTTCTGCTGAATGGCCTATCGAAATCAGTTGCTGCCGGCGTGCGTGGCGGCTGGGTCGCCTGTCCGCCCCATATGAGCCAGAGGATCCGCATTACGCAGAAGATGGTCAGCGGGGGCCTACCCTTCCTGCTGGCTGAGTTGTCGGCACGGCTGGTCCTGTCTGGCGCCGCTTTTCAAATCCGCAAGGACGTCCTTTCGGAAATCACCGCACGCGAGACGATCGTGCGAAATCTCTTCGCAGGCCACGAGTTTCGCTCGCATCCGAAGCTCCCTTTCTTCTGGCTTAAGCTCCAGGAACCCTGGCTTTCCGGCACCTTCAAGCAGGCAGCACTGGATGCCGATGTGCTCATCGACGATGAGGACGAGTTTAAGCCGGCACGCTCTTCGCGGGTGTTCCATCACGTGCGTATCGGCTTCAGCGAGGGGCGCGACAGGTCGATTTCGACCGAGGGCCTGAAGAAGGTGCGGCGCATTCTCGATCAGTCTCCGCTCGGCACCAGCGCTATCCTCTGAGACAACCAAGATCGGACCAGATTGCCGTGAAAGCGGCAGGAAAGCGGCAATACGGCGCATTTTTCAAGTGCGCCCGGCGCAGGCTTGGGATATAGGCTGCCTCGAAACCGATCTCCCACCGATCTCCATTGCCCTGAGAGCCAGATGACCGTTTCCAACTCCCGTCCCATCACCGCAGAATTGATCGCAAGCCACGGCCTGAAGCCGGACGAATACGATCGCATCCTGAACCTGATCGGACGCGAGCCGACCTTCACCGAGCTCGGGATTTTCTCGGCAATGTGGAACGAGCACTGCTCCTACAAGTCTTCGAAGAAGTGGCTGAAGACGCTGCCGACCAAAGGTCCGCGCGTCATTCAGGGACCTGGCGAAAATGCCGGTGTCGTCGATATCGATGACGGCGACGTCGTCGTTTTCAAGATGGAGAGCCACAACCACCCGTCTTACATCGAGCCCTATCAGGGTGCTGCAACCGGCGTCGGCGGCATTCTGCGTGACGTCTTCACCATGGGCGCCCGTCCGGTCGCTGCCATGAACGCCCTGCGCTTTGGCGCGCCGGACCACCCGAAGACCAAGCATCTCGTCGCTGGCGTCGTTGCCGGCGTCGGCGGCTACGGCAATTCCTTCGGCGTGCCGACGGTTGGCGGCGAAGTCGAATTCGACGCCCGTTACAATGGTAATATCCTGGTCAACGCATTCGCAGCCGGCCTTGCCAAGGCAGACGGCATCTTCCTGTCGGAAGCCAAGGGCGTCGGCCTGCCGGTCGTCTATCTCGGCGCCAAGACCGGCCGTGACGGCGTCGGTGGCGCCACCATGGCGTCCGCCGAATTCGACGAATCGATCGAAGAAAAGCGCCCGACGGTCCAGGTCGGCGACCCCTTCACCGAAAAGTGCCTGCTCGAAGCCTGCCTCGAACTGATGCAAACCGGTGCAGTCATCGCTATCCAGGACATGGGGGCTGCCGGCCTGACCTGCTCGGCGGTCGAAATGGGCGCCAAGGGCGGCCTCGGCATCGAACTGCAGCTCGATAAGGTGCCGGTGCGCGAAGAGCGCATGACGGCCTATGAAATGATGCTGTCGGAAAGCCAGGAGCGGATGCTCATGGTGCTTGAACCCTCCAAGGAAGAGGTCGCCAAGGCGATCTTCGTGAAATGGGGTCTCGATTTCGCGATTGTCGGCTACACCACCGACGACCTGCGTTTCCGCGTCCTGCACCAAGGTGAGGAAGTCGCCAACCTGCCGATCAAGGAACTGGGCGACGAGGCTCCGGAATACGATCGTCCCTGGATCGAGCCCAAGACCCCTGCCCCGCTCGCCGAGAATGACATCCCGGTTGGCGATGTGGCGGACGCGCTCCTGAAGCTGGTCGGCTCAGCCAACAACTCCTCACGCCGCTGGGTCTATGAACAGTATGACACGCTGATCCAGGGCAACTCTCTGCAGCTGCCGGGCGGTGACGCCGGTGTCATCCGCGTCGAAGGCCACGCCTCCAAGGCGCTCGCCTTCTCGTCTGACGTCACCCCGCGCTACGTCGAGGCCGACCCGTTCGAAGGCGGCAAGCAGGCAGTCGCCGAATGCTGGCGCAATATCACCGCGACCGGTGCGCTCCCGCTGGCAGCGACCGACAACCTGAACTTCGGCAATCCCGAACGCCCCGAGATCATGGGGCAGTTCGTCTTCGCGATCAAAGGCATCGGCGAGGCCTGCAAGGCGCTCGACTTCCCGATCGTCTCGGGCAATGTCTCGCTCTACAATGAGACCAATGGCCAGGGAATCCTGCCGACACCGACGATTGCCGGCGTTGGCCTGATGAAGGACTGGAAGAAGATGGCCCGCATCCGCTTTGCGGCTCAGGGTGAAGCCATCCTGCTGGCAGGCGCGCCGTCCAGCTGGGGTACGCATCTTGGGCAGTCGGTTTATCTTCGCGATATCCATGGCCGCACGGATGGTCCGGCACCGCATGTTGACCTTGCCCATGAAAAGAAGGTCGGCGATTTCGTTCGCGACCTGATCCAGGATGGTCTGGCGACCGCCGTTCACGACTGCTCGTCGGGCGGTCTTGCTCTTGCGGTTGCCGAGATGGCGATGGCATCCGGCATTGGCGCCCATGTGAACGCGCTCACCGACGCCAATCCGATTGCCGTCTTCTACGGAGAAGATCAGGGCCGCTATGTGCTGACAGTCAAGGAGGCCGATGTGGACCAGGTGCAGGTCCGCGCCGAAGCCGCTGGCGTCTTCTGCCCGTGGATCGGTCGCACTGGCGGTTCGAACGTCGTGCTCGGCGATGCCAAGCCGGTTGGCGTCGAGGAACTGAAGCAGGCGCATGAAGCCTGGTTCCCGGCACTCATGGACGGCGAACTCGCCTGATCGGAAAACCCCACCTCCCTGTGGAGCATGGGGCAGCCTGATGCTGCCCCATTGAAAGACCCCGGCGAATGGAAGATAGTCGCCTTTATTGCTGATTTGCATGAGGGACCCATTACATGCCGATGAAACCAGGCGACATCGAAGACATGATCAAGGCCGGCATCCCCGGCGCAAAGGTGGTCATCCGCGACCTTGCCGGTGACGGAGATCATTACGCCGCAGAAGTCGTCGCCGAGGCCTTCCGTGGCAAGAGCCGGGTCCAGCAGCACCAGATGGTCTATGATGCCTTGAAAGGCAATATGGGCGGCGTATTGCACGCGCTTGCGCTGCAGACCAGCATTCCCGAATAAGTGCGTCGCGGAGAAGAGCGGGCATGGCTGACCTGATCAAGGAAGTTGTCGAGAACGTTATTCAGGGCGTGTTGAACGAGATCCTGAAGAAGAGCGGCACCTCCCGGACGACGCGCCGCCGCAAGCGCAAGGCCGCGTCGGCGACAGCGACCCGAGCGAAACCCGCGCGCAAGACCACCAAACGGACAGGCAAGGCGGCAAAGCCTGCGCGCAAACAGGTTAGCCGTCGACGCTCCGCTCAGAAACGCAGCGTGCAGCGCAGTCGCTGAACCAATAGCCTCACCCGATCGGGGTACTGGCAAAATCCGTTTTGCCTTGCTATTTGTCACCAAGATCAAAGCTGCGGCCTTGAACCGCATGTGAAAGGAACAATGCATGAGCGCGCACGAATTCATCGCCAACGAAGTCAAGACCAATGACGTGGTCCTGTTCATGAAGGGAACGCCGCAGTTCCCTCAGTGTGGCTTCTCCGGACAAGTGGTGCAGATTCTTGATTACCTTGGCGTCGACTACAAGGGCATCAACGTGCTCGCCGATATGGAAATCCGCGAGGGCATCAAGACATTTTCCAACTGGCCGACCATTCCGCAGCTCTACATCAAGGGCGAGTTCGTCGGCGGTTGCGACATCGTGCGGGAAATGTTCCAGGCCGGTGAGCTGAAGACACATTTCGAAGACCAGGGCATCGCCGTTCGCGGCGCCGCCTGACATACAAGGCCAAAGGGCCATCAACACAACACGCGGAACAAGGCGTTGCTCACTGCAACGCCTTGTTCTCGTTATTAGGTATTTCATCATGTCAGATTTGTTACAGGCGTCACGCAAGACGCTGGGCGCCATGGGGCGCGCCGAATTCATTGCGATGATGGCTTTTCTCATGGCGCTCAACGCCCTCGCCATCGACATCATGCTGCCGGGCCTCCAGGAAATCGGTGCCGCCCTCAATGTCGAGAACGAAAACCACCGGCAATATGTCGTCTCGGCCTATCTGATCGGTTTCGGTGTTGCGCAGCTTTTCTATGGCCCCATTTCGGATCGTTTCGGCCGGCGCAAGCCGATGATGTTCGGCCTGGCAATCTATGTATTGTCATCGATTGCGGTGCTATTTGTACCCTCGTTCGGATCGCTGCTTCTGCTGCGTTTTATCCAGGGTATCGGCTCTGCGGCAACGCGCGTGATCACCATATCGATCGTGCGCGACGTGTTCGGCGGTCGCCAGATGGCCGAAGTTATGTCGCTGATCATGATGGTCTTCATGGTGATCCCAGTCGTGGCGCCGGGTACCGGCCAGGTGATCATGCTTTTTGGCGACTGGCACTGGATTTTCGTGTTCATGGCAATCATCGCCGTGATCGTCGGGGTCTGGATGTATGTCCGACTGCCGGAAACACTGGCCAAGGAAGATATCCGCCCCTTCACGCCACGGGTGATTTTCGACGGCTTTCGCATTGTGCTGACCAATCGCGTTGCGCTCTGCTACACCATCGCCAGCACATTTATCTTCGGCGCGCTGTTCGGCTTCATCAACTCCGCGCAGCAGATCTATGTCGGCATCTACGGCCTTGGCGTCTGGTTCCCCGTCGCTTTTGCCGCCGTTGCGCTTTTCATGGCGCTGTCGTCCTTCGTGAACGCCAAGCTTGTCGGGCGTTTCGGCATGCGCAAACTCTCGCATGCTTCATTGCTCGGCTTCATCGCGATCACTTTCCTCTGGCTTGTCGTGCAAGTGCTTGGACCGCAGCCTATGCCGTTTTTCCTGTTCATCACCTTCTTCTCTTTGGCGATGTTCCAGTTCGGCTGGATCGGATCGAACTTCAATTCGCTCGCTATGGAGCCGCTCGGGCATGTTGCCGGCACTGCCTCCTCCGTCCTCGGCTTCATGGGAACGGTTGGCGGCTCCCTGATCGGCGCCGGCATCGGTCAGGCCTATAACGGGACGGCCCTGCCGATGGTCGCAGGTTATTTCATCGTATCGATTATCGGCCTCGGTTTCGTTTTGCTTGGAGAAAAGGGACGGCTGTTCCACGCGCAAAACAAGCCGCTCTGACTTAGACGAACACGGAGTTGTGGAACAGCTCCATGTCTTTGTTTTCACGCAATGCCGGACGCAAAACCGCTTCGCACTTTTCGCTGGAATTGCGTTAGATACCCAGACGACAGACAGAAAAAGGCCCGCGCTGCAGATGCAACGCGGGCCTTTTGATTTGGACGACCCTTGAGATCAGCCGCGCAGGATGGAAGAGCCTGCGTAACGGGCCTGCGGGCCCAGCTCTTCCTCAATGCGGATCAGCTGGTTGTACTTGGCGGTGCGATCAGAACGCGCGAGCGAACCGGTCTTGATCTGACCGCAGTTCGTAGCGACCGCGAGATCGGCGATGGTGGAATCTTCGGTCTCGCCCGAACGGTGCGACATGACGGCCGTGTAGGCGGCACGGTTGGCGGTCGAGACGGCGTCCAACGTTTCCGACAGCGAACCGATCTGGTTGACCTTCACCAGGATGGAGTTGGCAACGCCCATCTTGATGCCGTCGCGCAGACGCGAGGAATTGGTGACGAAGAGATCGTCGCCGACGAGCTGAACCGTCTTGCCGATCTTGTCGGTCAGCGCCTTCCAGCCGTCCCAGTCGTCTTCTGCCATGCCGTCTTCGATCGAGAAGATCGGGTACTTGGCAGCGAGCTCGGCCAGATAGTCGGCCATGGCTTCCGGCTCAAGCGTGCGGCCTTCGCCTTCGAGCACATACTTGCCGTCCTTGAAGAATTCGGTCGACGCGCAGTCCAGCGCGATATGCATGTCTTCGCCCGGACGATAGCCAGCCTTTTCGATCGACTTCATGATGAAATCGAGGGCGGCAGGCGCCGAAGCGAGACCAGGGGCAAAGCCGCCTTCGTCACCGACATTGGTGTTGTGGCCATCCGCTGCAAGCTGCTTCTTCAGCGTGTGGAAGACTTCGGAGCCCATACGAACCGCATCGCGGATGCTGTCGGCACCGACAGGAACGATCATGAACTCCTGGAAGTCGATCGGGTTGTCTGCATGCGCGCCGCCATTGATGATGTTCATCATCGGCACCGGCAGAACATGGGCGTTTGGACCGCCCACGTAACGATAGAGCGGAAGGCCAGAGGCCTGAGCGGCAGCCTTGGCCACAGCAAGCGAAACACCGAGGATGGCGTTGGCGCCGAGGCGCGACTTGTTCGGCGTGCCGTCGAGCTGAATCATCAGGTTGTCGACGAGGATCTGGTTCTCGGCGTCATGACCACCAAGCGCATCATAGATCTC
Organism: Rhizobium sp. G187; assembly: GCF_051549525.1. Lineage (NCBI taxonomy): Bacteria > Pseudomonadati > Pseudomonadota > Alphaproteobacteria > Hyphomicrobiales > Rhizobiaceae > Rhizobium > Rhizobium sp. G187. Next base: position 740,738 of record NZ_JBPUGM010000001.1, read on the forward strand.
GCCATTGACGGCTTCGACAGCCTTCTCGACGCCCTTGCCGAGGTAACGCGACCCACCGTCACGCAGTTCGACGGCTTCGTGCGCACCCGTCGACGCGCCCGACGGCACAGCGGCACGGCCCATGCTGCCGTCTTCGAGATGGACGTCGACTTCGACGGTCGGATTGCCGCGGCTGTCGAGGATCTCGCGGCCGATGATGTCGGTAATGGCGGTCATGTTCGCTCCCTGTGGACGGAAAATTGACAAGGCTCGGAGGCCGGTCACAGGGCCTTGGAGCCACCAGACCCGCCTTTGAGTCCCCCCTGTCTTATCCGATGATCGGGAAAATACAATGACAGATCGAGTGAAGAAAGATCGATATTCAATCGATTGAAAAGGAGGGAGCTAGCGCTTCTCGGGCTTGAACCGTTTGAAGCGCCGAAAATACCTCTCAGACAGCCTTGGCGATATCGTCGAAGGCGATCAGTTTTTCCAAGAGGCGCCGCATGTCGGTGATCTTGACCATGTTCGGGCCGTCCGACGGTGCATTGTCGGGATCCTGGTGGGTCTCGATGAACAGACCACCAACGCCAACAGCCACCGCCGCACGGGCAAGCGTCTCGACAAACTCGCGCTGGCCGCCAGAAGAACCACCCTGCCCGCCGGGCTGCTGCACTGAATGGGTCGCATCAAAGACGACGGGTGCACCCATGGCCGCCATAATCGGCAAAGAGCGCATATCGGAGACGAGCGTGTTATAGCCGAAGGAGGCGCCGCGTTCGCAGAGAAGGACATTCGGGTTGCCGCTGGCATTCAGCTTGTTCAGCACGTTTTTCATGTCCCAGGGCGCCAGAAACTGACCCTTCTTGACATTGATGGCACGTCCTGTTTTGGCGGCCGCAACAAGAAGATCGGTCTGGCGGCACAGAAAGGCCGGGATCTGCAAAACGTCCACAGTCGGTGCAACGGCCGCACACTGTTCCTCGGTATGGATGTCGGTGAGGACCGGAACGCCAAATTCCTTCTTGATGTCGGCAAAGACTTCCATTGCTGTTTCGAGGCCGATACCACGCTCGGCCGAAAGCGACGTACGGTTTGCCTTATCGAAGGACGACTTGTAGACGAGACCGAGGCCGAGCTCGCGGCAGAGCTCAACCAGCTGGCCGGCGATCATGAAGGCATGATCACGGCTTTCCATCTGGCAGGGTCCGGCGATCAGCGCAAAACGGCCCGTTTGCGAGAAAACGGCCTTACCCGCGCCTTCACCAACGGTCACTTCAGAATTGGTAGCCTTACTCATTTGATCTCCTCGAAGGCAAAGGCGACGCCCTGGCCCTTTTCCGGCGCGACAACAATGCGCGCGCCCTTTCTCTGATAGGTGACGCCATTAGCAGCGAGACAGGCTTCTGTCACGCCGAGATCCCGGCTCGTCATGACAACGGCCGCGCCGATCAAGCCCCTGCCCGCCGTTACCACCGTCTGGCCGTAGTGGGCGACAAAACCTTCGGGCGTCAGCACCTCGACCACCGCATTGCCACTCTGGATCGACAGACCGAAGGAATGGGCCGTGACGTCGCGCTGCGCCAAAACCGTTTCGAACAGATACTGGAAGTCGCTCGGATTATCTTCAACGAGAACCACACGCGCCAAGCCGATTGACGCATTCGGATGGACTGCTAGCAACCCGCGATCCACCGGCAAGACATTCACCCGCTGACAGGCAAAGGCGAAGAAGTCCGGCGCGCGCAGATCGGCGGCGAAGGCGAGACGAAACGTGCCATCCGCAGTTCGCCCGTCGGGAAACCGAAAGGTCCGCGAGAACTGAAGCACCTCACCCGCACTCATGCCCTCTTCGACGAAACGCTTGTGATCCGTTTCGGCACCATCAGACTTGACGACAACGGCCGACAAACCCTCATCACGACGGAACCGAAAGGCAAGATGACGGGCAACGAACACATTGCCGCCTTTTGCCGCGACCTCGCAATCCTCGCGGCTACCGACCGCCAAGGGCTCAAGATAGGTATCGTCGGTGAAGAAGACACAGGCGTTTTCGGTGCCAAAGGGATGGCGCGCATCGCTCGCCACGGTAAAACCGAGCGCGGACAGCCGAGCCCTTGCCTGATCAAGAGATCCAACCGGCAGCACCAGATGGTCGATGGCGCGTGATGCTTGACTATCTTCAATCATGTCCAGCTCCTGCTCAGGATTGCGGAGTGTTGGTGGTCGGATTCGAAAGTGCACTGATGACGTGATGCAATTCGGCGAGCTCGCGCCGTGCCTCGCGCAACTCCGTCAGAACCTGCTCATCGATTTTGTGATGGAGCGCCAGCACCTCGATTTCAGCCTTTAGGTTGATCTCATAATCCTTGGCAGCCATGAAACGATCGCGCTCGGCCTGCCGGTTCTGGCTCATCATAATGATTGGCGCCTGAATGGCAGCCAGCATGGACAAGATGAGATTGAGAAAAATGAAGGGATAAGGATCGAGTGCATTGCTGGCCAGCAGAACGGTGTTGGTAACGGTCCAGCCTGTCAGAAACAGGAAAAAGCCGATGATGAAGGCCCAGGAGCCGCCGATCCGGGCGATCGAGTCGGCCAGTCTCTGACCGGTTGTCGCATCCGCCTGGAATTCCTGACTTGCATCTGTCGATACGACACGACGTTCGAGGGCGCGCGCGAGAACGCGCTTCTCCGAAGATGTAAGATCCGACTCACGCTTGCCGAGCAATGTCCGCTCGATCTCCTTTAGCATCGCCAACCCTTTTCCTCTCGCCGGCGGCATTCAATACACCAATCTCGGTGCAAAAACCCACCTTCCCCCGCCTATCGCATTTTCTGCTGTGATCTTCACGGAAATTTATCCACTTGCGGAACACAAATGGAACATATAGGGTCCGTTCTGGATTTGTTTCATTGATGAGGCATCGGATATGCTGACGCGAAAGCAACAGGAACTGCTTCTTTTCATCCATGAGCGGATGAAAGAATCGGGCGTTCCGCCCTCCTTCGACGAAATGAAGGATGCGCTGGATCTCGCCTCGAAATCAGGCATTCACCGACTGATCACGGCACTTGAAGAACGCGGCTTTATCCGCAGGCTGCCGAATAGGGCGCGAGCCCTCGAAGTTATAAAGTTGCCCGAGGCCTATACGCAGAGCCTGCAGCCACGCCGTGGCTTTTCGCCAAGCGTCATTGAGGGCAGTCTCGGCAAGCCGCCTGCCCCTTCGGTCGTCAAGGCACCGAGTGAAGAGCGCAGCCCATCGGTTACTGTACCAGTCATGGGGCGGATTGCAGCGGGCGTTCCGATTTCAGCCATTCAGAACAACACCCATGACATCTCAGTGCCCCATGAAATGATCGGCTCGGGCGAGCACTACGCTCTCGAGGTCAAAGGCGACTCGATGATCGATGCCGGCATTCTCGACGGTGATACGGTCATCATTCGAAATGCGTCCAATGCAAATCCCGGCGACATTGTCGTCGCCCTGGTTGATGACGAAGAAGCAACATTGAAGCGCTTCCGCCGTCGGGGTGCCTCTATTGCGCTTGAAGCCGCGAACCCAGCCTATGAAACCCGAATCTTCGGCCCAGACAGGGTGAAGATTCAGGGCAAGCTGGTTGGGCTGATCCGCCGCTATCACTGAGGACAGCCTCTTATGGTCGGCTTCGGTGCTCATCGTATGCCGGCCATGGTCGCACTATCATGCTTGTCTGCGCTCTCACCTGTACGCCAGTCGTAGAGGCGATGTGCAGTCCAGGGGCGCGGCAGGCCGTCGAAGGCCGCGCGCACTTGGATCGAACTTTTCTTTCCGCGTCCCGGTGCGATTTCTATTTCTAGCGCGCCACTCATGCGCAGGGTGCTCTCCGTGAAGAGGATAGTGCCGGACCGGCATTGGGACATACGACTTCGCGAGGCTAGGATAACGATGTCGGCGGTGTCGCACGCTGCGCCGAGGAGATCCGGCCGATCGAGGGTCATGAGTGTCCGGGTGCTAAACTTTGCCACGCAGGCGCCTTTCAGGCAGGTGAATGCCTTCGGCGTCGCCTTGCGCACCAGTTCCGTAAAGATCTTCGCTGCCTCTCTTTGATCGGTATCGCTCAATTCTTGCCGTGGCGGACCTTGTCGTGAAGAATCTTTGACGTCCCCGCTTTGCACGGTATCCGGGCTCCAAGCCGCTCGCTCAGGCAACGGCGGAACGTCTGCCTCGATCGGGACGGCCACTGTGTCAACGTCGAGAACCGGGCGCCATTGATCGAAGAGGAAAGCTGGCGGCTTCTTTTTATTGGTGGCGAGGATGCCGCGGTCCGTATCGACAAAGAAGGCGACGAGGCGGCCGTCTTCGCTGACAAAAAGATTGGAAGGCTTTTCAAGGGGCGCCAACCACGCCAGAGCCGCCGTCACGATGAACAGGCATGCGCCGACGAGGCGGAGCCGCGTGCGCAGCAAGGTCAAGAGCAGCAGGCCAAGAACGGTTCCGGCAATAAACCAGGCCGGCTGGCGCGGGAAGACATAACCATCGCCCCAGGCAGCGACGGTGTGCGCCACGACCATAACAAGATCCAGCCCCGCCCCCATCACCCAAAGAAAAGGTGCATCGAGGCCAAATGGCATCAGCAGCATGGCGACGAAACCGGCCGGCATCACCACAACCGAAATCAGGGGCATGGCGGCAAGATTGGCCTCAAGTCCATGGGTCGAGAGACGATGAAAATGCGAAATTGAGAAAATGGCGGTGGCCATGCCACCGATCAGGGATGTCGCAAGTGTACCGCCCGCAAACTTTCCGGCAGCCGCCACGAATCGCGCCGGCAAAGATCTGCCCCTGGGCAGGAGCGGCGGCGGCTTTGCCGTCCATCCGGCGTAACCGGCGATCAGGGCTGCAGTCGCAGCAAAAGACATCTGGAAACTTGGCCCCATCACCGATGACGGCTGAACAACCAACATCCCGATGGCCGCCAGTGCGAAATTGCGTAGGCTGATCGCTGGTCGATCGAGGAGGACGGCTGTCAGCATGATGGCCGTCATCAGATAGGCTCTCAGGGCCGAGATCTGATAACCGGAGATCAACACATAGCCCGTCGTTGCGACAAGGGCGCCGCCAGCCGCCAGTTTCTTGATTGGAACCCGTTGGGCTATGACCGGCAAAAGGCTGAGGGTGGCGCGAAGCCCTACGAAGAAAATGCCCGCGGCGAGCGCCATGTTCAGTCCGGAAATCGCCGTGATATGGGCAAGTCCGGACACCCGTAGCGCCTCGGTCGCCTCGGGTGACATGGAACGGCGCTCGCCCGTGATGATGGAGGCAGCAAAAGCGCCGGTATCGCCCGGCAGGACATCACGGATTCGGCTGGAGATCCGATCACGGAAGGAAAAGAGCGCCTTGTCGAATCGTTGTAACCACCCGTTGCGAGCCTCGGGATCAAGACCCGCCGATGCTGGCGGTCCGAGAAAGAAGCCGACCGCACCAATGCCTGCGTAGTAGCTCTGGAAGGCAAAGTCATTCATGCCCGGCAAAGCAGGCCCCGAAGGCGGCGATAGCCGCACGCGTCCAGTGATGACAGCGCCGATGGCCACCGGCTCATGCCGGCTGCGGGCCAGCAGCGACACGCGCTCTGGCCGGCGGCGAATTGTCGGCTCGGCCGTTGCCGTCAGTCGGACGACATAGCGCCATTCAGCGCCGGATCCCGCCTCCCGCCGCTCGACGATACCTGTTGCAATCGTCACCACCGGTTGATCGAGGATCGTGGTGCCAGCACGATGGGTCTCCCAGCCTGCGAGCAGCATGCCGGCCGCCATCAGGGCAAGGGACAAGAACATGGCCCTATGCAGTTCCGATGCCCGCCGGACGATCGCTCCGCAAAGGCACACAGCCAGCAGCGCTGAAAGCATTACGGTTGACGGCGGCGCGGGTGCCAGGAACCAGATTACCGCCCCAAGGCCCAGCCAGACTGGAACGAAGAGAAAGAGATGGCCGTGGCGTGCCTCTTCCTGCAGAGCGGTTACGATGGCGACGTTCAGATGATTCAGGCGATGGCGCAGCGGAGGATACCACCGTACCGATCGTGCAAAAATTTCGACGGTGCGATCAATTGAGCGCTCTTTCGGTGCCGTCTTAAACGGCCCCGGCTCCGCCCCCGAAATCTCTTTCGTTCTGTTCGCCAAATCCACCATTCGGCGCGCCCCCGCCGGGTCGACAACTGCGCCCGCGCCCAGACCATAAGACATTCCGAAAAACAATCAAAGCGTGCGGAATTTGCAACGCAGAGCAACCTTTGAGGCGTTTACTTCCTCGAACCGATCGGTTCGATTGTTGCCGATTTCGCGATGCACAATTTGCCCTTTGGATAGGTTGGCATTAACTTCGGTATCATATAGCTACAACACACGCTTAACCGATGGCGGCTTTTTCAAGGCGCCTTCCCGCCAATTCCGGAGGATCAGCATGACGGACAAAAGCGCTTCTTTGAAACTCGGTGACAAGACGGTCGACCTGGGCGTCAAGGCCGGCACGATCGGGCCCGACGTGATCGATATCGCGGCCCTTTACAAGCACACCGGCGCATTCACCTACGACCCGGGCTTCACGTCCACCGCCTCATGCGAATCCAAGATCACGTATATCGACGGCGACGAAGGCGTGCTGCTGCATCGCGGCTATCCGATCGAGCAGCTGGCCGAAAAGGGTGACTTCCTCGAAGTCTGCTACCTGCTGCTTTACGGTGAACTTCCGACCGCTGCACAGAAGAAGGATTTCGACTATCGCGTGACCCATCACACGATGGTGCATGAGCAGATGTCGAAGTTTTTCTCCGGCTATCGCCGCGATGCGCATCCGATGGCCGTCATGGTCGGCACCGTCGGCGCGCTGTCCGCCTTCTACCACGACTCGACCGACATCACCGATCCGCATCAGCGCATGGTTGCCTCGCTCCGCATGATCGCCAAGATGCCGACGATCGCTGCCATGGCCTACAAGTATCATGTCGGCCAGCCCTTCGTTTACCCGAAGAACGATCTCGACTACGCGTCCAACTTCCTGCGCATGTGCTTTGCCGTGCCCTGCGAAGAGTACCAGGTGAACCCGGTCCTCGCCCGCGCCATGGACCGCATCTTCATCCTGCATGCTGATCACGAGCAGAATGCGTCCACCTCGACCGTCCGCCTCGCCGGCTCGTCGGGTGCCAACCCGTTCGCCTGCATCGCGGCTGGCATCGCCTGCCTTTGGGGCCCAGCCCATGGTGGCGCCAACGAGGCAGCGCTCAACATGCTGCAGGAAATCGGCACGGTCGATCGCATCCCTGAATATATTGCGCGCGCCAAGGACAAGAACGATCCGTTCCGCCTTATGGGCTTCGGCCATCGTGTCTACAAGAACTATGATCCCCGCGCCAAGATCATGCAGAAGACCATGTATGAGGTCCTGGAAGCCACCGGCCACGGCGACGATCCGCTGATGAAGGTTGCGCTTGAGCTCGAAAAGATCGCGCTCAACGACCCCTATTTCATCGAGAAGAAGCTTTACCCGAACGTCGACTTCTATTCGGGCATCACGCTGCGCGCCCTCGGCTTCCCGACGACGATGTTTACCGTTCTCTTCGCGCTCGCCCGTACCGTCGGCTGGATCGCACAGTGGAACGAGATGATCGAAGATCCGCAACAGCGCATCGGCCGTCCGCGGCAGCTCTACACCGGCGCGCCGAAGCGCGACTACAAGTCTCTGACCGAGCGCTGAGCGCTTTTTCATCACTGCAAAAAGGCCGGCATTGTCCGGCCTTTTTTTCGTTTCCGGGCTGAGGTTGAGCCAAAGAGGGAGCCTCCACCTGAAACTCGCCGTGATCACTGCGGTTTTCGGTCGTGACAGCCTTCATTTCCCAGCGGCTTTGTTCTAAGGAAGTCCACCCAATTCGTTCGATGCAACGAACCGCCAAGGAGTTTATGCGTCCCGATGCTCGTGTTCATGAGAAAAGCTTCCCAGACCATTTTCGCCAAGTTGCTGCTTTTGCTTCTGGTCGTTTCCTTCGGCGTCTGGGGGGTCTCCGCATCCCTGTTCAGCACCACCACTGACACTGTGGTGTCGGTTGGGGATCAGGCCGTCTCCAGCAGTGACTACGCATTCGCCTATCAGCGCACAGTCGCTGAGATGAGCCGGCGTTTCGGGACACAGCTGACAACAGAGCAGGCCCGCTCCCTCGGCGCCGAAAACCAGGTCTTTTCGCAGCTGGCCGCAGGCGCAGCGCTCGATCAGCTGGCGTCCGATATGAACCTCGGCCTGTCTCAGGATCGCCTGGCGCAGTTGATCGGCGAGGACCCGGCCTTCATCAATACGGCTGGCAATTTCGATCGCGCACTCTTCTCCAGCCGGTTGCGGAATGCAGGCCTGCGTGAGGAAGACTATATCAATGAACGCTCTCGCGTTGCCGTGCGCAGCCAGATCGTCGACGCGACGTCGGAAGGCTTTGCTGCACCGAAAGTGCTGGTCGACGCGATCCGCGACTATCGGTTTGAAAATCGCGATATCGACTACTTGTTGCTGACGAATGCCAATATCGATCCCGTGAAGGCTCCCGAAGAAGAAGTGCTGAAGACCTGGTTCGAAACAGCGAAAGCCCGCTACCGTGCGCCTGAATATCGCTCCTTTACCTATGTGAAGCTTGAGCCTTCCGATATCGCCGATGCTGCGACTGTAACGGACGAGCAGATTGCGGCTGAATATGAGCGCCGCAAAGCAAGCTTCACCATTGCTGGCAGCAGAACCATCGAGCAGCTGAGCTTCGAGAATCGCGAACTCGCGGATGCCGCCCTGGCTGAATTGAAAAATGGTACCACGTTTGATCAGCTCGTTACGGATCAGGGCAAAACTGCCAGCGACGTTCTGCTCGGCGAATACACCCGTGACCGCCTCCCCGATGTTGCCATTGCCGACGCAGCCTTTGCGGTTGCGGCCGATGGCGGCACGACGCCGGTGGTCGAGGGCGCACTCGGCCCCGTCATTCTGCGTGTCACCAATATCAAGGATGGCCGCACCCGCAGCCTTGACGAAGTGCGCGAAGAGATCCGCAAGGAACTTGCCGAAGCAGCAGCAATCGCCGATATCAACGCCGTCCATGATCAGTTCGAGGATTTCCGCGCCGGCGGCTCGACTTTGAAGGAAGCAGCAGACCAGCTGAAGCTGCAGGTCGTGACTGTAACCGACATCGACAGCCGTGGCCTCAATACCCGCGAAACCGAAGTCACCGACATTCCAGCGCGTGATGCCGTGCTGACTGAAGTTTTCCGCACCGATATCGGGCTCGAAGCCAATGCGGTGAACCTCGGCACCACCGGTTACCTGTGGTTCGAGGTGACAGACATCAAGAGCGAGCGCGATCGCGAGCTCGCTGAAGTCAGGGATCGCGCCGTCGCAGATTGGACAGCCGAGCAGCAACGAGCAGCTCTTGGTGCACGCGCCGAAAGCCTTCGCCAGCGTGTTCAGGATGGAACACCGCTAGAGACAATTGCCACCGAACTCGGCCTTGCCGTCGAGCGCAAGGCGGGCCTGTCGCGCCGTACCGAAGACGCCGTTCTCGGCCCGACCGCCGTGTTCTCGGCGTTCGGCGGCCCCGTCGGCACAACGGCCTCAGCCGCTGGCGCTGATCCGGCGACGCAGATCCTGCTCAAGGTGACCGCCGTACGCGACGAGCCGACCGGTATGGTGGCTCCCGATGAAGAACAGCAGTTGCTGTCACTCGCGAACGCCGTCGGTGACGACATTCTCGACCAGATGGTGAACCAGCTGCAGGCACAATACGGCGTCAGCATCAATCAGGCGCTGGCTCAGCAGGCCATCGTCCGCTAACACGACGCAAGGGGGAGTGTGTCCATGTCCGGTTTAAAACCCTTCCTTGCCAGGATCGCGACGCGGCATCCGCTGACACGACAGGAAGCGAGTGACGCGTTCGAGATCCTGATGTCGGGCGAGGCCAGCATGGCGCAAATCGGCGCCTTCCTGATGGGCCTGCGCGTCCGCGGGGAGACCGTTGACGAGATCGCCGGTGCGGTCGCGATCATGCGCCAGAAAATGATCACCGTAGACGCACCTGACGATGCCATCGACATCGTCGGCACGGGCGGCGACGGCACGAACACCTACAATATCTCGACACTTGCAGCGCTGATCGTTGCGGGTGCCGGCGTGCCGGTTGCCAAGCATGGCAACCGGGCGCTCAGCTCTAAATCGGGCACGGCCGATGCGCTGTCTCAACTCGGCGTGAAGCTCGACATCGATCCGGAGACGATTTCACGCTGCATTCGCGAGGCCGGTATCGGCTTCATGTTCGCCCAGCTCCATCATCCCGCGATGCGCCACGTCGGCGGCGCACGGGTCGAACTCGGGACACGGACGATCTTCAATATCGTTGGACCGCTATCGAGCCCGGCGCGGGTTAAGAAGCAGCTGTTCGGCGTCTATTCACCGGAATGGGTGGTCCCCGGCGCGGAAGCGCTACGGGATATTGGATTGACCAGCGCCTGGGTGGTGCATGGCAGCGGGCTGGACGAGATCACGACGACGGGTCCAAGCATGGTGGCGGAACTGCGCGATGGCGAAATCCGCAACTTCGAACTGACCCCGGATGATTTTGGTGTTGCCACCGTTTCACTCGATGCAATCCGTGGGGGTGATGGCGCCGTCAATGCGGCCGCTCTCCAGGATGTTCTGTCAGGTGCGAAGACAGCCTATCGCGACGTGGCGCTTTGCAATGCGGCTGCCTCCCTGATCGTTGCCGGCAAGGCTGCCGACGTGACCGAGGGTATGCATCTTGCCAGCCAGTCGCTCGATGGTGGTGGTGCGGCAGCAGCGCTTGCCAAGCTGGTCGCCATTTCCAATTCCGCTGTTACGAGCTAAACTTGGCCATGACCGACATTTTGAAACAGATCGAGATCTACAAGCGTGAAGAAATCGCAGCTGCCAAGGTTGCGCGGCCGCTGGACAGCCTGAAAGCGGCCATCGAAGCGCAAGCGGCGCCTCGTGGTTTCTACAAGGCGCTTATGGCCGCACGGGCCGAAGGCCGTTTCGGCCTGATCGCCGAAATCAAGAAGGCGAGCCCTTCCAAGGGTTTGATCCGTCCCGATTTCGATCCGGCGTCGCTGGCGGCTGCCTATGAGGCCGGCGGTGCCGCCTGCCTCTCGGTGCTGACGGATACACCGAGTTTCCAGGGTGCACCAGAGTTTTTGGTCGCGGCACGCGATGCCTGCGCACTTCCGGCGCTGCGCAAGGATTTCATGTTCGAGACCTATCAGGTCTACGAGGCGCGTGCCTGGGGAGCCGATTGCATCCTGTTGATCATGGCCTCGCTCTCCGACGATCAGGCCGCTGAACTGGAAGCTGAGGCCCACGCGCTTGGCATGGATGTTCTGGTCGAGGTGCATGATGCAGAAGAGATGGAGCGGGGCCTCCGGCTCACCTCTCCGCTGGTCGGCATTAACAATCGCAATCTGCGGACGTTTGAGGTTAGCCTGACGGTCAGCGAAGAGCTGGCGCCGATGGTGCCGGCGAACCGCCTGCTTGTCGGCGAGAGCGGGATTGTCACCCATGACGACTGCAAGCGGTTGCAGGCAACCGGCATCAGCACCTTCCTTGTGGGTGAAAGCCTGATGCGCAAAGATGACGTGACGTCTGCTACCCGCCTGCTGTTGAACGGCGGAAGCGGCGCCCTGGCAGCCGAATGACCAGCAACCTCCCTGGCCTCACCCATATTGGCGCCTCCGGCGAGGCACATATGGTCGATGTCGGCGACAAGGCGGAAACCGTGCGCGTCGCGCTTGCCGAAGGCCATATCCGCATGGCCATGGCAACACTCGAGATAATCCGGGACGGCAATGCCAAGAAAGGCGACGTGATCGGAACGGCCAGGCTGGCCGGTATCATGGCAGCCAAGCAGACCGCCAATCTCATTCCGCTGTGCCATCCGCTGATGCTGTCAAAGGTGTCCGTCGACATTACCGAAGACGAGACCCTGCCCGGCCTTCGGGTCGAAGCGACAGTCAAGCTAACGGGCAAGACCGGTGTCGAGATGGAGGCGTTGACGGCCGTTTCCGTTGCCTGCCTGACAATCTATGACATGGCGAAGGCTGTCGACAAAACCATGGAGATTGGCGGCATTCGGGTTCTGGAAAAAACGGGCGGCAAATCCGGTCCGTTCCGCCACCCGGAGGCTGGCTGATGTCACTGATTGCCGTCGAGGAGGCGCAGGCACGCTTGCAGTCGGCCATCCGGCCAATCACCGAGACGGAATACCTCTCGCTGCATGATTGCGACGGCCGGGTGCTGTCCGCCGATGTGGGTGCCAGGCTCACACAACCACCTTTCGACGCCTCGGCCATGGACGGCTACGCGCTGAAGGCAGACGATGCGACGGAACCCGGCGCCGTTCTGCGCGTCATCGGCGAATCGGCTGCCGGCCGTGGTTTTGTGGGTACGGTGCAGCGCGGAGAGGCTGTGCGGATCTTCACCGGCGCCCCAGTCCCGCAAGGTGCCGATTCGGTGCTGCTGCAGGAGGATGCCGAGAAGCTTGAAGGTGGCCAGATCCGGACGACATTTCCGGTGACCATGGGACGTCATATCCGTCCACGCGGCCAGGATTTTCGCGAGGGTGACACCACCCTGACGGCGGGCACGCTCGTCGACTTCACACGCATCACGCTGGCGGCCGCGATGAACCACGCGGCCTTGCCCGTCTATCGTAAACCTCGCGTCGCCATCATCGCCACTGGCGACGAACTCGTATCCCCTGGAGACCGACCCGGCGCGCATCAGATCATCGGCTCGAACACGTTCGGCATCGCGGCTATGGCGCGTGCGCTCGGCGCAGAGATCATCGATCTCGGCATAGTCGGTGATGACCGTGTGGTTATTGCAGGCGCAATCGCAAAGGCACAGGCCGCCAAGGCGGATGTGGTGGTAACCCTGGGCGGTGCTTCTGTCGGCGACCATGATCTCGTTCAATCGACCTTGCTAGCCGCCGGCATGGTTCTCGATTTCTGGAAGATCGCCATGCGACCCGGCAAGCCGCTGATGGTCGGCAAACTCGGCGACATGCATGTTCTGGGACTACCCGGCAACCCGGTATCGAGCATGGTCTGCGGCTTGCTGTTTCTGGAACCGCTTCTGGCGGTCATGGGCCATCGCCCCCTGCCCGACCGTTTGGCCAGCGCCCGCCTTGCCGCCCCTCTTGCCGCCAACGACCGGCGACAGGACTATCTCCGCGCCAGACTATCGAAAGACACGGCTGGAGATCTGCTCGCGCAGAGTTTCGGCAAGCAGGACTCCTCGATGATGAATATCTTCGCGCAGTCTGACTGCCTCATCATCCGCCCACCGCATGCGCCGGCAGTCGAAGCCGGTGCAACTTGCTCCATCCTGAAACTGCGTCCATCGTCGTTCTGACGGCTCTTACGACGCAATCGCGGCTGTGTCTTCCGCTGCAGAATCTTCATCGAAACCCATTTGGCGTTTGATGAACTGCTGGATGTCATCCTCGACAGTTTTTCGTTCCTCGTCCGGAAGGGCTGCCACATCTTCTTCGGTCAGTCCGTGGCTTTCGAGGTACTGTTCCCGCAGACGCTCGGCGAGGCTTTTGGTTGCCATGTCGCTGAATTCCGAAGCCAAATCATCCTTGGCAACAGCCGCCTTCTCGGCATCTTTCGAGTAATAGACATTTGTCTGAAGAATCCAGAGGCTGCTGGTCAATGTCTTTGCCGAGACATCCGCTTCCACGCCGATAGATTTTCCAGACGCCGTCGCGGTCGTGGTGCTGGGCGCCGGCTCCGCCGAGCTTTGTCTGGATGGAGTGTTATAGGTCGTCGAATAGATCGTGTTGTCGCCGATTCGCATAGATATCTCCCGGATCACCACTTGAGATTGCAGGGCGCGACTTACCTGGAGCTGGATTTCATAACGAAAAACCCGGCACAAAGGCCGGGTTTACCAAAGGCTTACTGGATTTTCCGATCTCAGACGAGTCGGCTGCGATCCAATGCTGCACCGATGAAGCTCGCAAACAAAGGATGCGGATCAAGCGGGCGCGACTTCAGTTCCGGGTGGTACTGAACGCCGATGAACCACGGATGATCGGGGTATTCGACCGTTTCCGGCAGAAGACCATCCGGCGACATGCCCGAGAACACCAGACCGCAGGTTTCCAGGCGATCCTTGTAGTCGACATTCACTTCGTAGCGGTGGCGATGACGTTCGGAAATGTCCGAGGAGCCATAGATCTCGGCAATCTTGGTGCCCTTCTTGAGCGAAGCCTTGTAGGCGCCGAGCCGCATTGTGCCGCCGAGGTCACCGGCAGCCGAACGCTTTTCAAGTTCGTTGCCCTTCATCCACTCGGTCATCAGGCCTACCACCGGTTCATCGGTACGACCAAATTCGGTGGAAGAAGCGTTTTCGATGCCAGCGAGGTGACGAGCCGCTTCGACAACGGCCATTTGCATGCCGAAGCAGATGCCGAAATACGGCACCTTGCGTTCACGGGCGAACTGGGCCGCCAGGATCTTGCCTTCCGATCCACGCTCGCCGAAGCCGCCAGGCACCAGGATGCCGTTGACCTTTTCGAGCCATGGAGCCGGATCTTCCTTTTCGAAGATTTCCGACTCGATCCATTCGAGCTTGACCTTGACGCGGTTGGCGATGCCACCGTGATAGAGCGCCTCGATCAGAGACTTATAGGCATCCTTGAGGCCGGTATACTTGCCAACGATCGCGATCGTGACCTCGCCTTCCGGCGTGTGGATGCGGTTGCAGACTTCTTCCCAGGCGTCGAGACGCGGCTTCGGCGCGGGTTCGATGCCGAACGCAGCCAGCACCTCGTTGTCGAGACCTTCCTTGTGATAGGCCATCGGCACGTCATAGATGTTGGCAACGTCAAGCGCCTGGATCACGGCGCTTTCGCGCACGTTACAGAACAGCGAGAGCTTGCGGCGTTCGGCCTGCGGGATCTCGCGGTCGGCGCGAACCAGCAGGATGTCGGGATGAATACCGAGCGCCTGAAGTTCCTTGACCGAATGCTGGGTCGGCTTGGTCTTCAGCTCGCCAGCTGCCGGGATGAACGGCATCAGGGTCAGGTGGACATAGACGGCCGTGCCGCGCGGCAAGTCGTTGCCGAGCTGGCGGATCGCTTCCATGAATGGCATGGCTTCGATGTCGCCGACGGTACCGCCGATTTCGCAGATGACGAAATCATACTCGTCATTGCCTTCGACAACGAAATCCTTGATTTCGTTCGTGACGTGCGGAATGACCTGAACTGTCGCGCCGAGATAGTCGCCGCGGCGTTCCTTGTCGATGATGTTTTTGTAAATGCGACCGGTGGTGATGTTGTCGGTCTTGGTGGCCGACCGCCCCGTGAAGCGTTCATAGTGACCGAGGTCGAGGTCGGTCTCGGCGCCGTCGTCGGTAACGAAGACTTCGCCGTGTTGAGTCGGGCTCATGGTGCCCGGGTCAACGTTGAGATAAGGGTCCAGCTTGCGCAGACGCACGCGGTAACCGCGAGCCTGCAACAATGCTCCGAGTGCCGCGGCCGCAATTCCTTTGCCAAGAGAGGAAACCACGCCGCCAGTGATGAATACATATCGCGCCATGGGCTTCACCGGATACCGTTTAAGATGAGATTCCGCCAGCCCCAATCGCGTTTGTCCCGCATTTTTATGCGGCAGGCAGAATTCAGACAAAAGAAAACCGGCGGACCCTGGAGCCCGCCGGAATGATGAGGGTCGTCCCGATCAGTTGTTCGGAACAGCGTTCGGGTCGACCGCAGGGGCCGCCGGAGCCGGCGTTGCAGGCGCAGTACCCGTGGTCGGCTGCGCAGGGGCAGCGCCCGGAAGCTGATCAAGCACGCTGCCACCACCAGGCTGCGTCGTGCCATTGCCGGCCGGAATACGGTCGAGAATGTCGGTCGGACGCGATTCATGACGCGCCATAATGCCAAGCGCGAGCGAAATGACGAAGAACAGCGCCGCCAGAATGGCTGTCGTACGCGTCAGGGCATTGGCCGTGCCGCGCGCCGACATGAAGCCGGAGCCACCGCCGATGCCGAGGCCGCCGCCTTCAGAACGCTGGATCAGCACGACGCCGATCAGGGCGACGACGACCATGAGATAGATAACAAGCAATACGGTCTGCATGGGATGTCCATCCTGCCCGCAAAGGGCAAAATCAAGAGGGTTGGCGGCTCTTTACATGAGAGGAACGGGCATTGAAAGCCCCTTCCCCGCATTTCAAACCATTGGTCGTCCCTTTGGCGTCAAGCCGTGAGGTCGGTGTAGGCGCGATATATGGCGAGGAAATCTTCGGCCTTCAAGCTCGCTCCGCCGACAAGCGCTCCGTCGACGTTCTCCACGCCCATCAATTCCTTCGCATTGGAAGGCTTGACGGAGCCACCGTAAAGGATCCGCATCTTGCGGCCTTCATCGCCGAAACGCTTGACCAGCTCACCACGCAGGAAAGCATGAGCCTCTGCGACATCCGCAGTGGTCGGCGTTACACCGGTACCGATCGCCCAGACGGGCTCATAGGCAATTACAGTGCGCTCTGCGACTGCACCATCCGGCACAGAGCCGGCCAATTGCCGCTTAAGGATATCGAGCGTCTGACCGGATTTGCGCTCGTCGGCGGTCTCGCCGATGCAGATGATGGCGGTCAGGTCGGCAGCATATGCAGCCTCTGCCTTGGCGCGGACCAGATGGTCCGTTTCGGCGTGATCGGTACGACGCTCGGAGTGCCCGACGATGACGGAGGTGCCGAAGCAATCCGCGACCATTTCAGCAGACACATCCCCGGTATGCGCACCCGAGGCGTTCTGGTGGCAATCCTGCGCGCCGATCTCAAGCGGGCTGTCGGTGCAGAGCGCCGTCGCCACATAAAGCAGCGTGGCCGGCGGGCAAAGCAGGCTGTCGACCTTGTCTGCCAATGGCCCTTGCACACCCTCGGCGATCGCCTTGATCTGATCGAGGGAGGCACGCGTGCCGTTCATCTTCCAATTGCCCGCGACAAGCGGACGTACATCTGGTGTCATATCGTCCAAAAACCCCTACCTACTCATTGCGGAGGTAGCAAATCCGGGGCCGGATGGGAAGGTTTGCCAATCAAATTGGCACCGTATTCAGCGAAATGCGTGAATTTTATGCGACACTTAATTTCATCGCGCTGTTAGCAGCCAGCTCAAAACCTGCCGCCAATCGGTCATCCGAACAGGGGTGCCATGTGAACCGGTTTCGTAGACGGTCAAGCGGACCGGATTCCCGCCCTTTCGAAGGCGACTATAGAGTGCCGTTACATCATCGGACTTATAGACGCTGTCATTGCTCCCGTGGGTGAACCAGATTGGCAACCGCGCCTTTGCTGCTGCGCTCTTCGGGAGATCAGGATCGGGCGCGCCGCCGAGCACGGCCATGCCGGACAGCTTTGCCACAGTCGCAGCATCCCGACTGATGCCCCAGCAGATAAAGCTGCCCATCGATGCGCAGGCTAGCACGACAGGGCGGCCACCGGAGTTGCGCGCGGCATAGTCAATCAATGCAGCGGTCGCAGCAACGCCGCTGACATCAAACGTTGCGATCGAGGGCGCATAGTAGGTCCCGCCATTCTCGACCGCGAGGTTTTTCAGACGGTTAAAGTTTCCACCGAACGTCACATCATTCATACCCAGGCGGCGATCACCGCCTCTGCCGTGGATGAATATCACGGTAAAGGCTTGCCCTGAATCCTGACCCACACGGGCAACATCAAGCGGACCCGAAGACAGATCGAGTGTCTGGTTGTCCTGTTGGCGGCGGACCTTCAGCGAGACGTAACGATCCTTGACCCTGCGCTCAGGAATGCTGTCGCGACCATTGATGTCGCGCATCTCCTGGTAATCGATCCGGGTGAAGTCGCCATCATCACGGCTTTCCAAGATGGCTTGATCGGAAAAGAGATCATCTTTGTAGGGCTTCAGGACTTCCGCCGCAGCCATGACGGGAAACAGAAACGGAAGGAGAACACAGCAAATCACCGCAGCGCGGAAATGAATTGTGGACATCTGCATGGAAGACCGGTTTCCTCTGGGCCTTCGCCTTGCGTTCCGGGAATGCCGAACGCAAAGCTGGCTTGATTTCATTGAGCGCCGGCCGTCCGGCCCTTCGCACCCGCCCCGCCTTTCTGGCACAGTCAGGACGATTCGTGAAAGCGAGGTCTGGCTCGGGCGATTCGCGAAGGCGATACCGAAACGCCGCCCGCAACAGCAAAGTATCGAACGACGCCATGGACGATAGCGATCTCTTTTCCTCTATGCCTCAGGCGCAAAAGGTCGAGCCCGAACCATCGGCTTCGGCGAAACCTGCGGCAGCGGTCTCGGCAGCAAAGCAAACCGTCACTGCTCCGCCTGCTCCGGGTCCCGCTGGCACGACATCCAGTGGTGACGATTATGGCGCGTCCTCGATCCGCGTTCTCGAGGGGCTCGAGCCAGTGCGCATGCGTCCCGGCATGTATATTGGCGGCACGGACGAAAAGGCGCTGCACCACCTGTTTGCCGAAGTCATCGATAACTCGATGGACGAAGCGGTGGCGGGCCATGCAAACTTCATCGACGTTCATCTCGATGCACAAGGTTACCTTACAGTCACCGACAATGGTCGCGGCATCCCGGTCGAGTTGCATCCGCAGGTGCCCGGCAAGTCGACGCTTGAAGTGATCATGACCAAGCTGCATGCCGGCGGCAAGTTCGATGGCAAGGCCTACGAGACCTCGGGCGGTCTGCATGGTGTCGGCGTATCCGTCGTCAACGCGCTGTCGGATCTGCTCGAAGTGGAAGTGGCTCGCAATCGCAAGCTCTATCGCCAGACATTCTCCCGGGGCGTGCCGCAAGGTGGCCTTGAGGAACTGGGCGAAGTGCACAATCGGCGTGGTACCCGCGTCCGCTTCCATCCGGATCCGCAGATCTTCGGCGATCATGCCAAGTTCGACCCAGGCCGGATTTTCCGGATGGCAAGGTCCAAGGCTTACCTCTTCGGCGGCGTCGAGATCCGCTGGTCGTGCGATCCAGGCATGGTGCCGGAAGGTGGGGACATTCCGGAAAAGGCGGTCTTCCACTTCCCTGGCGGCTTGAAGGATTATCTTGCGGCGACGCTCGGCAAGGAATTCACCGTGACCCGCGAAATCTTCTCCGGCAAGACGGAAAAGACCGGTGGCCATGGCGCCATGGAATGGGCGATCACCTGGTATGGTGGCGATCCGACCGTGCATTCCTATTGCAACACCATTCCGACCCCCGAAGGCGGCACGCATGAAGCAGGCCTGCGCATTGCGCTGACCAAGGGCCTGAAGAACTATGCCGAACTGACTCAGAACAAGCGTGCCCAGCAAATCACCACCGACGACGTGATGATATCGGCCGTTGGCATGCTGTCCGTGTTCATCCGCGAACCGGAATTCGTCGGCCAGACGAAAGACAAGCTCGCGACCGTCGAGGCCCAACGCCTCGTCGAAAACGCGCTGCGCGATCCGTTTGACCACTACCTCGCCGACAATCCGAATGAGGCGGCCAAGCTTCTTGACTGGGTGATCGAGCGTGCGGAAGAGCGCCTGCGCCGCCGCAAGGAAAAGGAAGTCAACCGCAAGACCGCCGTGCGCAAGCTGCGCTTGCCGGGCAAACTTGCCGATTGCGCGCAGAACACCGCTGAAGGTGCCGAACTGTTCATCGTCGAGGGCGACTCGGCTGGTGGCTCGGCCAAACAGGCGCGCAATCGCGCCAACCAGGCGATCCTGCCGTTGCGTGGTAAGATCCTCAATGTCGGCTCGGCCAGCCGCGAGAAGCTGATGGCCAACCAGCAGATCGCTGACCTCATCCAGGCGCTCGGCTGCGGCACGCGGACGAAGTACCGCGACGAGGACCTGCGCTACGAGCGGATCATCGTCATGACCGATGCCGATGTCGACGGTGCGCATATTGCATCGCTGCTGATCACCTTTTTCTATCAGGAAATGCCGGAGCTGATCCGCGGCAACCATCTCTATCTCGCCGTGCCACCGCTCTATGTCATCCGTCAGGGCGCCAAGACCGTCTATGCCCGCGACGATGCGCATCGCGCCGAACTGATGGAAACGGTTTTCAAGGGCAAGAAAGTCGAAATCGGCCGCTTCAAAGGTCTCGGTGAAATGATGCCGGCGCAGCTGAAGGAAACCACGATGGATCCGGCCAAGCGTACACTTCTTCTGGTCGGTATCGACGAAGTCGACTTCGAGGGTACCCGCGACGCTGTGGATGCCTTGATGGGCACGAAACCGGAAGCCCGCTTCCGTTTCATCCAGGAACGCGCTGCATTCGCGGATAATCTCGACATCTGACAAGTTTCGCCCGGTTCGCCGCGCTTGCGCCACGGGCTGCCGCGGCGCGGCCCGGGGCGGCGAATACTGCGCTTCCCGCTGAGCGTCTGCGATAGAAGTCAACGACCTTCTCTACGTGCCCCGTAGCTATCGAAGTGTGCGCCTTACGGCCTACAAAGAGCCCACATTTGGCCTCTAGGATTTCTTTTTGACCCAGGATTGGGCGATCAGCATTCCCCCACCTCACGCTAGACGTCGTTTGGAATGATGCGCCACCGCTGGCCTGATCAGCGGTTCATACCCCTGCGAGCAAACCTAGCGATGCCATTGATGATATTTAAACAACTTCAAAAAATCGCGGCTTGTGCGATGCTCGCGCTGTGGACAATCGCCTACATTTTACCTTCGCCTGCCGCTGCGGCAGATCTCTACTACACCATCTACTATGGCGACACCGTCAGGATCACCGTCAACAACTACGGTCAACACACTGTCGGATATGATCATTCTAGCACTGTAGGTCTGATCGAAGCGGTATACGATATGTCTTTCGACGTAACGTACACGTCTCGAAACGGCTTTGTCGGAACGGACGTCTTCACCTACACGGCCTATAACGATGCGGGGGTGGCCGTTGCCTCGGATACGCTCCATATCACCGTGAAACCGAAGATAACGTTCTCTTCTTCAACCTGGCCGAACGCGAAGCAGGGAGAGGCTTACAGCCAGTCGGTGACGGCGTCCTTCAATGCCGGATCGCAAAGTGTCTCCTATTGGGTCAGCGCCGGCACTCTGCCGGCAGGCCTCAGCCTAGACCCTCAAACCGGGACAATCTCCGGGACACCATCGGCAAGCGGAACTTCATACTTTCAGTTCCACGCAACGAACGGAGATGGCGACAGCGCGCTACAATCAATGAAGATCGTTGTCGGTCCGCAAATCGACGACGTCGCGGCAACTGTTGCTGCCAACAGCAGTGACAACGTCGTTTCCCTCGGACTTTCGGGCGCGCTCAGCGTCACCGGCGTATCACCCCCCTCTTACGGCACAGCGGCCGCCACAGGTGCGGTCCTGACATACACGCCGCATCCAGGCTACTCTGGATCAGACAGCTTTTCCTACACCGTAACCGACAGCACGACGGGACTTTCGGACACGGCGACCGTCACCGTCACCGTCACACCACCAACCCTGTCCTTAGCGCCGGAAAATCTGCCTAACGGTACGACGACAGTGGGCTACAATCAAAATCTGTCTGCACTCTATGGCACAGCGCCATACAGCTATTCGGTTTCCGCCGGCGCTATCCCAGCCGGGCTGACGCTATCGAATGACGGAACCCTCTCCGGCATCCCCAGTGCTCCAGGCATTTTCCAGTTCTCGATCACCGCAACCGATGCCTATGGCGCAATGGGATCCAGGGCGTATAGCCTGGAAGTTCGAATAGCGGCACCGATCGCTGCTAACGTTGAAGCGAATGTCAGCGCCAACAGCACGAATAACCCCATTACCCTTGCACTTTCCGGAGGAACCGCTTCAAGCGTCTCCGTGGCGAGCGATCCCGCTCATGGAACGACGAGCGTCATCGGCACCTCGATTACCTACACACCTGACGCGGGATACTCCGGTCAGGATAGTTTCACCTACGAGGCAAGAAACACGACCGGGCCATCGGCACCGGCGACTGTTACGGTGACCGTCGCACCACCGACGCTTGCCATCTCGCCTTCCACCATTCCGCCGGCAACTGCGGCGGCCCCGTATAGCCAGGCACTGTCGGCCGCAAACGGGACTGCGCCATACAGCTTCGAAGTCACCACTGGCGCGTTGCCAGATGGTCTCTCGCTGACATCGAACGGGATAGTTTCAGGTACACCCAGTATCGAAGGCACTACGGCCTTTGAAGTGACGGTCACCGATGCCTATGGTGCGAAAGGCCGTCTCTCCTATACGATGTCCATCGCAATTGCCCCGCCGATTGCCGGTGACGTCAATGCTGCCGTCGACGCCAATAGTGCCGACAACGCTATTACACTCGCACTTTCGGGTGGTGCAGCAGACAGCTTGGAAATCGCATCGGCGCCCTCACACGGGACGGCCGCAGCCAGCGGCACGACGATCACCTACACGCCGACAGCTGGCTATTCCGGCTCCGACAGCTTCACCTATACCGCAAGCAATGCGACGGGCACCTCGGATCCGGCAACGGTGACCATCACGGTGGCCAAGCCGCAGTTGGCGCTCACGCCGACCGGCACGTTGACATTGCGCCAGGCAGAGGCGTTCACCCAAGCCTTTTCCGCTGATGGCGGCACAGCTCCTTACGACTATGCTCTCGGTGGAGACCTGCCAGACGGCCTGAGTTTCGATCGAGCACGCGGTGTCCTTTCCGGCACACCTGAAATCATGGGTAACTTTCCGCTGACGCTTACCGCGACCGATCTCTACGGGGCTACACTGTCGACAGCGATTACGCTGGATATCGCCGAAGCACGTCCCGTCGCTCCCTCCATTACCGTTCCGACCAATTCCGGGCGAACGGTCACGATCGATCTAACGGAAGGTGCAACCGGGGGCCCCTTTACGGGAGCGAACCTTCTATCCATTTCTCCAGCCAATGCCGGAACAGCCGTAATCGTTCTCGACGACACGGCCGCATCCGACCCGGCCGCCTCCTTTGCAGCCGCTCTTTCTGCCGGGCGATATAAATTGCGCTTCACCGCCAATCCCGATTTTACCGGAACCTTCGTTGCGAGTTACACTCTGACTGGCGCATCCGGGACATCTGCGCCCGCGAGCGTGCAGATCCAAGTCTCCGCCCGACCGATCCTATCAGCCGATCCGGACCTTGTCGGGCTGGTTCAGGCTCAGGCGGCCGCTGCCAGCCGGCTCGCAGACAGTCAGATCGAGAACATCTCCGATCACCTCAGATCTCTTCATGGCAGTTCTTGCCTGAAGAACACGGTCTCTGTCACGATGACAGACGGTGCCGATGGTCAGGCACCTGTCAATGTCGAAACAGCGTGCTCCGCGCTTGCGGGTGGCAACCTCGCCATCTGGTCCTCCGGTTCGATTGATCTCGGCGACAGCGATAGCTTGAACGGAGAAAGTGCCTATGACTTCGCGACACTGTCCCTGACTGGTGGGATCGACTACAGATTGAGTGAAACCATCATCGGCGGCCTTGCCATAGGCTACGCGCGCGATCGCACCGCAATTGGCTCGAACGGAACATCCAGCGTCAACGAGGCGGCCAGCGCGTCGCTCTATGGCGTTTACCAACCGGGAGGCGGTCTCTTCGTTGAAGGCTCTGTCGGTGCGGCCCTTCTCAGCTTCGAGTCCCTGCGGACAACGCCATCGGGACGAGAGGCTGAGGCATCCCGCTCAGGCAGCCAAGTGTTTGGCGTGCTGACCGGCGGCTACGACTATGCAAGTGGCGACCTCAAAGTTACCTCCTATGCCCGCATCCGTGCCTCTCACTCGGTCCTGGACGATACGAAAGAGACGGGCGCCGATTGGGAAAATGCTCAATTTGGCGACATGGAGAGCGATAGCCTTGCCGCCACACTTGGCCTCATCGTCGGCTATGACATTGCGATTGAAGACGCCACATTGACCCCTGAACTGTCGTTGGACTTCTCGAAGGAGTTCCTCGAAACCGGCACGTCGACCGTTACCTATGCGGACGACAACTGGCCAATTGACTACGT
Source organism: Rhizobium sp. G187 (assembly GCF_051549525.1). Lineage (NCBI taxonomy): Bacteria > Pseudomonadati > Pseudomonadota > Alphaproteobacteria > Hyphomicrobiales > Rhizobiaceae > Rhizobium > Rhizobium sp. G187. Next base: position 764,766 of record NZ_JBPUGM010000001.1, read on the forward strand.
CATCCCCGGGTCATCCAGCAACCGCGACACCATGACACTTGGCTTCGGGTTCACCGTAGCGAAACAGGGCGCAGCCACGGTGAGTGGCCGCTACAAGACCAGCTTTAATGGTGAAGGGATCCAATCCCAACGGTTCGCCGTCGACATTAACGGTCAATTCTGACGCTTGATGGTCAAAGAGGGTGGATTGGAAGTGATCGGCTATGCGCTCAACTTCCTTTCCCACAAGCCGGTGACTTGTCTCTGTCATGGGAATAAACCATATGCGGAGGACCGAAACCGGGATTGAATGCACGTGAGCAAATCAGACGAGCAGAACCTGAAACAGGGGCCACGTTGGTTGGGCCCCACCCGCACGGCCCAGACGGCGCTGATCACGCCGATCTCGGCAGCACGCTGGCTGCTCGTTCTCGTCGGCGCAGCCGCCATCTACTTCTTTCACGGCTTCCTCGTGCCGGTTCTCGCTTCGCTGGTAATTGCCTTCGCAAGCTGGCCACTCTACCGCAGACTGCTCGAACGCGTGAACGGCAGCACCACGATTGCCGCGACCCTGGCGATCCTCGCGATCATCAGCTTTCTTGTCGTTCCGATCGGCATCGCGATCAGCTACGCCGTCGATGAAGTTCGGCAATGGATCGTCTGGGCTGTTGAGGCGAACCGGATCGGAGCGCCGACACCAAACTGGATTCTCGGCCTGCCAGGTATCGGTGAGTGGTTAGGGCAACGCTGGAGCGCCTATATCGGCTCGCCTGGGTCTATCGGTGAGCTGATACAGATCGTCAGCGGCGCCAATATCGGCAATATCTATCGTGCCGTGATTGCAGCCGGCGATGGGATCTTCCATCTCGTGCTGACGCTGATCTTCATGCTGATCGCCTTGTTTTTCGTCTTTCGCGACGGTGCAAGTTTCGCCAGGCAAGTTGACCTGCTCGGCGAACGCATTCTCCCCACCCGGTGGGAACGCATTTCGCGCGTCGTGCCCGCTACAATCAGTTCCACCGTCACAGGCATGACGCTGATTGCGATTGCCGAGGGTATCGTGCTCGGCATCGCCTACTGGCTGGCGGGCGTTCCCTCCCCGGTGACGCTTGGCGTCCTGACTGGCATCATGGCCCTCATTCCAGGGGGGGCGCCTCTGTCCTTCACCCTGGTTTCGATCTACCTCATTGCCAGCGGATCCCTGGTGCAGGGCGTCGCACTCTTCATCTGGGGATCGGTCGAACTGTTCATCGTCGACAAGACCGTCCGGCCGCGCCTGGTTGGAGGCCCCATCAAGCTCCCATTCTTGCCAACCTTCTTTGGCCTTGTCGGCGGCGTGAAGACCATGGGATTCCTCGGGCTTTTTATCGGCCCCGTGTTGATGGCGCTTCTCGTCTCGATCTGGCGCGAATGGATACGTGAGGTCGAACTGGCCGAGGAACCCGAAACCGTGGCGGAGCTCGCAGAGCCCCCGCACACGATTGCGCCACTGAAGGAAAAACTCCCCGGGCGCTAAGTATCGAGGTCACCCGGTGGCCTGAAGCCGAAACTGGGCTGCATGCAGGCGGGCATAGGCACCTTGCCTTGCCAAGAGTTCGTCATGCGTACCCGTCTCGGCGATGCCGGACTGGTCAACAACGACGATCCGCGTCGCATCCCTGATGGTTGCCAGCCGGTGAGCAATCACCAGTGTGGTACGCCCAACGGCGAGCTCCGACAAGGACTGCTGGATCGCCTGCTCAGTTTCTGTATCAAGCGCCGATGTCGCCTCATCGAGAATGAGGATCGGCGGGTTCTTCAGGAACATCCGCGCAATAGCCAGACGTTGTTTCTGACCGCCCGAGAGTTTGACGCCACGCTCACCGATGATCGTGTCGAGACCATTCGGCATCGCGTCGATGACCGCCTCCAGCCGGGCGCGGCGCGCCGCTTCCAGGATGTCACGATCACTGGCATCGAGCCGGCCATAGGCAATGTTTTCCCGCACGGTGCCACCGAACAGGAAGACGTCCTGCTGAACGATGCCGATCTGGCTGCGCAGTGATGCAAGCTTCATGCTGCGAATATCGATGCCGTCGATTGTGATCGCGCCTTGGGTCGGCTCGTAGAAGCGCGGCAGCAGCGAACAGAGGGTGGTCTTGCCAGCCCCCGATGGGCCGACAAAGGCAATCGTCTCACCTGCGCGGATATTGAGATTGATACCCTGCAAGACCGATCGGTCGGCCGAGTATCCGAAACTGAGATTGCTAAAGGCGATATCGCCCTTCAGCACCGGAGCCTCTATGGCACCCGGGGCGTCCTCGATATCAGGTTCAGTTTCCATCAGTTCGGTGAAACGGCGGAAACCGGCAATACCCTTGGGATAGGTCTCGATGACGGAGTTGATCTTCTCCACCGGGCGGAAAAAGACACCGACCAGCAGCAGGAAGCCGACAAAGCCGCCATTCGTCAATTCGCCGAGAATGACCAGATAAGCGCCGGCGATCATCACAACCATCTGGACCAAACGCATGCTCATATAGGAGAGCGAGGTGCTGGCCGCCATGATTCGATAGGCATCTAGCTTGGTGCGCCGATAATTCTGGTTGTCCTGCTCGAACAGGACGCGCTCATGCGCCTCGTTTGCGAAAGCCTGGACCACACGGATGCCGCCCACATTCTCCTCGATCCGCGCGTTGAAATCGCCAACGCGGCCGAACAGCTGGCGGAAGTTGTCGGTCATCCGGCTGCCATAGCGGCTGGTCACATAACCGGTCAGAGGCACGATCAGCGCCGTAAGCAGAGCAAGGTCCACATTGACCGACAGCATGAGCAGGAAGGCACCAATGAAGGTCATGACCGCGATGAATAGGTCTTCGGGCCCGTGATGGGCAACCTCGCCGATTTCCTCCAGATCCTTCGTCAGCCGGCCTACCAGATGACCGGTCTTCTGATTGTCGAAGTAGCGGAAGGACAGTTTCTGCAAGTGGCTGAATGCCATACGGCGCATGTCAGTTTCGATATTGATGCCGAGCATATGACCCCAATAGGTCACCACAGCCATCAGTCCTGTATTGATCGCATAGATGGCCAGCAGCACTACCGAGGCCCCGACGATCACAACCCATTGGCCAGTCGGCAGCAACTCGTCGACAAAGAGCTTCACGGCAATCGGAAAAGCGAGTTCCAGCACGCCCGAGAGAACGGCGCAGCCGAAATCGAGAAGAAAAAGACCACGATAAGGTTGGTAGAAAGCAAAAAACTTACGAAGCATAACTTTGATGACCGGACTTTTCGCCGGAGGAATGCCCGCCGGCCCAAACTGGTGCGGTCATCTCATATTTTATGGATCTATCCAAGGGCTGAGGCTCGGGCAAATTGCTTTCGCCAGTCCCTCCCCTGACATCGCTGCGTTCACGCATGCGATCGCACGCCCGCCATTGGCTGCGTCTTGCTTTGGCTGCATTCCTACGCTTTCGTCCCGGCGTTTGGAGACGATACAAGGAATGGCGCGATGAAGACCGCATTGATCATGATCACGATCCTGGGATGTGACGACAAAGTCAGCCAATGCGAATACTACGCCACGCCGCCGGAACGCTTCGTCTCCATCGAACTCTGCGACGCGGCCTCGGAAAACGTGCTGGAACGCTATGGCAATATCGGCTTTCCTACCGCCGTTGCCGTGTGTCAGCAGCCACCGCCGGAGATTGCCTCTGACCCGGCTGTCGCGCCCCCGTCAAACCCAGCCGCCAATGCGCAGCCCGATTCGGCCAATACCTCGGTGCCGACCGCGAGCGCCGAAGCCCCGGAAGTGACGGAAAAGCATAGAACGCTTGCTGCCCGCGCAGTCGACCGGATCCGGAATGTTCTGCCCGGAACCAGCGACATTAAGATGATTTTCGAGACACCGATACACGTCGTCTCGGACAGCTATTCCTGGGTCGCAAAGAAAATCAGCGACTGAGGCCGCTCAGGCCGCTGCCAGCGCAAGGCCGCTGGCATAATCGCGTGCCAGCCGACGTTCCTCGGCAATTGCCAACCGTTCAACGAGATCGAGGAGCGTGCGAGCGCCCTCGGTCAGGTCGGGAACGCTGCGATAACGGGCGACCAGGCGATGCGCGATATTGTCAAGCTCAAGCACGGCCGACGCGTGGAAGACATCGCGCCATTGCATGATCGCATCCACGAAGAGAGGACTTACCTCACGCGACAAGCCGGCACTTTCAAGGAGCGCGCGCACGGCATGGAAACGCCCAGTCGCCAGGATTGACCGGACTCTGCGCTCCTCCATGCCAGAAATGAAACACAGGGCAGCCGAGAAAAAGTCAGTCCGGCCTGCGCAAAGCGCGTGCATCAGAAATGCCGGTGTCAAACGGTTCGCCTGGCAGAGATGCGAAACAAGCCGGGAGAGTTCATCGCCGTGCAGATCCGCCAGGAGTGATATTGTGGCGGTATCGCTTGCCTCGCGCGCAATCCGGTCCAGGCGCCGGCTCCCAATCGTGCCCAGTACGAGATCTGATCCGACAAGCGCTTCCGCGACATACTGAACCAGCATCTGACGGACCTCGGCCGAGAGATCATCGCGTACGAGAAGGTGCGAGCGCACCGCCTCATCGCGACCATGCCGCTCGGCTATGCGGCGAAGGGTAAAGCCTGTAAAGGCAGCGCCCGGATTCTCGAGAAGCACTTCGATTTCAGCCGCGTCACCAATCTCTGCAAGCGCGGCTGCAACGGCGGCACCGACTCTCTGGCGGGAAGCAATCAGCGCCCGCGTTTCGGTGGTCCCACGACCGGCGATATCGACCAGATCGTGGTCGGTCAAAACTGGCGAAAAGAGGATGACGGGGCATGCGATCTCTGCCTGATCTTCAGCGAGAGACACCATGATGGCGCGGGGCGCGGATGGTTCAGAGGCCAGCGCCTCAGCAAGCGCCAGACGCACCTGAGGAGACGCATCATCGAGAAGATAGGTCATGCCCACCTGGGCAGCCTGCCGCTCCTCCGGCCGCATCCGGCCGCCGACATAGGCCTTGGCAAGGGCGGTCGCCGCTCTTGCCCGATCCTGTGCCTTTGCGGTTTCGACCCACCGGAGAAATGCTGCCACGATCACAGTTCCAACCTACTCTTTACTGGAAAGCCTTGTATTTCCGTAGGCTGAAGACTACCGGCAAAGAGTTTAAGAAACGTTCACCACGTTCATTAACCGTAACCTCAAAGGAGCGAGAGAAGGACGATACTGTGTCTTCCGCTCCAACAGTGCCCAGCTCTTCTGAAGGATCAGAGCCCTCTACTCGGCACCCGGCGCTTTTGGCCGCCCAAGCTGGAAGAGTGGGCCCAGGCCCGCATAATCCATATAGCCGAGCCTTGCGACCGGATCGGCCAGAGCCAGATCGAAACGTCCGTCCCGGATGACGCTCTCGTCGATATGGATACCCATGACTTGTCCGACCACCATGTGACTGTCGGTGTCCTGTCCGGCGACATCCTTCAACGTTGTCACCATCGTGACACGGCATTCGAGCACGGCCACGGCCTCGCCAACATAGGGTGCCGAGACGACACGCCCCTCGAGCGGCGTCAGCCCTGAAACGATAAACTCATCCGTTCCGTAAGGTGCGGCTATCGAAGAGGCGTTCATTGGATCAAGCAAGGGTCGGCCGACGAAATTTGCCGTGAAGACACCCGTCTCCTGAGCATTGCGCAGGCTATCCTTGCGCCCGCTCGAGGAGAACATGACAAGCTTCGGCCGGTCACCGACCGCGTTGAAGAAGGAATAAGGCGCGAGATTCCGGCTTCCGTCCACGCCCCGCGTGCCAATCCAGCCAATCGGTCGCGGCGCCACGATCGCCTTGAAGGGATCGTGGGCCAGACCGTGGGCATTGCCTTCCGTTTCATAAAACATCAAGCGCCCTCGCCTCTCCAACTGACCACATCCTCAAGGACGGGACGCGGTCGCTCGGTGATCGGAAACTCGGTAGAACCTATGTGGATGAACCCGGCAACCTTTTCGCCCGGATTGACGCCGAGCAGCGGGTAAGCGCTCTCGTCAAAAGCGAACCATTCCGTCAGCCAATTCGACACGAAGCCATGCGCATTTGCAGCCATGAGCAGATTAAGGCAGACGGCACCGGCCGACATGACCTGCTCCCATTCCGGGATTTTTGCATGGGGAGCGGCCGTGGATACGACGGCGATCACGACTGGAGCGCGCGTAAAGCGGTTGCGTTCGACCTCAACCATTTCCGGCGAAAGCGCCGGATTCTTGGTCAGCGCCATTTGCAACAGCGCTTCACCGATGACCTGCCTTTCCGAACCACGATAGACGATGAAGCGCCAGGGCGCGATCTTGCCATGATCGGGAACGCGAATCGCCAGCGTCAGCATCGCCTCGATTTCCGCACGGTCAGGCCCGGGCTCACACATCTGGAAAGCCGGTACGGAGCGGCGGACTGCGAGATAGTCGATCAGTTTGATATCATTTTTCATTTTTAAACACCCGAGATGTAGCATGGCGTGGCGGCAGGTCTTGAAATTGCCATCTGCTTCGGTTTGAACTTGCCGCCATCGGGAAGGAAGTCAACACACCGTGTTCCGCATGCCGCGTCTCCGCATTGCCACAGTTTTTTCGCTCGCGATCGTTTCGATGCTTGCGGCAGGACACGTGTCTTTTGCTCAGGAAGCATTTGAGACATTCAAGCAATTGAATAGCTCCACCAAGATGCCGAAGATCAAGGCATTCACCGCTCCGGATCCTGCAGCACTTGCCGCCATGACCCAGACCCGCAGCGTCAAGCTCGAGGCCAAGCTGACGGATAAGGCCCCCCCGATGAATGCAGGCCTCTCCTGGCGCGTCTTCAGCCCAATTCCGGGCTCCGATGGCAAACTGCCGCTGCTCGCAAGCGCCGAGGGTGGGTCGGCCGATTTCCAGCTCGCTCCCGGCGACTATTTCGTCAACGTCTCGTTTGGGCGCGCCGGCGCCACGAAAAAGCTGACCGTAACCGTCGACAAGGACGTCGATACGCAGGTCATGGTGCTCAATGCCGGCGGACTGTCGCTCAGCGCGACATCCGGTACAGACACGCAGATCTCCGACAAGCAGCTGACCTTCGACATCTACTCTTCCGAGGTGGCAGAGAACGGTGAGCGACGACTGATGCTGGCTGACATCAGGCCGAACACCATCGTTCGCCTGAATGCCGGAACCTATCACGTCGTTTCCGAATATGGCTCAATCAACGCGGTCGTCCGTGCGGATATCAAGGTCGAGGCAGGCGAGTTGACGGAGGCGACAATCCAGCACCGCGCCTCGCAGGTCTCTTTCAAACTCGTCTCCGACGAAGGCGGTGAAGCGATTGCCGACACGGCCTGGTCGATCGTGACGTCAGGCGGCGATATCGTTGCGGAAAGCGTCAGCGCCTTTCCGGTGATGGTTTTGTCGGAAGGTCAGTATACCGCGATCGCCCGGAACAAGGACGAGATCTTCCAGAAGGATTTCGAAGTCGTCGCCGGCGTCAATCAGGACGTCGAGCTCTTGCTCGACTGATCCAGATCCACCTACCCCAGCCCCAAGATCCCTAGTCTACCTAGATATTCAGGCGGCCTTCTGCCAACGCGCCCGAAATCCACGAACCTTGCGCGGCGGCGCCATGACAAAGACCGCCGAATAGAGACGAGCCAAAAGATCTTTCCTATCTGCTATTTCGCGCAATTCCGTCCAAGGTATCGTGGCACCAACGCGTGCCGACATGGTGGAGCCAGACAGGCGGCGGAATTCGCGAATCAACAGAGAGATACGCAGCGTCAGCGATATCTTGCTGGCAAGGTGGAACAGGCGACCATTCTGCCCCTCGAAGAAGATCGGCAGAACATCCGCTTTAGCCGACTGCACCAGCTTTGCAGGGAACATCTTCCAGGGCAAATCCTCGGCGCGGCCGAAGCCTTTTTTCGCCGTCGCGACGCCGCCGGCCGGGAAAACGATGATTGTCACGCCTTCCTGCAGCAGGCGAAGCGCTTCATGGCGGGTGCGCATGTTGATCGCCAAAGCTTCCTTGGTTTCCTCGAAAGAAACCGGAAGAGAATACGGTGCCATCTCCGGCACCTTCAGCAATTCGTCATTGATCAGAACGCGGAACGGCCTCCCCAATTGCTCGGCCAGGGCCAGAACGGCGATCCCGTCGCCAATACCGAAGGGATGATTGGCGATCATCACCACGGGCCCTGTCGGCAGCTCAGCGGGTGGCCAGGTGCCGTGAACCTTCAGGTCCACGTCGATCAGGTCAAGCATCTTGCCGAACACGCGATCGGTCTTACCAACGATGTCGTGACGCCAGAGGTCGTAGAGCCGGGTGAAGCGATCACGACCCGACAGCCCCTCGATCGACCGTATGAACCAGCGCTTCAGGCGCGGATCACGCTCGTTGGCATAAGACAGTTCCTTGAACTTCACGGGAGACCTCGGCTGCGACCTTCTTCATCCGACTGTCATATGCAATTTGCATGACAGTCGTCTGACAGGAACGATGAGGTTCCTGTCAGACGGTATGTCTTAAGCAAGCCTGCGTGCCAGCTTTCGCTTGACGTCCGGCGGCGTTGCCTCGCCAGACAGGGCCGCGATCGCTTCGGCAAGCGGCATCGACACCTGTTCCTGCGAACCGAGACGACGGATATTGACCGTCTTTTCCTCTGCCTCGCGCTTGCCGCAGACGATGATCACCGGAACCTTGGTCACCGAATGCTCGCGGACCTTGTAGTTGATCTTCTCGTTGCGGAAGTCGGTCTCAACCTGCAGGCCCGCATCGCGCAGCTGTTCGGCAACCTCGCGACCATAATCATCAGCATCCGACGTGATCGTGGCGACCACGACCTGCAGCGGTGCGAACCAGAGTGGCATGTGGCCGGCAAAGTTCTCGATCAGGATGCCGAGGAAACGCTCCATCGAGCCGCAGATGGCGCGGTGGATCATGACCGGCTGAACCTTTTCCGAGTTCTGGTCGATGTAGAAGGCACCGAAGCGTTCCGGCAGGTTGAAGTCAACCTGGGTCGTGCCGCACTGCCATTCACGGCCGATGGCATCGCGGAGCGTGTATTCGAACTTCGGACCGTAGAAAGCGCCCTCGCCCGGCAGGATGCCGGTCTTGATGCGTCCGCCGGACTGTTCCTCGATCTGCTTCAGTACGTCCATCATCACGCTTTCGGCGCGATCCCAGAGCTCGTCGGACCCGACGCGCTTTTCCGGACGGGTCGAGAGCTTCACGACGATCTCGTTGAAGCCGAAGTCCTCATAGACAGACAGAATCAGCTCGTTGATGCGCAGGCATTCAGCCGCCATCTGCTCTTCCGTGCAGAAGACATGCGCATCGTCCTGGGTGAAGCCGCGAACGCGCATCAGGCCGTGAAGCGCTCCGGAGGCCTCATAGCGGTGAACATTGCCGAATTCGGCGAGACGGACCGGAAGCTCGCGGTAAGACTTCAAGCCGTGCTTGAAAATCTGCACGTGACCCGGGCAGTTCATCGGCTTCAAGGCGAAGACCTTCTGATCGGCTTCCTTGTCGTCGGGATGGGTGAAGGCATGGGCCGATTTTACGGCAAACATGTTTTCCTGGTACCAGCCCCAGTGGCCGGAGGTTTCCCACAACGACTTGTCGAGCACCTGCGGTGCATTCACTTCCTCATAGGTGCCTTCGAGACGACGGCGCATGTAGGAAGTCAGGGTCTGGAACATGCGCCAGCCCTTGCCGTGCCAGAAGACGACGCCTGGACCCTCTTCCTGGAAATGGAAGAGATCCATTTCGCGGCCAAGCTTGCGGTGATCGCGCTTTTCGGCTTCGGCGAGAATATGGAGATAGTTGTCGAGCTGCTCCTGCTCGGCGAAGGCCGTGCCGTAGATGCGGGTCAGCATGGGATTGTTGCTGTCACCGCGCCAATAGGCGCCGGCCACCTTCATCAGCTTGAACGCCATGCCAATCTGCCCGGTGGACGCCATATGCGGCCCACGGCAGAGATCGAACCAGTCGCCCTGATAGTAGATCTTGAGATCCTGGTCCGCTGGGATGGCATCGACCAGTTCGACCTTGTACTTCTCGCCCTTGGAGGCAAAGACTTCCTTCGCCTTGTCGCGCGACCAGATCTCCTTGGTGAAGGGCTTGTTGCGCTGGATGATCTCCTTCATCCGCTTTTCGATCTTGGGCAGATCGTCGGGCGTGAAGGGTTCGTCCTTGGCGAAATCGTAGTAGAATCCGTTCTCGATCACCGGACCGATGGTGACCTGGGTCCCGGGCCACAATTCCTGCACGGCTTCAGCCATGACATGGGCCGCGTCATGGCGAATGAGCTCGATGGCGCGTGGGTCGGTGCGGGTGACGATCTCGATCGCGCCATCGACGACAGGGTCAGACAGGTCGCGCAGCGTGCCATCGAGCGCAATCGCAACAGCCTTCTTGGCCAGCGACTTGGAGATCGATTCGGCAACGGCTGCGCCAGTCGTGCCGGCGTCATACTGGCGAATGGAGCCATCGGGGAAAGTGAGAGATACGGAAGCGGACATAAACGTCTCCTGATCCAGTCCCGCCAACGAATGCGGGTGGTGAAATTTGCGGGATTTTAATCTCCGCCATGAACGCGCGCTTGATAGGCTGAAAGCGCTGCTGAGTAAAGGATCTTACAGATTGGGCGCAATGGGCGAGAAGGTCTCCCCGATGCAGGCCTTGCCAACACCGGCGGAGACAAATGGAAACAATTGCCGGGTAAGCCGCGATGTCGCGACCCCTTTTCAGCGATCCTCGACCAGAACCTTGATGATGCGTCCCCCGTGATCGAATTCGATCGTCTCGACGCCGGTGCGCTCCAGCGGCTGGCCGGTCTGGGCATGGGTGGCTTTCAGGTTCCAGTAGGAGCGCGCCACATGGGAATCGACCTGCTCGACGCGATCATTCCAGGCGATCTGGTCCGGGTAGGTCTCAAAGTAGGCACGGAAGGCAACCAGAATGGCATCGCGCCCGACCTTCGGGCCGGTTCCCGCGGAGATATAAGCGGCATCCTCCGCAAAGGCCTGTTCGATCCACTTATAATCAAGGCGATTGATCGCCGCATGGAAGTCAATCAACTGACGGACAGGGTCAAAGGCGGCATTCGGCATGACAGTCACGCTTTCTTTCGATTTGCGACCAACGGTCCAGAGCGACCAAGGCTTCCACCATCGATATTCGTTATCAAGGCGCGGCGGTACAGGATCAAAACCCCAACTTCCACCCGGACCGCACCTGGACACACGGAACAAGGTCAGCCAACCGCCTGACCAGAGTCCGTGGCGCGCTATGGCTTCATATCCATATTCGGAACATGTCGGCGAGTGCCGGCACGAACTGCCGATCACACTGGAGAGTGTCAATTGATAGAGCCGAATCAGCCCGGTACCGAAAATCCGGTCAGGTGTCTTACGAAACGGGCCGGAAAAATTTCGGCTGCGTCGCGTGTCCGGCGGCGTGCGTTGGCCACATTGAGGCGCCTCGCACATCTCAAACAGCCCGCGCCGATGCCGTCTCGCTTTCGATTTGATTGAGGCAATCGACCACGGCATCGAAAGTGAGCATGGTCGAAGCGTGGCGTGCCTTATACTCCCGTACAGGCTTCAGGAAACGCATATCCTCAAAGCGGCCGGCGGGGCCTTCGCCGTCTTCCTTGAGCATGGCCAGCATCTCCAGACGTGCCTGCCGCAACTCCTGCGGCGTGGCCCCAATGACGTGGCGCGCCATGATCCCGGACGAGGCCTGCCCGAGCGCGCAGGCCTTGACCTCATGGGAGAAGTCGCTCACGACCCCTTTGTCGAGACAGAGATAGACTTTGACGCGTGACCCGCAGAGCTTGGAATGCTTCTCGGCAACTGCCTGTGCGTCAGCCAGCTTTCCGATCCGTCCAATATTGCCTGCAAATTCGAGGATCTTGGTGTTGTAGATGTCGTCCATGATCAATCCGCCTTGGGTTTCAAGCCGTATATAGGGAGCATAACGGTCGATGTCCCAGACCTCAGGTCGCAGTTGGTACCTTTAACTGGAGGTCGTGCACGATTATATCTGTCCGGGCGCGGTTTCACAAATACCGAAGCGCACTCGACTGGATGCCCCGAAGAGCTAGACCTCGATACGGGATTTGCACTATGAGCCGCATTGAACTTTTGAATTCCGGCATAGCCAAACAAGCGACCCGAAAGGATCGGGATCGGGAGACCAAGGGCATGGACGCCATCGTCAAGAAGCTGACCACCGAACCGCGCCGCCCGTCACGCGAGGAAGCGGAGGAAGCCGTGCGCACCCTGCTGCTGTGGGCCGGAGACGACCCGGAACGCGAGGGGCTGCTCGACACGCCTTCCCGCGTTGCCAAAGCCTATGCGGAACTGTTTTCCGGCTATGGAGCCGATATCGACGATGTTCTGGGTCGGACATTCGAGGAAGTTGGCGGCTACAACGACATGGTCCTTGTGCGCGACATCACCTTCTTCTCGCATTGCGAGCACCATATGCTGCCAGTCATGGGCAAGGCGCATGTCGGCTATCTGCCGAATGGTCGTGTTCTCGGCTTGTCGAAGATCGCCCGCATCGTCGATGTTTTCGCAAAGCGCCTACAGACCCAGGAAAACATGACGGCGCAGATCGCTCAGGCGATTGACGAGACACTTCAGCCAAGGGGGGTTGCCGTCTTCCTTGAAGCCGAACACATGTGCATGGCGATGCGCGGGATACAGAAGACGGGCTCAACCACGTTGACCACGACATTCAAGGGTTCGTTTCAGGATAATGCTGCGGAACAGGCCCGCTTCATGTCGATGGTCCGCAGCCGGTAAGGTCGGCAGCGATCCAAATAGCAGAAAGAGATTTTCATGACGGCGCCGCAGTTTTCACCTCCCTCGCCGGATAAGACTGTGCTTGAGGAAGGGCTGGTCCTTACCCCCAAGTTCGACGAAAAGGGATTGGTCACTGCCGTGGTTACGGATGCGCGGGATGGCCATCTCCTGATGGTAGCGCACATGAATGACGAGGCTCTGCAGCTGACGCTGCAAACCGGAATCGGCCATTACTACAGCCGCTCGCGCGGCAAGATCTGGAAAAAGGGCGAAAGCTCGGGGAACCTGCAGTCGGTCAAGGAAATCCGCGTCGACTGCGACCAGGATGCGGTGTGGCTAATGGTGGAAGTGGCTGGACACGACGCAACATGCCATACCGGCCGTCGATCCTGCTTCTATCGTCGAGCCGTCATCGACGGCGGCGAAGCGAGGCTTGAAGTCGCCGATGATCATCGGCATTTCGATCCCTTGTCGGTCTATGCCGAAACAAAGTCCTGATTCCGTCGAACTCTTTCCCTAACGATTTCGTAAGCAGACAGTGGCCTAATCGAGGTCGGGTGTTTTGTTTCGGGACGGGGACCAATGCTGAACTGGAATTTCATGTCAGGCGGTGGCGCCCCGATGGCGGAGACGTCCTCGCAACCCATCGAATCAGCAGGGCACGCAACAAAACCTGTCGAAACATCTGGCAAGCCTGCCCTGGCGCTCGCCCTGGGCGGTGGTGCTGCCCGTGGCTGGGCCCATATTGGTGTCCTTCGCGCTCTGGATGAAGAAGGCATTGAGGTCGGCATGATTGCGGGGACCTCAATCGGCGCCCTGGTTGGCGGCTGCTATCTTGCCGGCAAGCTTGACGAGCTTGAGACATTTGCGCGGTCACTGACCATGCGCCGGATCGCATCCCTGCTTGATCTCACCATCGGTGGCGGCGGTCTACTTGGCGGTATGCGTCTGACCAAGCGAATGCAGGAGCATCTGGAAGGTCTGACGATCGAAGACCTGCCCAAGCCATTTATTGCGGTGGCTTCGGAACTCAACAGCGGTCACGAAGTGTGGATCGGTGGTGGTGATCTGATCACGGCGCTCAGGGCTTCCTACGCCCTGCCCGGCATTTTCGAACCAGTTCGCTGCAACAACCGCACCCTGATCGACGGTGCACTGGTCAATCCCGTGCCAGTGTCTGTTTGCCGCGCCAATGAACAGGCGCTGGTGATGGCGGTAAACCTCAACTACGACGTCTTTGGCCGCTCCGCGGTGGTCAAGCATGTCGCGACTCGCGAGACAGCGGAGACACCACAGACCCGGGACCCCAAGCGCGTCGGACTGACCGGCGTCATGGTGCAGGCGTTCAACATCATTCAGGACCGAATTTCACGGGCGCGGCTTGCCGGCGATCCGCCGGATCTTGCGCTCCATCCAAGGCTCAGCGATATCGGGCTTTCGGAATTCCACCGTGCAGGGGAAGCAATCGACCGCGGCTATCAGGAAGCCAAGGTTCGCGTTGGCGAAATTCGCCGTATGCAGGACGCCATCCTGCGCTGAGGCGCCAGACCGGCTGGCGCCCCGCGTGCCTTATCCAGCGATGTAGGCCTTGATGTGCTCGGCCTCCGCTTCGACTTCGCGAATGCGGGACTTCACCACGTCACCAATCGAAATGATGCCCGAAAGCTTGCCGTCACTCTCGACAGGTACGTGCCTGAAACGCCGCGACGACATTATCTCCATCAGCTCGTTGACCGTGGTTTCTTCCTTGCACCGGTAGACATTGGCCGTCATGTAGGCAGATACCGGTTCATCGAAGGCGTCCCGGCCGGTTGTGCCGATTGCCCGGACGACGTCGCGTTCGGTGAAGATGCCAACGATCCTGCTTTCCATTCCGACCACGACAACGGCACCGATCTTGTTCTCCTCAAGTGTACGGGCCGCTTCTCCGAGCGTGACGTTCGGGCCGATGGTCAAAACATTGCGGCCCTTCTGTTCGAGAATGCTCCTGGCAGATGCAGTCATTCTTTCCTCCATTTGAAGCGCTGATACGACCGGACACCCTCCTCATCCGTCGATCCCGCAGATGGTGCATCGAACCTTAAGAGAATGCAACATCTCTAAAATTCAGGGGAGAAACCTGGATTGACCTTTCTATCGAACAGAGCCAGACCGAAGAAGCCAAGAACAAACCCGCCGATATGGGCATCCCAGGCAATGGCAGCGGAGCCTTCTCCCATCAATGGGACGCCAACGGCAACCGCAACATTGCCGATAAACCAGACCAGGATGAACACCCGGACTGTCCTGTCCTTCAATGCAGAGACCACGCTCAGAAGCGGCACGCTTCGGCCAGTCCTTGCCGCGAGTTGGCGGTGCGCACCAAAGGCAAAGCGGCAAGCCGCCCCCATGAGCGCCGAGATGACAGCCGAGGCGCCGACCATCAGGGATGGTTCGCCCCAATTGACGACAAGATGCAGGGCCGCCCCTGCCGCAGCTGAAACCACCCACAAGAGAGTAAACCGGACGCCACCGATACGGCGTGCCACGGGGGTTCCGAAGGCGGCTAACCAAAGGCTGTTAAAGGCCAGATGCTCCCAGCCGCCATGCAGCAAGGAATAGGTGACGGGTGACCAAAGCCAGGCTAGCGACTGTTCATCAAGCGGATACAGATAGCGGATCGGGGAAAAGCCGAATTCAACCGAGATCCAGGTACTCATGTCGACTGGAAGAACAAGGGCCTGCAGACAGTAGATCGCAATGATCAATACAAGCGAGACGAGCACCGAGACAGGAAGATTGAAAACCGGCGGCTCGTCGCCTGAGGCGTGATGCGATCCGATAGTCCCTTCACTTGCGGGAATATCTTCGTCTCGGGCCTGCTGCATCACATATCCTCTATGTCTTTGTTTTATCTTATACAACACCCGTCGAAGGCAGTAGCCGACTGGACGCTGAAAGGTCACGAGACTGAAAACTGGCGGCGAAAGCAAACGTTATATTAACGGCTGCCGGATAAATCTTCCTCTCATAGCAAAAATAGACAGATAGTCGATGATGCAATCCTCGATGAGCAGCCAGCCCTCTACGATCCCCGCACCTCCCGGCGTTCAGCGGGCGTTTCAGCGCGTCTCCGTAAGCCTGCAGGGGCGGTTGATGCTGGCCAATTACGAGGAGTACGTCTGCAAGGTCGTAGACATGTCTCCGGGCGACGTCCGCTTTGCCTGCGCCGGTTGCCCGCGCGTCAATGAGCGTATCGTCGCCTATATCGACCATCTCGGACGTCTTGAAGGCACCGTCATCAAGATCATGGATGATGGCTTCGTCATCTCCATCAACGCGACACCGCGCAAACGCGAAAAGCTCGCAGCTCAGTTGACCTGGCTCGCCAACAAGCACGAACTTGGCCTGCCGGAAGACCGTCGCCACGATCGCCTGTCGCCGCGCCAGACGCGAACTGAACTGACGCTCGAGGACGGCAAAGCTTATCCATGCCGCCTGATCGACCTTTCGCTCTCTGGCGCAGCGGTCGACATTGATATTCGCCCACCCATCGGAACTGCTGTTCGGCTAGGGCAGAATATGCGCGGCCGGATCGTGCGCCACTTCCTCGAAGGCGTGGCTATCGAATTCCTGACGCTGCAATCACGCGACAGTCTCGCAGAATTCCTCTGACACAACTCCCCACCGCGAACACGGGCGCCTGCGACATCGCATGGCGCCCTTTTTGTTTGCGCAGACGCCCCCATCAGCCACATCGAGAATGATTAGAATTTTACACAATTTTTCGACAAATACAGATAAAATATAAAGTAAAATTTCCTCAAATACAAATCTGATATTATTCAACATTGCCGCGAAGTTACACTGAATGCCGGTGAATACTTTCGCGAGAGATCAAATCTTCTGTGTCATTGTCCTCCTCATCACAGGGAGATAAGCAATGACAACAAAGAAAATCCTGGGAAGTATCATTCTGGCATCGGCTCTGCTCGGCACCTCGGCTGCCGGCACGTTCGCGAACACTGCCAGCATGACCGTGGTCGGAAAAGCCAACCCACCCATCGGTCACTACGAATTCTGTCAGATCAACATGGCGGAATGCGCGCCCACCGGACGCGATGCAGGCGCCCATGCGTTGACCGAAACAGACTGGAAAACGATCCTTGAGGTCAACTACGACGTCAACAGCGCGATCACGCCACTGACGGATATGGAGATCTACGGTGTCGAGGAACGCTGGGCGTTTCCACGGACCGTTGGCGACTGTGAGGACTTTGCCCTCATGAAACGGAAGCTTCTGATCGACAAGGGCTTCGACCCTTCCAATCTTCTGATTACGGTCGTGTTGCAGCCGAGTGGAGAAGGACATGCCGTTCTGACCGTTCGGACAGATCACGGAGATTTCATACTCGACAACATGCGCAACAAGGTGCTGCTGTGGTCGGATACTGAATACACTTACCTGAAGCGCCAGTCGTCGTCGCATCCTGGCCGCTGGGTCAAGCTGCAGGACGGTCGCACAAGTTTCGTTGGCAGTGTGAATTCGAACTGAACCGACTGCAGAGCCTTTCCGCGACAAGATCTGCATCGCGGAAAGGCTCTTTCTTTTCTCCGAGCAATTTCGATCGCAATACCGATTCTTGTTTCTGCCGGAATTGCTCCAGAGCCCCTGGCACCGGTCTGTCCCCGCCTACCCGTCCCCCGACCGGCGCCATTGAGCCGGTCCCGGCCAATCCGGGACCGGCTCCTTTTTTTGCCACCAAGTCCATTAAGACGCCGTTAACCACAATCACAGAAGACTGCGGCTTGCAGGATGACAATTTCGCCTGTCGATTGGGGATCAAAGGCGGCAGACCATGGACATGATCGACCATCAGAAAGGCGAGCAGACGCCTCTTCTTTCAAACCGGTTCCTCATAATCGCAACATCCATCATCTGCCTGCTTGCTCTGGCGTCGATGGCGATCAGCATTGCCGGCAAGCTTTATGGCGACCAATTGTCTCTCGCCGGCCACTCGGAAAGCACCAGGGACGTTGTGGTCACCATCGGGAGAGATCGACTTCGGTTGACCGAGAATACGATGCGCTTTGAGAGCCAGCGGCATTCCGGCCTACATGAGCAAATAGATCTCTATCTCTCCTGGCCCAGCATGTCCGGCTTCACCCGCGAGACACGCACACTTTTCGAATCAAACCCCAGCCCTTCCCTGATTTTCCTGCAGATTTCCCAGAGCACCATGTCTCGCGACATGTCCGGCCGCCTGGATCCAATCTATCGCCAACTGCTGCAAGAGACAGAGCGCCCCGGCCCCGCAGGCCTGACCGGGCACAGCTTCAAACCTCGCTCTGGCTACGACGGAGAGAGCCTGTATACGGCAGAGAATGGGGAGTTCGGAAGCTATGCGGTGCGATGCCTTATCGAGACCGAAGCATCACAATCCTCCGGTGGAGATTGCCAGAGGGATATTCATGTCGGCCAGGACCTGACCGTCCTCTACCGCTTCCCCCGCTCACGACTGCCGGACTGGAAAGCCTTGGAAACGGCCATTCGGTCGTATGTTGAAAATCGCACCGTTGCGGCAAGTGCGGATCCCGCTCTCTAAAAGTGCCGGGAATTCGTCAATGGAACATTCATCATAAACCTCTTGGTAAGGCTAATTGCCTAGTGTGCCCACTGGTATCGGCGACGGCGTGCGCCAGAACGCAGTGTGAATTTTCAAAGAGTGTCGTGGTGCATAAAACTCCGGGAAGTCTCCTCTCAGTGATCGTTGGCCGTGTTTCGGTTGTGCTGGTCGCGGTCTTGATGTCTGGCGTCCTCGGCATCCAGTCGGCTCAGGCCAATCCGAAATACGCAGGCGTCGTGATCGATGCCAAAAGCGGCAAGGTCCTCTATAGCGAGGATGCCGATGCGCTGCGCTACCCGGCGTCGCTCACCAAGATGATGACCCTCTACATGGTGTTCGAAGCGCTGGACTCAGGTCGCATTACACTGAAGAGCAAGGTGCCATTCTCTGCCAATGCAGCGGGCGAGCCGCCGACCAAACTTGGCGTCGGCACGGGTCGTAGCATCACTGTCGAACAGGCAATTTACGCTCTTGTGACGCGCTCGGCCAATGACGCTGCAACGGCACTTGCCGAACTCATTGGCGGCTCGGAAACCCGTTTCGCACAGATGATGACGGCCAAGGCCCGCAGCCTCGGCATGACCAAGACAACCTATCGCAATGCGCATGGTTTGCCGAACACGGCGCAGATGACCACGGCACGCGACCAGGCGCGCCTCGGCATCGCCCTGCGCCAGCATTTCCCACAATATTACGGCGTCTTCTCCGCACGCAGCTTCAAGTTCGGCAAGCAAACGATCGCCAATCATAACCGCCTGCTCGGTCAGGTGCGCGGTGTGGACGGCATCAAGACAGGCTACACGCGAGCATCCGGCTACAATCTCGCCACTTCGGCAGAAGCCGATGGCCGCTCGATCGTTGCTGTCATTCTCGGTGCGCGTTCGGGCGCGAGCCGTAATGCACAGATGACGACCCTGGTGCAGCGTTATCTTCCACAGGCGTCTCGTGGCCGCGGCGGCAACCTGATTGTCAAGAACACCACGGTCGATGCTCCTGAAGACGCCGGTGCAGTAACGGCTTCTGTGGCGCCGGCGGCGTCAGGTTTTGCACTGCCAGAGACCGGCCCCGTTCCGGACGCACGCTTCACGGGTGTTCAAGCTTCAGCTTATGCGTCAAGCCCATCCGGCAACGCTGCATCTGCCGTCATCGAGAGTGTGCGGCCCCTCGCCCCGGTACCACAGCCGGCACCTGCCTATATGCCGGACCAAAGTGCTGTCGTGACCGACAGCATGCCGACCGGCACGATCGCCGCAGCAGCGCCCGCAGATGTTGATGCTGTCACGACCGCATCGACAAAACCGGCGAGCGGCTGGATCGTTCAGGTCGGCACGTCGCCCGATCAATCAATGGCCATGGATCTCCTGCGCAATGCACAGGCGAAAGGCGGAAAGGTATTGCGTTCCGCCACCCCCTTCACCGTTGCCTTCAACGGCGGTTCTCAGCCAGTCTACCGCGCCCGTTTCGGTGGATTTGACGATCAGCGCGAGGCTGTGAATGCTTGCAATGCGCTGAAGAAGAAGGGCATCGGCTGCTGGGCCGCTGCCCAATAATGGACTGACCCTCGATTTGTATTTGTGTACGAGGAATTCCGATGGCGACGAACGACTTCTCCCTTGATGCCGACAGGCCTCAGGACAATGCTGGAGCCAGATCACCTTCTGCTGGCCTGCATCCTCTTCACGAGGCTGCATTTCGCCTCGCCGACCTTGGTATTCGGCAAAAGCGGTCCAAGACCAAGGATCTGATCGCCTCCCTGCTCTGCCATGGCGCTAGAGCGTGGCGCTACTCGCAGCCGGACACGCATATTCATCTGCATGTGCCAGCCCAGAGCGGTCGTATCCCCGTGATCCTTCGGCTACGCTGACGGCTCCCCGATGCCGATCTACGCCCTTGGGGACAAGCGCCCGCAACTGCCTCCGGAAGGGCAATTCTGGATCGCACCGAGCGCGGATGTGATCGGCGACGTGCGACTTGGCATCAATGTCGGCGTCTGGTTCGGCGCGGTGCTGCGTGGCGACAACGATCCGATCACGATCGGTGCGGACACGAATATCCAGGATGGCGTCATGGTTCATGCCGATCCTGGCTATCCCACCGAGATCGGCCGAGGCTGCACGATCGGACACCACGCCATCATCCATGGCTGCAGCATCGGCGACAATTCCCTCATCGGCATGGGCGCTACCATTCTCAATGGGGCAAGGATCGGGCGAAACAGCCTCGTGGGCGCCAATGCCCTCGTGACCGAAGGCAAAATCTTTCCCGACAATTCTCTGATCGTGGGCTCCCCCGCGCGCGTCGTCCGTCCCCTGGACGAGGCCTCCGTCGCGCGGCTTAAGGCCTCGGCAGACGGCTATGTGCGCAACTGGCAGCGCTATGCGCAGGGTCTCGAAAGGCTCTGACGCCCTCCCACTTTCAATGGCAGGCCTTGCACTCGCCACGGATTTCGATGGTCGTTTTGCGCGGCTTGAACTGGCGGTGCTGCGTGACGTCAGCGAGGCGATGATCGACACTGTGGTCGTGAAACTCGGTCACTCCGCCGCATTTGTCGCAGATCATGAAGGCCACGATACCGTGGCTTGCGCAACCTTCGTGCGGATGGGCACAAGCGACAAAGGCATTCAGGCTTTCCAGCCTGTGCACCATCCCGAATTCCACCAATTTGTCGAGCGCACGGTAGACCTGCAGCGGCGCTCTGAACCCGTCATCCCGCAATTTGTCGAGCAGCGTGTAGGCCGAGAGCGGCGAATGCGCCTGTTGCAGCGCGCCGAAGACAAGGGCTTGGTTCTTTGTGAGGTCGGTCTTCATGATCCGGCTCCCTGATTGGCATCGACAGATTTAGCGCCCGGCCTTGGGACAAGGCTCAGCAGAAACAGGATCAATGCAGCGACCACGATAGAGGGTCCCGAAGGGGTGTCCTGCGTGAGAGAGCCAAAGAGGCCGAGGACAACGGCGACGGCACCGATGAGCGAGGCCATCACGGCCATGGCTTCAGGCGTCGTTGCAAAACGCCGGGCTGCGGCAGCCGGAATGATCAGCAGCGAGGTAATCAGAAGGATGCCGACGATCTTCATGGCAATCGCGATCACCAGCGCCATGAGCAACATGAAGACAAGCTTGGCGCGCTCGGGTTTCAGCCCTTCCGCCTCTGCCAGCTCCTGGTTCACAGTCGCTGCCAGAAGTGGCTTCCAGAGATAGGCGATCACACCCACCACCAGGACACCGCCGCCCCAGACGAAGGCGACATCGGCCATGCTGACCGCCAAGATATCGCCGAACAGAAAGCTGACGAGGTCGAAACGGACCCAGGACATGAAGGCAACCATCACGAGGCCAAGCGCCAGCGTGGCATGGCTGAGGATGCCAAGCAGGGCATCGGCGGAGAGCCCCTGTCGCTTCTGCAGGACAACGAGAACCAGCGACACAAAGGCTGCCACCAGAAATACGCTGAGCATCAGGTTGATCGAGAAAAACAGGGACAGGGCCACACCCAGCAGCGCCGAATGGGCCATGGTATCGCCGAAATAGGCCATGCGGCGCCAGATGACGAAACAGCCCAGCGGACCGGTCGTCAGCGCAAGACCGACACCGGCGAGAAGGGCGCGGACGAAGAAATCATCGAACATCGGTAACCTCGCGGCTGATCACAGACTCGCCGGTCTTTCCATTCACTTCATCATGCGAATGAGCGTGACCACTATCGTGATGATGATGATGATCGTGATGATCATGGTCGTGGTCATCATGGGGTTGGTCGTGGTGGTGACCGTCCTCAGGATGGCAGTGATCTGTCACGCTGCCATCGGCATGAAGGACACGACCGTCCGGCAGATGCGTGTGGTCGTGATCGTGGCTGTAGACGGCAAGCGTACCCGCCGCCTTGCCGCCGAAGAGGCGCATGTATTCGGGGCTCCGGCTGACGGCAGCCGGCGTGCCTCGGCAACAGACATGACCGTTCAGGCAGATGACCGTATCCGTTTCCGCCATGACCACATGGAGGTCGTGTGAGATCAGCAGGATGCCGCAACCGGTCTTGTTGCGGATCGACGTGATCAAGTCATAGAGCGCAATCTCGCCCGAGAAATCGACGCCTTGCACCGGCTCATCAAGCACGAGAATATCCGGCTTGCGGGCAATCGCACGCGCCAGCAATGCGCGCTGGAACTCGCCACCCGACAGATGCTGAACTTCTGCTGCGGCCAGATGCAGGATACCGACGGCATCAAGAGCAGCGTCAATGTCCGTAGCCGACAGGTTCTGGGTCAGGGTCATCAGACGACGGACAGTCAGAGGCATAGTCCAGTCGACAGCGAGCTTTTGTGGGACGTAGCCAACCTTGAGGTCAGGCTTGCGCCAAACCTTGCCTTCGCTCGCCGAAAAGATGCCGATCGCCATCTTCGCCGTGGTTGATTTGCCCGAGCCGTTCGGCCCGATCAACGTGACGATTTCACCCGGACGGACCGCAAGGTCGACGCCGCGGACAAGCCATCGACCATTGCGCGACACGCCTGCGCCGGCCAGACTAACGAGGGCTTGAGCGCCGCTCTTGTCGAAAACTGACATGACTTCCCAGAAATTCCCTGTTGCGCTCCCATATGCCACACGTTATAGCATAACGCAACATATGTAACTGTATTACATAACTTGCATTGGAGATGCAGATGCACGCCCTTCGCCTTGGTCTCGCCGCCTCGACCGCCGCCCTGTTTCTTGCGCCTGCGATCGCCGCAGCCGCGCCGCAGGTGGTCGTGTCGATCAAGCCGATCCACTCGCTGGTCGCCTCGATCATGAAAGGTGTCGGTGAGCCCTCTCTGATTGTCGAAGGTGCGGCCTCCGCACACACCTATACGCTCAAGCCATCGAACGCCCGGGCACTGGAGAACGCGGAGCTGGTGTTCTGGGTGGGGCCTGGTCTCGAAGCCTTTTTGACCAAACCTCTTGAAACACTGCCCGCCAAGGCAAAAATCGTCGACCTAGACGATGTAGATGGCCTCACTAAGCTCGCCTTCCGCGAAGGTGGAGCATTCGAAGCGCATGACCATGGCGAACATGGTGAGGGAGAAGCGCATGACGAGCACGGTCACGACTCTGCCGAGGCCGAGCATGCGCCCGAAGCTGAACCGGCCGAGGAGCATGGCCATGAAGAACACGAGCTTCACGGGGAGCATGAGCACGGCGGTACGGACATGCACCTCTGGCTAGATCCGGCCAATGCCAAAGCCATGGCTGGCGCCATTGCGAAGCACCTCGCAGCCGTCGATCCGGACAATGCTCCTACCTATGAGGCGAACGCACGAACGCTGGAGGCCGAAATCGATACGCTCGACGCCGAGATCAAGACAACGGTTGCTCCAGTCCTCGACAAGCCATTCGTCGTTTTCCACGACGCCTATCAGTATTTCGAAAAGCGCTACCAGGTCCGCGTCGCGGGTTCGATCACGGTGAGCCCCGAGACCATGCCGGGGGCGGAGCGGCTGTCAGAAATGCATGCAAAGATCAAGGAACTGAATGCGGCTTGCGTCTTCGCCGAACCGCAATTTGAACCTCGCTTGATCAAGGTTGTCACCGAGGGCACCAATGCCAAAACCGGCACGCTGGATCCGGAAGGCGGCGCACTGACGGAAGGACCAGAACTCTACGGCCAACTGATGCGCAATCTGGCGACCTCGATGGTCGATTGCCTCGGTCAATAAATGCAATCCATCAGACGCAGACAATGTCTGCGTCTGATCTCTATGCGACTGATATGATAGAGGATTGCCGCTACGCGCCCCGCCCCTTGCGAGCAATGAGTTCAAGCACGACATCCGCCCCTGCCTCACTTGCCGGTTTTTCTGTCGCCAGTTTCTGATGGACCTCATCGAACCCCGCCAGCATAGCAGTCCGTTGCAGGCTGTCCTGGGACAGCCGCTCCATCCAGCGGACCAGACTTGCCGCGCGCACCAGTTCGTTGAAATATTCCGGCACCACGACATAGTCCGCTATCAGGTTGGGCAAGGCGCCCGTCCAGACCTTGATGCGATTGGCCAGCATCCTGACGATCCAGTCTGCCTTGTAGGTCGAGACGACCGGAACATGGGCGAGTGCCAGTTCGAGGATGACCGTTCCGGATGCTGCCAGGGCGGCATCCGCCTGCCCGAACGCCTGCCATTTGGCCTCGTCACCCAGAACGATTTCCGGCTGGATCGACCAATCTCTGGTGAGCTCCCTGACACGCGCCTCCTGGCGCGGGACCGTTGGGAGGATAAGGCGCGGCACACTATTGCGGTTCGCAAAGGCTTCGACCGCCTCTCGGAAGATCGGAAGAAGCTGGGTGATTTCACTCGACCGCGACCCGGGCAGGAGAAGAAGCGTCGACCGTTCGCCGGCACTTTTAGCCGGGCGCGTCTTGCGCAATGCTCGAATGCGCAGGATCTCGGCATGGCTTGCCAGACGGTGGCCAACAAAATGGGTTGGCGGCCCGCCCAGACGCTGCATCACCTCCGGCTCGAAGGGTAGCACTGCCAAGACGGCATCGACATAGCCCAGCATCGCCTTGGCGCGGTATTCTTTCCATGCCCAGACGCTAGGGCAGACATATTTGACAACCGGCAAATCAGGCAGTGCCTGACGCACCTTTTTCGCCACCCTGTGGGTGAAATCAGGGCTGTCGACGATCAGAAGAAGATCTGGCTTTGCTTCGACAACTTTAGAAGCCGTCAACGAGATCAGGCCGAGCAATCGGGGCAGTTTGGACAGGACTTGCGTGAACCCCATGATCGAAAGTTCGGAATAATCGAACAGCGACCGCAATCCTTGCGCCTCGAGTGCCTCGCCACCCACGCCGACAAGCTCGATCGGGCCGGGATAACGGCGCTTCAGGGCCGCAATCAGGTCAGCGCCGAGCAGATCGCCGGACACTTCGCCGGCGACGACGGCGATCTTCAGCGGCTGGCGGTTCATGCTCCACTCTCCCCATTGCGCTCGATACCGACCACAAACAGGCCCGCATTGTTCGCAGCGCTGATCATCGCCTCCCTCTCGACCACCAGCGCCCTGCCCGCCTCCACGGCAATGCCTGCAAGCCCTGCAGCGATCGCGTTCTCGACCGTCGATACGCCAATGGTCGGCAGATCAACACGCAGATCCTGCTGCGGCTTGCAAAGCTTGACGAGCACGCCCTTGCGCCGCGCTGAAATCCTGCCTTCTGCGCGCAAGGCCGCCACTCGTCCAAGCATTGCATCCGTACCCTCGACACCTTCGAGAGCCACGATGCGACCACCGACAGAGACTGCGCCCTGCCCGACATCAAGACGTCCGAGCGCTTCGGCTGCATCTGCAGCACGGGCAATGTCGCGTTGGTCTTCTACCGAAGGCGCCGCTGTGCCAAGTGGACCGACGGTTGCTAGCAATCCCGGCAGGATTTCGTGGGCACCGAGCACGGTGCACCCTTGTGCCTCCAGCAGCGCGATTACCATCCGCAAAACGGCGTCATCGCCGCCGGATAAAAGCGTGCGCACGGCAGACGGCAGCTTCATCAACGAACGCAAGTTCGGCCTGATATCGCCAAAGGGCGGACGCCGCTTCACGGCGCCTGACATCACGATGCGCGTGATGCCGTGACCTGCAAGGTTGTGAGCAAGACCTTTGAGGTCTCCCACACCCAGCACTGTGTTGTCATAGCCATCAAACAGGCCGTCGGCCTCATTCTTCAGGCGGAAGATGAAAGGATCTTCTCCGGCTGCTCGGGCAGCCTCTGCAAGGTAAAGCGGTAGCTTACCGCTGCCCGCCACGATGCCGAGGCGTCCAGCCGGTGCCGAGTTCGGAGCGACCCCGGCCACCACCCCAGACCTCAATTCTTGCCGCGATTGGGCGAAGACAGCGCCCGGTCGCTCTCTGCCGCGATGAAATCCAGGATCTCGATGACCTGCGGGCAATCCAGATACTCGTCACGGATCGCGGCTGCGTTTGCACGGGCAGAACCTTCGGCCTCGAAGATCTGCTTGAAGGCACGGCGGACCTGGTGGATGACCGCACGCTCAATGCCGGCGCGCGTCATACCAACGACATTCAGCCCACCGAGAATGCCGGGATTGCCATTCAGCATGCCATAGGGAATGACGTCATAGGCAACCGCCGACAAACCACCGATGAAGGCATGGCGGCCAATGCGGGTAAACTGGTGAACGGCACAGCCGCCGCTCAGAATGGCCCGGTCTTCCACGCGCACATGACCGGCGAGCATGACATTGTTCGACAGAATGATATCGTTGCCGAGAATGCAGTCATGGGCAACATGCGAATTGGCCAGGAACAGGCAGTTGTCGCCGACACGGGTAATGCCGCCACCACCGACCGAACCGCAATTCATCGTCACGCCTTCGCGCATGGTGCAGTTGGCGCCGACCACCAGGGTCGATTCTGTGCCCGCCTCATGCAGACTTTGCGAGGCTCCGCCGATAACCGCCATCGGATGGATTTTCGATCCAGCCCCGATTTCTGTCAGCCCGGTCACTACCGCATTCGACAGCAGTTCCACACCATCCTTCAAGGTCACACGCGGACCAATATGGCAGAAGGGACCGATACGGACATTCTCGCCAATCACCGCGCCGTCCTCGACGATGGCCATCGGGTGGATCTGGGCGCTGGCAGCGATCGTGCTCATTTCTGGTCCTTGCGCATGATCATGGCGCCAATATCCGCCTCAGCTACGAGCGCTCCGTCGACCTTGGCATCGCAATGAAACTTCCAGATGTTGCCGCGCTGCTTCTGCTTGACGACATGAAACTCCACGCGGTCTCCGGGAACCACCGGCTTGCGGAAACGCGCATTGTCGATCGTCATGAAGTAGACGAGATTGCCCGCCTCCCCCTGCTTGCGGGCGCAGATTGCACCTGCCGTCTGCGCCATGCCTTCGACGAGCAAGACGCCCGGCATGATCGGCGATTCAGGGAAATGGCCGGTGAAGTGCGGCTCGTTCGCCGTCACGTTCTTGATGCCGATTGCCGAGTCGTCGCCGTCAATTTCGACAATCTTGTCGACCAGCAGGAAGGGATAGCGGTGCGGCAGGAGCTTCATGATCTCCAGAATATCCGCCGAACCCAGTTCGGTCTTGGCAACGTCAGTCATTGCTCGCTCCCTTGTCCTTGGTGCGGCTGTCATAGCGGCTGAGCGTTTCGGCCACTTCCCGCAAATAATCTTTCAGAGGCCGCGCCGGAACGCCGCCGAACTTCTCTCCCGGCGGCACATCCGCCAGAACACCGCTCATGGCCGCGATCTGGGCGCCATCACCGATCTTGATATGACCATTGACGCCGGCGGCACCGCCGATCATCACGCCGTCGCCGATCACCGTGCTGCCAGCAATGCCGACCTGGCTGACGATGCCGCAATGCCGGCCGATGCGCACGTTATGGCCGACCTGCACCAGGTTGTCGATCTTTGTGCCTTCACCTATGACAGTGTCATCCATCGTGCCACGATCGATTGTTGTGTTGGCACCGATCTCGACATTGTCCTGGATGATTACGCGTCCGACCTGAACGATCTTCAACATGCCTCGTGGACCTGGCGCGTAACCAAAGCCGTCCTGCCCGATACGGGCGCCGTTGTGGATAATCACATTGTTGCCGACAAGGGCGACCTGAACGGTTGCACCACCAGCAATCGTGCAGTCCCGACCGATCCGGACATCCGAGCCGATGATGGCTCCGGGTCCAATGCGCGTCCCGCTGCCGATTTCCGCTCGGGCGCCAATCACAGCCATGGGCTCTACTTCGACACCATCCTCTAGACGGGCTGTCGGGTCGACATAGGCAGCGGGTGAAATCTTAGGAGCTTCCGACGTCATCCGGACCGGGCGGAGCCCCTGCGGATGCAAAATGCCACCAGCGACCGCAAATGCGGTATGGGCGCTTTTTGCCACCAAAACAGGAATATGGGGTGGGATCAGGCTGACCAGCGCCTTCTCACAGTAGACGGCCGTGGCCTTGCAGGTATCAAGATCGGCGCGATTTCGACGCGACAGGATGTAGCATACATCCCCCTCACCTGCGCGAGCGACCGGCGAAACGGATCGTACGATCCGTCCGCCTGCGCTTTCGTCCGTCAATTCCGCCCCGGTCTGTGCTGCCAGTTCGGCGAGCGTCAGCCCGGAATGGGGCGGAAAGAAATCATTCTCAATCATCGGCAAACGCTCCAGAACGTCAAACTGCCAGCGGTTCTGGATCGCCAGTCTTAGAACTGGTTCGCCATGCTGAAGCGGAATTCCTGCGTATCGTCGAACTCTTCCTTCGCCACCGGAACGGCGTAGTCGACACGCAGAGCACCGAAGGGCGAATTCCAGATCACGCCCACACCGGCAGATGCGCGGAGCGACATGTCAGTCCCGAGAGCCCCACCATCGCTGGCCAGGTTGCTGCCGTAGAGTGTACCGGCATCAGCAAAGACCGCACCACGGAAGTTGAGATCCTGCGGGATGAGCGGCATCGGGAAGGTCGCCTCAGCCGAAGCTGTGAAGTAGGTCGTACCACCGATGGAGTCGTCTCCCATACGCGGACCAATACCGCTGTTGGAGAAGCCACGGATTTCCTTGCCGCCGATCTTGAACTGATCGAAGACGTTCAGATTGTCGCCGAGCGCCACGACATGACCGGCAGAACCCGCCAGCGAGCCGACAACATCGAACTCGTCCGACAGCGTGTAGTACATGCGCGCACGGGCATAGGCCTTGTAGTACTCGGAGTCGCCACCGAGGCCCGCGTATTCGTGCGTGAAGCTTGCATAGATGCCTTCATGCGGGTTCTGGCGATCGTCAACCGTGTTGTACACGACGGA
Source organism: Rhizobium sp. G187 (assembly GCF_051549525.1). Taxonomy (NCBI): domain Bacteria; kingdom Pseudomonadati; phylum Pseudomonadota; class Alphaproteobacteria; order Hyphomicrobiales; family Rhizobiaceae; genus Rhizobium; species Rhizobium sp. G187. The sequence continues at coordinate 793,986 of NZ_JBPUGM010000001.1, forward strand.
GTGCCCCAGGATGGACTGCTTCCAGGTACCACCTTCAATCGCATCGATATACGGGTCAGCAACCTTGTTGTCGGTGCCGGTCGGAAGGCCGTCCGCGCCGTAGGCGCCATCTTCGATATAATCGATCTGCTTGTAGGTATAACGCAGCGTCGTCGCGAGGTCTTCGGTGATCGGCGCGGTTACGCGAATGGTACCACCCTGCTCCTCGTAGTCGTAGTAGCTGTTGCTGCTGGTCGAGCTCTTGAAGAGGTCGAAACCGGCTGCAAGGCGATAACCGAGGAAGTAAGGCTCGGTAAACGAGAAGTTGTAGGTACGCGCTTCATCGAAGCCGCCGCCTGCAGCAACGCGGATGAACTGGCCGCGACCGAGGAAGTTCTTTTCTTCGACGGACGCTTCAAGCACCAGACCGCCGTCACCGACAGAGTAACCGGCGCCGATGCCGAACGAACCGGTCGGCTGATCCTGTACATCGACGACAACCACGACGCGGTCGGGAGCACTGCCAGCCTGGGTCGAAATGTTCACCGACGAGAAGAAGCCGAGCGCTTCCAGACGACGCTTTGCGCGGGAAATCGTTTCCTGGTTGAACGCATCGCCTTCGGAGATATCGAACTCGCGACGAATAACGTAATCGCGTGTGCGGGTGTTACCACGGACTTCGATACGCTCCACGTAGGCGCGCTCGCCCTGATCAACCAGGAAGGTCACGCCGATCGTGTTCGTCTCAAAGTTACGGTCACCGCGCGGAACGACGCGGGCGAACGGATAACCCGCAGACGACACGCGACGGGAGATGGCTTCCATCGACTTCTGTACGTCACGAGCGCTGTAGGTGTTGCCTTCACGAACTTCGAGAAGACCTTCGAGCTCTTTGCCATCGACACCTTCAACGGTGGATTCAACCGCGACTGCACCGAACTTGTAGCGCTGACCTTCGTCAACAGTGATGTTGATCGTGTACTCGTTGCCGGCCTCATTGAGGATGGCTTCAGAGGAGATCACGCGGAAGTCTGCATAACCATGGTTGTAGTAGAACTGACGCAGGACTTCTTCGTCTGCGCGAAGCTTGTCTTCGTTGTAGACGTCCTTGCGGGTCAGGAACGACAGAACGCCGGATTCCTTCGTCTGAAGCACAGACGACAGGCGGCCGTCCGAATAGGCATTGTTGCCAACGAAGTTGATCGAGCTGATCTTCGTGCGATCGCCTTCATTGATAACGAAAGCAAGATTCACGCGGCCTTCAGCCACAGTGGCGGTCTGGGTCGTCACTTCGACATCAGAACGGCCGATCGCAGCATAGGCTTCACGAATACGCTGAATATCTGCCGTGATCAGGCTCTCGCTGTAGGGACCCTGGGGCTGGGTCTGCACGATGCCAACGAGCTTGTCGTCCTTGATCTTGCGGTTGCCGTTGAACACCACCTGATTGATCAGCTGATTTTCAGAAACGGTGACGACGAGCGTACCGCCGGATACAGACATGCGAACATCCGAGAAGAAGCCGGTCGCGTAAAGACGCTTAACCGATTCATCGATATCCGCATTGCTGAAATTCTGACCGGGCCTGATCGAAATATTCGAGCGAACAGCCTCCGCACCCACACGCTGCGCTCCGCGCACATCGATGCGCTGAACCACTGCAGCCTGAGCCGACGCAGCCGATCCAAGAACGACGACACCCGCGCCCGAAGACACCACACCAGCTGACAGCGCGACCGCTGACACTGCGTTCAAAAACCTTGAACCAGTCTTCATGTGTATACTTTACCTTCTTCCATTGTCCCGCAAGCCGTTACCCCGACTCCGGCCCCAGTGAGGTTTTACCGGCTTTTACCCTACAAGCAAGACCACACGTTAATTTCTGTTTACTTCGTTTCAAGCCGTGACCCAATCGCCACTATCAACTTGAAACAGCGTAAACAAATCCTTTCCCAGCCTCCACGCCGCCCCTTAACCGATGAGGCGGCTGATGTCATTCCACGTCGCAAAGACCATGAGCGAGAGGATCATCGCAAATCCGATCCGGAAGGCGATTTCCTGCGCGTTCTGGCCAAGCGGTTTTCCGCGAAGACCTTCAATCGCGTAGAGAACGAGATGGCCGCCGTCAAGGACCGGAACTGGCATCAAATTCAAAAGTCCCAGCGAAACGGAGAGAACTGCCGCCAGATTGAACAATGCCAGGATGCCAAGCGTCGCCATTTCGCCCGATGCCTGGACGACACGAACCGGCCCACCGAGCTGATCTGCATTCATCCGGCCGGCAATCATGTTCCCGATGTAATCGAAGGTTCCGGTCACGATGTGCCCGGTCTGCAGTACGCCTTCCCAAAGCGCCTGGCCGGGGGACAGCTGCACGATACGGAAATTGCCGGCCTGCTGGTCGGTTACAATACCGATCTGGCCGACTTCCATCTTGTTGCCGAACCGGTCTTCGGTCACGGCGCGGCGCGGGGTCAGCGGGAAATCAAGGATGTTTCCGCCCCGGCTCACCGTTACGGTGACCGGTACTTCCGGCCGCATGGAGATGTAGCGGACGACGTCGTCGAAGGTCTTGATCTCCCGCCCGTCGAGCGCCACCAAAAGGTCGCCACGGGCGATCCCCGCCTCTTCAGCGGCTCCGCCCGCCTTCAGGTCGGCGACCACCGGATCAGAGACCGGCTTACCCATTGTGCCGAAGATCACAGCAAAGATTGCTATTGCAAGCAAGAAGTTAGCAAGCGGACCTGCCGCAACCGTGAAAGCGCGTTTCCACAGCTTTGCACCGTTCAGGGTCTGCGCTTTTTCCGCATCTGTCAGAAGTGATTCGGCTTCGCCATCGGGACGGCTTGCAGCATCGGCATCCCCAAAGAAGCGGACATAGCCCCCGAGGGGGATAGCAGAGACCTTCCACCGGGTGCCATGCTTGTCGGTGAAACCGAAGAGTTCGGGACCAAAGCCGACGGAGAAAGCCAGGACACGAATGCCGGACCAGCGGCCCGCAAGATAGTGGCCCATCTCATGGATGAAGACGAGGAGTGACAGGATCAGGATATACGGCAAGATGTAGCCGCCGAGAAAACCGAAGACTGCACTGATCTCTTGCATCACTCTCGTCCGATCCTGTTGCGTATGACTTTAGAGCCTCTGGATAGCGCTTCACAGACCGAAGAGGAAGGCTCCCATGGAGACGACCACGCGGTTGCCACCGGCAGAAAAGGCAATCGCCAGAAAGAAGGCCGCAAAACAGGCGAATACAAGGCCATCAACGCGATCCATGACGCCGCCGTGTCCGGGAATGAGGTGGCTGGAATCCTTCACACCAAAGCGGCGCTTGATGAAGGATTCAAACAGATCCCCAATCTGGCTCGAAATTGACAGAGCCAACGCAATTCCGACGACCCAGGCACCGACGTCCTGAAAATAGGACGTCGCCAACAAAACGCCGCCCGACACGCCAGCCAAAGCCCCGCCGATCGCTCCTGACCAAGTCTTGCCGGGCGAGATGCGCGGCGCCAGCTTTGGCCCCCCGATCGCCCGTCCGACGAAATATGCGAGTATATCCGTCGCCCAGACCACCACGAAGACAAACAACATCGCGATCAAACCGAGGGAGTCTTCACCACGGATCGCAGAGAGAGAAATCGCGCTGAGACCCGCGTAGAAAATACCGGCAGGTTGCCACCAGCTAACCCGCCGGAAGATCGCAGGAATGATAGCGGTGGTGACCAGACCTGCAAAGAGCGGTACGGTCAGGTCATCGGACCCGAACAGGAGATTGAGCGCGATCAAGGCGAGCGAAAGCCAGCCAAAGGCATCGGCTCGCAGGCTCTTTTCCGATAACCGCGTTATCTTAGACCACTCATAGTAGATCAGCAGGCCGATCGCGGCGGCGAGAAAGCGGAAGATCGCCCCCCCTGCCCAAGTTGCAGCCACGACGACGACGATCATTACGATCGCCGAGTAAATGCGCAATTGCAATTCGCGAGACATTGACGCCATCACGAACCGACCGCCGCCATGGGCTTAGCTGAAAGGCCGCCAAAACGGCGATCTCTCGCTGCGAAGCGCTCCAAAACGGCTCTAAACAGCTCCGGCGTAAAATCGGGCCAAAACTCCGGCACGAACATCAGTTCGGCATAGGCAGCCTGCCAGAGTAGGAAATTCGACAGCCGCTCCTCCCCGCTGGTGCGGATGACCAGATCGGGGTCCGGGATACCGGCGGTGTCGAGGCTGTCATTGATCCGCTGGGCATCAATCTCGTGCGGCTCAAGGCGCCCGGCCCTCACCTCTTCAGCGAGACGGGCAGCAGCTCTCGCGATCTCGTCTCTTGCCCCGTAATTGAAGGCGATGACCAGCGTCATGCCAGCATTGCCGGCTGTCCGCTCCTCCGCTTCCAGTAGAAGAGAACGGATATCATCCTTCAAGGTCGCGCGATCGCCAATGACCCTGATGCGAACATTTGCCCGGTGGAGCTCAGCGAGATCCCGACGGATGAAGGCCTTCAGCAACCCGAAGAGTTCATTGATCTCAGCCTCGGGACGGCGCCAGTTTTCCGAGGAAAACGCAAACAGTGTCAGGAAGCCGATCCCGGCTTCCCGAGCAGCCTTAACCGTCTCGCGCACGGTTTCCACGCCCTTGCGGTGACCAAATGTCCTGGGCAGTCCACGCGCGTTCGCCCAGCGGCCGTTGCCATCCATGATGATGGCAACGTGAAGGGGAACGATAGGCTCTGCGGAAGTCGACATAGGGTGTGTGTCCAAGCGGCGGTTCAAACGATGCGCGGTCGCGACAGTCTAGACCTGCATGATTTCCTTTTCCTTCTCGACGAGCAAGCGATCGATATCGACAATCGTCTCGTCGGTCATCTTTTGGACCTTCTCGGACAGGCTGCGGCTGTCGTCCTGGCTGATCGAGCCGTCTTTTTCAGCCTTCTTCAAGCTGTCCATGCCATCACGACGCACGTGGCGAATCGCAACCTTCGCCTTTTCGGCGTAGTCATGGGCGACCTTGACCAGCGACTTGCGGCGCTCTTCGTTGAGCTCCGGCAAAGGAATACGCAGGTTCTGGCCATCGACAATCGGGTTCAGGCCGAGATTGGCTTCGCGGATAGCCCGATCGACGGCGCCCACCATGGACTTGTCCCAGATCGAGACACCGAGCATGCGTGGCTCCGGAACCGTAACGTTTGCCACCTGGTTCAACGGCACGCGCGAACCGTAGGCTTCGACTGTCACCGGATCGAGAACATTGGCCGATGCGCGGCCGGTGCGCAGCGAAGCGATATCGTTCTTGAACGCGTTGATCGCGCCGTCCATACGGCGCTTGATGTCGTTGAGATCAACCCCTGCGGTCATCATGGTTCTCCCATTGCTCTTGAATGGACCGGCCGAATAGGGCCTGGCCCCTTAGGTTCAATTGTCGGTAACGATCGTCATGCGGCCGCGGCCCTGCAGGATCTCGCAGAATCCGCCCTTCTCATGGATCGAGAAGACAACGATCGGAATGTGGTTTTCGCGTGCCAGTGCCACGGCGGCGACGTCCATCACGGCGAGCCCCTTCTGCAGCACTTCATCATGCGTCAAACGGTCGAAGCGCGTCGCATCGGGCACTTTCTTCGGGTCGGCGGAATAGATGCCGTCCACCTGAGTGCCCTTGAAAATTGCCTGGGCGCCGATTTCCGCAGCGCGGAGTGCAGCGGCGGAGTCTGTCGTGAAGAATGGGTTGCCGGTACCGCCGGCAAATATCACCACCCGGCCCTGGGACAGATGATGGATGGCTGCACGCTGCGAAAAGCTTTCGCAGATTTCCGGCATCGCGATCGCGGACAGAACGACGGTGTCGATATCCAGCTTACGCAGCGAGGTTGCCAGCGCCAGCGCGTTGATCACGGTGGCAAGCATGCCCATGTGGTCGCCGGTGACACGGTCGCCGCCCTTCGATGCCACAGCAACGCCGCGGAAAATATTGCCTCCGCCGACCACGACGCCGACTTCGACGCCCATGTGGCGCGCTTGTGCAATATCGGAGGCGATGCGGTCTGCGACGGCCACGTCGATCCCGAAGCCCTGGCTGCCCATGAGGGCTTCACCGGAAGCCTTGAGAAGGACGCGCTTGAACAATGGTTCGGCTGTCATGAAGTCTCCCGAATACGATTGTCTGCCCGATACACGAAGGGCATCGCGTTGTCACGCGATGCCCGATGTTTTCCCTGCGATAAGGATAAAGGAAAGATCAGCCCTTGGCAGCGGCTGCAACTTCGGCAGCGAAGTCGGACTCTTCCTTTTCGACGCCTTCGCCCAGCAGCAGGCGTGCCATGCCGGCGACTTCGATCGGTGCGCCAGCATCCTTTTCGGCAGCCTTGATGGCGTCGCCAACGGTCAGGTCAGGATTGATGACGAAAGACTGCGACAGAAGGGCGACTTCTTCGAAGAACTTGCGCATGCGGCCTTCGACCATCTTCTCGATGATGGCGTCCGGCTTACCGGAAGCGCGCGACTGTTCGATGAAGACGTTGCGTTCGCGCTCGGCTACGTCTGCGTCGACTTCGTCCGCACGGATGGCGAGCGGGTTGGTGGCGGCGACATGCATGGCGACCTGGCGGCCAATGGCAGCGAGTACGTCCTTGTTACCGGTCGACTTCAGAGCCACGAGGACGCCGAGCTTGCCGAGGCCGTCAGCAGCAGCATTGTGGATGTAGGTGGCGACGACGCCATCTTCGACCGAGAGCTTGACCGAGCGACGCAGGGTCATGTTCTCGCCGATATGAGCGATCGCATCCTTGATGGTGTCGGTGACGGACTTGCCGCTGGCCGGATAAGTGGCTGCGCCGATCGCGTCGACAGACCCGTCGGTGGTGAGAGCAACGGAGGCTACGCCGCGAACCAGTTCCTGGAACGCATCATTGCGGGCAACGAAGTCGGTCTCGGAGTTGACTTCAACGACAACAGCCGAGGTGCCAGCGCCGGAGATGCCGATCAGGCCTTCTGCGGCGGTGCGGCCGGACTTCTTGTCAGCCTTGGCAATACCCTTGGCGCGCAGCCAGTCGATGGCGGCTTCGATGTCGCCGTTGTTCTCGGTCAGCGCCTTCTTGCAATCCATCATGCCTGCGCCGGACTTCTCGCGCAGTTCCTTAACCAGTGCTGCAGTGATTTCAGCCATTGTGTGCCTCTTGTCTGTTCAGGCGGCCGGTCCGCTGTCTGGGACAAGCCGGAGAGCCGCTGTTTTGGGACGAAATGTACCCGGATATGTGACAACGTGATGAAACGGCCACCACGGAACCCATGGGTCGTCTCCGACACCTCGCAGAGGCGTCCGGAAGAACGGAGGCCGCCCGTTGCTCCGGGGAGCGCACAGGCGGCCATTCCCTTGACGGGAAGATGCGGCGGAGACCGCCGCGAATACAGGTCTTAAGCGTCGGCTTCGGTTTCGAGAGCCGGCTCGATCAGAGCTTCGGCGGAGGCGCCGAGGTCACGACCCGAAGCGCCCTGCTGGCGTGCGATGCCGTCGATGGCAGCGCGCGAGATCAGGTCACAGTAGAGAGCGATGGCGCGCGAAGCGTCGTCATTGCCCGGGATCGGGTAGTCGATCAGGTCCGGATCGCAGTTCGAGTCGATGACAGCAACAACCGGGATGCCGAGGCGCTTGGCTTCGTCGATCGCGATCTTTTCCTTGTTGGTGTCGATGATGAACATCAGGTCCGGGGTGCCGCCCATGTCACGGATACCGCCGAGAGCCTTTTCGAGCTTCTCGCGCTCGCGCTCGAGGTTGAGGCGTTCCTTCTTGGAGTAGCCAGAACCTTCCGAAGCCAGGATCTCGTCAAGCTTGCGCAGGCGAGCGATCGAGTTCGAAATGGTCTTCCAGTTGGTCATCATGCCGCCGAGCCAGCGGGAGTTGACGTAGTACTGGGCCGAACGCTTGGCGCTGTCAGCGATGATTTCCGAAGCCTGGCGCTTGGTGCCAACGAACAGAACGCGACCGCCGCGAGCAACGGTGTCGGAGACGACCTGCAGGGCCTTCGACAGCATCGGCACGGTCTGGGCCAGATCGATGATGTGGATGTTGTTACGATCGCCGAAGATGTACGGCTTCATCTTCGGGTTCCAGCGGTGAGTCTGGTGACCGAAGTGAATGCCAGCTTCGAGAAGCTGACGCATAGAGAAATCGGGCAATGCCATGCCTTGTTATCCTTTTCCGGTTGAACCCCCGCGAAACAAACAGCAAGCCTTTTGAACCTGCCACCGGGCGGAATCGGCAGGATTTCTCCCTGTCGATCCCAAGCTTCGCGTGTGGAATGATGCGGCCCATACAGGGCGGCCCATGAAAAATCAAGCCGCAATCCGGACAAACACTCTGTCGATGCCGAGAATCACCGGCAATCAGCCTCAGGATTGCCGAGGACTTCGAGTTTGGTCAGCTTGCCCGCGAGAACGAAGTCGCCATAGTCCAGCGTCAGATCGCGGGTGACACCGTTTTCGTAGAGCTTGAAGGACTGATTGTAGATCGGCTCCTGGTCGCCGGTTGACTGATCATTGAAATAGGCAATCGAGACCGGCCAGTAGTCGGCGGTCGCCAGTTCCGCCGCCGCTTCCACTTCGGGATCGGTTTTCGATGGCTTCTGCGGCCGACCGACAATCGTCGTCGTCAGAAATGTCTGATCACCATCTTCAGAGCCGTCGAAGATCCGTGATTCGAAGATGCGCTCCCCCCGATGCGCCCGCGCGATGACCTCGAGCATATGTTCCGCCGGGAAGCGGCTTGCTGCCACTTCCAGGCCGCGCTTGTCGGGGCCTGTCAGTTCGATCTTCACCTTGCCGCCGGTATCGGCCGCATCGCCAGTGACATCCTTGTCGAGCTGGTCGTCGGTGAAGGATTTATTGTCAAAACGGAACCGACCCTGGGCAAGATCCTCGAAAGTCGAGGATCGCTGGTCCGTGACGCGAACGCCGTCGCCCATGTCGATACGGGTGACAAAGCGGAATTCCGTGCTGAAGCCCTTACAACTCGATCCGTTGAATTCGTAGACCATGCGGCCGCGCATCGATTCGATGCCGGAACGATCCGAGGCTTCCTTGAGGACGATATCATAGACCGCACGGTGCGGAACAAGGCCCGTTGGCGCCGCATGGGCGTCATAGCCGGCCGGAATTACCAGGAGAGCCAAGGTGGCGCCAAGCGCCAAACGCAGAGGGTACATCGACATTCTCCTGTTGTAGTCCGGCACGATGTTATAAGACCACATTCGTCAAAAGCGAGACATGCTTTTCGTCACTTCGACTTTATCGCTCTTTTTCAACAATCCGGGATTGCGTCATGTCCGACACCATCGAAGCCCGCCTGGCGGCCGCAGGGATCAGCCTGCCCGAAGCCGCCGCCCCTGCTGCCAACTATGTTCCCTTCGTCGTGTCCGGTAACATGCTTCACCTGTCTGGACAGCTCCCCATGGACGGGGGACGGATTGCCGTCACCGGGCTCGTCGGCAGCGATGTGGGCCTCGAAGATGCGCAGCGGGCAGCGCGGCTCTGCGCCATCAATATCCTTGCTCAAGCAAAGGCGGCACTCGGCGGCGATCTCGGCCGGATCGTCAAGGTGGTGAAGCTGAATGGCTTCGTCGCTTCTGCCCCGGGCTTTGTCGAGCAGCACCTCGTGATCAATGGCGCATCCAATTTGATCGCTGAAATCCTTGGCGAAGCCGGCCGGCATGCGCGCGCGGCCGTCGGCATGGCTGCCCTGCCCCTCAATGCAGCAGTCGAGATCGACGCCATCATGGAGATCCGTGCGTGACCAAGGCTGACTGGATCAAGGACCTGCCCGTCGCGCATCGCGGCTATCACGACATGAACCATGCGGTCTGGGAAAACACCCTCTCTGCCTTTTCCAGGGCCATCGATGCCGGATTTGCCATCGAATGCGATATCCAGCTTTCGTCCGACAGTGTCCCGATGGTGTTCCACGACCACGATCTTCAGCGCCTTTGCAGCATGGCGGGCGAAGTTCGGGAGCGGACGGCCAGTGAGCTCGGCCTCCTGTCAATCGGCGCCACCAAGGACCGCATTCCAACGCTGCGCCAGATGCTGAACCTCGTTAAGGGACGCGTGCCGCTGGTGATCGAGCTCAAGGGCATCAATGCCGAGCAGGACGATGGCTATGTTGAGGCCGTTCTCGAAGTTCTGGAGGGCTATCAGGGCAAGGTTGCGCTGATGAGCTTCGACTTCCATCTGCTGCGCGCCTTGAAGAAGGCAGACTGCCCCTATCCAGTGGGCCTCACCGCAGAAGGGCAGAAACCGGAGAATTTCGCAGAGCATGCAGAGGCTATGGCGCTCGGCCTCGATTTCGTCTCCTATTGCGTCGCGCATTTGCCAAATGATTTCATCTCCGGCCTGCGTGAAAAGGCCACGCCTGTGATTACCTGGACCGTCAGGGATGAAATCATGCGGGCACAGACCTATACATATGCAGATCAGATGACGTTCGAAGGCTTCGACCCGCGCCAATCACCGGCCATTGCCTGAGACAACGACCAACAGGACCGCATGGCAGACGAGGTTACGATCCGCATTGTCGGCTCCTTCCTGGAGATCGATCCGACCGAATGGGCCCTCCTCTCCGGAACCTCGCGTTCCGGAGAAGGATACAATCCCTTCATCTCGCATGCCTTCCTATCGGCGCTTGAACAATCGGGCTCCGCTCATGCCGAAACGGGCTGGCTTGCTCACCACCTATTGCTTTCCGAAGGCGAGAAACTGATCGGTGCTGTGCCGTGCTATCTGAAGAGCCATAGTCAGGGCGAGTATGTCTTCGATCATGGCTGGGCGGATGCCTACCAGCGGGCGGGAGGGCGGTATTATCCAAAGCTGCAGGCTTCCGTACCTTTCACACCGGCCACCGGGCCGCGTTTGCTGGTGCGACAAGGCGAGGATCGGGCACGCGTCCAAGCACTGCTTGCGCAGGGATTGCAACAGATTACCATCGAACTCGGCGTTTCATCCTCACATCTGACCTTCCTGCAGGAACAGGAACTGCCGGCGCTCGAAGAAGCAGGATTCCTGCATAGGACGGACCAGCAATTCCATTTTATCAATCGGGGTTACGCCGATCACGAGGCCTTTCTCGGCGAGTTGTCCTCATCGAAGCGCAAGAACCTGCGCAAGGAACGCCGCGCTGCGCTGGAAAACGGCGTCAGCATCGACTGGCTGACCGGCAAAGATCTGACCGACGAGATCTGGGATCATTTCTTCCATTTCTACATGGACACCGGCAGCCGCAAATGGGGTCGTCCCTATCTGACCCGCAGCTTCTATGCCCTCATCGGCGAGACCATGCCCGACGATATCCTGCTGGTCATGGCGAAGCGCGATGGCCGCTATGTCGCAGGCGCGATCAATTTCATCGGTGCCGATGCGCTCTATGGCCGGCACTGGGGGTGCATCGAAGACCACCCCTTCCTGCATTTCGAGGTTTGCTACCATCAGGCGATCGATTTTGCGCTGGCGCATGGTCTCTCGCGTGTCGAGGCGGGCGCGCAGGGCGAGCACAAGCTCGCTCGGGGCTATGAGCCTGTAACCACCCATTCCGCACATTTCATCGCGCATCAGGGTCTGCGGCGCGCTGTTGCAAACTATCTCGACCAGGAACGACAGGAGGTGGCGCAGATCGGCGCCTATCTCGAAGGACACACGCCTTTCCGAAAGGGTGAGCGCCCGTCGCGGCCGGGCGAGGAAATCGACGGCTGACCAGATGCCTCCAGGCTTGTCGCACGGCGGATCTTGGCGTTAACTAACTGACGAATCGAGGAGTTTTTGCTGATGACTGCGCCTTATGACCCCAACAACATCTTCGCCAAGATCCTGCGCGGCGACATTCCGTCGGTCAAGCTCTATGAAGACGACGATACCCTGGCCTTCATGGATGTGATGCCACAGGCCCCCGGCCATCTCCTGGTCATTCCCAAGGTCGGTTCGCGCAATCTCCTGGATGCCGATCCTGCCGTGCTTGCGAAGGTTTTGCCGGTGGTTCAGAAGCTCGCCAATGCCGTGAAGGACGCCTTCGAGGCGGACGGTGTGTATGTCGCGCAGTTCAACGAAGCAGCGGCCGGCCAAACGGTATATCATCTCCATTTCCACGTGATCCCGCGGCACGAGGCGCTGCCGCTGAAGCCGCATTCAGGCGGCATGGCTGATGTCGATGTTCTCAAAGCGCAGGCTGAAAAAATCAAAGCCGCCCTCTGATACCTTCCCTCTGTCAGGACGGTAGCCAAAGCAGACCGGCGCCTAGAATGGCAAGTGGTACGACGACGCCGACCAGCACGCGCTGGCCGGCGATCAGGAAGGCGGCAAAGCCAATGCCGGCGGCAAGGAGCCTCAACCACAGCGGTGAGGCCTCCAGAGTGCCTGTCGGAAAGACCACGAGCTTTGCCGTGACAGCCATGACCAGCGCTGTGGCCACCGCCCTCACCCAATTCAAGGTTTCCGAGCCTTCCTGCAGCCGGTTGCCGGCCAGAACCCCTAGCCATCGCCAGATGTCGGTTGCCAGCCAACCGGCGACGAGGATCACGATATAGGGCCAGTATTCCGCCATCATACGGCCTCCTCCGGCTGTCCCGATCCCTCGCCCCTCTCAGCTACGGAAGACTGGCCCTTACGGATGACGTAGCGATCGAACAGATAGGCCACTGTGCCGCCGCCAAGCCCGGCGATCAGGATGTCGAAGCCGGGCACCAGAACTGCAAGGAGTGGGCCAGCGACGACGCCGACGACGAAAGCTACCTTGACCACCGACTGGCGACCGGTCGCCCAGATCGAGGCGATGAAGTAGACGGGCGTCAGGAAGAACAGCAGTCCGGCGACGACCGGCGGGAAGCTAGCAACCAATCCGAAGCTGACGCCGACGAGCACCGTGTTCACCGTGACCAGCGTGATGCCGAAGCCGGCGAAATAGGCGATGCGCGCTTCGCGTGGCACTTCCTTGAACGAGCTCATCGCGAAGACCCAGGCGGTGATGGCGACGAAATGGGAGAGGATCAGCAGCAACCAGGTCGGCGTTCGGTCGTTGCGCATTTCCGGCACGAGGGAGGCCACCATCGGCATCAGCCGAATTGAGGACAGGGAGACGGCGAGGAAGATCGCCAGAAGGTTCGCCCCGCTCGTCATCGTACCGATGAGGATCATTTTGGCCGGCAGTGCCCACACAGTGGCAGTCATCACCATCGCCTCGGTTCGGCTGACGCCCGATTCCAGCGCGAAGGCCGAAAAGCCGACGAAGGAAATCATCAGGATGACGGCCGGGAGGCTGAAAAGGCCGCGCATCCCCGCAAGAAACCAGCGGCCTTGAGACAGTGCAGGTGGAGCCGAAGCCATTGCGTATTCCAGATCGACAAACAAAAGTGCCGGGCTTGCGCCCGGCACCGATCTCCTGAAACGGAGAACTTACTTCTTCTTCGGCACTTTCGGCACCGCGCTACGCTTGGCCGGCTGCGGCGCGGCTTCGATCACCGCCACCTCACCTTCATCCTCGACGGCTGCCGCCTTTGGCGCTGACTTGCGCTTAGCCTTGACCGGCTTGGCAGAAACGACTTCAGCTTCGGGCTTGGGCTTCACCGGCGCCACCTCGGAAATCGCTTCAAGGTCGAGGACCTCTTCGCCGTTTTCTCCGGCCTTCACGCCGACCTTGACCAGGCCGCCCTTCTTGAGCTTGCCGAACAGGATCTCGTTAGCGAGCGGTTTCTTGATGTATTCCTGGATGACGCGACCAAGCGGACGTGCCCCCATCTTTTCATCATAGCCACGGGTGGCCAGCCAGGCGATCGCCGGTTCCGACAGATCGAAAGTCACGCCCCGTTCCGAAAGCTGTGCTTCCAGTTGCATGACGAACTTCTGAACGACCTTGTGAATGACGTCACTTGGCAGCGGTGCGAACGGAATGATCGCATCCAGACGGTTGCGGAATTCCGGCGTGAACAGGCGGTTGATTGCCTCCTCATCCTCCCCGGTGCGTTTGGACGAACCGAAGCCGATGGCAGACTTCGCCATCTCAGACGCACCCGCATTGGTCGTCATGATCAGAATGACGTTGCGGAAGTCGATCTTCTTGCCGTTGTGATCTGTCAAAGATCCATGGTCCATGACCTGCAACAGGATATTGTAGATATCCGGATGCGCCTTTTCGATCTCATCGAGCAGTACCACGCTGTGTGGATGCTGATCGACGCCGTCGGTCAAAAGACCACCCTGGTCGAAGCCGACATAGCCGGGAGGCGCACCGAGGAGGCGCGAAACCGTATGCCGCTCCATGTATTCCGACATGTCGAAGCGCAGCATCTCGACACCGAGCGAGGCAGCGAGCTGCTTTGCCACTTCCGTCTTGCCAACGCCGGTTGGGCCGGAGAAGACGTAGGAGCCGATCGGCTTGTTTGGTTCGCGCAGCCCCGCACGGGCGAGCTTAATTGCAGTCGACAGCGCCTCGATTGCCGCATCCTGACCATAAACGACGGAACGCAGTTCCTTCTCCAGGTTGGCGAGAACCATCTCGTCGTCCTTGGACACCGTCTTGGGCGGGATCCGGGCCATCGTCGCGATGGTGACCTCGATCTCCTTCTCGGTAATCAGCTTGCGGCGCTTGGAGGCCGGCAGCAGCATCTGGGCCGCGCCGGTTTCGTCGATCACATCGATCGCCTTGTCCGGCAGCTTGCGGTCAGAGATGTAACGCGCCGACAACTCGACAGCCGACTTGATCGCCTCGTTGGTGTAACGCAGCTTGTGATAGTCCTCGAAATAGGGCTTCAGACCCTTCATGATTTCGATCGCATCATCGATCGACGGCTCATTGACGTCGATTTTCTGAAAGCGGCGCACAAGTGCCCGGTCCTTTTCGAAGAACTGGCGGTATTCCTTGTAGGTGGTGGAGCCTATGCAGCGGATCGCACCGGAAGACAGGGCCGGCTTCAACAGATTGGACGCATCCATGGCGCCGCCTGACGTTGCGCCCGCACCGATCACGGTGTGGATCTCGTCGATGAAGAGGACGGCACCCGGATAGTCTTCCAGTTCCTTCACGACCTGTTTCAGGCGTTCCTCGAAGTCACCCCGATAGCGGGTCCCTGCAAGCAGAGTGCCCATGTCGAGCGAGAAGATCGTCGCGTCTGCCAGCGCTTCCGGCACCTTGCCTTCAACAATGCGCTTGGCGAGGCCTTCGGCGATCGCCGTCTTACCGACGCCGGGATCGCCAACATAAAGCGGGTTGTTCTTCGATCGACGGCAAAGGACCTGTATCGTGCGGTTGACCTCATCATGGCGGCCGATCAGCGGGTCGATGCGGCCGGTCTTCGCCTTTTCGTTGAGGTTGACGCAGTAAGCCTTCAGCGCCTCCTGCTTGCCGCCCTTCGCAGCACCTTCCTCTGGCTCACGACCGGGCTTGGCTTCAGCCTCACCCTCTTCCGCGCCGCGCGGGGTGCGCACCTGGGAGGAGCCCGGGCGCTTGCCAATGCCATGGGAGATGTAATTGACCGCGTCGTAGCGTGTCATTTCCTGCTCCTGCAGGAAGTAGGCAGCGTTGCTCTCGCGCTCTGCAAAGATCGCGACCAGAACATTTGCGCCGGTCACCTCTTCGCGCCCTGACGACTGCACGTGGATCACGGCGCGCTGGATGACGCGTTGGAAGCTCGAAGTCGGCTTCGAATCCTCGTCGTATCCCGTCACCAGATTGGAGAGATCGTTGTCAACGAATTCGGAAACGTTCTTGCGCAGAACGTCGAGATTGACGTTGCAGGCCCCCATGACGGCGGCTGCATCGGCATCGTCGATCAGAGCAAGCAACAGGTGTTCGAGCGTCGCATATTCATGGTGACGTTCGTTTGCGTAGGTCAGGGCCTGATGCAGCGCCTTCTCAAGGCTGGGCGAAAATGTTGGCACGTCTGATCCTCACTTCTTTTCCATGACGCATTGAAGCGGATGCTCATGTTGCCTCGCGAAATCCATCACCTGCGAGACTTTCGTCTCGGCGACTTCGTACGTGAAGACGCCACATTCGCCGACACCATGATTGTGCACATGGAGCATGACGCGGGTGGCGGCTTCCCTGTCCTTCTGGAAAAAGCGCTCCAGGATATGGATCACGAATTCCATGGGCGTGTAGTCGTCGTTGAGAAGCAGTACGCGGTACAGATTCGGCTTCTTTGTCTTCGGCTTGGTGCGGGTGATCACGGAGGTGCCGCGGTTGGCATTCTCCCCGTCGCCCTGGCTTTGCATGAAGACCGGCTTTGCAGTCATTTCAGTTCATTCTCCGTTGCCCGGCCGTTTGCCTTTGCACATCGGTGCGGACGAACACTCAGCACAGTAGGTAGGTCATATTCTGGTGATTTTAAGCCCCCGGCCGCACGCTCAAGAGATTTTGTCCCGCAGCACGGTAGACCCGAAGATATAGGAGAGACAAGTTATACCAGCGAGCACAAATGACAAGACCGGCTGCGCAGGGCGCAACCGGTCTCGCAGGGCTCACGCAAGCCTCGATCAGGCAGCGACTGGCGTCATGGATGGCATCTTGCCGATCTGCGCCTCGAATGGCTTATAGGCTGTCTTTGCAAGATCTGCATACATCTCGCTCAACTTCGTCGCCTCGGCGACAAAACTCTCATAGGAGGACTTGAGGAAGGAAGTCTGCAATTCGAAGACAGCCTCAACGCTCTTCACGGTGGTCAGAGCTTCCATGTAGGATGCCATGTCCTGAAACGACTTCTTCGAATAATCGCCAGCCTCCGTAGCGATCGCTTGGAAACCGCGCGCCACCTCCGAATAGTTCTTCAGCATGGTGTCCATGGCTTCCTTGCCCTTCTTGTTGGCTTCATCGAAATTGATCATGCGATTTCCTCCATCAAGCGTGTCATTCTCTTGCGAAAGATAGCACCCGCACAAAAAGCGTCAAGCGAAATTGTGCGTCGCAACAACACCCAAGGTTGCATTACGCAACAATAAAAAAGGCCCTCGTCGGCGCGAGGGCCTCAGGTCTTTGATAGGTCGAGGGAATTTCCCAACCACCTCAACCCAGGGCTACAAGCCCTATTACAGATCAACGTCGAGGATCGCCATC
Source organism: Rhizobium sp. G187 (assembly GCF_051549525.1). Classification (NCBI taxonomy): domain Bacteria; kingdom Pseudomonadati; phylum Pseudomonadota; class Alphaproteobacteria; order Hyphomicrobiales; family Rhizobiaceae; genus Rhizobium; species Rhizobium sp. G187. Next base: position 811,041 of record NZ_JBPUGM010000001.1, read on the forward strand.
GAGAAATTATAGGAGAGGTCGCCATCTTCCTCGTCCTTGAAGACAACACCGAGAAACTCGTCACCGACATAGACCTCGGCCGAGTCATCTTTGCGCGGACGAGCCTTGACGCTCATCGTCGGGTTGAAGGTCCGCTTGAAATAGGCGTCGAGCTTCTTCAATTCATCGGGCTTCACGCTCAGTCTCCATGCTTGGTTCGAATTTGCGCGCTTGTCGCACGGGCGTTCCGCGGATGTAAAGACGCAAACCGCACTTTGCCCAGGCCAAGACCAGGCGACCCGTGTGGCTGACGCCAGCCCTCAGTCGACCGATGCGATCATCTGATCCATGGAACGCGCCGGCTCGGCACAGCCCGCCTCACCCACAACGCGCGCCGGGACACCAGCGACCGTGGTGCATTTCGGCACAGGTTTGAGGACGACGGACCCGGCAGCGATGCGCGAGCAACTACCAACCTCGATATTACCGAGCACTTTCGCGCCCGCACCAATCATCACGCCATCGCCGATCTTGGGATGGCGGTCGGCCCCCTCCTTGCCCGTGCCGCCTAGCGTCACGCCATGCAGGATCGAGACATTGTCGCCGATGCGGGCAGTCTCACCGACGACCAGGCCGGTCGCATGATCGAGGAAGATGCCTTTGCCGATGCGCGCGGCCGGATTGATGTCGGTCTGGAAAATGTTGGACGAGCGGCTCTGGAGATACAGCGCAAAGTCACGACGGCCGTTATTCCAGAGCCAATGCGCCAGACGGTGTGTCTGGATCGCATGGAAGCCCTTGAAATAGAGAACCGGCTCCATGAAACGGGTGCAGGCGGGGTCGCGATCATACACGGCCTGGATATCGACGCGCAGAATGCCGGTCCATTCCGGCCAGTCAGCCATCATGGCCTCAAACGCCTGACGCAGAACGATCGCCGGGACATCACTGTGGTCAAGCCGCTCGCAAATCCGATAGATCACGCAGTCCTCAAGCGAGCGATGGCTCAGCACGGTCGAATGGAAGAATGCGGCCAGCATCGGATCGCGATCAGCCGCCAGTCGGGCTTCATGCCGCAGACTGTCCCAGATCGGATCCATGGATTTCACGATATCGGCCTTGAGGATGTCGTTGTGTGCGACCATTGCCGGTCTCCCCATTCGTATTGGAAGGCTATTATATAGACGAAGACCCAACGAACACAAATGGGGCCGGCATGAAACAATCGAACGCTTTCGCGCAGAACCAGATCAAGGCAAGCTGTGATGGGGGCGTGGGCTATCTCGTCATCGACAGCCCTTCCCGAAAAAATGCGATCAATGCCGCCATGTGGCGGGCAATCCCCGACGCCATTCAATGGCTTCAGGCGTCGGCCGGTGCCCGCGTCATCGTGCTGCAAGGCGGCGGAGAGGTGGACTTCAGCGCTGGAGCAGACATTTCGGAATTTGCAACCCTGCGCAAAGATGCCGAGACCGCACGGGTGTATGAGGCCAGCAACAGCGCCGCATTCGCTGCCGTTCGCGAGGCACAGGTTCCGGTGATCGCCGCTATCCGCGGGATCTGCTATGGCGGCGGGTTCGGTCTTGCGGCTGCCGCTGATCTGAGAATTGCGGCCGACAGATCTGTTTTCGCCGTGCCGGCCGCGCGGCTCGGGATCGCTTATCCAGCCGATGCAGTGCAGGATTTCGTCCGTGGACTTGGCAGCGCAATGGCGCGCCGTGCCCTATTCACCGGCGCAAGCCTCACCGCGCACGAGTTCTTCACCTGCGGCTTCCTCTCTGCGGTCACAGACCCGGCGGCGCTTGATGCGGAGACACTTGTCGTTGCCAAGGCAATTGCGGCGAATGCGCCCCTGTCGATCAGGGCGTCAAAGCTGGCGATCCGCGCGGTTGAAACTGCGGACCTTGACCTGTTGCGCGAAGCAGAAATCCTGGGCGTGTCAACCTTCACCAGCGCCGACTATGCCGAGGGTCGGGCTGCCTTTGCCGAAAAGCGGCAGCCCACCTTCACCGGAAAGTGAGTATCAAGATGCAGCGCGCGCGGCGAGAAACTCCAGGACCGCCTTCTTGAAAACGCGGTCACCTACCGCGAGCATGTGGTCTCGATTGGGGATATCGAGAACCGTTGCCAACTGCATCAGGTCACCAAGCTCCTGAGCGGAACCGGCGATGTCGTCCTTCGTGCCGACACCAATCAGGGTCGGGACATCGACGCGGGCGATGTCCTCGCGTGACACGAGGTCACGTGACGTGCTGATGCACGCTGCGAGCGCCATCCTGTCAGACCGCGTCTGGTCGGCGAAAGCCCGGAACATCCGGCCCCGCTCATGCGTCACATCCTCCAGCGACGGCGCCAGAAGGGCTTCCGCGATCGGATCCCAGTCGCCAACACCATCACACATGCCAATACCGAGGCCACCAAAGACCAGGGAGCGCACACGGTCGGGATGTTCGATTGCCAGAAAGGCCGCGATTCGTGCGCCCATCGAGTAACCCATTACATGGGCGTCAGCGATACCGAGATGCGTCAGCAAAGCTGCTGAATCGCTCGCCATATCCGACGGGTGATAGGCCTCTGGATCATGCGGCTTGTCGCTTTCCCCATGGCCACGATTGTCAATGCCGATGACGCGGAAACCAGCATCCCCCAATGTTCGCAGCCAGCCGGTATAAACCCAGTTTACGCTGGCCGAAGAGGCAAACCCGTGGATCAGAAGAATAGGTTCGCCCGCCGGATCGCCGTCATCGAAGTAAGCAAGCTCCAGGCCATGATTGCGAAAACGGGAAAAGGGCGGCGCATCGAGATTCATCGTAAAGTCCTTTCAGGCTCGATCCGCACCTTAGTCAAGCAGGTCCTGACATCAATTGCCGCAGGCCGATTTTCTGTGGGTCGAGCATGGCTTTGGCTCTACACTTTTGAACCGGAGGGCGCTAATGTCCGGCCAAATTATCGAAGCAGTTTCGGAGTCTGTCATGGCCGGCCACACCATTCCCCATTTCCAGAACGACGGCGGTCATCGCGTGATCGAAATCGGCGTGAAGGAATTCATGTGCACCGGCGCGTCCACGCCCTTCGACCATCCGCATGTCTTCATCGATATGGGCCATGATGACGAGAAAGTCTGCTCCTACTGCTCGACCCTTTATCGTTACAATCCGAGCCTGAAAGCCGAACAGACCAACCCGCCAGGCTGCGTCTTCCACGTTAAGGCGGCGTGATCGCGGCGGATCGATCGGCATAACATCATGGCTATCGCGCACGCTGCCATCATCGGAGCCGGGGTGGCAGGCCTGACGGCTGCCCTTTCGCTTGCCCTCAAAGGCATCTCCAGCGACATCATTGAGCAGGCGCCGCAACTCGGCGAAGTGGGGGCTGGCCTGCAGCTATCCCCGAATGCGACGCGCGTACTCGATCAGCTTGGCGTGCTTGCCGACCTTGAGAGGCACTGGATCGAGCCGCAGTCCATTGTGTTGGCTTCAGGCACCAATCTACGGCAATTGGCGCAGGTACCAGCCGGCTCGTTTGCCCGCATGCGGTGGGGCAAGCCCTACGGCGTGCTTCATCGATCCACCCTGCAGCAGGCCCTTCTTCGGGCCGTACTTAATCAGCCGCTTTGCCGCCTGCATCTTGGACAGAGGATCCAAGGGGTTGGGGCGGATGCAATCGAAGCCGTGACAGGTCGCCGACCGGATCTGGTTGTCGGCGCCGATGGCGTCTGGTCAAATGCGCGTGACGCCATCGCCGACAGCCCCAGTGTCAGCTTTTCCGGCAATATCGCGTGGCGGTTCACGGTCGATCAGCACAAGGCACCCAGCTTCCTGTCTCGCGACGGGGTGACGGCCTTTCTTGGCCCCAAGGCGCATCTCGTCTGCTATCCGCTAAGGGAAATCGGCGGCTTCAATCTGGTCGCCATTGCGAGCGGGGCAAAAAGCGACGAAGGCTGGGCGATCGAGGCAGATGCTGCGCGCCGGGCGATGCTGCTTGAGCAGTTTTCCGGCTGGCATAGCGATATACGGACCATTCTGGCCGGGGCAATCAACCCGACATTCTGGCCGCTCTATCAGGCTTCAGAGGGCAACTGGCAGAATGGCTACGATACCGTGCTGATCGGTGATGCCGCGCATGCGATGATGCCATTTTCGGCGCAAGGGGCCGCGATGGCAATCGAAGACGCCTATGCGCTCGCTCATCACGTGGCCCGCACGCCGCTCCCCCTCGCACTCTCGGATTTCGAGAAGGTTCGGAAAGCAAGGGCTTCCCGCGTCAAGGCGCGCGGTGATTTCAACCGCCTCGCCTATCACGCCCGCGGTCCTATCCGCTTAGGGCGGGACATTGTCCTGTCCTTGCGTTCGCCCGAGCGGCTCGCCGCCGATCTTGACTGGCTCTATGGCCACAAGATCGACAGCTGAGACATCAAAGCGAGATTACACGACCGACGCCGCGGCGAAGCCGCGTTCGAGGTCAGCCATGATATCCTCGACGTCCTCGAGACCGATTTGCAGGCGGATAACGGCAGCGTCTACCGGTCCCTTGCGGATCGTGCGGTCATCCAGATTGACCTGAACCGCCAGGCTCTCATAACCGCCCCAGGACCAGCCCAGACCGAAGAGCTGGAGTGCATCGAGGAATGCATGCGCTTTTGGCCTGATCTTATCGGGTGATGAGGCAGGCAAGAGGAAGGAAAAGACGCCGCTCGCCCCCTTGAAATCACGTTTCCAGATCTCGTGGCCCGGAAAACTTTCGAGAGCCGGGTGCAGGACCCGTGCCACATCCTTGCGCGCCTCAAGCCAGCGGGCAACAGCAAGCGCGCTGCGGTAGTGGTGATCGAGCCTGAGCCCCATCGTGCGCAAGCCGCGCAGAATCTGGTAAGAATCATCTGGAGCACCGCAGATGCCGAGCGTGATATTGGCTTCCTTCAGCCGCTCCCAATGTTCCGCATTGGCGGACACCGTGCCGAGCAGGATGTCCGAATGTCCGGATGGATACTTCGTCGCGGCATGGATCGAGATGTCGACGCCATGGTCGAGCGGCTTGAAGTAGAGTGGCGTCGCCCATGTATTGTCCATGGTGACGACACAGCCGTGCCGGTGGGCAATCGCAGAGATTGTCCTAATGTCCTGCATCTCCATCGTGTTGGAGCCCGGAGCCTCTGTATGCACCAGCCGGGTATTGCTCCGGATCAGCGTCTCAATCCCGTCCCCGATCTCCGGATCATAGTACTCGACCTCGACCCCGAGCCGCGTCAGCATGGTGTTGCAGAAATGACGGCAGGGCGAATAGACGGAATCGACAATGAGCGCATGATCACCGGCCGACAGGAAGGCGAGGAAGGGAACCGTGATTGCGGCCAGACCGGACGGCACCAGGATCGTGCCGGCAGAACCCTCAAGCTCGTCGATCGCTCGGCAGAGCGCATCGGTCGTCGGCGTACCGCGGGTGCCGTATGTGTAGGGCTGGGAGCGCGTTTCCATGGCCCGCGCACTCGGGAAAAGGACCGTGGACGCGTGCACGACGGGCGGATTGACGAAGCCGAAATAATCGGTCGGCTCATAGCCCGAGTGGCATAGTTTCGTGTTGCTGCCGGCGGATGCCAGCCAGTCCTTGTTCTTACTCATCGCTCTCATTCCGTCTGCGTTTCCCTGCTGTTGTCGTCCGATGTCGCGCCCGAGGTCAAGAGTATGTTGCGCCCTTCCGCCGCCAGGTGCAGCCATGCTTCCCACGCAATGCAATCACTGCTGCAGATACAAAAATGATCACATTTTTGCTCTTGCTCGCCAAAATTGCCTAAATTCGATGCGGTTTCGGCAAATTAGCGCTTTTCTGATCAGGCGTTTCCATAAACACTTGACCATGCATCCATTTACGATTGTGATAGAAGCGCTCGGCCCGGGAGGCTATCGAGCCGATGGTCGTCGCGTTTCGTTTCAGGCTGACGCCATCGCACGAAAAACAAGAGAAAAAGGTTGGGAAAAATGAACAACAAGTTCCTGTCAGTCGCCATCGGCGCTGCCGTCCTGGGATTTGGCGCATCGGCCGCGGTCGCGGGGACGCTTGATGACGTCAAGGCAAAAGGCTTCGTACAGTGCGGCGTGAACGGCTCCAATCTGGCTGGTTTCGGCGCCCAGGATTCGTCGGGCAACTGGACCGGCCTCGACGTCGACCTCTGCAAGTCCGTTGCAGCTGCCGTTTTCGGTGACGCCACCAAGGTCAAGTTCACGCCTCTGTCTGCCAAGGACCGTTTTCCGGCCCTGCAGTCCGGCGAAATCGACATGCTTGCTCGTAACACGACATGGAGCGCCAGCCGCGATTCTCAGCTCGGCTTCGATTTCCGCGCCGTGAACTATTATGACGGTCAGGGCTTCATGGTCTCGAAGAAGCTGGACGTGAAGTCGGCACTGGAACTGTCCGGCGCTGCCGTTTGCGTACAGTCCGGCACGACAACCGAGCTGAACCTCGCCGACTACTTCAAGGCCAACGGCATGGAATACAATCCGGTCGTTTTCGAAAAGCAGGAAGAGGTTGACGCCGCCTATCAGTCCGGTCGTTGCGACGTCTACACGACCGACCAGTCGGGCCTCTATTCGATCCGCCTGTCGCTCGCGAACCCGGCAGACCACGTCATCCTTCCGGAAATCATCTCGAAGGAGCCGCTTGGGCCAGCCGTTCGCCAGAACGACTCTAAGTGGTTCGACGTTGTTACCTTCGCACATTACGCGCTGGTCACTGCCGAAGACTTTGGCATCACGCAGGCGAATGTCGATGAGATGGTCAAGTCGGAGAACCCTGATATCAAGCGCTTCCTTGGCGAGGAAAAAGACCAGACGATCGGCAAGGACCTCGGCCTTGATGAAAAGTGGGCCTACAACATCATCAAGCAGGTCGGTAACTACGGCGAATCCTTCGAGCGCAACGTCGGTCAGGGCAGCCCGCTGAAAATCGAACGCGGCCTCAATGCATTGTGGTCCAAGGGTGGCCTGCAATACGCTCCGCCGATCCGCTAAACCCGGATTGCCGCATACGGGAAGGCGCTCTGCGCCTTCCCGCTTCATGGCAGGACGCATAAATCAATAAAAATAAGCACCCGGCCAGAACAGGCTGCGGTTCAGGGGACAGATATATGGCAGTTGAAACTGCAAACCGGGGCGGAGCTACGCGCTCCGGGACCTCTTTGCTTTACAATCCCGCCCTGCGTCAGTTCGTCTATCAGGCACTGACCGTCATCTTCGTTGTCTGGCTGTTCTGGTTTGCCGGCACCAATGCCGCAGAGAACTTGGCGCGGGCCAACATGACCGCTGGCTTTGACTTTCTCGGCAGCCGCGCGGGCTTTGACATTGCCCAGACGCCGATCGCGTATACCAGCGATTCCAGCTATATGCGCGCCCTCACGCTCGGTCTTGTTAACACGTTGATTGTGGCGGTCACCGGCATCATCACCGCGACCATCATCGGTCTTCTGGTCGGCATTGGCCGGCTGTCGAACAACTGGTTGATCGCGCGGCTGTCGACCGTCTATGTCGAGGTCTTCCGCAACATTCCGCCGCTGCTTGTCATCTTCTTCTGGTACAAGGGCGTACTCTCACTGCTCCCCGACGTGAAGCAGTCGCTTTCGCTGCCGCTTTCGGTTTTCGTCAGCAATCGCGGTATCTACATGCCGGCCCCCGTCTTCGGCGAGGGCATGTCTGTTGTGCTGCTTGCTCTGGCGTTCGGCGTCATCGGTGCGATCGCCTACAGTCGCTGGGCCACGGCCAAGCAGTTGGCGACCGGCAAGCGCCCGCCCGTTCTTTATATCAATCTGGCACTGATTCTCGGCTTGCCGCTCCTGGCTTTTGTCGCCATCGGCTCACCCGTCACGTTCGATACGCCGGTGCTCGGCAAGTTCAACATGCGCGGCGGCACCGTCATCGGGCCAGAATTTCTGTCGCTTTACATGGCGCTCTCCTTTTACACCGCGTCCTTCATTGCCGAGATTGTTCGCGCCGGCATTCGAGGTGTCTCGAAAGGACAGAGCGAAGCAGCGAATGCACTGGGCATCCGTTCCGGTCTGACCACGCGCCTGGTGGTTCTGCCGCAGGCGCTTCGGATCATCATCCCGCCACTGACATCGCAATACCTGAACCTGACCAAGAACTCGTCACTGGCGGTTGCAATCGGTTATGCCGACCTCGTTGCCGTGGGCGGGACGATTCTCAACCAGTCAGGACATTCGATCGAGATCATTGCAATCTGGATGCTGATCTATGTTTCGATCAGCCTTGCGACATCGCTGTTTATGAACTGGTTCAATGCCAAGATGGCTCTGGTGGAGCGCTAAGATGAGCAAAGACATCTCCTATCTCCGCCAGGAATTTCTGCCGGCCCTGCCCGCACCGACATCCGACAAGTCGATCGGCGGCTGGATGCGCAAGAACCTGTTTGCCACCCCGCTCGACTCCATCATGACGCTGGCCTTCGGCGCCGTGATCGTCTGGTTCGTGCTGTCGGTCTTTGATTGGCTGTTCATCTCGGCTGTTTGGTCGGGTGACGGACGCGCGGCCTGCGCGACACTCGTGCAGGGCGGCAACCAGCCGGATGGCTGGAGTGGCGCCTGCTGGGCCTATGTCGGTGACTGGTTCACCCAATTCATGGTCGGCTCCTACCCCCGCGACCAGCTCTGGCGACCGATCCTGATCGCCGTGCTGTTTGTCGCGCTTCTGGTGCCCTTCCTCATCCCGAAGATGCCACGCAAGGGGCTGAACGCCGTCCTGCTGCTCGTCGTGCTGCCCATCCTCGCCTATGTCCTGCTTCTCGGCGGCTCCTTCGGCCTCAGCCATGTGGAAACGTCGATGTGGGGTGGCCTGATGGTGACGCTGATCCTGTCTTTCATCGGCATTGTTGTCTCACTGCCCTTCGGCATCCTGCTCGCCATGGGACGGCGGTCGAAAATGCCGATCGTCAAGGCGGCTTGCGTTGCCTTTATCGAGCTCGTTCGCGGCGTGCCGTTGATTACCGTCCTGTTCATGGCCAGCGTACTTCTGCCCTTGTTCCTGCCACCGGGGGACAATATCGACAAGTTCCTGCGTGCGCTCGTCGGTGTGTCGATCTTCGCATCGGCCTACATGGCGGAAGTCATTCGCGGCGGCCTTCAGGCCATACCGAAGGGCCAGTATGAAGGGGCTGATTCTCTTGGCCTCAACTATGGGCAGAAGATGGTTTTCATCATCATGCCGCAGGCGATCAAGCTCGTCATTCCCGGCATCGTCAACACCTTTATCGGCATGTTCAAGGACACTTCGCTGGTCTCCATCATCAATATGTACGACCTGCTTGGCATCGTGAAGGCAAGCTTCGGCGACGCCAAATGGATCACGCCCGTCACACCATTGACCGGGCTGATCTTTGCAGGTTTCATCTTCTGGATCTTCTGCTTCGGCATGTCGCGCTATTCCGCCTTCGTGGAACGGCATCTCGACACCGGACATAAACGCTAAACAGGAAAACGCCCATGGCTGAAGCTCAACTCAAGAATGCCAAGGTTTCCGAAACCGAGGTCGCTGTCGAACTGATCAACATGAACAAGTGGTATGGCGACTTCCACGTTCTGCGCGACATCAATCTCAAGGTGATGAAGGGTGAACGTATCGTCATCGCCGGGCCCTCGGGCTCCGGGAAGTCAACGATGATCCGCTGCATCAATCGCCTGGAAGAACACCAGTCGGGCAATATTCTTGTCGACAATATCGAACTGACAAATGACCTGAAGAAGATCGACGAAGTGCGCCGCGAGGTCGGTATGGTGTTCCAGCACTTCAACCTCTTCCCACATCTGACAATCCTCGAGAATTGTACGCTCGCGCCGATCTGGGTCCGCAAAATGCCGAAGAAGGACGCGGAAGAGGTCGCGATGCACTTTCTCAAGCGCGTCAAGATCCCGGAGCAGGCAAACAAGTATCCGGGCCAGCTTTCAGGCGGCCAGCAACAGCGCGTTGCCATTGCCCGCGCACTCTGCATGAAGCCGAAGATCATGCTCTTCGACGAGCCAACCTCGGCACTTGATCCGGAAATGGTCAAGGAGGTGCTTGATACGATGGTGGGCCTTGCAGAAGAAGGCATGACCATGCTGTGCGTCACCCATGAAATGGGATTTGCCCGCCAGGTTGCGGACCGCGTCATCTTCATGGACCAGGGCCAGATCGTCGAGCAAAACTCGCCTGCCGAGTTCTTCGACAATCCGCAGCATGAGCGCACCAAGCTATTCCTGAGCCAGATCCTGCACTAAGCCGTGCACTGCCTCGACTCGTTACGCAAAAGGCCCGCCAATTGGCGGGCCTTTTTCGATTCTCGGCCTCTGTGTTTGGAGTGAACGGCGTGGATCAGCTGCACCAGGCATGACCACGCGCCATCCGCGGTCGCGCCAGGCCTTCGGAAACGAGAATTGACCCGAGCGAGCGGCCGTTACGGGTCGCAACCCGCATGGCGTCAGAGGATCCCTCCGTGCCCTGCCCCTTCAACAGTTGAAGGTCGAATTCTCCCGCATTCAACAGTGCCCGTAGACGCACCTTGGCGGCAAAACCTTTCTGCCGCTCCTGCGCGCAAGCCGCGTTCTCTGTCGCGGGCGCAATCACGTCTGCTAACACTACCTTTTTCTTGTTGACCCAGAAACTGTCGCCGCTTGCCACGCACTTATCTAGGCCGGAGGTGCCGCAAAAATAAAAGGGCCCGTGTAAGCCTGTGGCTGTTGCGGTCGCCGTTGATGCAACTGATACCGATGGGCGACTGACAGGAACTGGCGAGTCTAATGCCTTTGCAACTGCTTTGGGCGGCACAGGCGCTCGGACGACGCCGATGGGAAGATCCTTGTCGGCGCGCGTTGGTAACGCTGCCTGACGTTCTCCTCTCGGGGTCTCAGTCTTTGTCTCGCGGCGGTCGCGCGACAGATAGGGGCCGACCTCCTTCATCACTGCCGCCCTGTTCTCATAGACTCCGATACCCGCGGCGACGAGACCGAGAACGACAAGCCACGATGTGAGGCCCTGCCCGCTTCTGCTCGCGGACGAGCGGGTGGATTTACGGCGCTTGCGCGGTGTGCGGCGGTTCGATGTGCTGGCCATGGTTAACCTTTCGTCACCGGCATTATCGCCGCCAAGGGTTTCCAAATGGTTGGCGGATGCGACGAGTCGCCGACGACCGCAGATGATTTCACACCTCAGTCATCAGGTCATATGTTTGAATTATATCAGAGACTTGATGGGATAAATGGCGATCCCTGTAGGGCTCGAACCTACGACCTAGTGCTTAGAAGGCACTTGCTCTATCCAGCTGAGCTAAGGGACCGGCCAGGGCCGGCGACCATGCGCCGGCGGCAAGAAGGGGTCAGTGCGTCCAGGGCTGCAGGCGGCTGAACCGGAAATTATCGGTGTAAGAAACGACCTGACGCTTTGCGTCCTTAGGCAGGATGACACGGTAGTCAATGGCTTCGCGCTTGGCATAGGCCTCAGCCTGCTCGAGCGTTTCGAACATCAGCTTGACTTGCTGGCGGGTGTCTACTGAGCTGGTGTAACCCATCATCGGGTCAATTCGTCGCGGAGCGGCCTGATCGAATTCCAGCACCCAGAGATGTGTCTTGGCCTTGCCGGACTGCATGGCGGTTTTTGCCGGGCGATAGATCTTTGCAGACATTGGTCCCATCCGTCTCGAAGCCAATGACGGCGAGGCAGCCCGCCGCCCTTCATTCAGCGCGGCATAGGCCGGCTTTTCATTGCTGGTCGGAGTGGAGAGATTCGAACTCCCGACCCTCTGGTCCCAAACCAGATGCGCTACCAGGCTGCGCTACACTCCGCTCCAGCAATGGTGTGGGGATACACGGTTCCCCTCCCGCCTGCAACAGCAAAAACACGCTTTGCCTGGGCGTAATTCACTGAAAAAATTCAAGCCTATTGATTTACCGGTTGCGGCAGGTCCAGCGGAAGGCGCAATCGTGCTCCCGGGACCAGCCCGACCTCCGCTGCGCGACCGCCGCGAATCTCGAGCACATAGTGCACAGGCTCGCCCGAACTGACGATCGATTCCGAATAGGGCACCGTGCGCTCGGCAACACGTACCACCCTGCCCTCGTCATCAATGAAAACCATGTCCAGTGACAGCGGCGTGTTGGCCATCCACATGGTTACCATGCGTGTTTCACCGAAATCGAACAGCATGCCAGCATCTGCGGCAAGGCTGCTGCGCTCCATCAGTCCCCGTGCGCGCTGCTCGGCGGTCAGCGCCCATTCGACCTCAAAGCCTATGGTTTTGCCACCAGACAGTTCGAACGCGATTCGCCCCTTGTCGAACGTCACGTCTGCCTGACTGACGCCCGAGAAGCCCATAAACAGGAAAAGCGCCACTATGGCGCTTTTGAAGGATGCTACAAAGAATCGCGCGGACATGTCCAGGACCTCAATGCGCCCGGAGCGCCGGGCCGGGATTATCGGGGTGAATCTCGGCTGCCATGAGGCCCTTATCCCCTGGTCCAAAGCGGACCAGAACCGTCTGGCCAGGCCGCAGCTCGGTCAGACCGAAACGACGCAATGTCTCCATATGGACGAAAATGTCCTCAGTCCCCTCGCCGCGCGTCAGGAAGCCGAATCCCTTGGTGCGGTTGAACCACTTAACCAGAGCGCGTTCCAACCCGCTGGTTGGCGTGACCTGCACGTGTGTCCGCATCGGCGGCATCTGCGACGGGTGGACAGCCGTAGACTGATCCATCGACAGGATCCGGAAGGCCTGGTAGCCGCGATCACGCTTCTGAATGAGGGCGACAATACGGGTGCCTTCGAGAATGGTCTGATATCCATCGCGGCGCAGGCAGGTCACGTGCAGGAGAACGTCCTGCATGCCATTATCCGGCACGATGAAGCCGAAGCCTTTGGCGACGTCGAACCACTTAACCACGCCGGTGATCTCCAGCAGGTCAACGGCCTCGCCGGACAACTCCTCGAATCCATCGAGCCCCTTCGATGATATTCTGTCCGCCATTCCCCAAGCCCCTCGAAAACGCGTCACATTGCTTAGTTAACTGATTCTTGAGATTCAGATTAACATTCGGTCAATGCCTTTGCGCAAGCCCTTGTTTCACATTTCACCAGTTGCTTTTGCAGCGACAGCCTTGCTCGAAACTGTCGGCTGTACCATATGCCCAACGTCACAGGAGAAATCTGCATGCGCTACCTGCACACCATGGTCAGAGTGAAAGACCTCGACGCCTCGCTCCACTTCTATTGCACGCTTTTCGGCCTCCAGGAGATCCGGCGTTACGAGAACGAGAAGGGCCGCTTCACACTCGTCTTTCTTGCTGCGCCGAACGATCTCGATCGGGCAAAGGCCGAGATGGCACCTTGCCTCGAGCTCACCTACAACTGGGATACGGAAGATTACACAGGCGGCCGCAATTTTGGCCATCTCGCCTATGAGGTCGACGATATCTATGCCATCTGCCAGAAGCTGATGGACAATGGTGTCACCATCAACCGCCCGCCGCGCGACGGCCATATGGCTTTCGTTCGCTCGCCCGACGGAATCTCGATCGAGATCCTGCAAAAGGGCGAAAACCTCGCCCCCGCTGAGCCTTGGGTTTCCATGGGCAATACTGGCGCCTGGTAATCCGCTTCGCGCAAGTTTGCGCGCCTAGATTGGCCTCGATGCGAGAGGGCGAAGTCGTCGCCCTCTTTCTTCCAAGGAAGATAATTTCGGGGCCGTCATGACCACTTTCCTTTCGTCGTCCACACTGGCCAATGTCGCGTCTGTCGCGATGGCCGGTCTCTTGCTCGCCTCCTGTCAGACGGGCGCGGAAGAATTGCTGTCCATGGGCGACGCTACACCGGCTGCCTCTATCGCCAGGCCAGATGGGACATTGTCCGGCTATCAGGATCCCATGGTCGTGGCGATGGCGGGCAAGACGGTACCAGCGTCAGATGCCCCTGATGCACCGAACGACGGCCCGGCCCCAACCTTGAAGCGCAATCCGTCTCCCATGGCATCGGCTTACACCGAAATTGCGGAACCACCACCCGAGGTGCTCGCCCAACAGATTGCCAAGATGGGGAATGCAGCGCAATCTCACTCGACACCGCAAGCGAGCGCCGCAGATCTCGGCGACCTGACCATGCAGGAGACCGGCGTTCGCGCTGGTACCAACAGCATTTTTGCGGCAGCGCGGAGCCCAGCACCGCTCCCGGAGCCGGAGGTCGTACAGCCTGGACAGGTCGGCCAGAATGCAGCCTCCACCAGCATCGTACCGTCAGACTTACCGGTCGTCGGCGTGCGTGCGGTCAGCAAGAGCTTGTTCAGCCCCACCATCCAGGCGTCTGCTGCTGTTGATCCAGCCGCCGCCACTATGCCGGTGGCCGAGCCGACGCCGCCGGCTGCCCAAACCACGGATGACGGCCCACCTGTGCTGCGAAAGCTTTCCGATCCGCGCCCGAAGCGAAAGATGCTGGCGCTGCGGGAACCGCAGCAGCAAGTGCCGCAACAAGTGCAGATGACAGAGGAGCAGTTGACGGCGCTCGGCGCCGTTGCGGCACCGTCAGCGGCAGACGTCGCCTCGGCTGCGGAACCTTTGGCTGATCCGGCGACCAATGCAGCACCCGCCACCACTAAGAAGCGGTGGATGCCGTCCCTCTCGAAGCTGCTCTCAGGGGGCACAGCCGCGAAAGCTCAACCTGCCTCCCCTTGAGTGTGACGACCTCCGTCATAATTTGTGCAAAAACGCAAAAGCAACGCTTGCGGTCCTGAAACTCTCTGACTATAAGGGCGCCACCGAAGCGCACGCGCCCTTCGTCTATCGGTTAGGACACCAGATTTTCATTCTGGGAAGAGGGGTTCGACTCCCCTAGGGCGTGCCACTTCGGATATCACACGACATTGTGGAAAAGCTTGGTGGCGACTGCATCTAAGTTGCCGTCGTCGTTGCGTTTTTCCCTTGCCGGACCTCACATTCGAAGCTGTGGAAAAATTGTTGAAAGAGCGTGCAAAACCTCTTGCAAGCCAGCCCGGTTTTGGTCATAAGGGCCTCACCGAAGCGCACGCGCCCTTCGTCTATCGGTTAGGACACCAGATTTTCATTCTGGGAAGAGGGGTTCGACTCCCCTAGGGCGTGCCACTTCGGATTTTTCAAGACATCGTGGATAAGACATCTCGACTGCACTTAACGTGCTGCAGTTGCTTATGCTTTTGCGTTGGCACACCCCTTCGCAAGCTGTGGAAAAACTGTCGACAGACGAGGGAAAACCTCTTGCAAGCGCCTCTGGTTTTGGCCATAAGGGCGCCACCGAAGCGCACGCGCCCTTCGTCTATCGGTTAGGACACCAGATTTTCATTCTGGGAAGAGGGGTTCGACTCCCCTAGGGCGTGCCACTTCCAATTCCGTTCTCGTCAGGCAATCAATTTCGTTCCCGCGGCATCAAGGACGCGGAACTGGACCCGGCGGTTTCCCTGCCATTGGTCGGCGCTCAGATTGCCGGCGACATGGATCTGGTTACCCTTGTTGTTCATCAGAAAACGACCCAATTCCGTCTCGGCTGCGCGGAAGGCGATGCCGTCGAGACGGCTACCGTCCATGCTCTCCAGCGTAATCTTGATGTGCGTGGTACCAACGGGCCGAACGTCGCGCAGACGGTGCAGTGGCACAGCAAAGACCGGCTGCGGATGACCGGAACCGAACGGGCCTGCCGATTCGAGCTGATCGACCAGTGCCAGCGTCGCTCCGGATGCCCCGATTGCCCCGTCAATTTTGAGCGTCTGATTAGCCGCGAGGGCGGACACCTGCGTCATGGCCTGCTCGTCAAAAAAGGCGCGCAGCCGCCCAAGATTGGCACGCTCCACGGTCAAGCCTGCCGCCATGGCATGGCCGCCGCCCTTGAGCAGCAAGCCCTCATCAACAGCGGCCCGCACCATACGCCCAAGATCGAAGCCGCTGATCGAGCGGCCGGAGCCTGTCCCTTTGCCGAGCGGATCGAAGGCGATCGCAAAGGCCGGGCGCTTGAATTTTTCTTTGAGTCGCGCGGCAAGCAGCCCGACGATCCCCGGATGCCACTGCTCCTTGGCCGTGACGATCACGGCCGCGCGTTCGCCGGTCCCATATTCGGCCATGGCCTCTGCCTCGGCCTCTGCCAGCATCACGGCTTCCATCGCCTGTCGCTCGCGGTTGAGTTCATCCAGCTTGGCTGCGATCTCCTCCGCCTGCCCGGCGTCGTCAAGTGTCAGCAACCGGCTGCCGAGGGCAGCATCGCCGATTCGGCCACCGGCATTGATTCTGGGACCAACCAGAAATCCGAAATGGTAGGGAGTGACTGGCCCGCCGATGCCAGCCACACGCAAGAGCGCGGCAAGGCCGGCATTGTTCTGATGGCGGGCAGCGATCAGTCCTTTCGTCACATAAGCGCGGTTGAGGCCCTTCAGTGGCACCACATCACACACGGTCGCCAGCGCCACGAGATCAAGCCAGGCCAGGAGATCGAGCGAGCGCGCATAAGGGTGCCCCGCCTCGCGAAGGTGTCTCAGCGAGGCGACCAGAACCATGAATACAACACCGGCGGCGCAGAGATGCCCCTGCCCCGACAGGTCATCCTCCCTGTTCGGATTGACCAGAGCGTGACAGACCGGCATTTCGTGGCCCATCTGGTGGTGATCGATTACAACAACATCCACACCACGCCGCTCTGCAGCGCCGAGCGCCTCAATGCTGGTCGAGCCGCAGTCAACCGTGATCAACAGATCCGCCCCCCGGTCGATCAATTGGTCGATGGCCGCTGCATTCGGGCCGTAACCTTCAAAGATGCGGTCGGGAATATAGATTTCCGCTTCGACGCCGAAATGGCTGAGGAACCGGTACATCAGCGCAGACGACGCGGCACCATCCACGTCATAGTCGCCAAAGATCGCCACTCTCTGCTTCTTGTCGATCGCCAATGCGATGCGGCTTGCCGCCTTATCGCAATCCGTCAGCTTTGATGGATCGGGCATCAGATTGCGGATCGTCGGATCAAGGAAGGTGGGGGCATCGTCGACACCGACACCTCGACCGGCAAGAACGCGGGCCACGAGTTCCGGTATCCCATGCAACTGGCTGATGGCCAGCGCCCTGTTTTCACCGGCCTGATCGGTGCGCGACATCCATCGCTGACCGCTTGCGGATTGCTCGACACCCAGGAATGCGCGTTGGACGGGATCTACCGGTTGCGTCGACATGCCTGCCTTCCGGGCGACCATGCGCGGCCATGCCCTCACTCGATCAATGGACTTGAGCGGCCGTCAATGACGGCCAACTCCCTCTCCTTCTATAGAGATCGGACAGAATCGCCAGTGGTCTCGCAGCTCTCTCCGCAAGCCTCGGGAATAGAGATCAGGAAAAAAGCCAGGCGACGAGCACGAAGGGAAGCATCATAACGAGCGCCAGTGTCAGCAATTGGAGCCAGCCTGTCGTGCTCTCAAGGTCGGAGCTCACACTGTTATGCGCACACGCTTCAGCGCCCGCATCATGGCGAGCGCTTCGCAATTCACCCGATCGATCGATGACATGAGCACGGCTGCTACCGCTGATCATTCTGGAACCCCTCCCAAGAATCCATATGATGCTGTCAGCCTAGCCGAGTCCGGTCCTTTTGGCGAGCACTACCTATCGACGCACAGGATGCGATCAGCCCGCCAGTTCTGGCGGTCTGATCGGTCCGGGTCTCAACCTGGGTAAGGGATTGTCGCCTCAGCCTTTCGGCCGTTCGATCCGGATTACCTGCGGTTCACCAATGAGGTAGCCCTCGCCCTTGATGGCGCCGACGGCCTTGCGGACCGCACTCTCCATGGTGGCATGGGTGACCAGGATGATCGTCTGCGGCCGGTCGGCTGTCGCAGGTTCCTTGGCGTGCTGGACGATCGATTCGAGCGAAATGGCATTTTCCGCCATACGCGTCGCGATGCTGGCAAAAACGCCGGTGCGATCCTGGACCGTCAGGCGGATGAAATAGCCACCTTCATGGCTTTGCATTTCAGCTTGCCGGTAAGCGTCGAGAAGATGGGCGGGACGCCCGAGAACCGGCACGTTCTGAGCGCCTGGACGGCTCTTGGCAATATCGGTGACGTCGCCCAGGACAGCCGAGGCCGTGGCGTTACCGCCGGCACCCGGACCAACCATCAGCAGTTCTCCGAGAATGTCCGACTCCAGTGCCACGGCATTGGTGACACCATCGACCTGCGCAATCACCGAATCATGCGGCACCATGGTCGGGTGAACCCGCTGTTCGATGCCGCTCTCGGTTTTTTGCGCCACGCCGAGAAGCTTGATGCGATAGCCGAGATCGGCCGCCGCATGGATATCCTCGATCGAAATATTGGTGATGCCTTCAAGATAGATCTGGTCGGCTGCGATTTCGCAGCCAAAGGCGAGAGTCGTCAGGATCGACAGTTTGTGTGCCGTGTCGTTGCCTTCGATATCGAAGCTCGGATCGGCTTCCGCATAACCCAAGCGCTGCGCTTCCTTGAGGCAATCGGCAAACGACAGCCCTTCGCGCTCCATCCGGGTCAGGATGTAATTGCAGGTGCCGTTCATGATCCCGTAGATGCGGGAGAAATTGTTGCCGGTCAGCGACTCGCGCAGCGTCTTGATCACCGGAATACCACCGGCGACAGCGGCCTCATAGTTCAGAAGGCAGCCCTTGGCCTCGGCAAGCTTGGCGAGCTCGACGCCATGGCGCGACAGCAGCGCCTTGTTGGCCGTTACGACATGCAGGCCACGGGTGAGCGCTGTCCGGACCGACTGTTCAGCCGCCCCTTCCGCGCCACCGACGAGTTCGACAAAGACGTCGATGTCCGCCGTCTCAGCCATCGTTACCGGATCGTCGAACCAAAGGATGCCATCCATCGCAATGCCGCGATCCTTCGTCTTGTCGCGTGCCGAAACCGCCGTGACAATGATCGGACGGCCGCAGGCGACCGTGAGTGCGTTCGAACGCTGATGAAGGATACGGACGAGCGAGGCGCCGACGGTTCCGAGACCCGCCACGCCGATTTTGAGGGCATCAGCCATGAGGCATTCCTGAAAGTTCTGTAGGTGGGACAGGCGGTCTGCAACGACCGCCCGGTAAGACTCAACGATGGGCGTTGAGCGAGATCACGTTGTGCATGGTCTCGTCAGCCGTCGAGAGGAACTTCTTGATGTTGCGCGCGGCCTGACGAATGCGGTGTTCGTTCTCAACCAGCGCGAGACGAACATATTCGTCGCCCATTTCGCCAAAGCCAATGCCCGGAGCCACCGCGACATCGGCCTTCTCGACCAACAGCTTGGAAAATTCCAGGCTGCCGAGATGACGGAATTTCTCCGGGATCTTTGCCCAGGCAAACATGGTTGCGGCCGGCGGCGGCACTTCAAAACCGGCCTTGCCGAAGCTTTCGACCATAACGTCACGGCGACGCTTGTAGACGCTGCGCACTTCGGCGATGTCGGTGCCGTCGCCATTCAATGCATGGGTCGCGGCCACCTGGATCGGGGTAAAGGCGCCGTAGTCGAGGTAGGACTTCACGCGCGTGAGCGCTGCGATCAGACGCTCGTTGCCGACGGCAAAGCCCATGCGCCATCCCGGCATCGAGAAGGTCTTGGACATCGAGGTGAACTCGACGGCGACGTCCATTGCGCCCGGAACCTCAAGCACCGACGGCGGCGGATTGTTGTCGTCGAAATAGATTTCAGAATAGGCCAGATCCGAGAGCACGATGATATCGTGCTTCTTCGCGAAGGCGATGACATCCTTGTAGAAGTCAAGGCTTGCAACACGCGCCGTCGGGTTCGACGGATAGTTGACGATCAGCGCCAGCGGCTTTGGAATCGAGTGACGCACGGCGCGCTCGAGCGGCGGAAAGAAAGTCTCGTCCGGCTCGATCGGGATCGACCGGATCACGCCGCCCGTCATCAGGAAGCCAAAGGCGTGAATGGGATAGGTCGGGTTCGGGCAGAGGATCACGTCGCCCGGCGCGGTGATGGCCTGCGCCATGTTGGCGAAGCCTTCCTTCGATCCGAGCGTGGCAACGACCTGTGTGTCCGGGTTGAGCTTCACGTTGAAGCGGCGGGCATAATAGGCGGCTTGGGCGCGGCGAAGGCCGGGAATGCCCTTGGACGAAGAGTAACGGTGCGTGCGCGGGTCCTGGACCACTTCGCAGAGCTTGTCGACGATCGCCTGCGGGGTCGGCAGGTCGGGATTGCCCATGCCGAGATCGATGATGTCGGCGCCACCGGCTCGGGCGCTGGCCTTCAGACGGTTGACCTGTTCGAAAACATAAGGCGGCAGCCGCCGAACTTTGTGAAACTCTTCCATCTTCAACCCCTGAAACTGCGCGAATGCTGTTCGCCGCAGGCGGGTTCGTTCTCGCCAGTGATCACGCGCTCCGCAACGAACCGCAGAACCGAAGTCGCGTTAGTGTATGCCCGTTACAGCGCTGCCATCTAATCGTGTCGCAAATCCGGTCGAAAGGCCGGGATCAGCAGGAAAAAGCGCTGTTTCAACATTCGCTGCTTTGCGGAAAAATCACGCGAAGCGCAAGTCTTAATTGGCGATCTCGGCCTGGGTCTCAGCCCCGTGTCCAGCCGCCAAGCGTCGAAGCTCGACGAGCCGGCGCTGATATTCGGCCTCGGTGATCGTGCCGGCCTTCCTCGCGGTCGACAGAGCGGTCAGGCGCTGCTGCAGAGCCGACGCCTCCTCGTTGTTCATCTGGACGCTCGCAGCCGTCAGTGACCCGGAGAAATTCGGATAGCCGTCCGGATAAGTGGGACGCTGTGTCGGGGCCTTCGGCTGGTCCTCGTCTTCCACCGTGACTTCCAGCGCCGTGGACATTGGATTGGGCGCAGGCGGGGCCGACTGGCAGCCGGAACCGGCAAGCGCGATCACACCAACAACAAGGAGGGCAGACCGTGTCCGGTCCCATTCACTCAGAAAGCTTTTCACATCAGCCTCGGTCCGCCGCGTCCTTGCGGCAAATTCTGTCATCGCAGCGCATCCGGCATGACCGTTCTCATAAAGACTATGCGCCAATCGCTGGAACTTGTAGTCGTTTTCGGGCAGGATAGGCAAATACAAAAGATTTCAGAAGAATGGTCTGGGGGAGGTCATGGACAGCACGCGCGAAGACACCGACAGCGGCGCCGCCTTCGATCCCAAGCTGATCGAACCCTATATCGTCAAAGACCCGCAGGCACTGGCGATCAACGCGGCCAAGGCTCTTGAAAACCTTGGCAAGGCCGCATCCGTCTGGCTGAAGCCGCGCGAAAGCGGCGAGATCATCGACCCCGTGGGCGAGCCGGTGACCGAACTCACACGCACCATGGGCAAGGTGGCCGAATACTGGATGTCCGACCCCAAGCGGACGCTCGAAGCCCAGACGCATCTGCTGAACGCCGTGTTTGGCGTCTGGAGCCGGTCACTTGCCCGATTCGCAGCACCGGAGGTGCCCGTCACGGATCCGCTGCCGAAGGACAAGCGCTTCTCCGACGAGGACTGGGAGCGCAATCCCTTCTTTGACTTCCTGCGCCAGACCTATGTCGTGCTGTCGCAGTGGGCCGAAAAGATGGTCGACGAGGCCCAAGGCTTGGACGAACACACCAGACACAAGGCTGCCTTTTACGTTCGGCAAATCACCGCGGCGATGTCGCCCGCCAATTTCGTTGCGACCAATCCTCAGCTCTATCGGGAGACGGTAGCGAGCAACGGCGCCAATCTCGTCAAGGGCATGCAGATGCTCGCCGAAGACATTGAAGCCGGCGGTGGCGACCTCAAGATGCGCCAAACCGACAACAGCAAATTCGCCGTCGGCATCAACATGGCCGTGACACCGGGGAAGGTGATTGCCCAGAGCGATATCTGTGAGGTCATCCAGTACGAAGCGACGACCGAGACGGTGTTGAAGCGCCCTCTCCTCATCTGCCCGCCCTGGATCAACAAGTTCTACATCCTTGATCTCAACCCGCAGAAAAGCTTCATCAAGTGGTGTGTGGACCAGGGGCACACGGTCTTTGTCATATCCTGGGTTAATCCCGATGAGCGACACGCAGACAAGGGTTGGGAAGCCTATATTCGCGAGGGCGTCGATTTCGCGCTCGATACCGTGGAAAAGGCGACCGGGGAAAAACAGGTCAACGCGATCGGCTACTGCGTCGGGGGAACAATGCTTGCGGCGGCACTGGCGCTGCATGCGCAGGAAAACAATCAGCGAATCGCAAGTGCAACGCTGTTTACGACGCAAGTCGACTTCACCTATGCCGGCGACCTCAAGGTCTTTGTCGACGAGGGCCAGCTGACATCGCTCGAAGCCCGAATGCAGGAGAGTGGCTACCTGGACGGCTCGAAAATGGCGTCGGCCTTCAACATGCTGCGCGCCTCGGAACTGATCTGGCCCTATTTCGTCAACAACTACCTGAAGGGCCAGGATCCGATGCCCTTCGACCTTCTCTTCTGGAACTCCGATTCGACCCGAATGGCCGCAGCGAACCACTCCTACTATCTGCGCAATTGCTACCTCAACAACACGCTCAGCCAGGGCAAGATGCAGCTGGCCGGCAAAACCCTGTCGCTGAAGGATGTGAGGATCCCGATCTATAATCTGGCAACCCGTGAGGACCACATAGCGCCGGCGAAATCTGTTTTCGTTGGTAGCAGCCTGTTTGGCGGGCCAGTCGATTTCGTCCTCGCAGGCTCAGGCCACATCGCCGGCGTCGTCAATCCGCCGGATAAAAACAAGTATCAGTTCTGGACCAACGGCGCGGCTGTCGGCAGCTATGAGGACTGGCTTGCCGAAGCGAAAGAGACCACCGGTTCCTGGTGGCCCCACTGGCAGACGTGGATCGAAGCGCTCGACGACGCCCGCGTTCCAGCCAGAGCGCCGGGGGGCGGTGCGCTCAATGCGATTGCCGATGCGCCGGGCGCCTATGTCATGGCCCGGGTCTGAGGTCGCAACAGCTTGCGGTTCCACCCTGCACTGGTTCCTGCGGTCCTTGTTCGCCGCTACAAACGCTTTCTGTTCGATGCGGTCCTTGGTGATGGCACGCAGATCACCGGATTCTGCCCGAATACCGGTTCCATGCTCGGATTGACGAGCCCTGGCTCCAGGATCTGGTTGTCCGATCATCAGGGATCTGCCCGCAAGCATCGCTACGCTTTTGAGATCATCGAGGCTGATGGCACGATGGTCGGCGTGCATGCTGCGCTTGCCAACCGTCTCGCCGAGGAGGCGATCTCCGCCGGCCTTGTCAGTGACCTTGCAAGCTATTCCACGCTACGGCGCGAGCAGCGTTATGGCCGCAATTCGAGGGTGGACTTCCTTCTCTCCTCGACCGGACGGCCGGATGCCTATGTCGAAGTCAAGAACGTGCATTTCACCCGCGAACCGGGACTTGCCGAGTTTCCCGACACGGTGACAACGCGCGGTGCGCGGCACCTGGAGGAACTCGCCGTGGTATCTGCATCCGGCCAGCGTGCCATCATGCTCTACGTGGTACAGAGGTCAGACTGCAATCGCTTCAGACTGTGCGGCGATCTTGATCCGGGTTATGCTGCCGCCTTCGCACACGCCATTGCAGCAGGCGTCGAGGTCTATGCCGTGAAATGCCAGGTGAGTGCCGAGGAAATCAGCCCAACCGGACGCATTGGCATGGACGAGCCTGCCCTTGCTGCATTACAAGCGGCCCGACGGTAAAAAGACGGAAAGCACTCCGATGGTGACATATATCGACGCCGCTTCGGCTCCCCTCAAGAATACGGGCGCGATCCGGCTCTACAGCGCTGATGATTTCGAGGGCATGCGGCGGGCCTGCCAGCTAACGGCACGCTGCCTCGATGCGCTGGTGCCGATGGTTCAGCCCGGGGTGACGACTTCGGCCATCGATCGCTTTGTCTTTGAATTCGGCATGGATCACGGCGCCCTGCCTGCAACGCTGAACTACCGGGGCTACAAATATTCCGTCTGCACCTCGATCAACCATGTTGTCTGCCACGGCATGCCGGAAGACAAGCCGCTGCGTGACGGCGATATCGTCAATATTGACGTCACCTTCCTACTCGACGGCTGGCATGGCGATTCGAGCCGTATGTATCCGGTCGGCCAAGTGAAGCGGGCGGCAGAGCGGCTTATGGAAGTGACCCATGAATGCCTGATGCGCGGGATCGCCGCGGTGCGCCCCGGCGCCCGGACGGGTGCCATCGGCGAGGCGATCCAGACCTTTGCCGAGGCTGAGCGCTGCACCGTGGTGCGCGATTTCTGCGGCCATGGCGTCGGCCGCCTGTTCCACGACAGCCCGAACATCCTGCACTACGGCAAGGCCAATGAAGGGCCGGAGATGCGCGAAGGCATGATCTTCACCATCGAACCGATGATCAATCTCGGCAAGCCGCATGTGAAGGTTCTTTCTGACGGCTGGACGGCCGTGACCCGCGACCGCTCGCTCACCGCACAGTACGAACACACAGTCGGCGTAACTGCGACCGGTTGCGAGATCTTCACGCTGTCGCCCGCCGGCCTCGATGCACCTGGCCTCAATCGCTGACCTTCGGCGACCTGAGCCCGTTCCTGCCGTTTGAGGGGACGGGCTTGCGCAACTTACGCTTGCGCTGACCGCAAGTCATGGCAGAATACCGGTGCGGCGGTGATCGCTGCGCGACCAAAGTGGTCGAAGCCGGGACCGAGAGATGACGAAGTCTTACCTTTCCGATCTTGCAACACCCCTTCCCGACGGGAGCTTGTATCCCACGGACGGTCCAATACCGGCCACGCCAGCAACGATCGACGAACGTAGCTTTTTTGCCGAGCGCCCAACCAAGAGCGACAGGCTGGTGCAACCGCAAACATCGACGCCAACGGCGAACGACCAACATTATCACGGCCACCGCGACCGTCTGCGAGCACGTTTCAAGGATGGCGGCGATGGTGTGCTCGCCGACTACGAAATTCTTGAACTGCTCCTGTTTCGCCTCATCCCACGCCGAGACACGAAACCGATCGCCAAGGCACTGCTCACGCGTTTCGGCACACTTGCGGGCGTGCTTGGCGCACCTTCAGCCCTTTTGCAGGAGGTGAAGGGCGTCGGCGAAGCCGTCGCGCTCGATCTCAAGCTGGTCGCCACGGTGGCGCAGCGGATGTTGAAGAGCGAGTTGCGCGAAAAGCAGGTCCTGTCATCATGGTCTGCCGTCATCGATTATTGCCATGCAGCGATGGCTTACGAGACGACCGAGCAATTCCGCATTCTGTTCCTCGACAAACGCAATGCTCTGATCGCAGATGAAATCCAGGGGCGTGGGACGGTTGACCATACGCCGGTCTATCCGCGCGAAGTGGTCAAGCGCGCTCTCGAGCTCTCGGCGACCGCCGTCATTCTCGTGCACAATCATCCAAGCGGCGACCCGACACCGTCAAGGGCTGATATCGACATGACCCGGACCATCGTAGAGACGGCCAAACCCCTCGGCATCACCGTCCACGATCACATCATCATCGGCAAGGAAGGTCATGCAAGCCTCAAAGGGCTGAAGCTGATGTGAGTTCGAGGTGTGCCGTTCTGTCGTCATTGGACCATAAAAACGTCGCTTGACGCGCGGGAGATAACGAAACGGTCAGATTGCTCTGGTAGAAAACGCTTAGGAACCCGACCGAGTCGCATGCGGATCCGGGCAAGGCAAAGGCAGTTTTCATGAACACGTATGACTTCGTCGTCATTGGCAGCGGACCGGCCGGACGTCGCGCAGCGATCCAGGCGGCTAAGCTCGACAAGAAGGTTCTCGTCATCGAGAAGGGAAGCCGCGTCGGCGGCGTCTCTGTCCATACCGGCACGATCCCGTCGAAGACGCTGCGCGAAACGGCCCTTAATCTGACGGGCTGGCGCGAACGCGGCTTTTATGGCCGCAGCTACCGGGTCAAGCAGGAGATCAATGCCGACGATCTCAGACGGCGCCTGCTGATCACGCTTGACCATGAGGTCGAGGTTCTGGAGCACCAGTTCTCGCGCAACCGGGTCCACCACCTGCGCGGCAAGGCGAGCTTCATCGATGCCCATACGCTTGAAGTGGTGAAAGAGGATGGCGAAGTGCTTCATGTCGGCGCGACCTCGGTCTTGCTTGCTGTCGGCACCCGGCCCTTCCGGCCCACGCATATTCCATTCGACAGCACGAGCATCATCGACAGCGACGAGATCCTCGACATCAAGCAACTGCCGCGATCCATGGTGGTGATCGGCGCGGGCGTCATCGGCATCGAATATGCGACGATCTTTTCCGCGCTCGATACTGCGGTGACCGTGGTCGAACCGCGCGATACGATGCTCGACTTCATCGACAAGGAAATCGTCGAGGACTTCACCTACCAGCTGCGCGACCGCAACATGAAGCTGGTCTTCGGCCAAACCGTCGAAGGCGTGGAGAAGGTCGATGGCAAGTGCCGGGTGACGCTGAAGAATGGGCGCATCCTGACTTCGGAAATGGTGCTCTTCGCGGCCGGCCGTGTCGGTGCGCTCGATTCACTCAATCTCGGAGCGATCGGTCTCGAGGGAGACAATCGTGGTCGGCTCAAGGTAAACCCCGAGACATTCCAGACAGCCATACCGCATATCTACGCCGCTGGTGACGTCGTCGGCTTCCCCTCGCTTGCCTCCACCTCGATGGAACAGGGCCGAATTGCCGCCCGTCATGCCGTTGGCGCTCCAGCGCAGGAACCGCCGCAATATTTCCCCTATGGCATCTATGCCGTGCCGGAGATTTCGACCTGCGGCCTGACCGAGGAAGAAGTTATCCAGCGCGGCATTCCCTATGAGGCCGGCATTGCGCATTTCCGCGAGACCTCGCGCGGCCACATCATGGGCCTCGATAGCGGCATGTTGAAGATGATCTTTTCGCTCAAGACCCGTCGCCTCCTTGGCGTGCATATCGTCGGCGAGGGTGCGACCGAGCTTGTTCATATCGGTCAAGCTGTTCTCAATCTCAAAGGCACAGTTGAGTACTTCGTCGAGAATACCTTCAACTATCCGACGCTAGCCGAAGCCTACAAGATCGCTGGCCTCGACGCCTGGAACCGCATGGGCGAGTTGAAAGTCGAGAAGGTGGAACGAAAGGCTGCTGAATAACTCCGAGAGGGTTAGCCTGCGCAGCCTTTTGCGGCCGTTGGCCATGAAGGGCTGACGGCGGCGACGACTCGTGCGAAAGTAGCAACCTCCACACCTTTTTCGCCCGTCATCCGCGCATTTTCAGCACCAGAGCTTGTTTCATGTTCGCTTCCTTCGGCCATATTGGTGGCCGCCCGCAACTGCTCGTCCTCTCACTGATGATCTTTGCGCAGGGGTCCGCCTATGGTGCCACCCTGCCCTATCTCTCCGTCACGGCGATCGGTACGCTTGGGATGAGCGACCAAGCCTATTCACTTCTCATCTTCGTCTCGTCGCTCGCAGCCGTCACGATCAGCGTGTCACTTGGCATCCTCTCCGACCTCCTCGGAGACCGCAGAAAGATGATGATCCTCATGTCGCTCATGGGATTCGCGGGTTATGGCGCGATCTATCTCTATCCGTCGATCCCGGTCTTTGTCGGCGCGACCTCGATCGTAATCCCCTTTTTCTATGCCACCAGCTCCCTCATTTTCGCCAGTGCACGAGGAGAGACTGCCGAACTCGCGCCAATCGACGCTGCCTCGATCAATGCCACCATGCGGGCTTTCGTATCCGCTGCCTGGGTCGTGACACCTGCGGTTCTCGGGCTTGCCCTCGGCGCGTCCGGCTCGATGCTCGGGGCCTGGGGGGCGGCGTCCATCTTCTCGCTCTTCATCTGCCTGTGCGCCACGGCGCTGCTGAAGCGACAAGCACAAAGGCCAGCGCGAGATCCTGGTGCGCCGGGGTTCTTTTCGGCACTGCGTGAACTTGCAGCCCCCATCATGCTGGTGCGCATGGCGGCAATGGCAGCAATCACCGCCACGCTCAGGCTGTCCGGCACGATCTGGCCCCTGATCCTCACCCTGCAACTCGGTGGCACAACCGCCGATGTCGGTCTAATCTCGGGATTGACGGCCCTGATTGAGATCCCCTTCATGCTGATCTGCTCAGAACTGCTGAAACGCTACAGGATTGTCACCATGATCGTCAGCGCCGCCCTGCTCTATGGCGGCTACATGGCGGCGTTGAGCCTGGCGTCAGCACCCTGGCATATCTATGCCCTGTCCGTGCCGGGTGCCGCTTTCGCTGCGGCGCTTCTCTCGCTGCCACTCACCTATTTCCAGGATATCTTCCCGGCACGTCCTGGCCTGGGAACCGCCTTCATGCCGATCAACTCGTTCCTCGGCAATGGAATCAGCGCTCTTGCTTTTGCCCTTGGCTCGCAAACCTTTGGCTATTCGGGCACCGCCTGGATCGGGCTTGGTCTTGCCATCGCCGGCGTCGGCGGACTGGTGCTGGTGGAGAGGCAACCGGCGACCGAACGGCCCTAAACGGCTCAATGCCGACAAACCATTCTCACATGCTGCCTCACTTCGACCCAGCGCAGCCCTCATCGCAACCATAGGCCGGAAACGCAAAAAGCCGCCCCGGAAGGCGGCTTTTCACAAGTGTTTGCGGCTTGCGATTACTCGGCGTCGCCTTCGGCGGCCTTCTTCTTCGCTGCAGCCTTCTTCTTCGGGGCTTCGTCGCCTTCAGCGGCGTCGTCAGCCTTCGCAGAAGCCTTCTTCTTCGACGCCTTCTTAGGCGACTTGTCGCCATCTTCCTGGCCGTCCTCGGCCATCAGTTCTTCCTTGGTCACGGTCTTGTCGGTGACGGTGATCTCGGTCAACAGCTTGTCGATGACCTTCTCTTCGAAGATCGGAGCGCGCAGCGAAGCGGCAGCGCCGGGGGTGTTGCGGAAGAAATCGAGGATTTCCTTCTGCTGGCCCGGGAACTGCTGCAGCTGGGCGTAGAGCGCGCGCTGCATTTCTTCTTCGGTGACATCAACGCCACCCTTTTCACCGATCTCGGAGAGAACCAGGCCGAGACGGACGCGGCGTTCAGCCAGCTTGCGATATTCGTCGCGGGCTTCTTCCTCTGTCGTGTCTTCATCGGCGAAGGTCTTGCCGGACTGTGCAAGATCGGTGTTGATCTGGCGCCAGATGTTTTCGAACTCGGCGTCGACGAGCTTCGACGGTGCTTCGAACTTGTAGAGTTCGTCGAGCTGGTCGAGGATCTGACGCTTGACCTTCTGGCGGGTGATGTTGCCGTACTGGCCTTCGATCTGGCCGCGGACGATTTCCTTCAGCTTCTCAACCGATTCAACGCCAAGCTTGGTGGCGAGTTCATCGTTGATTTCAACTGCTGCAGGGGCTGCGACTTCCTTGACGGTGATGTCGAAGGTGGCTTCCTTGCCGGCGAGGTTCGCTGCGGGGTATTCGGTCGGGAAGGTCACGGTGATGACCTTTTCGTCGCCGGCCTTCAGGCCAACCAGCTGCTCTTCGAAGCCCGGGATGAAGCGGTTGGAACCGATAACGAGTTCTGCATCTTCGTCCTTGCCACCGTCGAAGGCAACGCCGTCGACCTTGCCGAGGTAATCCATGGTGACGCGGTCGCCGTCGGCGGCCTTGCCCTTCTTGGTTTCGAAGCTGCGAGCATTTTCAGCGATCTTGAGGATCTGCTCGTCGATTTCCGACTCGGCGATCTCGACCACTTCGCGTTCAACCTTGATGCCATCAACCGGCTTCAGTTCGATTGCGGGGATGATTTCGTAGGAGAAGGAGAATTCCAGGTCAGCCTGAGCCGACAGGATCTTTTCCGCTTCCTTCTCGTCTTCAGTCATGACGATTTCCGGCTGGGTTGCCGACTTTTCGCCGCGCTCCGACAGGATCGCCGACGGCTTGTCGCGGATGATCTCGTTGACGAGCTCAGCCATGATCGACTTGCCATACATCTTCTTGACGTGCGACGTCGGTACCTTGCCCGGACGGAAGCCGTTGATACGGACCTTGTCCTTGACGTCGGCGAGACGCTCGTTCATCCGCTGTTCCATGTCCTTGGCCGGGATGACGACCTTGATTTCGCGCTTCAGCCCTTCAGCGAGCGTTTCGATAACCTGCATGTTCTTACCTTCATGTCGTGGCGGCCGTGCTCGGACACCGTTGGTTTCTCTGAGCACGACGCCGGAATCCATCTGTTTCCGGACGTGGCTGCGTCGCAATCGTCAAACAATCTGCCAAGCAAAACGGCGCCGGACTGACGGAAGATGCACCAATGTGCCCCTCTCATCGATCCCGCGCGGCTCAGCTGGTGCGGGTAGAGAGACTTGAACTCCCACGCCTTGCGGCACCAGAACCTAAATCTGGCGTGTCTACCAATTTCACCATACCCGCGTCCAAAAGCGCATGCTGCATTCGCGCATGGCCCCTCCGGAGCGCGCGTCTCTATAACACCCGTTTTCCCGCACGCAAAGGAAAAATGACAGTGTCACGAGGGGGATCAACAGCGGTTCGGGGCGCTCAGCCGGACGAGTGACGGCGTCAGTAGAGCGGCTCCTCATAAAGCGGCTGGCCATCGAGCATCAGAGCGCGGATCTGCGCCTGGCCGGAGGCCGAGACCCGGGCAGCGACCGAGACCCTGTTTTCGTTGCGCCCATCCTCTATCGGCCTGCCCTCTCCTTCCGGAACGTAGTAACGCTCGATGCCATAGGAGACACTGAGTTCGCTGCCAGCCGTCCACATCCATTCCCCGACAAAGACGGGTCTCGAGCGCAAGATGACCGACCCGGGCATCTCGGCCAGCGTTGCGAAGGAGGCCTCGTCGACCTGCCAGAAGCCCGCGGCATCGGGTCGCAAGCGAACGAAAAGCGGCAATTTGGCGCCATCCTTCGGACGCTCACCGCGGATGCGGTCCGTCGGAATGCTCGAGATCTCGTAACTCAGAATGACATAGTCGCCGCGCAGCAGATCCCGTGGATCGACAGGGGTCGTCTTCAGCAGGACCTCGGTTCCTGCCTGCAGAATCGCGGCCCGGCTCTGGATCATGTAGCCGAGGACACCACACTGGGTGAGGCTCACCAAGAGCGCCGCAAGGAGGAAGCGCCTGGGAGAACGAACGGTCGGGATCATGCGACACCTCCTGCGGATTTTGCACCAAAACGCTTCTCTAGCCGGACGACGATGAAAGCGATGACGGCGACGAAGAGGCCGGCCAGCAGGAAGAAGGCCGAGGTTCCAAGGATGCTGTCTATCGTTTCATAAGACAGATACAGGACCTCCGCTGCGAAAACTCCATAGGCGAGATAGCGAACGGCGCCATTGCCACGCCCCTCTACGATGACAGCAGCGAGACAAAGCCCGAGTACGGCAATGGCGATAACTGCCGTTGGCAGCGGACCGGAGGTGTTCACATGCAGGGTGCCGAGAGCGCTCAACGCCAGAACGAGGGGATAGAAGGTCCCAGAGGGTCCGAACCGATTGCGCAGAGCAGAAAGCGGTGATTGCGGCACGGCGAGCAGGAGGAATATCGCGACAGAGACCGTGGCAACACCTGCTGCCATCCAGATTTCCCCATCAATCAGCCAGAACCACCAGACCCATTGCAGCAGCAGCAGCCAGGCAAGATGCTTCGCCCGGCCAGCGGACGTCCAGACGCAGAGCCAGCCGACGCCAGCGGCAACGACCGGCGGCCAATAGGCCCACATGCCCTGCGCAGCCGTTGTATATCCGACATCCTCCAAACCAGCCCAGAACGCGGCGATCGCCAGAAGACCCGTGACAGCACTGAGTGCAGCAGAGCCGAACAGCAAGGCGGAAACGAAGGTAACGCTCAACCAGACGAGAAGCGCCGTAAAGTTATCGCCAGACAGATGATACATCTGACCAACCAGGGCAATGCCCGCGCCGAAGCTCGCAGAGCCCAGGACGAGACAGGCGGCAGCGATACGCTTGGCCTCCCGCGCCCGCGCCAGCCAGCCGCCAAGATTGAAGATCCATATCATCGCGATGATGCCGCCGAGTTTGACCAGGCGCGGGATCGCATCCCAGTTGGCTGCGACCAGCATCAGGATCGAAGCGGCAATCAGCGTTGCCGCAAGCATGCCGAGGACGGATCCCAGACTGAAGCCGCCGGCGCGCTGGTCGTGGTCTGCGAGGAGCCGTTCCGCTAGGGGTGCATCGATCAGTCCGCGCTGCGCCCAGTCATCCAGATCCCGTTTCAGTCGTCCACGATACATCGCGAGCCTCCCCCTCTTGTTAGGTTTGTTGTTCCACCAAGCAGCATGATTGGCAAGATTCGCAATGCGTGGCACTGGCGCTCAGCCCATACATCGGCGCCCAAGAGCCGCGGCGGCCCTCATGCAAACAGCGCATGCCTTCCATGATGATATTGCACTGCACAAAATTTGGCGTTCGCGTTACTGAAAGCATGACTGAGACGCGAAGAACATTAGTTCTGCCTCAGGAGAGTTTCAGGAAGCACGCTCCTCCTCCCAGTGCTTTTTGATCTGATCGATGACTACCTCCTCCCGGTTGTCGATCTTTACCAATGACGCCCACCGGTCCTCCTCCCCCGGTGGGCGTTATTTTTTGCTCACCTTTCCCCAAATACTGCGTTATCGAGCGGCGAGCCACGCGCAGGGAGACCATTTTTTCATCAGTTTACTCATGGTTAACTATTGAGCTATGCGACGCACGCATGGTTGCTCTGATGCATTGGCTCTTCAATCGTTTCGCACCGCAGCATACATTCGGATCAACAAATTCGAACGCGGCCCACGATCGGGTCCATCCACTGAAGAGGGTAACCCCATGAACATCGCTCGCTCGCTCACCAACTGGCGCAAGTATCGTCAGACTGTTACCGAACTCGGCCGCATGTCGGACCGCGAACTGCGTGACCTCGGCATTGGCCGCGAAGACATCCGTCGCGTTGCACGCAGCGCCGTTCACGGCTGATCCTACGCGGCGGCCTTTGTCGCCTGCATGAGCATATATAAAAACCCTGGATCGCAATGCGTTCCGGGGTTTTTCATTGTCGATTGTCTGTTCAATCAGTCTTCGCGAACCGAGACGATCACATCGTGGATCAGCTTGAGAACGGCATTCGCGTCGATGTCGGTGCAGATCTTCTGGCTCGGCAGATCTCCGTCCCAGTCCGAAGGACCGAATCCACGGCCATCAGGCTTCTGGATCGTCTGGCCATCGGCAATGCCGCCACATACGACCCGGATTTTCCCGGAGCGGGTCTTGAAGAGTTCTGGCGCCACGACATAGACGCAGGCGCAGCTGTCATGCACGACCATACCGTCATCGACGAGGCCTTCGTAGAAGTCGATGTAGAACTGCGACAGATCGAAAAGCAGGCGCGCACGGCTGGTTCCGGCCGCATCGCGGATGTCGGCAAGTTGGCTACGCGTCATCACAGTTTTCATCGTCACGTCGAGACCAACGACGACGACGGGCCATGTGGCCGTCATGACGATATCGGCCGCCTCAGGATCGCCGTGAATATTGGCTTCGGCCGCAGGCGTGACATTGCCGTTGCAGTCGAAGGCACCGCCCATGATGACGATTTCCTTGACCAGTCCGACGATCTCAGGATCTTCCTTTAGCGCATTGGCCAGATTGGTCATGCGACCGACAGCTACGATGGTGACTTCACCCGGATTTGCACGAACCGTATCGACGATGAAGCGATGGGCAGCACGCGGGTCTGGGTCGACATCGGTGACTTCAGGCACGCCGATATTGCCAAGGCCGTCGTCACCATGGATGAACTTCGGGGGTGCATGGCTGACACGATGCGGAATGAAGGTCTCGCCGGCGCCTCGAGCAACCGGGGCCTCGATCTTCCATTCCCGCTTCAGGAACAGTGCATTGCGCGTGGTAATGTCGATCTCGGCATTGCCGAACACCGTTGTGATCCCGAGGAGATCGATCTCCGGGTGGTGATGGAGGAAGAGGAGCGCCATGGCGTCGTCGACGCCGGGATCCGTATCAAAGATGACTTTATGCATGAAATCGATCGCCTATTAGATGGAAGCGCGCCTTCTATCGCAGGCGCTGAGAAGGAGGAAGCACTCAGTTTCGTGTTTCGGAGAACTCCGCCATCAGCTTGGGGAAGTCCTCCATTGGCGGAAACTGCGGGTAACTGTGGCGCGTTGGTATGGTGACCCAGGGCAGTTTTTCCGTGGTGCAGGTTTCGACAAACGGCACAAGATCAGCGGCGTGATCCAGCATGGTGGCGCGAACGTTGATCAAAGGTCCGAACAGCTCCGCCCGCGTAAACACCCAGCTCAGGCAGTGCGGGCAGAAGTGGTGGCGGAGCTCTCCGTGCATGCCGCCAATCACGGGCTCAGGTCCCGTGATCTCGACACAGTCTTGCGGATAGAGGGCGCTCAGGGAAAACGCACTGGCCGTCATTTTTTGGCAGCCCTTGCAATGGCAAGCCAATGTCATCACCGGCCGCCCCCGAACCTTGAGGGTAACCTGTCCGCAGCGACAGCTGCCCTGATCCGCGTCTTTGATTCCTGTCATCAGCCTTCCCGCCGTGTCCTTCCGGTGCCGGCTTGCTCAGCTTGAGAGCTTTGCCGTCTTCTTCTTACCGACATTGCGCAGAACATGCGAAAAACCGGCGTTGTACAAGTCGCTGTCCCGGAACTCCACATTCCCGAATACCTTGCCGACCATGATCAACGCGGTGCGCGTGATCTTTGCCTTGCGAACGTCCTCGGCCATATCCTTCAGCGTAGTGCGGATGAAGAGCTCGTCCGGCCAGGTGGATCGATAAGCGATGACCACGGGGCAATCCTCACCATAATAGGGCGTCAGTGTATCGCGGATATGAGGAAGATTGCGGATCGACAGATGGATGGCGAGGGTGGCGCGTGATTTCCCCAGAATCTCCAGCGTCTCGAACTCCGGCATCGAAGATGCCTTCATCTCGGTCCGGGTGACAATCACTGTCTGAGCGATTTCCGGCAGGGTCAGTTCGGTCTTCAGGCGTGCGGCGGTCGCGGCAAAAGCCGGCACGCCGGGAACGACATCATAGGGAATATCCAATGCGTCGAGCCGGCGCATCTGCTCTGCAATCGCGCCATAGATCGACGGATCTCCCGAATGCACGCGGGCAACATCCTCTCCGCGTTCGTGGGCGGCCACCATTTCTGCCACGATCTCATCGAGATGCATGGGTGCGGTATCCTTGACGATCGCCCCCTCGGGCGCCGCCTCAACGATTTCCGCAGGAACCAGCGAACCCGCATAGAGGCAGACCGGGCAGCGTTCGATCAGGCGCAAGCCGCGCACGGTGATGAGGTCGGGGGCGCCCGGGCCGGCACCGATGAAATAGACGGTCATGCTTCAACTCCCTTCATTCCCGTGTCCGCTTTGCCCGAATAGCCGCGCGGCGTGTAGACCCAGGTCTTGCCATCGCCCGTCCTGACGGTGCGGCTCTCGGACGAACCAACGACGACGACGGTCAGCATGTCGACATCGTCGACATTCAACTCCCCGAGCGGCACGGTGCGAACAGTCTCACCCTCACGACCCAGATTGGTGGCAAGGATGACCGGCGTCGAGGCCGGGCGGTATTTCAACAACTCATCGCGGGCATAGGCGAGTTGGGTCCGACGCTTCATCGATACCGGATTGTAGAAAGCGATGACGAAGTCACCCTCGCCTGCCGCTTTGACCCGCCGTTGGATATGTTCCCAGGGGGTGAGCAGATCCGAGAGCGAGATCGTGCAGAAATCATGGCCCAGCGGCGCGCCAATTCTCGCGGCAGCGGCCTGAAGCGCTGAAATGCCGGGCGAGACCTGGACTTCGATTCGGCTCGCCGCATTGCTGATGCCACCCTTTTCGAAGAGTTCAAAGACCAGCGTCGCCATGGCGTAGATCCCGGCGTCGCCAGAACAGACGAGCGAGACTGTCTTGCCCTCACCCGCCAGCTCCATGGCACGCACCACGCGAGCCTCTTCCTTGCCCAGATCGAAATCGTGGCGGATCTTGTCCGCAGCAAGCGGCCCGAGCAGGTCGAGATAAAGCGAATATCCGACGAGATCCGTCGAGGTGGCGACCATGCGAGACACTTCCGGCGAGCGCCAGTCATCAGACCCTGGGCCTATGCCGACGACAAAAAGCGTACCTCGGGCCCGGCCGATCGTGGCGGGATCGATTGTGTCAGCGGCTTCGGCAATGGCCGCCGTTGCGCCTTTCGACTTGATCTTTTCGACGACGAGCGCGCCGGCCTTCCCGACCGCCGCCAATGCGGCCCCTTCAGCGACGCCGTGGCAACCGACTTCGGCAAAGACTACCTCGGACGGGTTCTTCAGGCGCGAGGCTTCGGCTTCCAGCGTTTCGGCAGAAAAGAACCGGGCCGGCACGCCGAAATGGCGGGCGACCGCATGGATCGCCGTCTCGTCTGCCTTCAGATCGATTGAGCACACGGCAGCCAGGCTCTGGCGGGCGAAACCGCCCTTGGCGAGTGCCTCTTCGGCCAGCGCAATCGCCTCCTGCGCATGAGCGTGGCGCTCGCACCCCATGCCAAGCACCAGCGTCTTTGGATGATAGACGAGTTCCAACTCGCCAGCGGCTTTGTTCTCTGTGGTCACGGTCAGGGTCACGCGGGCCTCTTGATCGAATGGAAGTCTGGATTGGGTGAGCCAGGCAGCGACATTGGCTTGTCGGCCATAGGCACTAAGGGAACCGTCTGGCGGCATCAGGGACGGTTGAAGGTTCAGACGGACGCTGGCACCGGCGACCAGTTCAGCCATCACGCCCTTTGCACTTGCAGGATTGGCGAGCACATGGCCCTTTGGTGGCTGGTCGAGTGCCACGCCGAATTTCAGATCGCCGGCGGTGGTAATCGCGGCATGGGCGTCCAGGGCAACTGCTATCTGGCGGGCGAGATCATTGGCGCCATGATGGCCACCCAAAAGGGGCACGACAGAGGCTCCGTCCTCGGCGACCGCCAGAACCGGTGGCTCGGACTGTTTATTGGAAAGAATTGGCGCAAGAAGGCGAATCAACGCACCGGATGCCATGATCGAGACGATCGGGCGGCCCGCCAGGAAAAGCTGCTGGACGTGGTCCTTGACCGAGGCAAAGAGCACATCGGCTTCACCAACCCGTGCGGCAGCACCATGCAATTCGCCGCCGATCATCGTCGCCAGACGGCAACCGAGCGGCCGTGCTGCTTCGCTTAGAATGATTACAACGGGTACGGGTACGGGTGCGCTCATCGCATCTCGCTTCCGAGCGTCTTTGCCAATGCAGGGTGCCAACGCTCTTCGCCCTTGTAGATCAGGATCATCGAGAAATACGGCGCGGTATCGTCGGCCACATCGGCAAGCGGCACGAGTTTCTGTTCGGCGAGACTTACCCGTTCGGCATAACCCGATTGTCCTGTCAGCCCGAGGCTTTCGATCAGCGCACGGATGCGGGCGAAATGGCGACCAAGCTTGATGATGGCAACAGCGCCCGAGGCTTGGATCCGGGCGGCAAGCTCCTCATCCGACAGTGGGCCCGGCAGGACGGTCAAGACGTCATTGCGGGCCGCGAGCGGCCGTCCGAGACCGGCTGCGGCGGCCATCATCGAGGAAACGCCGGGGACAACTTCGGTCGGATAGCGATCAGCCAACCGTTCGAAGAGATACATGAAGGAGCCGTAGAAGAAAGGGTCGCCCTCGCAGAGCACGGCGACGTCCGAACCCGCATCCAGATGACGCGACAGCGTCTCGGCGGCCTGGGTATAGATGTCCTGAGCCGGGAACCGCTCGACGCGCATCGGCACGATGATTGGCACTTCAAGTTGGGCGGCCGTCAGGTAGGGCGCTGCAATCTGGCGGGCAAAGCTCGGGCCCGTACCGGGTGCCGGATAGGCGACCACGGAGCAGGAAGTCAAAATGCGGTGCGCCTTGAGCGTCAGGAGTTCCGGATCGCCAGGACCAAGGCCCAGTCCATAAAGTTTCCCCGTCATACACCCTCTCCCTTCACCACCGTCCACATCGTCACGGGCATCAGTGACTTCCAGCCGCAATAGCGACCGACCGGCGCAGCACGCGCGACCTGGATGCGCGTAAGCTCGCCCCCCCAGATGCCGCGCAGTTCGGCAAGCCGCGCCTCTCCCTCGATGGTCACGGCATTGGCGACCAGAAGTCCGCCGGGGCCGAGTGCCTGCCAGCAGGTCTCGAACAGGCCCTCGCCTGTGATCCCACCACCGATGAAGACGACATCAGGAACTTTCAGGCCGACGAGTGCTGTCGGTGCCTCCCCTTCAACGATTTCCAGATCCGGGACCCCAAGCGTGTCGGCATTCTGCCGGATCATCATCAGACGCTCCGGCTTTGCCTCGATCGCAATCGCTTTCGTGCCCATGCCGGCCCGCATCCATTCAATCGCGATCGACCCGCAGCCCGCGCCGACATCCCAAAGCAGTGCATTGGGGAATGGCGCCAACTGGGCCAGCGTTGCAGCGCGGATCTCGCGTTTGGTCAGCTGACCATCATGGCGAAAGGCCTCGTCCGGCAGACCTGGCACGGGGGCGAGTAGCGGGCCATCCTGAGCGCAGTCGATGGCAAGCGTGTTGAAGTCGGATATCTTGGGGCGGGTTTCGGCCATTTCCAGCGCCGTCATGCGCAGCAGACGCTCCCTCGCCCCGCCCATATGTTCGAGCACATGCAGGACCGAAGCCCCGAAGCCGCGCTCGGCCAGAAGCACCGCGGCAGCCTGCACGGTCGAGGCATCTGATGTTAACGCCAGAATGCGGGCCCGCGGCAGGACATGGCGATTGAGGAAAGACAGCGGACGACCATGCAGCGAAATCTGCGTGACCGATTGCAACGGCCATCCGAGGCGTGCAGCAGCGAGCGAAAAGGCCGATGGGCTCGGCAGGACAAACATTTCCTCCGATGCCACGTAACGCCGGAGTGTTGCACCAATGCCAAAATGCATCGGGTCGCCAGTTGCCAGCACCGTTACCGGCGTGCCGCGCAGCTTCAAGATCTCGGCCAGCGTCTCGCGGAAGCCCGCGCCCCAGGTCAGGATGCGCTTGAGGCTCGGCAGAGAACTGCCATCAATGACAGCGTCGAGGCGTTCGCCGATCACCAGTGTCTCGGCCTGCCAGACCACAGATTGGGCCTCTGGTGTCAGGCTTTCGAGGCCATTGTCGCCGATACCGATGATGGTGAGCCAGGGCCCCTGGAGAAACTCAGACATTGGTACCGAGCCCTCCCGCCAGCGCGTTAACCGCAGCAGACGCCATGGCCGAGCCGCCCCGACGGCCACGCACCGCAATATACGGAATGCCGCGGCTGTCGGCGATCAGCGCGTCCTTACTTTCGGCAGCCCCGACAAAGCCAACGGGAAAACCGAGAATGATCGCCGGCTTGGGACTTCCCGAATCGATGCGTTCCAACAGACGGAACAGAGCCGTCGGGGCATTGCCGATTGCGACGACCGCACCTTCAAGCCGGTCATCCCAGAGATCGACCTGGGCCGCCGAGCGCGTATTGCCGATCTCGCTCGCCCTGGGCCGCACACGCTCATCATTCAGCAGGCAGAGTATTTCATTGTCGGCAGGCAGCAGGCGACGGATCACCCCATGGCGTACCATTTCGACATCCACCAGCACCGGGGCGCCGGCCTCAAGTGCTGCAGCACCGGCTTCAAACGCACCATCTGAAAAGGCAATATCATTGGCGAGATCGACCATGCCGCAGGCATGGATGAGGCGGATGGCCAGCGGCTGCAGGTCTGGCGGAAACCGGTCGAGATCCGCCTCCGTCCTAATCGTGGAAAAGGACTGACGATAGATCTCGGCGGGGTCGCGGATGTAGTCGAGAGATGTGTCCAGGGCAGCCGCGCTATTGCCGCTTTTTGACTCGCTCAGGGCCGGCGAGAAACACAAGGAAAGCGGAACGCCGCAATCCGTTTCTGCCAGACCAATAGCCGATGGAGAAACCTCCATGTTGGCTTCGTATTTGAGTTCGAGAGCGACCTCAGTCTGAGGCGGGCGGTGGCTATCAGGCAAAGTCGCGGCAGCCGCCCCCACCAGGTCGCGGTGACCGATGCCAAGCACCCAGCCTTCCTCTGCGATCGAA
Organism: Rhizobium sp. G187; assembly: GCF_051549525.1. Taxonomy (NCBI): domain Bacteria; kingdom Pseudomonadati; phylum Pseudomonadota; class Alphaproteobacteria; order Hyphomicrobiales; family Rhizobiaceae; genus Rhizobium; species Rhizobium sp. G187. Next base: position 851,054 of record NZ_JBPUGM010000001.1, read on the forward strand.
ACCTCAACGTCTTCGTCCGACAACATGATCGGTCGCTCCATCAGCATGGCCAGACGTCCGTCGATGTCAAATTCTCCGAAGGCTTCCGCTACCGTGCGAACCTGTGCTGCGTCCTTGACCTCTGCACTATCTGGGAGCGTGAACAACGAGGGATAGGTCTCTGCAAAGACCACTGGTTTGTCGAGAAACGTGCTGAATCCGGTCTCGAAGGGCCAGACGGCGATGTGCTTGTTCAGGCCGGAATCGTCGAGGAAGCGAGAGAGGCGGGCAATCCCGAGCAACGACTGACTGCCGACCACGCCGACGCCCACCAATTGCCAAACAGATTTCGCCGTCGCGACAGACACCTCAGAGCGACGGAACGCGAGTGGTGCGGTTTGCCACGGGCCGGGCTTTTTGGCGCCCAGATGCGGATAGGCATGTTGATGCGGCCGCCCCCAAAAGCGCGGTTCCCCGGGAAAATAGGTTCCATTCCAGCGCGAGGCGAGAGCGAAGCGATTGTTGGCATTATTGTCGCCATCCTCGATCTCGGCGGCGATCTTGCGCCACAGGGCTCGCCAGTCGGCCCGGCCGGTCAAGCGCTCAGCTGTCCCTTGTGGATAGCCAAAGGCGAAATCAAAACCACACAGCAGTTTTTCGCCCGCATCCAGAGCCGAGCGGACGATCGTTTCGAGACGGCGCATGAACCCGTGACGGGTCGATACGTTCTCCACCCATTCAACCACGATCCGGTCGCCCTCACGCCGGGCCATGCAGGCCCAGAGCGAGTTACGGCCCGTCACCGGTTGTCCAGCGCCTGACCAGTCAACAACCAGATAGCGATCGAAAAGAGGCATTTACGTCTTCTTCTGCATCGACTTTGGGCCAAGAGGATGGTCCGCATGAGGATACGGCGCGTGATGGTGCCCGTGATCATGGCCGTGGCCGTGGCCGTGATTATGGCCATGGTCGTGATCATGGGAATGCCCATGTGCATGGTCATGACCGTGGTCGTGGTCGTGGTTGTGATGATCGTGAGCATGGTGACCACCGCAGCCGCAATTGGGGCCATGCTCGTGTGCTGCACTCTTGCCGCTGGACGGCGCATTCATCACGGCTTCCAGACCGGCATCGGGCGCCGCGTTTAACAGATGGCCATATTTGCCGCCAAGCGTGGTGGAGGCTGCATAGTCAAACGCCGGTTCCAGGTCGTTCGGTTCGGCGTGGGAGTGGACGGGCGTATAGGGCAAGCCATGCTCCTTGCAGAAATCGGGATCGCGGCAGGAGGCGTCACAATCCCCCTTGCACGGACAGTTTTCCAGTCCGCCACCAATACCCTCGACATGGTGGTGATGGCTTTCCTGGCGCTGGCCGACATCGGCTTCGAAGCCAAGAACCTGTTCGCGGTATTTGCACATCTGACAGTTCATGACGGCCGCGCCTTCGAGGATCTCCCGGACACGGTCCTGGAAGGCATCAAGAACCAGCGGGTGGTCGTTCAGATAGCTTGCCTTGACGAACTGGATCTCTGGATGACGCGCCGCGACCTCATCTGTGTAGCTGTAGATGCGCTTGACCAGGACGCCGGTGAAGAGGAAGTACGGGAACACGATGATGCGCTTGTAGCCAAGCTTTGCGGCATGGGTGAGACCCGGCTCGACAAGCGGAAATGTCACGCCGGAATAGCAGGTCTCGCCCCAGCCGAAGCCCATGCCTTCCCAGAGCATGCGCATGACCTTGGTAGCATTGGAATTGGCATCCGGGTCTGACGATCCGCGGCCGACGACCATCAACAGCGTATCGTGCTTCTCGACAAAGCCGAGGGCTTCGTTCGCCTCGTCGACAGCCGTCTGGATCCGGTCGCCGGCGGCCCGGATCATTTTCAAGTCGATCCCGAGTTCGCGGCCGTAATTGATCACCATGCCCGGGTTCTGGGCCTGGTATGTGTTGAGGACGGAGGGGATGTCGTTTTTGGCGTGGCCAGCAGCAAACAGCATGCCGGGCACAGCCAGAACCCGCGTCACGCCCTTTTCGCGCAAGCTGTCGAGACCGGAAGCGATGACCGGATTGCAGAATTCAAGGTAACCGTATTCGACCGGCATATCGGGATTGCGCGCGCGCAGCGCCTGCGCGATCACGGCAAATTCCTTCGCCGCATTCTGATTGCGGCTGCCATGGCCACAGACCATGATTCCGAGTTTTTCCGCCATGTCGGCCTCCTGCTTCGTTGCTCTCCCTGTACGAAGCGCCGGACGCGCGCGGTTTGCAGCACGGTCCATGGCCTTTGGGACAGCTCCGGAATTGGCCCCCTGCTTGGGTCGGCCGCACCGGACTATTTCCAGCCTGTCGAACAGGCGCCGTCGCACATTACCCTGAGCTTTATCGAAGCGTCATCAAACGGTCAAACCAGATTGCGGCGCATTCTATGATGGAAGCGCCAGTCCACAGAGCCGACCGTCGCAGGACGGGTCAAACGCAGTTGCCCACTTTGCGGCTTTGGTGCACAAGGGCCGCACCCCAGACAAACCCGAGTGTCCCCGTGGCCGATCTCGCCCTGCACACCCTTGCCCTCCTGTTCGTTGCTGCCTTCATTGCCGGCTTTATCGATTCAATTGCCGGTGGCGGCGGATTGGTCACCATACCGATCATGCTGATTGCCGGTATCCCGCCGCTAGAAACATTGGGAACGAACAAGCTGCAGTCGATGTTCGGGGCCGGCTCCGCGACACTCGCATACGCCCGTAAAGGCCATGTCGATCTGAAAAAACAGTTGCCGATGGCGGGGATGGCGACACTTGGTGGCGCGCTTGGCGCCTTGATCGCCACGATCGTGCCGGGCGACGTTCTGCGGGCGCTGATGCCCTTCCTGCTTGTCGCCATCGCACTCTACTTTGCACTTAAGCCGAATATTTCCGACGAAGACCGTCACCAGCGCATTGCCCCCCTTGTGTTCGGCCTGACATTCGTTCCCCTGATCGGCCTCTATGACGGCGTCTTCGGTCCCGGCACAGGTTCCTTCTTCATGCTCGCCTTCGTGTCCCTTGCCGGGTTCGGCATGCTCAAGGCGACGGCTCATACCAAGCTTCTCAATCTTGGCTCGAATACCGGCGCCTTTCTGATCTTCCTGCTCAACGGCGTGGTGTTGTGGAAAGTCGGCCTGATGATGGGTATCGGGCAGTTCCTCGGCGCGCAGACAGGATCGCGTTTCGCGATGAAAAAGGGAGCCAAGATCATCAAGCCACTGCTGATCTTCACCTGTGTGGCTCTCGCCATCCGACTGCTGATGGATCCGACAAACCCCATTTGGGTCTTCCTTGGCATCTAAGTCGAGCAAGCAAGGGTGCGTTTACAACGGCTACAGCCGTTCGATTGCAGGTCGAATGACGTTAGGGCGATACCGTGACTAAGCGCGCGGAACCGTGCAGTCGTCGTCCAATACCCCTAGATCGCTGAGAATTGACGCCACCGGCCGATTTTTTGCACCATGGGCAGGGCATGGAACACCGGCGATTTCATCACCTAATCCTTTTCATCACCCATGCCGTCTTCAGCAAGGGCTTGGCGAATGCGCATCACGATTTTCACCATCGGCACCGAGGGTGATGTCCGGCCCCTCGTTGCGCTAGGCGTCGCCCTTGCACGGTGTGGCCATGCCGTGACCGTGGCGACGGACCAGAGTTGCGCAGACCTCGTCACCGCCAACGGCCTCGACTATTTCAGGCTCTCTGGCGATTTTCACACCTGGATGCGACAGGACAAGGATCTGCAGGGCCAAGGACTGGCCACGCTCGCGATGATCCGGAAGTTCCGCGCCCAGCTGAAGCTGCTTGCCGCTGACTGGCCTCAACAGGGACTGGCAGCGGCAAAGGATGCCGATCTTCTGATCGGAAACGGCATGGTCTTCCTGCTGGCAGCAGCACTTGGCGAACGCCTTGGCGTGCCTGTTGTCGAAACACAGCTGGTTCCCACCCTGCCTTCGGACAATCCGCCACTCATGCCGCTTCCGCACTGGATGTATCGGTTACCGGCATGGGTCAACCGGCGTCTCGGTCAACTCTCGCGCCGAATGGTCTGGCATGTGATGAGCCCGGCCTATCAGGAGGTTGTCCGCCCGACACTCGGCCTTGCGCGCTATGCCGGGCGCGGGCCGCTTACATCCGTGGAGGCAGCCCATCTTCGGCTCTTCGGCTATAGTTCCGTTCTGGCACCACCGCCGTCGGATTGGCCCGCTACGATCGCAGTCACCGGTCCCTGGGTCCTGGACACGACCGGCGGCTTCGAACCGTCACCGGCGTTGCTGGCCTTCCTCGCATCGGGCGCGAAGCCGATCTATGTCGGTTTCGGCAGCATGTTCAGTGCCGATGCCGAGGCTCTCACCGCGATGATCCGCGCCACGGCACGGGCTACCGGACGGCGCTTCGTTCTGGCGACTGGCTGGGGTGGTCTGGACGGCGCGCAGATTGCGGCTGACGATCCAATCCACGTCGTGCGCCACGTGCCGCATGACTGGCTCTTTCCCCGTATGGCGGGCGCCATTCACCACGGCGGGGCCGGAACGACGATTGCCGCAGCACGGGCTGGAATTCCCTCCATTGTCGCGCCGGTCTTCGGCGACCAGCCCTTCTGGGCCTCGCGCCTCCATCGGCTCGGGGTCGCGCCCCCGGCTCTTGCCCGTAACAGCCTTACCGTCGACAAGCTCGCAGCGGCGATCCGAAGGATCGAAGCACCAGATATGCGGGCATCCGCCGAAGCATTGGCCAAGCGTCTGCGGCAGGAAGACGGCTCAGCGACGGCGATTTCCCGTCTGCAAGCCGAAGGCCTGCTCGACGAGCCGCGCCTGCGGCAAAGCCTGGAAAGCGCTTGACCGGCACGCTCTCGGGACGCGCCTCAATTGCGTTCAGTATTCGACGCCAATCTGCGCTTTGATGCCCGAGCGGAACGGATGCTTGACCAACTCCATCTCCGTCACCAGATCGGCGCGCTCGATCAGCTCTTCCTTGGCGTTTCGACCGGTCAAAACCACATGAGTCATCTCCGGCTTCTCGGTCTCCAGAAACTCCAGAACCTCGGAGAGATCAATATAGTCGTATCGGATGGCGATGTTGATCTCGTCCAGCAGCACCATCAAGTTCGAGGGATCGCGGATAAGGTCCTTGGCCTTTTGCCAGGCGGCCTGGGCCATGGCGATATCGCGTGCCTTGTCCTGGGTCTCCCAGGTAAACCCCTCACCCATGGTGTGAAATTCGCAGAGATCCGAGAAGTGGCGGAGGATCAGGTCCCGCTCGCCCGTCGACATGGCCCCCTTGATGAACTGGACGACCGCGCATTTGCGACCATGGGCGATATGACGGAAGATCATGCCGAAGGCGGCGGAGGACTTACCCTTACCCTTGCCGGTATGGACGATGATCAGGCCCTTCTCGTCGGTCTTGGTCGCCATGATCTTGTCTCGGGCGGCCTTCTTCTTCGCCATCTTCTCGGCGTGACGGGCGAGATCGGCCTCTGGAGCAGGAATGTCTTCTGTCATCGTTCAGTCCTTTTCAAATGTCTTGGCGAACCAGATTCGGGCGGGCCGACCTTCCGTCTCCGGGAGACGGCCGATCTCGACATAGCCCGCGCGCAGATAAAATCGCGGCGCCTGGAAGGAGAAAGTATCGAGATAAACCCCAGCAAGCCCCAACCGTTTTGCTTCCATCTCGGCTTTGGACAGAAGACGCGCACCGATACCCCGGTTGCGCGCGGCCTCGGCAACGGCCAGATATTTAACAAAGAGCCAGCCCTGAATTTCCAAGGCAAACAGTCCGCCGACCAGCTCCCCGTTGTCATCCTCGGCCCGGATCTGCAAATCGCATCCGTCAAAGGGTTTCCCGATTGCGGTCGCGGTACGGTCGAGGATGTCGAGCGTCGCGGCGATAAAGGCCTCATCCTTGTCATCGACGACGTCGATACGGATCGCATCCGTCATACGCCGCCCTCGCTCTTCGGCAGATCGTCGACCACATTCAGCCAGTCGACGCGCTCGTCCCAGTGCCAGTGCTCACGAATGGGCACGAACAATCCGGTATCAAGGCTTGCGACATAGAGATCAATGTCCTCGGGGCGGCGTTCCGTCTCGAAGGACATGGGTGAACCGCAGGTGCCGCAGAAACCACGGCGCACCCCCGGAGACGAGGCGTAGTAGCGCAGACTGTCGCCGACAAGTTCGGTACCCTTTCGAGGGACCGTGAAGAAGGTCGTGACGGGTGATGACGCCGCACGGCGACAGCTCTCGCAATGGCAGTGGCCAGAGGTGCGCACCAGGCCGCTCGTCTTGTAGCTTACGGCGCCACACAGGCACCGACCGCTCAACGGCATTGCCCTTCCCACAGCTGCTTCAGTCATGCTGTCCTCCTCCAGCCAGTTCGACGAGGGAGAACTTGGCGGAATTGCTCTTCGGCGTCCACAAGCCACGCTCGATCGCCTCGATCAGCCGCCCGGCCAGTTCCTTCTGAGCTGGCGCATTTTTCTCAGTCATGAACTCGCGCACGCGCTCATCCAGAATAAAGGCCCGATAAACCGCTTCGAAGTGATGGTCGCGAACAGCCCCTGTGGTGGCTGCAAAGGCGAACATGTAATCGACCGTGGCGGTGATCTCGAAGGCACCCTTGTAGCCGTGGCGCATCACGCCCTCGATCCACTTGGGATTAACGACGCGTGCGCGGACGACGCGGCCGATCTCTTCCTCAAGGCTGCGGATGACCGGCTTTTCCGGCCGCGAATGGTCGTTGTGATAAACCTTCGGCCTGCTCCCCGCGACGTGCTCGACCGCCGCCGTCATGCCGCCTTCGAACTGGTAATAGTCGTCGCTGTCGAGCAGATCGTGCTCGCGGTTGTCCTGGTTCTGCACCACGGCTTCGACCGAGCGCAGGCGCTCCTCGAACAGGCGGCGTTCGGCTTTTCCTTCTTCACCGGCGCCATAAGCATAAGAGCCCCAGACCAGGTAGCTTTCGGCGAGATCGGCGCGGTCGCTCCAGCCCTTCTCGTCGATCAGCGCCTGCAGGCCTGCGCCATAGGCTCCAGGCTTGGAACCGAAGACACGGTAGCCGGCGCGGCGGGCCGCCTGCTTTTCGTCGAGCCCTTCGCCCTTGAGCTTTTCGGTTTCGGCCTTCACGCGTGCGGCAATCGGATTGTCGCTTTCGTCCTCGTCAAGACCCGCCACCGCCCGCACAGCCTTGTCGAAGAGCGTGATCTGTTCGGGAAAGGCATCGCGGAAAAAGCCGGAAATGCGCAGTGTAACATCAACACGCGGACGGCCGAGTACGGCCTGCGGGATTACCTCGAAGCCGGTGACACGACGGGATGCCATATCCCAGACCGGTTTGACGCCGATCAGTGCCAAGCCTTGCGCAATATCATCGCCACCAGTGCGCATATTGGACGTGCCCCAGGCCGTCAGGCCGAAGGAGGTCGGCCATTCGCCATTGTCCTGTACATAGCGCTGGATCAGGAGTTCGGCCGACTTCTTGCCGAGTTCGTAAGCCGCCGGTGTCGGCACGGCACGGCTATCGACGGAGTAGAAGTTGCGGCCGGTCGGCAGCACGTCCGGTCGGCCCCGAGTGGGTGCGCCAGAGGGCCCAGGAGGTACGAAGGTTCCGGCCAACCCCTTCAGCAGACCCTCGATTTCGGCGGTACCGGACAAGACGACGGCGGGTTTGAGGCGTGTTTCGATCTCGGTGAGAACGGCTCGGGTCCGCGGCCAATTCTCAGGGCAAGCGATCTCTCCGGATACGAATTTGGCAGCGAGCAGTTCAATGCGCTCGACGGTGTCGCCATGGGTGCGCCAGGGCGCATCGGTGAGATCGGCGAGGATCGCCGGTTTCTCTCCGGTCCAGGGATCGGAGAGCACGCAGTCGAGAGGATCGAATGGCATTCCGTCATCCGCCGCAATCGCCCGCTGCAAACTGGCGTCGCCACCCTCGCCCATGCCACGCGGCACCCGTGCGAGCGCCACAACGAGATCCGTCAACAGCCGGCCTTCGGGCGCCCGACCGAAGATATGCAAGCCGTCTCGGATCTGCATTTCCTTCAGGTCGCAGAGATAGGCGTCGAGCTTCTCCAGCGCCGTTTCCTCGGCCTCGCCCTTGGTTATGCCCGCATCCTGATCAAGGCCGATATCGGCGATCAGGTCGAGGATCTGCGTCTTCAGTAAAACGAGACGGCGCGGATCGCTGCCCGATGCCTCGTAGTATTCGTCGACCAGCGCCTCCAGATCCTTCAGCGGCCCATAGCTTTCGGCGCGCGTCAAAGGTGGCGTCAGGTGGTCAATGATGACGGCGGAGGATCGGCGCTTGGCCTGCGTGCCCTCGCCGGGATCGTTGACGATGAAGGGATAGAGATGCGGCATTGGTCCGAACACGGCTTCGGGAAAGCAGGTTTCGGACAAGGCCAGCGCTTTGCCTGGCAGCCATTCGAGATTGCCATGCTTGCCCATATGGATGACAGCTTGAGCACCAAATTCGCGGCGCAGAAAAGCGTAGAAGGCAAGATACCCATGCGGCGGCACGAGATCCGGTGAGTGATAGGTTTCCTTGGGGTCGATATTGTAGCCACGGGCTGGCTGAATGCCGATGACCAGCTTTCCAAAGCGCATCAGTGGCAGGGCGAAGGATCCGTCGAGATGAAAGGGATCATGAACCGGATCACCCCAGCGCCCCACGACTCTTTCTTGAACTTCTTTCGGAAGAGATTGGAAGAAGTTTTTGTATTCACTTACAGCTAACCGTTCACGGATGATCCGCCCATCGGTCGCCGCATTGGTTGGGCCCGCCATCAAAGACTGGATCAACGCGTCGCCATCTTCAGGAAAATCGCCGACATCGTAGCCCGCGATCTGCATCGCCCGCATGACCTCGATCGTGCCGGCCGGCGTATCGAGCCCGACGCCATTGCCGAGACGGCCGTCACGGTTCGGATAATTGGCCATGACAAGCGCAACACGCCGCTGAGACGGCTCGGTATTGCGCAGTCGGACCCAGTTGGCGGCAAGCGCTGCGACGAAGCGCATGCGGCCCATATCGGGCTCATGGCTGACCAGATTGGTCTCTACCCGTTCGTCAAACCGGGCCTTCGACTTGAAGGAGACCGCACGCGTGAGCACGCGGCCATCGACTTCCGGCAGGGCGACGCTCATGGCCAGATCGCGGGCGCTCAGGCCTTGCGTTGATGCCTCCCAGGTGCTGCGTGGCGATGATGAAAACAGCGCCTGGAGAACTACGGCACCCGTTTCATCTAGGACGGTCCCGGAGTTGCGCGCCCCCGGCGTCGAGACAGCAAAGCCAGTTGTATTGATCACCACGGCCGGTGGCGCCTGGACTAAGATCGTTCTCAGTGTATCCACGGAGACCTGGTCTTTCAGGCTCGATACGAAAATCGGAAGCGGCGTGAGGCCCTCTGCCTGCAGCGCACCGATCATCGCTTCCACCGGCGCCGTTTCGCCGCTCTGAACAAGGGCCCGGTAGAAGCAGATGGGGACGACATCCCCTCTCGTTGGTTCCGGGGCAGTGTTCAGGGTTAAAGGCCGATCTTGCTCGGTGCCATGCCCCTTATCCGCTTTTCGGGCACCCTCTCCTTGGCCACGGGCTGAAGGAAGAGCCAGCGCTCGCCATTCCTCGACACCCATCACGCCCCGGCCCGGCCACCAGATTCCGGCCTTCAGCAAAGGGCGCGCCGGTTCGGGTTTTTCTACATCAGCCAGCATTGCCTCGGCATAGGCCACGAAGGCCCGGGCATTCGCTTCGCCACCCTCGGTCAAGTAGCTCCACAGGGCCTGTCGATCCTGCTCCATGCAGGCTTGAAATGGCTCCAGCCCGGCATCGGGCTTGTCGTCACCTGGCAGGACGATGATGGCGGCACCGGACCTTCGCGCTGCCGCATGCAGAGCCTCCAGCGCATACTGAAAATAGCTTGCCCCGCCGAGCGCCCGCACCACGATCAGCCGCGCATGGCGCGCGGTTCGCTCGATATAGGTGTCGACCGACATCGGGTGCTTCAACGCCATCAGGCTCGCAAGCCGCCAGGAAAACGTCTCGTCACCCCTTATAGCAACGGCTGCGGCGACGGCTGCCAATTCCGTGTCCGCCGCCGAGAGGAACAGAACGTCCCCGGCCGTTTGGCCGAGGTCGATTGCCTCGTCGCCGTCGCTGATCGACCCCTTCTGGGCAAGAAGCAGATGCATATCAGGCCGCGGCTGCCTCGACGTCCTCAACGACCGAGGCGAAATCCCATTCATGCAGTCCGATCACCACCAGGCGCGTTTCGCGCTTTTCGCTAGATGTCCAGGGGCGGTCGAAATACGTGTCGACGCGAGTTCCGACGGCCTGGATGACGAGGCGCATGGGCTTGCCGGGCACGTCGATGAAACCCTTGAGGCGAAGAATGTCGTGCTTCTCGATGACAGGCTTCAGCCGATCAATAAAGGCCGAGGGATCGGAGACTTCACCCAGCTTCAGAACAAAGCTTTCGAACTCATCGTGATCATGGTGGTGATCGTGGTCGGCGCCAGAGGCATGCAGCGCCTCATGCTCCAGTTCATGATGGGACTTGCGATTGTCGATATCGTCTTCAGTGCTGGCGCCGATCCCGAGCAGGACGAGCGAGGGCACTTCGCCGTTCTTCGCCTCGATCATCGAAGGTTTGCGGCTGGTGCGACCGGTCACCTCGGCGCGCACGGCAGCAATGCCAGTGGCGTCGAGCAGATCGGTCTTGTTGAGAACGATAAGATCGGCACAGGTCAGCTGATCCTCGAACAGTTCCTCGATCGGGCTTTCATGGTCGAGGTTGTCATCCTCGGCACGCTGTGCCGCGACCGCGTCATGATCATCGGCGAAGCGGCCCGCCGCGACGGCGGCACTATCGACCACGGTGACGACGCCATCGACGGTCACACGTGTGCGAATGTCCGGCCAGTTAAAGGCGGCGACCAGCGGCTGCGGCAGAGCCAGGCCCGAGGTCTCGATGACAATGTGATCCGGCTTTACATCGCGATCGAGCAGCTTTTGCATAGTTGGCACGAAGTCGTCTGCAACCGTGCAGCAGATGCAGCCATTGGTCAGTTCGATGATGTCGTCTTCCGTGCAATTGTCAGCGCCGCAGCCCTTCAACACGTCGCCATCCACGCCAAGATCACCGAATTCGTTGATGATGAGAGCGATCTTCTTGCCGCCAGCATTCATCAGCATGTTGCGGATGATGGTGGTCTTGCCCGCACCGAGGAAGCCAGTGATAACGGTCGCGGGGATCTTCTTCTGCAACATGGTTCAACCCTTCATTTTCAGCGGCAATCCGGCCGCAACGAAATAGACGTCTGTCGCCTCTACGGCGATCGACTGGTGGAGGCGGCCGGCATGGTCGCGGAAGGCACGAGCCATCCGGTTTTCCGGCACGATGCCGAGACCGACTTCATTGGAAACAAGGATGATGGAAGCGCTTAGTTTCGGGAGCAGCGCGGCAAGAGCTACGCCCTCGGCATCCACGTCTCGCCCCTCCTCCATCATCAGATTGGTGACCCAGAGCGTCAGGCAATCGATGAGGATGACGCTGTCGGATCGATCGAGCAATTTCAGTGCACCGACCAGATCGAGAGGTTCTTCATGCGTCGTCCAGGCATCGCCGGCGCGGTCTGCCTTGTGGGTCTCAATGCGGGTTTGCATCTCGTCATCCCAGGCACGGCCGGTGGCAAGATAGATGCGGTTAAGCCCGCTTTTGCGCGCCAATCCTTCGGCAAAACGCGATTTGCCGGACCGGGCGCCGCCAAGCACCAGTGTGGAGAGCCGATCATGGCCGCTCATGGCCGTCCTCCGTGGAGGGAGCCTATGGCGCGCGCAAACCGTCGACGGCCCCGGCAGGGACAGCCCATCTGAAACGTCGCCACGACAACCTCCGTGCTGGCAACGGGGAAATTTCCCCAATGTGGACACCATGTCCGCCGGATGGCAGGTCTCCTGGCTCACAGGTCGTGGCGCTTAGCCAACGGGTCTCCCTCGCCTTCCCGGAGTTTAGAGGCGACACGAAAGAGCGGACGATTCGTAGAGAAAGAGGCGTCCTGCCCCGGCTGATCGTGTCGCCACCCCAGTGGCTTTTCCGGCTTTGGCGAAGAACGGAGCAACGAACGCACCATGCGTATGCTGCCCGCCCAGCTTCATCCGGATAGGAGACCCTCGCTGCAATACAGTCGCGGGGTCGGCTGCGTTCGACATGCCCGACCTGGGTCCATGTCCTCGCATTCCCTTTTGCTTTCCGGATTGCATTCCTGCGATCCGAAAACCATCCGACATCAGAATTAGGCGGCCCCAACGCGCAAGTCAATCACGCCGACGACATGGGTTGGCGCGTCCACATGAGGACAAACAGTCACAGGGAAGGCATTCAGCGCTATGGCGCGAGGCAGTTCGGGTTGGTGGTCGCATCGCAGCCTTTACCGAGTCGGACGGCTCCGCTGGCGCCATCCGTCACCGTGCTGGGAGGCCTCGCCGCAGCGCGTGGCGGTGGCGCCTGAACGGGCGCATCTCCGTTTGCGGCAGGCGGCAGTGGGGCCTTCGTCGGCAAGGTCGGCGCGCGGGCGTCAGGGCGTGCTGCCTCTGCAGGTTTTGCAGGCCAAGCCGCGATCTGATCCATCAGCCGGGTCGACAGCGTCCGTTGTGGGGGTAGCCGTCTAACCTGCGGTGTTTTCAGCGAAAAGGCGTAACGGATGCGAGCTGCAATCTCCTCCGCCAAAGCCTCATTGGCATAACGCGGATCGTCTGTCGGCGCGTTGGCCACCAGCTGGCCCTCAGCCACCGGTTCGCCAGTTTCGACGGAGGTGGCGGTCACCGTAAAGCGGGCGCGGTCCATGCGGCGGCGCGCATTATCACCCTTGTCCAGGCGATCGATACGAACGAGAAGAACGACCCTTTGGGCGCCTTGCGGCGGGCGGGTTGCAGCAATCGCCGATCCCACCCGCTGATCGACGCTGCTGAGCAGATCAAGTGGCAGAGTGGCATTCGCCATCACGCTGACGCTGCGGATATTGTAGACGAGCGGCCTGCCGGTCCCCGCATTCGGCAAGCCGATACAGGAGGAAAGGCAAAGCATGAGCCCGAGCGCAATGATCGAGCGGAAGCTGCGGGCGAGCATTTCGGTCCCTGGCTGCTGATTCTACCAGCCAGAGCATCAGCCCATCATAGTTATCGACCGGTTAATCCCGCGACTGAAGGGCCGTAAACAACGACGCCGCAGCAGCGAATTCCCGGTAACGGCTTTCGCGTCTTGCTTGGGCCTCGGCATCCGTCCCCCAATGTTCGATTGTCCAGTCTTCATCGAGATGGGCAAGCGACCAGACATCGTCGAGATCAAAGGCGCCTTCGGCAAAGGCGAGACCGAGAATAGCCGACCCTGTCAGCGTCGTGACAACATTGATAGACGACAGGGCAAACGCGTCGCGATGCCGTTCCAGCGCCGCGGCGTATGCGGAGATGGCCTCAGATGGCTGAGCCTGGTGGATCACACCCTCTGCCAGAATGAAGCGCGCTGCATGCGCCTCGGCGATCCATGCCAGCACGGGGTCCCAGCGCGCAGCCTGGCGCTCAACGAGTTCCTTTGGGGCCTCGGCGCGGTAGCAAAGCATGTCCGAACCGGCAAAAAGCACGATCTCGTCAAAAACGGCATCAAGGCTCTGACTGACGGCGTCAATGGCGGTGTTGGACAGTCTCGTGATCGGCATGGTGCCAGGGTCAATCTCCTCGCCCTGCCCTGCCCATTCGGCAGCCACCAGTTCGGCAACCTCCAGGGTCGGCAGCACAAGGGCGTTCTTGGCCGGCGTCTTTACGGACTTGCCATCAAGCAGGATAGCGAAACCGCCCTCGTTCTCACCGATCGTCACGTTTGTGTAGAACCGCTTCGGCAGCGGGTGTTTCATCTGGATCTGCGCCCGCCGGACAGGATCTGCGTGGCTGGGTTCCGGCACGAATGTGCCAAAGATGTCCTGGCTGAGTTCGTCACGCATGTCAGTCTCCTCGAGCATTTCCAGCAAAAGCGCCTTGTTGGGTTTGCGTCCGGAAATGCGAAACAACAATCAGATAGGGCATGTCGGGCGACCTTGCGCCACCCGAGACAGCCTAGTGAATATAGGCCAGAAGGTCGGCCGGTTGGGTCACGACGGCGTCAGCGCCGGCTTTCCAGAGGTTGTCGACGTCAGCATACCCCCAGGACACGCCGATTGCTGTGGCGCCGGCAGCCTTGGCCATCTGCATGTCATAGATCGCATCACCAATCACGATCGTCTCGCGCGGTGCGATACCCGCCTCGGCGCAGCATTCGGCGACCATGGCCGGATGCGGCTTCGAAGGGCAATCATCGGCGGTACGGTTGAACAGGAAACGCTCCTTCAAGCCGTGCCCCTCCAGAATGATCTCGAGCCCACGCCTCGACTTGCCGGTCACGGCACCGAGCAAGATGTCGTCGCGGGCGATCAGCGTGTCGAGCACGGCGCGCATGCCGTCAAACATGGTTTCGCCAAAGCCGGACGTCTCGCGCACGTCTCGAAAGATCGATTTGTAGTGCGCCGCCATGGCAACAGCCTCATCGTCGGCATGGGGCTTGCCGTCCATGCGCGCGATGGCAATATCGAGCGTCAGTCCGATGATCGACTTTGTCGTCTCGAATGCCGGCTCCGGCTTGCCAAAGGCCATAAAGCTGTGGCGCATGACCTCATGGATCAGGCCTGCGCTGTCGACCAGCGTCCCGTCGCAATCAAAGAGAACCAGCTTCATTCGTCGTCCCTGTCACCATCGCGCTGGTCGAGGCCGAGCAGGTTCCAGGTCTGAACCATATGCGGCGACAGGGGTGCCGTGACCTTGAGACGCCCGCCATTGGGATGGGGCAGATCGATGGAGCGTGCATGCAGATGCAGACGCTTCTGCACACCGCCCGGAAAATCCCAGTTGTGGTCGTCGATGAAGTATTTCGGGTCGCCGATGATCGGATGGCCAATATGCAGCGCATGCAGGCGCAGCTGATGGGTGCGCCCCGTATAGGGTTCCATCTCCAACCAGGCGAGATTCTGGGCCGCGGTATCGATTACACGGTAATAGGAGACGGCGTGGTCGGCGCCCTCTTCACCATGACGGCAGACCCGCATGCGGTCGCCCTCGTCGGTCTGGTCCTTGACCACCCAGGTCGAGATCTTGTCTTCCAGCTTGCGCGGCACGCCCTTGACCAGAGACCAGTAGATCTTCTTGGTGTCGCGCTCGCGGAAGGCCGCCGTCAGCTTCTGGGCGGCGCCACGCGTGCGGGCGACGACCAGGACGCCGGAGGTATCGCGGTCGAGGCGGTGCACGAGGCGCGGCTTTTCACCCCGCTTGCTGGTCCAGGCTTCCAGCATCTGGTCAATGTGACGGTTGAGGCCGGAACCGCCCTGCACAGCAAGGCCGGCGGGCTTGTTCAGCACGAAGACCTTTTCGTCCTCATGCAGCAGCATGCGCGACAGAAGTTCGTGGTCGTCACCATGTTTCAAGTCGTGACTGGCGATCGGGCCGGTCTTCTTGGCGTCGACATCCATGGGTGGAATGCGCACAACCTGACCGGGCTGAACTCGGGCATCTGTCTTGACGCGGCCGCCATCAACGCGGACCTGACCCGAGCGCAGCAGTTTCTGCAACGCACCGAATCCGAGGCCCGGGTAATGGACCTTGAACCAACGGTCGAGCCGCATGCCCGCCTCGTCAGCCTGGACGGTGATATGTTCGATGCCAGCCATCAGTCTTCTTTCATCCTTGCGGGCAAAGCCCTCGTTCCGTGCCTTTAGTAGATTTCGGCCCTAAAGGGAAAGCGAAATGAGACAAAGGTCGCTCAGAACAGGCTACGCCCCAGGCTAAGACCTGAAAAGACGGCAGCAAAGGACAGCAAAAGACTGCCAGCGATATAGGCCATCCCCTGAAGTGTAGCCCCCCGCTCGACCAACACCAGCGTATCCAGCGAAAAGGAAGAGAAGGTGGTGAAACCGCCGAGGAAGCCGACAATGAGCAGGAGCCGTAGCTCCATTGAGGCATCAAACTTGCGCGCAAACAGTTCTGCGAGAAAGCCGATCGCGAAGGAGCCGACAACATTGACCGTCAACGTTCCCCAGGGAAAGGCAGGCCCAAGCAGCCGCGTCATCGCCAATCCCGTCAGGTAGCGACACACGGAGCCCAAGGCGCCACCAAAGGCAACGAGCAGAACATTGAACATGAAGTCTCCGGCACAAAAGAGGACCAGAGCCTTCAAACCCCTGCCGCAGGTCGGCGTCAAGCCTTGGCCGCAGCAAGAAAGGTCCCGACAAAGGATTTGAGCGCCACCCAATCGGTGAATTCGTGATCCTCGTCGGCATCCGTGGGAGCGTGTCTCTCTCTGGCCATGCGTTGCATCATCCAGCGCTTGAAGAAATCATATTCGCGGTACCGCAGGGCCCCGGCTGCGTGATGGGTCATGGCTGGCCGCCATCCGGTTTCTTCAACGAAATGATCGGCAAACCCTCGTGCCTCCTGACGCTCCGCCTCGACATCGCTTGCGATCAGAAGACTTACAGAAACGAAAGACGTCGGCACAGTGCTCAACCAGGGCACCTCTCGCATGACAAAGTCACGGAACACGGTCGGGTACTTCCCAGCATGGATCGGCGCACAGAGGATCGCGGCTTCGGGATGTCCAACGGCGTATTCCTCAAGTGAGGCGATGTCGAAAAGCAATGCCCTTTCTCCCGCAGCTTCAATCTCTCCAGCAATACTGTCTGCAATCTTGCGCGTCTGACCTTCAATCGAAACATAGCCAACCAATATCATCATCCAGACATCCTCCATGTGCGTCAGATGCAAAAAATGTAGCGCTGACGGCATGATAACGACTTGATTCAGGACAAATCCGGAGGCGCAATCCTCGAAATTCATTGGTTACAGATTTAATAAAACCGACCGGAACGACTTAAAGATGCATAGATAACCGCGTGTTATCCTAATATCATTACATAATATCTGGAAAACAACGATGACCCAGGTCGTGACAGTCTCAGCACATACCGCCGCCTATGCTATGGAGCCTGTAAAAGCACCACTGCGTACAGGAAGAACATCCTATGCGGAGGAACATACTCGACTGCTGGCCGAACAGGCATCGCAGAGCGAGGACCTACGGCTAAGGGCCCTGGTCAACGTGGTGCAGCCGCCAGCCCTCGCGCTCTACTTTCTGACGTCGAGCCAGAAGCGCTTCGAGCAATCAACCTTGAAGGAAACCATCGAGGCCTACAAGAACTCGGTGACCTGACATAAAGCGGGGCCTTGACCCCGCCCCTTCGCGGCCCATGATGGCCGCGAATGTGAAGTCGTCGCCGATTTGCGATGGTTAGCGCGCGCCGACCGGCAGCATGACCTCAACCTGTCCTGCCTTTTCAAAGGTCAAGGTTACCGGAACGCTGTCACCTTGCCTGAAGGGCTTTACCACCTTGTAGAACATCATGTGCATGCCGCCCGGCGCCAATTCGACGGTCTGGCCGGCCGGAATTGTGATGCCATCCTTCAGCTGCCGCATCTTCATCACGTCACCCTGCATGCTCATTTCGTGAAGCTGAACTTCCCCCGCCTGCTCGGAGGTTGCTGACACGAGGCGGTCGTCAGCATCACCCTTGTTGGTCACGGTGATGAAACCACCGCCAACCGGCTGGCCGGGAAGCATCGCCTTGGTGAAGCCGGCGGTCAGTTCGAGGTTGCCCAGGGTGACCGGTTCGAAGCCGCCCGGATTGGCATCCGCCATCTGCGCATCGTGACCCGCATGCGCAGCATGGGCTCCGTGCGCACCGCCAGCTGCGTCTACAGTGGAAACCTGCTGACCTTGGGAACTATCGGCAGCATGCGCCGCATGACCCGCATGCTCATCTCCTTGCCCAGCTTCAACCGCCAGCACAGGTGCCGGCCCCTTCAAGGAATGCGGATCCTGCCCCGGAGCGGCAATCTCGGTCCAGGCAACCTTGGCATCGGCACCACACAATTGCACGGTGGGGAAAGCAAGGCCGGTTGCCGGATCGCCGGCTGCGACTTTGCCGTAGACGACAAACGTATCGTAGAAATCATCCGGCAACTCGCCATTCTTAAAGCGGATCTCCACCGGACCAGAGGTTATCGCCTTGCCGTGATTGTCGTAGCTCTTCTGGTAGTCGCCAGTGATGATTTCAATCTCCCAGCCAGGCTTGACCATCGGCTTGGCGGAAATGAAGCCTTCCGGCAGCTTGATCTGAACCTCGTTGGTCGCCTTGCCGTCACAGCCATGCGGTACCTGCAGGGTGGCGGCGACGTAAGAGCCGATCTTGACCGGCTGATTGGCAAAGCTTGCATGCGCCAGAGCGGCCGTCGAGGAAGCCAGCGTCAGCATGGCAGTTGCGAAAATAACCTGGGTTTTCATGGATATCTCTCCGTGCCGCGCCTCGTGGGCCAGCGGCGATACTGTCTTTTCAAGGTGAAGATCAGATCAGGCGGATAGCGGGGGACCGCGGGAGCGCGGCTGCTCGGAGGCTTGAGGAACATACGGACGAGCCTCAGCGGCATCGGCCTTGCCAAGGCTCTGGAATGCGGAGATGAGCCAGCCATCACAAGGCACCGGCAAAAGCACGGCGCCGGCCAACCGGCACGCCTCACAATCACTGGCCTGGTGGCTTCGGGTATGGCCGCGATCTGCAATGCACAGATCTGCAAAGGTGCCATCTGGCAGACTGTAGGCAGCGGACTGGAAATCGGTCGCAATTGCCGCTGGCGTGCGATGGGCAAATCCCACCGACAGGAAGACCATGGCGCACAGAATGCGCAGGATCTTTGCCGCAGGGTGTGACTTCGTCTTCATCGCCGTCCTCGTCTCGACGTCTGCTTTAGCGCGATGCTTGGCCGAAGCCAAGCGACGAGATGCCGCGTGGGTATGGAAAGGCTAACCACCATTCAGCGATACTCCCGCAGGCGGCTATGGCGCTGACACGACAAAAATCTGCTCGTGAGCGACGCGCCCCCTTGCCAAGTCACCCCGCAACCGGATAATGCCGCCAAGACCTTGTTGGGAGAAACCGGTTCAATCCGGTGCCGAAGGAGCAACCGCCCCGGAAACTCTCAGGCAAAAGGACCACAAGGCGTCGACTGCACTCTGGAGAGAGGCCCGTTTCCAAACCGGGCTGCGCCGAAGGGATAACAATCTCAGGCACAAGGACAGAGGGGGCTCATGGAGATGGCACAACCGTGCCCAGACTTGAGCAATCGCGCGAGCGCGAGTACCCGGAGGCGACGTCTTGGACGATCATACCCAACTTAAACGCACCCCCCTTTATGACTTCCACGTGTTGCTTGGCGCCAAGATGGTGCCCTTTGCCGGCTATGACATGCCGGTTCAGTATCCAGCCGGCGTGTTGAAGGAGCATCTCCATACGCGTTCCGCTGCCGGCCTCTTCGACGTTTCCCATATGGGACAGGTCGAACTCGTTGCGACCTCGGGCGCTTACGTGGATGCAGCCGAGGCGCTGGAAACGCTCGTTCCGGTGGACATCCTCGGCCTGAAAGACGGCCGCCAGCGCTATGGCTTTTTCACCGACGACAATGGCGGCATCCTCGACGATCTGATGATATCACGCCTCGGCGAGCGTCTGCTGGTCGTGGTCAATGCCGGCTGCAAGGATGAGGACATCGCCCATATGCGGGCGAAGCTTCCTGATGGCATTCAGGTTCTGGTACATGACGACCGCGCTCTGCTCGCCCTCCAGGGTCCGAAGGCTGAAGCCGTTTTGTCAGCGCTGAATTCCGATGTTGGCGCTATGAAGTTCATGGACGTGCGTGAACTGTCTCTGGGCGACATTCCTGCTCTCGTCTCCCGCACCGGCTATTCCGGCGAAGACGGGTTTGAGATCTCGGTGCCCGAAGACCGCGCCACCGACCTCGCCAAGGCGCTGCTCGACAACCCGGACTGTCAGCCCATTGGCCTCGGCGCACGCGATTCGCTGCGGCTCGAGGCCGGTCTCTGCCTCTATGGCAATGACATCGACACCACCACGTCGCCTGTCGAAGCCTCGATCGAATGGGGCATCCAGAAGATCCGTCGTTCTGGCGGCGCCCGCGAGGGCGGCTTTCCAGGTGCCGAGCGCATTCTCGGAGAGCTCGAGAATGGCGTTTCCCGCCGCCGCGTCGGGTTGAAGCCCGAGGGCAAGGCACCCGTGCGCCCACCGGCAAAGCTCTTTGCCGATGCGGACGGCTCAATCGAAATCGGTCACGTGTCCTCCGGCGGTTTCGGTCCCAGTGCCGAGGGGCCGATCGCCATGGGTTATGTACCGACGGAGATGGCCGAGGCCGGCACGCAGGTCTTCGCTGAGGTGCGTGGCAAGTATCTGCCGCTCACCATCACGGCTCTGCCCTTTGTAACCCCAACCTACAAACGCTGACGCGATGAACATGCATTGTGCTGCCCCTCATCCCCCTGCCGAATGAGAGGCAAGTGCGCAGCATCGACACACCGACAAACACACGAGAGGAACAAACAATGTTGAAATTCACCGCAGAACACGAATGGCTGAAGATTGAAGACGGCGTTGCCACCGTCGGCATCACCACCCATGCCGCAGGCCAGCTCGGCGATCTCGTCTTTGTTGAGCTGCCAGAGGAAGGCACAAGCTTTAAAAAGGACGGCACGGCTGCGACCGTCGAGAGCGTCAAGGCCGCCTCCGACGTCTACTGCCCGCTCGACGGTGAAGTGGTCGAGATCAACCAGGCGATCGTCGACGATCCGTCACTGGTCAATTCCGATCCGGAAGGTGCTGCCTGGTTCTTCAAGCTGAAGCTCGCGAACCCCGCTGACGCTGACGCCCTGCTCGATGAGGCCGCCTACAAGGAGCTGATTGCGTAATGACGACGGAATTTCAGTTCACGGATTACGATCCTTACGACTTCGCCAATCGCCGCCATATCGGCCCTTCCCCGGCCGAAATGACCGAGATGCTCAAGGTTATCGGCTATCACACGCTCGACGAGCTGATCGATGCGACGGTTCCCGCCTCGATCCGCCAGACGGTCCCGCTCACCTGGGGCCAGGCGATGACCGAGCGCGAGGCCCTCGACAAGCTGCGCGAGACCGCCAACAAGAACCTCGCTCTGACCTCGCTGATTGGCCAGGGCTATTACGGCACCATCACGCCGCCGGTTATCCAGCGCAACATTTTGGAAAACCCGGCCTGGTACACAGCTTACACGCCCTACCAGCCGGAAATCAGTCAGGGCCGCCTCGAGGCACTCCTCAACTTCCAGACCATGGTGACGGATCTGACCGGTCTCGACGTGGCCAATGCCTCGCTGCTGGATGAAGCGACCGCTGCTGCCGAAGCCATGGCGCTCTGCCAGCGCAGCGCCAGGACCAAGGCGACCGGCTTCTTTGTCGACAAGGACTGCCACCCGCAGACCATCGCCGTCATCCAGACCCGCGCCGAACCGCTTGGTTGGACCGTTACCGTCGGCGACCCCTTCACCGATCTCGACCCGACCGAAGTCTTCGGCGCGATCTTCCAGTATCCGGGCACGCACGGTCATATCAGTGACTTCTCCGGCCTGATTGCCCGTCTGCACCAGACCGGCGCACTCGCCGCCGTCGCTGCCGACATCATGGCGCTGCTGCTCTTGAAGTCCCCCGGTGAAATGGGTGCCGATATCGCCATCGGTTCTACCCAGCGCTTCGGCGTTCCCATGGGTTACGGCGGCCCGCATGCGGCCTATATGGCGGTCAAGGATGCGATCAAGCGCTCGATGCCGGGCCGCCTCGTCGGTGTCTCCGTCGATGCGCGTGGCAACCGCGCCTATCGCCTGTCGCTGCAGACCCGCGAACAGCATATCCGCCGCGAAAAGGCGACGTCGAACATCTGCACAGCGCAGGTTCTGCTCGCCGTCATGGCCTCGATGTATGCCGTCTTCCATGGTCCCAAGGGCCTGAAGGCAATTGCCCAGCAGGTGCATCAGAAGACAGTCATCCTGGCCAAGGGCTTGGAGAAGCTCGGCTACAGGATAGAGCCTGAAACCTTCTTCGATACAATCACTGTCGAAGTCGGCCATATGCAGGGCCTCGTGATGCGCGCGGCTGTCGCCGAAGGTGTGAACCTGCGCAAGGTCGGCGAGACCAAGGTCGGCATTTCGCTCGACGAGCGCAGCCGTCCAGCCACACTCGAAGCCGTCTGGCGTGCTTTCGGCGGCAGTTTCAAGGTCGAAGACTTCTCTGCAGACTATCGCCTGCCGAAAGATCTGCTGCGCACCAGTGACTACCTCACGCATCCGATCTTCCACATGAACCGCGCCGAAAGCGAGATGACCCGCTATATCCGCCGGCTCTCGGACCGCGACCTCGCGCTCGACCGGGCCATGATCCCGCTCGGCTCCTGCACGATGAAGCTGAACGCGACAGCAGAAATGTTGCCGATCACCTGGCCGGAATTCTCCGACATCCACCCCTTCGCGCCGGCCGATCAGACGCTTGGTTACAAGGAGATGATCGACGATCTCTCGGAGAAGCTCTGCGCGGTCACAGGCTATGACGCAATTTCGATGCAGCCGAATTCGGGTGCGCAAGGTGAGTACGCGGGACTTCTGACGATCCGCGCCTATCACCTGTCGCGGGGCGACACGCATCGCACCGTCTGCCTGATCCCGACGTCTGCGCATGGCACCAATCCGGCCTCCGCCCAGATGGTCGGCATGACGGTCGTGCCGGTGAAGTCGAAGGAAAACGGCGACGTCGACCTCGACGACTTCCGCGCCAAGGCAGAACAGCATGCAGACAATCTCTCCTGCTGCATGATCACCTATCCTTCCACGCATGGCGTGTTCGAGGAGACAGTGCGCGAGATCTGCGAGATCACCCACCAGTTCGGTGGCCAGGTCTATCTCGACGGCGCCAACATGAATGCCATGGTCGGCGTGTCCCGTCCCGGGGATATCGGATCCGACGTCTCCCACCTCAACCTGCACAAGACCTTCTGCATTCCGCATGGCGGCGGTGGTCCGGGCATGGGTCCGATCGGCGTCAAGTCGCATCTCGCGCCCTTCCTGCCAGGCCATGTCGTGACCGATGGCCGTCCGGGTGCGGTCTCGGCTGGCCCTTACGGCTCGCCGTCAATCCTGCCGATCAGCTGGTCCTACTGCCTGATGATGGGTGGCGAAGGTCTGACGCAGGCGACGAAAGTCGCGATCCTCAACGCCAACTACATCGCAGCGCGTCTGAAAGGCGCCTATGACGTGCTTTACACGTCTGCCTCGGGTCGCGTGGCGCATGAATGCATCATCGACACCCGCCCGCTGCAGGTCTCTGCTGGCGTCACCGTCGACGATGTCGCCAAGCGCCTCATCGACTGTGGTTTCCATGCGCCGACCATGAGCTGGCCGGTTGCCGGCACGCTGATGATCGAACCGACGGAATCGGAAACCAAGGCCGAAATCGACCGTTTCTGCGAAGCGATGCTGGCGATCCGCGAGGAAGCCCGCGCCATCGAAGAAGGCCGGATGGACAAGGCCAACAATCCGCTGAAGAACGCACCGCATACGGTGGAAGACCTGGTCGGCCAGTGGGATCGTCCCTATAGCCGCGAACAGGCCTGCTACCCGCCGGGCGCCTTCCGGGTCGACAAGTACTGGTCGTCGGTCAACCGCGTCGACAATGTCTATGGCGACCGCAACCTCGTTTGCACCTGCCCGCCGATGGAAGCCTACGCGGAAGCTGCCGAGTAACGGCCAGCCCTCAAATCGCCTCCTGAACGCCGCCCTTGAGGCGGCGTTTTTCATTTGTGATTACACACCGACAAACCCTGTGATGGAACGGAATGCTCGGGCGCCCGTTCTTCAACCTGTCCAACACAGGAGAACAGACATGCGCAATACTCTTATCCTCGCTGGTGCAGCGGCACTCATGACGCTCTCGGCGTCGGCCAATGCGCAGGAAACTGTCATCATCCAGCAGGCTCCGGTCGCCACCCAATCGACCATCGTGGTGCCGGCACCAGTCGAAACCTATGTCATGCAGCGCGAAGTGCGCTCGGTGCCTTACGAAGGTGATGTGCTGATCGGCCGTGTCATTGAAGACCCGGTCGAGCTCTATCCCGTCGATGGTTATGAGGGTTATGCATACACCGTGGTCAATGATCGACGCGTGATCGTCGATCCACAGACCCGTCAGATCATCCAGATCGTCGAATGACGGCTGCAGGAGTTTGATCTTTGAGAGCCCGGCGCACAGCGCCGGGCTTTTCTTAGGGCCAGCGTCCCTTTCCGTCCCGAAACGGAGCAGGCCGGCAACCGCATCCACTTTCTGGCAAGACTGTTTTTTCAGATTTCCCTAATGGTGACCCGCTAATACTGCTGCTTGGAAACGCCAGTTGCAGGATCAGCCAATGAGCCTTTCGGCCGTCATGGGAATTTCCCTCTCCGGGATGCAGGCGCAGCAGACGCGGCTGGCCGCCACAGCGAACAATATCGCCAATGTCTCGACACCCGGCTACAATCGGCTAGAGACCAAGTTTTCGTCCGTCGAAAGCGGCGGAGTGAGGGCGAGTGTTGAGCCCTCGGGTGGCGCGATCTCCGCCGAGGCCTCCAATGTCGATCTCGCCACGGAGATTCTGTCTGTGATGACTGCAGAGACGGCCTTCAAAGCCAATGCTGCCGTCTGGGAAACCGGTGCCGACATGTGGGATGTGTTGAAGACCATCGTCCGCGACTGATTCGTCTGCAGTTTGCACCTGCCTCATCCTCGTCCCTCTGGACCCGAGATGCATTTGAGACGAAGCCAGCAGGACCACCCCTCCGGGTTCAAACTGTCGACAGCCCAAAAAAAGCAGCGGGCATGGTATCTGCTGCGTACGATTTCCGCGCATCTGGCTTGAAAGCACCATCTTCGTGAGACCACATCAGACGGTTGCCACCGTTTGCCCACAGGATGAGCCATGTTCGACCCGTATATCGATAGTCTCAGCAAACTCGTCATGTCTGCCGAGCGTTTGTCTCGTGCACAGTTCGACGCCTCCTTCCAGCACGCCCTCGCCGAAGCGCTCAGCCCTGTCGTCACGAATGATTATGTCGATGACTGCATCGAACTGATCACTCTCGCCGTCGACGGCCTTTTCGCTGCAGACACAGCCCAGGATGTCGCCCGCAATCACATCCTCTGCGGGATCGAGGCATTGAGGGACGAATTGGCCTTGTGCGAGCGTAAGGACATGCCGAGGCGTGTCGCCGCCGGCATGTGACCGATCTCAACCGTGGCGAATGCTTGAAGACGCCTCTAGAGCCGTTGCGCTTGTTGCAAGCGATACCATTTCGAGCAAGTGGTCGAGAAACAACGTCTCTTCACTGAGTGGCTCTTTCAGCGAGACACTGTGGATGATTTCTCTCAAGCTACGAACCTGCTCCCCGACGATGGAACGTACGTAGATATCCGAGGATGGAAACTGGGCGTTCTTCATCTCATTCTCCTGCCATTCTGTGGTATTCGACAATGCCGTGCATTTCATCGGCATAGGGAAGCCTTCTCAGAGCGCCCATGCCGAAGGGATTTCCGGGCGAAAGTTCAAGGTCGAGAACGCTGCCCGTGATTGCGTAGAGTTCGTGGTGCTTCAACAGCCCCCGCGCGGAAGGCTTTGCGCTGATCGGCACAATCAATGAGCCATCAAGTACGCTGGGTGCGGCAAGCGGCATCACATCCCAGCCGGTGCTGACCAGAAGATTGACCAGTTTGGGGTGCGTCTGGACGATCAACTGATCGATCCCCGCAACGAGGCAATATTCGAGCACACCAGTCATCAGGATATGCGAGAGCGGCACATTGGCGATCCGCGCGTCCGAGACCGCAGCGATACAGCGCGTCCACTCATAGATCCGATTGCCACGGGGCCACTCCGCGCCGTCCATCAAATGAGGATAGATATCCGAGAGAAGATGCGGCCCCATTGTCGGCAGCAGGCGACTGTAGCCCATAACCTCGCCATCGATGAGAAGCGGAAGATGAACGGCATCGGGCGTATCGAACTGATCGATTTCCCGCCCATCAGGACGGCGGATGGCCGTCCAGCCGAGACGCTCGACAAACTGCGCATGCCGGAAGCGCCAGATCTTCTCCATCAGCTGATGATTGGCCCCACCGTGGGAACCGAGGATCGTCGCCAACATGTCCCATACCTCTCAATTTTGAGAGAGAATGCTTCAGGCATGGCACGATCCAAATAGGCCGTTTCGCCTACTTAACGAATGATGCCGAGTCGTATCGCCTCGGCAATCAGTTGCGCACGATTGACACTATTCAACCTGCGGCTTGCAGACGCAACTTCATGCTGGACGGTTTTCTCCGAGATGCCGAGAATCTGGCCGATTTCCCAGTTCGTCTTACCCGCTGCACACCACATAATTACCTCACGCTCGCGCGGGGTAACCTTCAATGCTGCGGCCATGCGACGGGTATCGGGCTCCGCCATAAAGGCGCGAAGCTTGTTGTGTGCATAGATCGAGATGATCTGAAGCGCACCCCTTTGGGCATCCGAGAGGTCAACCTTGCGGGCCCCGAAGGTGACGATGGCCTGAAAACCGCCGACGGAGTGCAGAGGGACGCTGTAGCCGTCCATCATTCCGAACTCCGTCGCCTCGTTCATGACCTTTCGGGCTGTCCGGGAGAGCGGCTCCGTGGCAAGGGCCTCGGACCATACAAAGGCCTCGTCCGACATGCGAGTCCGGTGGATCACCGGGTCCACATGCACATAGTTTTCGTTGACATAGCGCTCAAACCACTCTTCCGGCCAGGCACTCAGCATGAAGTATGGGTCAATCCGCTCATTTGGCAGCGGAATACCCGAAATAGCATAGCAGTCCATCCCGAAGGCGTCTGCTGCCCGGCCAAGACCGGACAGCACTGCCGCCTTGTTACTCGCGTTCGCACATTCCGAAATGAAATCAAACATGGCATTTGCTGCCACTTGCCGCCCCACCATTGTCGCCCCCGACACAAGTACAGAAGATAGCTTTCAGGTTCACGCTAACACACGTGTCCACATGCTGCATTAGCGACCTACGGTATCCCTGCAATTTAAGGGGAAATCATCTTGTGAGGGAAAACAGATCACCCACGGCACGGTCTGGCGCGGCTTATGCCTGCTCGGCTTGGCGCCGTTCCGCAAGATCGGCCAGATCCGCGGCTTTCAGTTCTACCGATTCACCGCAACCGCAGGCCGAGGTCTGGTTCGGATTGTGGAAGGTAAAGCCTGAGCGCAAGGTCGTGGTTTCAAACCCCATCTCGGTACCCAACAGATAAAGCACGGCTGCCGGGTCAATCCAGACCGTAGCACCATCCTTTTCGATGCGGTCGTCACGGTCGTTAGGCTCGGTCACCAGATCGATGGTGTACTCCATCCCGGCACAGCCACCCTTCTTGATACCGACCCGGATACCCTTGGCATCGGGACCGGAATGCTCGACGATCGCTTTTACGCGTGCGGCCGCCGCATCGCTGAGGGTCATCACTTGAAAGGCCATCGGCACTACTCCATCAACCACCGGGTTCAAGGTCCGGCGTTTCTCCGCGCAATGTAAGAGACCAGCCTCGTTGGTTCAATAGCGTAGGCGCGCATCCACGAACGGGTTTCCCGTCTTCCCCAGGTCCACGCAGGTCATCGTGATCAATCCGTGGGCAAGCCGGATATTTTCTAAAACACGCTTGTTATCAGAAGCTTGGATCCCCGGTTGCAGCCGGGTCGCATTTGACCACGATCAAAAATGACGCAGCGTGCAGAGGAGATGGATGCAAACACGAGCAAAGACGCCGACTTTCGCGAAAATTTTGACCATTCGGTAAAATATTTTCCGACAGAAAATCCAATACATTGATTCCATTATTCTTTTTAGACTGGCACGCCATTTGCTTCGTTATCTGCGAACAAAAACGGCGCTTAGCGCGCCTCCAGAAGCGGAGAACAGGATATGGAAATCGGCGTCTTCATCCCGATCGGCAATAATGGCTGGCTTTTGTCGGAGAATGCCCCGCAGTACAAACCGAGCTTCGAGCTGAACAAGGCGATCACGCTGAAGGCCGAATCCTACGGTTTCGACTTCGCGCTCTCGATGATCAAGCTGCGCGGATTCGGCGGCAAGACAGAGTTCTGGGACTACAATCTCGAGAGTTTCACGCTGATGGCCGGCCTTGCCGCCGTTACGTCAAAGATCAAGCTTTTTGGCACCGCCGCCACCCTCATCATGCCCCCGGCCATCGTTGCGCGCATGGCAACGACGATTGATTCGATCTCCGGCGGCCGGTTCGGGGTCAATCTGGTCACCGGCTGGCAACGTCCGGAATACAGCCAGATGGGGCTGTGGCCCGGCGACGATTATTTCTCCGACCGCTATGAATATTTGACCGAATACACGACCGTTCTGAAAGACCTGCTCACCACCGGCCGATCGGATCTCAAGGGCAAGCATTTCCAGATGGATGATTGCCAGATGAAACCGATCCCGGAAGGCGATGTGAAGCTGATCTGCGCCGGCTCTTCCAATGCCGGCATGGCCTTCTCTGCCCAGTTTGCCGACTACAGCTTCTGCTTTGGCGTCGGCGTGAACACGCCGAAAGCCTTCGCGCCCACCAATGAACGCCTGCTCGCCGCCACCGAAAAGACCGGTCGCGAGGTGCGTTCGTTCGTGCTGACCATGGTTCTGGCCGAAGAAACCACCGAGGAAGCCTTTGCCAAGTGGGAGCACTACAAGGCGGGTGCCGACGAGGAAGCCATCAAGTGGCTCGGCCTGCAGAGTGCCGCCGACACCAAATCCGGCTCCGACACCAATGTCCGCCACATGTCGAACCCGGTGTCTGCCGTCAACATCAATATGGGCACGCTGATCGGCTCCTATGCGGAAGTCGCCGCCATGCTTGACGAGATGAGCGAAGTCCCCGGCACCGGCGGCGTGATGCTGACCTTCGACGACTTCCTCGAAGGCATCGAGAAGTTCGGCAAATACGTTCAGCCGCTGATGAAGAGCCGCGCCCATGTCACCCAGATGCTGGAGGCCGCCGAATGAGCGAGGCCGTTGTTGCAGGCTATCAGCCACGCCCGGAGCTGACCAAGAGCGTCACGCTTCCGGCCCGTCCCGAGCCGATCACCCTCAAGCCATCGGAAACGGCCGTCGTCGTGGTCGACATGCAGAATGCCTATTCGACCGAAGGCGGTTATGTCGATCTTGCCGGCTTCGACATTTCAGGCGCCAAGGGCACGATCGCGAACATTCAGAAGACGGTTGAGGCGGCACGGGCTGCCGGCGTGCTGGTCGTCTATTTCCAAAACGGCTGGGACAAGGATTATGTCGAGGCTGGCGGCCCAGGCTCGCCCAACTGGCACAAGTCGAATGCACTGAAAACCATGCGCGCAAGGCCAGAACTGCAGGGGCAATTGCTTGCCAAGGGCACCTGGGACTATGCGATTGTCGATGAACTGCAGCCGCAGCCGGGCGACATCCTGGTGCCGAAGAGCCGCTACTCCGGCTTCTTCAACACCAATATGGACTCGGTGCTCAGAGCCCGTGGCATCCGCAACCTCGTCTTTGTCGGCATTGCCACGAATGTCTGTGTCGAAAGCTCGCTGCGCGATGCCTTCCACCTCGAATATTTCGGCGTGATGCTCGAGGACGCGACCCATCACCTCGGCCCCGACTTCATCCAGCAGGCGACCGTCTACAACGTCGAAAAATTCTTCGGCTGGGTGGCGACCGTCAGCGACTTCTGCGGCGCGATCGGACAGGCAGCTCCTGCCGACGCCGCTTGATACCATCACCATTCAACAAACGGAGAGAGTGAGAATGCCCAAGACCATCGTCGTTCCCGAAGGCACATCCAAGCCGCTTGCCCCCTATTCACCCGGCACGCTTGCCGATGGCATCCTCTATGTCTCGGGAACGCTTCCCTTCGACAAGAACAACAATGTCGTGCATGTCGGCGATGCGGAGGCCCAAACCCGGCATGTGCTGGAGACGATCAAGTCCGTCATCGAAACCGCCGGCGGAACCATGCAGGACGTCACGATGAACCATATCTTCGTCACTGACTGGGCCAACTACCAGGCGGTGAACAAGGTCTATGCCGAATACTTCCCCAGCAACGAACCGGCCCGCTACTGCGTGCAGTGCGGCCTGGTGAAGCCGGATGCGCTCGTCGAGATCGCGACGGTCGCGCATATCGGGAAGAAGTAACGGAAGCACAGCCCCTCATCCCCCTGCCGGGACCTTCTCCCCGCGAGCGGGGAGAAGAAACCGAACCGCAACCGCCTGCACCTGGGCTTCCCTAGCACTAAGGGCGGCCGTCCCCTCTCCCCGCCTGCGGGGAGAGGGTCAGGGTGAGGGGCAAAGCCAGAGCAGACACGCATGCATTACGACATCCACGGCCTGACCTCCCCCGATGCGCCGACCATCCTGCTCTCGTCAGGCCTTGGCGGCTCGGGCGGCTATTGGGCACCGCAGATCCCTGCCCTGTCCGAGCGATTTCGCATTATCACCTATGACCATCGCGGCTGCGGAAAGACGGGCGGCACGGTGCCCGAGGACGGCGGCATTTCGACCATGGCCGATGACGTGCTTGAAATCGTCGAGACGCTGAAGCTCAAAAGTTTCCATTTCATGGGCCATGCGCTGGGCGGTCTGATCGGGCTGGATCTGGCGCTGCGCCGTCCGGAACTGATCGAAAGTCTCGTGCTGATCAATGCCTGGAGCAAGGCAGATCCGCATTCCGGACGTTGCTTCGACGTGCGCATTGCGCTGCTCGAAAACGCCGGTGTCGAGGCCTTCGTCAAGGCACAGCCGCTCTTCCTCTATCCGGCCATCTACATGGCGGAAAACCCGGAAAAGATGGCGGCGGAACAGACGCATGCGCTCGCCCATTTCCAGGGGCGCGACAACATCCTGCGCCGGATTGCGGCACTGCGCGCCTTTGATGTCGACGGCCGTCTTGGCGAAATCCAGGCGCCGACGCTGGTCATTGCCACCCGCGACGACCTGCTCGTCCCCTATTCCCGTTCCCTGCGCCTCGCCGAAGGGCTGCCGAACGCAAATCTCGTGCTGACCGTCGCCGGTGGACACGCCGTGAACGTCACCTACCCCCAACAATTCAACCGTGCGGTAATCGACTTCCTGTCGACCCTCGAACACACCTGAAGGAAACGCCCATGTTGGCCACCAAGACCATCACCCCCGTTGCCTCCGTGTCGGAAGGCGTCTCGCCGGAGAAAAGTGCCGCCTATCGCAACGGCATGGCCCGCCTCGCCGCAGCCGTGACCATCGTGACGACGGATGGACCCGGCGGTCGCGCCGGCTTTGCAGCAACCGCCGTCACCAGCGTTTCGGACAATCCGCCGACGCTTCTCGTCTGCCTCAACAAGGGTAGTTCAGCCTATCCCGCCGTCAGCGCCAACGGGTTTGTCGCGGTCAACGTTCTCTCGGCAGAACACGAACCCGTCAGCCGGCTTTTTGGCGGCAAGACGCCCGTCGACGAGCGCTTCGCCGCTGCCACCTGGGAGACCACAGAGACCGGCACGCCGCGCCTCGCAGACGCCCTCGTCTCCTTCGAATGCCGGATCACGGAAGTGCATGACGGCAGCACGCATGACGTTTTGTTCTGCGAGGTTCTCGACCTCACCACCCGCGAGGACGGCCAGGCGCTGGTCTATTTCGACCGGGGCTATCGTACCGTCTAAATGGCTGTACCCAAACGCGAAACGGCCCGCGCGAGGCGGGCCGTTTCGTTGCGTGCCTAATTCTCTCAATACCAGCCGACGGCGACCTGCGCCTCTTCGGACATGCGGTCCGGCGTCCATGGCGGATCGAAGCTCATTTCCACTTCGACGCCCGACACGCCTTCGACCGAGCCGACGGCATTCTCGACCCAGCCCGGCATTTCGCCGGCGACCGGGCAACCGGGTGCCGTCAGCGTCATGACGATCTTTACCGTCCGGTCGTCCTCGATGTCGATCTTGTAGATCAGCCCGAGCTCGAAGATGTCGGCCGGGATTTCCGGATCATAGACGGTCTTCAGCGCCGCAACGATATCATCCGACAGGCGCGCCACCTCTTCCGGCGGGATCGCCGTGTTGATGATGCCGTCGCGGACGTCTGGCTTGGTTTCGGTGTCACTCATGGTGTTCATTCCTCAGGCGAAGAAGCTGCGGGCGTAATCCAGCGCGTCCGCCAGCGCGTCGACTTCTTCCCTTGTGTTATAGAGACCGAAGGACGCCCGGCAAGTGGAGGTCACGCCGAAACGTGCCAGAAGCGGCTGGGCGCAATGGGTTCCGGCGCGAACGGCCACGCCGCGACGGTCGATCATGGTCGAGACATCATGCGCATGAATGCCTGCGAGTTCGAAGGAGAAGATCGCTCCCTTGCCGGGTGCATTGCCAATGATCCTCAGCGAATTGATCGCCGAGAGGCGCTCATGCGCATAGGCGCGCAGGCTTTCCTCATGGGCGGCGATGTTCTGGCGGCCTAGCGCTTCCATATAGTCGAGCGCATAGCCGAGCCCGATCGCCTGGACGATCGGCGGCGTGCCGGCCTCGAAGCGATGGGGCGGCTCGTTATAGGTGACCCGGTCTTCGGCGACCTCAATGATCATCTCGCCGCCGCCCATGAAGGGGTCCATGTCGCGAAGCCGGTCCATCTTGCCCCAGAGCACGCCGATGCCCGAGGGGCCGTAGAGCTTGTGGCCTGTCACCGCATACCAGTCGCAGCCAAGATCCTGGACATCGACCGGCATGTGGACTGCCCCTTGAGAGCCATCAACCATAACGGCGATGCCGCGCTCATGCGCGATACGGCAGACCTCCTTGATCGGCACGACGGTACCAAGCGCGTTCGACATATGGGTGATGGCGATCAGCTTTGTGCGCTCAGTCAGGCAGCCGACAAAGGCTTCCATGTCGAAAGCGCCGTCATCGGTCACCGGGGCCCAGACGAGCTTGGCGCCCTTGCGCTCCCTGAGGAAATGCCAGGGCACGATGTTGGAATGGTGCTCCATGATCGAGAGCACGATCTCGTCGCCCTCGCCAATGTGCTTCATACCCCAGCCATAGGCGACCGTGTTGATCGCCTCGGTCGAGGACTTGGTGAAGATCACCTCATCGATCGAGGGGGCATTCAGGAAGCGGCGCACCTTTTCGCGTGCCGCCTCATAGGCATCCGTCGCGGCGTTGGACAGGAAATGCAGGCCACGATGCACATTCGCATATTCGTTAGAGTATGCGTGGCTGATCGCGTCGATAACCAGCCGCGGCTTCTGGGCCGAGGCGGCATTGTCGAGATAGACCAGCTTCTTGCCGTAGACCTCGCGCGACAGGATCGGGAAATCCTGGCGCACGGCCTCGACGTTATATCCTGTCCGAGCCGCGATCGTGTCAGCCATGATGCTCCAGCCAGTCGGTGATGATTTCTTCCAGGGCTTCGACGAGCGGCTCGTTTTCGAGCTCCTCGACGATTTCGGCAACGAAGCCGTTGATCAGCAGGGCGCGGGCCTGCTTTTCCGGAATGCCGCGCGACATCAGGTAGTAGAGATGGCTCTTCTCGATGTCAGCAACCGTGGCACCATGGGCGCACTGCACGTCGTCGGCGAAGATTTCGAGCTCGGGCTTGACCGAAAATTCGCAATCATCCGACATCAGCAGCGTGTTGCAGGCCATGCGGGCGTCGGTCTTCTGCGCATCCGGGGCGACCCGGATCATGCCCTGGAAGACGCCGCGTGCGCGATCAAAGACCACGTTGCGGATCACTTCCGTCGAGGTCGTGTTCGGCACGTTATGGCCGAGCGTCATGGTGACGTCTGTATGCGTGTCACCGCCCAGCAGGTTGACGCCACGCAGCATGAAATCGGAGCCTTCGCCAACCGTCTTCACATGCACTTCCTGGCGCACCAGCTTGCCACCGGCATTGATGATGAACAGACGGAACTTGGCATCCGTGCCGAGTTCAACACGGATTTGACCCAAATGGGTATCCGCATCGCCTTCGCCCTGAAGAATGATCCAGGTGATCTCCGCACCTTCGCCGAGCTTCAGATCGGCGACGACGGAGGCAAGGGCCGCAGAACCGCTCTGGCCGATGTGGCGCTCGACCACCGTTGCCTTCGAGGACTTGCCGAAGTTTGCCGGGAAGCGCATGTGTAGCTGGCCGGCAGCATGCACCGACTGCAACTCGATCGGCGCTTCGATCTCGGCATCATCGGCCACCTCAAGCGTGTAACCGTCGCGCACAAAGGCGCCATTGATGCGACCGATCGTATCGTCGCCGTTAAACGCCGTGAGCCCCTCGGCGGCCGTTCCGCTCGACAGGGCGTCACGATAGACAAAAACGCTCAAGCCCTCCGGCAAGGCGGCCGGCATCTGCGCCACGCCCTGCAGGACGTTGAGCACGGTCGCGCCTGCGACCAGCGGATTGGCCGCCTTGGCGATTGCCTGCGGTTCATCGACGGGAAGCGTGCGCAACAGCGCCTTGAGGTCCGTATAGTGGAAGGTCTCGACGCGGCGCGTCGGCAGGCCCTGACGCTTCAGGGCATCGAACAGGCCGTCACGTTTCTGCAGCACGGCGCCGTCGCCGGGCAGGCTGCCGATCTGGTGGGTATAGGCGTCGATGAGCTGGGTCTCGGCTGTGGTGAGCCGGTTGGCCGCTTGCAAAGTCATCGTTGCAACTCCTTCAAACTTGAGAGCCCTTAGGCTGCCTGACCGGTGATGTCGGCATAGCCGTTGGCTTCAAGTTCAAGCGCAAGATCCTTGTCGCCCGACTTGATGATCTGGCCCTTGTAAAGAACATGGACGCTGTCCGGCACGATGTAGTCGAGCAGGCGCTGGTAGTGGGTGATTACCACGGTTGCGCGATCCGGGCGCTTCAGGGCGTTGACACCGTCGGCGACGATCTTCAGCGCATCGATGTCGAGGCCGGAATCGGTCTCATCGAGGATGCACAGCTTCGGCTCGAGCAGCGCCATCTGCAGGATTTCGGCGCGCTTCTTTTCACCGCCCGAGAAGCCGACGTTCAGCGGACGCTTCAGCATGTCAGGATTGATCTTCAGTTCGGCCGAGGCTTCCTTGACGCGGCGGATGAAGTCCGGCGTCGTCAGTTCGGCTTCGCCGCGCGCCTTCCGCTGCGAGTTCATCGCCACTTTGAGGAACTGCATGGTGGCCACACCCGGGATTTCGACCGGATACTGGAAGGCGAGGAAGATGCCCTTGGCGGCGCGCTCGGCCGGGTCGAGTTCGAGAATGCTCTCACCGTTATAGAGGATGTCGCCTTCGGTGACTTCATAGTCTTCGCGGCCCGACAGGATGTAGGACAGTGTCGACTTACCCGAACCGTTCGGGCCCATGATGGCGGCGACTTCGCCGGCCTTTACGGTCAGGTTCAGGCCACGGATGATTTCGGTGCCATCTTCGGCGATGCGGGCATGGAGGTTTCTGATTTCAAGCATGACAATCTCAATCTCTGTTTGCCTCAAACATCAGAGGCTTTGTTCGTCGTTTTCTATTTCTCGTCTTCCGACGAGCCATTTTGTTTTCCGATGCTGGAAGGGTTGCCGGGCGTAATAAGCGTTCCGATGTCGCCGATGCCGGAGACCAAGATGAAGACCACCGACAGGGTTCCAATCGCAATCATACTTGCGCCGGTGTCCCTTACCGCTCCTACGCCCGTTATTCCTCCGGCAAGTGCCAACAGAATGCCACCAATGAT
The DNA here is from genome assembly GCF_051549525.1 of Rhizobium sp. G187. Taxonomy (NCBI): domain Bacteria; kingdom Pseudomonadati; phylum Pseudomonadota; class Alphaproteobacteria; order Hyphomicrobiales; family Rhizobiaceae; genus Rhizobium; species Rhizobium sp. G187. The sequence goes on from NZ_JBPUGM010000001.1 coordinate 886,789, forward strand.
CATCAGTCCAAGAACCACACCTGCCGCCGCAAAAACGAAGGTGAAGAACTTGCGGATCATCGTGCGACCTCTCTGCTAGCCAACACTTCCCTCCAGCGAGATGTTGATCAGCTTCTGCGCTTCAACCGCAAATTCCATCGGCAGCTGCTGGATGACGTCGCGGACGAAGCCGTTGACGATGAGCGCAATCGCCTCTTCTTCCGGGATGCCGCGCTGCATGGCGTAGAACTTCTGGTCCTCGGAGATCTTCGAGGTCGTCGCCTCGTGCTCCACCTTGGCCGTCGAGTTCTTCACCTCGATATAGGGCACGGTATGCGCGCCGCAGGTGTCACCGATCAGGAGCGAATCGCAATTGGTGAAGTTGCGGGCGTTTTCCGCCTTGCGGTGCATCGAGACCTGGCCGCGATATGTGTTCTGCGACACGCCGGCCGAGATGCCCTTGGAGATGATCCGGCTCTTGGTGTTCTTGCCGAGATGGATCATCTTGGTGCCGCTGTCGACCTGCTGATGGCCGTTGGAGACGGCGATCGAGTAGAACTCGCCCTGGCTGTCGTCGCCACGCAGGATGCAGGACGGATATTTCCAGGTGATGGCCGAGCCGGTCTCGACCTGGGTCCAGGAGATCTTCGAGCGCGCACCACGGCAATCGCCACGCTTGGTGACGAAGTTGTAGATGCCGCCCTTGCCGTCCTTGTCGCCGGGATACCAGTTCTGGACGGTCGAATACTTGATCTCGGCGTCATCGAGCGCCACGAGTTCTACCACGGCTGCATGCAGCTGGTTTTCGTCGCGCTGGGGTGCCGTGCAGCCTTCGAGATAGGACACGTAGGCGCCTTCCTCGGCGATGATCAGCGTGCGCTCGAACTGGCCGGTGTTTTTCTCGTTGATGCGGAAATAGGTGCTGAGTTCCATTGGGCAGCGAACGCCCTTTGGAATGTAGACGAAGGAACCGTCGGTGAAGACCGCGCAGTTCAGCGTCGCATAGTAGTTGTCGGTGACCGGAACGACCGAGCCGAGATACTTCTTCACCAGATCGGGATGCTCGCGCACCGCTTCCGAGATCGACATGAAGATCACGCCGGCCTTTTTCAGCTCTTCCTTGAAGGTCGTGACAACCGAAACGGAATCGAAGACGGCATCGACGGCGATCTTCGAGGTCTGGACGCCGGCGAGGATTTCCTGCTCGCGCAGAGGGATACCGAGCTTTTCATAGACCTTCAGCAGTTCCGGATCGACGTCGTCGATCGATGTCGGACCCGCCGTGCTCTTCGGCGCGGCATAGTAGTAGATGTCGTTAAAGTCGATCTTCGGGTAGTCGACACGGGCCCAGGTGGGCTCTTCCATCGTCAGCCAGCGCTTGTAGGCGTCGAGGCGCCATTCTAGCATCCATTCCGGCTCGTTCTTTTTTGCCGAAATGAAGCGGACGATGTCTTCCGACAGGCCCTTCGGGGCCTTGTCGACTTCAATCATGGTTTCAAAACCGTACTTGTACTGGTCGACGTCGATCTGGCGAACCTGATCGATCGTTTCCTGCACAGCAGCCATGGTCGTTCTCCAATCTTGCCGGGCCAAATTCCGGCAGCTTGTTAACGTTGGGCGGGTGACCCGCCTTACTTAAGGTTCCCGAGCCATCTTTTCACCCCTTTTGGCAAGGGAAAAAGGACGGCTCACCCAGAATTCCGTCGCGTCAGGCGGCTTGGCCCGCCATCCGCCGTCTCGCCGCGATCTTGGCGAATGTCGCGACAAAGCGCTCCATTTCCGCCTCAGTGGTCTGCGGGCCAAGCGATAGCCGCAAGGCACCGGTTGCAGCATCCTCGCCCATGGCCGTCAGCACATGGCTCGCGCCGACTTTGCCCGAAGAGCAGGCGGAACCGGCCGAAAGCGCAATGCCCTCGAGGTCGAATGCGATCTGCCCGGTCTCGGCCTTGAGGCCCGGCAGATGAAAAAAACATGTGTTGCCGACGCGCTCGACATTGCGGCCATAGATGACCGTGTCCGGCGCTACAGCGAGCATGGCGGCTTCTGCTCCATCCCGCAGCTCGGCCATTGAAGCGCTGCGCGCGGAAAGTCCATCGGCCATCAGGGCTGCCGCCGCACCAAACCCTGCGATGGCGCCCAGGTTTTCGGTTCCGGCCCGATGCCCCTTTTCCTGGCCACCGCCCCGTACCAGTGGCTCCGGCATCAGCGTTTCGCCCCGCGAGACGAGCGCACCGACACCCTTCGGCCCACCCAGCTTGTGCGCCGACAGGATCAGGAAGTCTGCGCCCAGTTCGGCGATCGAGACAGGCAGTCGCGCAACAGCTTGCACGGCATCCACAACCAGCAAGCCACCAAACTTCTTTACGATGGCGGAGGCTTCCCGGATTGGCTGGACGATACCGGTTTCATTGTTCACCAGCATGATCGCGACGAGCGGAAGGCCTTTTGCCACATCGTGCCGAGCAAGCGCATCGGAGAGCGCTTCAAGATCGATAACGCCAGACCGCATCACTGGCAGAGATGTCACACTGTCGGCCGCAAAACGTCCGCCAGCGCGCACCGCCGGATGCTCGATGGCAGAGACGTAGAGCGCGCCGATCGAGATCGACGCCTTGCCCATCTTGTAAACGGGCGACAGGACATGGTTCGCCGCTTCGGTGGCGCTCGCGGTAAAGGTCACATGGGCCGGCTCTGCGCCAACGAGTGCGGCAACGCTGCGCCGCGCCTTCTCAACAACCGCGCGCGCGGCGCGCCCTTCCGCATGCACAGAGGATGGATTGCCGGGCATAGCCAGCGCCTCGAGCATGGCCTCGCGGGCGCACGGCAAAAGCGGTGCGGTCGCGTTCCAGTCGAGATAGATGCGCTCTGCAGCCATGCTGCCCTCAGGCCCCCTGATATTACCGGCGTATTTTCCTTGAAATTTCGGCCGGGCATGTCCTATGACACCTTCACCCCGGATGGAACGCCATCCAGTTTCGAACGGTTCTAAACTTTGTTCTAGAAAAGCTGACTGGCGTCGTCAAGTCAGCTTTCTAATTTGATGTTGACGAACCGCAAAAATTGTCAGGGACCGGAACCTAATGCCCGAAGTGATTTTCAACGGCCCAGCGGGCCGCCTCGAAGGCCGTTATCAGCCCTCCAAGGAAAAAAGCGCGCCGATCGCCATCATCCTGCACCCGCACCCCCAGTTCGGCGGCACGATGAACAACCAGATCGTCTACCAGCTGTTCTACATGTTCCAGAAGCGTGGCTTCACGACGCTGCGTTTCAACTTCCGCTCGATCGGTCGCAGCCAGGGCGAGTTCGACCATGGCGCGGGCGAATTGTCGGATGCAGCCTCCGCGCTCGACTGGGTCCAGAGCCTGCATCCGGATTCGAAGAGCTGCTGGGTCGCCGGCTATTCCTTCGGCGCCTGGATCGGCATGCAGCTTCTGATGCGCCGCCCGGAGATCGAAGGCTTCATGTCGATTGCACCGCAGCCGAACATCTACGACTTCTCCTTCCTCGCCCCCTGCCCGTCTTCGGGCCTGATCATCCATGGTGACGGCGACAAGGTCGCGCCGGAGAAGGACGTGATCGGCCTCGTCGACAAGCTGAAGGCGCAGAAGGGCATCCTGATCACCCACAAGACGATCCCAGGTGCCAACCACTTCTTTAACGGCCAGGTGGAAACGCTGATGTCCGAATGCGAAGACTATCTCGACCGTCGCCTTGAGGGCGATCTGGTTCCGGAACCGGCTGCCAAGCGGATCCGCTGAACGCATCGCATCTTCGTCTCTTGAAATGGCGCGGACATGTCCGCGCCATTTTTTATTCGTGCAAGGCTTTGCATTGACAACCTGCCGCTGCGTCAGGGATCTTGCGCAAGGACAGGACACTCAATTTTCATGACCAAAGTTGAAATGAACCGATCATCCTTCGACGCCGTCGGCCTCGCCGGTGGCGGAAACCGGTGTTACTGGCAAAGCGGCTTCCTGAAATCCTACAGCGAGCACCGCCCGCTTGCGCCGCGCTTCTATGTCGCGGTGTCCGCCGGGGCCTATCATGGCGCGATGTTTCTGGCCGGTGTCGGTGACCGGGTCCGCGCATCGGCCTTTGCCTTTGCAGAAAAACGACATCCCGGAATTGATTGGCGGGCGCTGAAAAAACGCCAGTCACCGCTTGTCGTCGGCGCATTGTTCCGAGACCTGCTCACCAGCGAATTCGGCGAGGCTGAACTCGCGGCGCTCAAAAGCGCCCCTCCGATGCTGATCCAGTTATCGGAGCTTCCGGGATGGATGCCCGGAACCATGGGCGCAGCCGGGTCGATCGCAGCCTACCAGATCGAAAAACTATTGACGGATGGGGCGCATTCCCGGGCTGGTCGGCGCATGGGGCTGAAACCGGTCTGGATGTCGACACACAACATGGACTATCCCGGCGAACTCGTGGACGCACTGATGGCGACAGCCTCGGTGCCGCCTTTCATGCCGGTGGGCCGCGTTCGCGCCCGCGCTTATCTCGATGGCGGCCTTGTTGACAATCCGCCGCTGATCAAGCTCAGCGAGGTGGAAAACAAGGGATGGCGGACGCTCCTTTTGTCGACGCGCTTCGGCCGCCTGCCTGCGTCCGCCCCGAACCGGGTGGTTGTCGGGCCAAGCGAGGATATTCCGGTCAACAAGTTTGCCGTCGGCGATGCCGCCGGCATCCGTCACGCCTATGAAGTGGGCTTACGCGACGGGCTGGCTTTTGCAAGAGTCAGCACGCCGAACGGAGAAAACGCGCGCTAATCGCTGTTGTCTCGGCTCTTTGCCAGGATCCCGCCGGCCATCGGCGCCTTGACACCGGTGGTGCCGGGAAATGTCAGCGGCAAGCCTTTCGAGGCGCGGACGGCCAGATAGGCCCAGGCCTCTGCCTCCATGGCGTCCCCGTCAAATCCCGCCGCCTCCGCAGACAGTACCGTCGCTTCCGTTTCCGCCGCAAGGTGGGCGAGATCAGCCATGATCATCCGGTTTAATCGACCACCACCGCAGATCACATAAATCTTCGGCGCCGACGGCAGATGGCCCGCGGATTTTAGGATTGCGGCCGCCGACACATAAGCCAGCGTCCGGGCGCCATCAGACAATTCGGCCTCATGACTTTGCGGCGGCTGGAAATCGTTGCGATCAAGCGACCGGCGCGCCTTTGCCGTGAAAAAAGGGCTGGCGAGATAGCGCTCGGCGAGCCCCATGATGACCGCCCCTTCGGAAGCGATGCGGCCGCCGTCGTCATAGGGAATGCCGGCATTGGCCTCGACCCATTGATCGATCAGCGTGTTGCCCGGACCGCTGTCGAAGCCGATGATCGTGCCGTCTCGATCAAGGAAAGTGAGGTTCGAAATTCCGCCGATATTGACGAAACAGACCGGCCAATTCTCTGCCGGGATCTGATGCGCAAGTGCGTGGTGATAGACAGGCACCAGCGGCGCACCCTGCCCGCCATGCAGCATGTCATTGGCGCGCATGTCATAGACCACGTCGATACCGGTTTTGCGGGCCAGCAGCGGGCCGTCACCGATCTGCACGGTCAAAGCCTCATCCGGTCGGTGCAACACCGTCTGGCCATGGAAACCGATGAGATCGACGTCGCGACTGGCCAGGCCTTCCCGCTCGAGAAACATCAGGACCGCCTCGACATGACGTAGAGTGAGGTCCGTTTCCATACGTGAGAGACCGCCCGGTCGCTCGTCACGCTGTCTGATTGCCTTGGCGTCTTCAAGAGCCTGCTTGAGTTGATCGCGGAAGGCCGGCTCGTAGGGAACCGACAGGAAGGCTCCCCGCTCCACGGCAGCCTCTCCATCGGTGCGCAGAAGCGCCACGTCGATGCCATCCATCGAGGTGCCGCTCATCAACCCGATCGCCGTTCTGATGTCCGCCATGTATCCCCCGATTCGACTGCTGCTGATCAGGGACATTCATGACCTAGACGGGTGCACAATTCAAAAAACAATGCTAAAGCCCGCGCGGATTTCCCAGATAGGCACCAAAGACCAAGAAACCGAAAGCGCAAGCGTCATGACGAAGTTCAAGTCCGATTTCCTCCGCATCCTTTCTGAGCGCGGCTTCATTCATCAGATGTCCGATGAAACGGGGCTCGACGACCTGCTCGCCAAGGAAAGCGTGACGGCCTATATCGGCTATGACCCGACGGCATCGAGCCTGCATGTCGGCCACCTGATGCAGATCATGATGCTGCGCTGGTTCCAGACCACTGGGCACCAGCCGATCTCGCTGATGGGCGGCGGCACGGGCATGGTCGGCGACCCTTCGTTCAAGGAGGAAGCGCGCAAGCTCATGACGATCGATATGATCGAGGACAATATTGCCTCGATCAAGCGCTGCTTCGCCAACTACCTCGACTACGACAAGGGGCCGAAGGGCGGCGCCCTGATGATCAACAATGCCGAATGGCTTCGCCCGCTGAACTATCTCGAATTCCTGCGCGATGTCGGCCGGCATTTCTCGGTCAACCGCATGCTGTCCTTCGACAGCGTCAAGACGCGCCTTGATCGCGAGCAGTCGCTGTCCTTCCTGGAATTCAACTACATGATCCTCCAGGCTTACGACTTCGTCGAGCTCAACCAGCGCTACGATTGCCGGCTGCAGATGGGCGGTTCCGACCAGTGGGGCAACATCATCAACGGCATCGACCTCGGGCACCGCATGGGCACGCCGCAGCTTTACGCACTGACGGCACCGCTCTTGACCACCTCTTCCGGAGCCAAGATGGGCAAGTCGGCCTCGGGCGCCGTCTGGCTCAATGCCGATCTGCTGCCGGTCTATGACTTCTGGCAGTACTGGCGCAACACCGAGGATGCCGACGTGGTCCGCTTCCTGAAACTCTTCACGCTTCTGCCGATGGATGAGATCGAGCGGCTCGCAGCGCTCGGCGGTTCCGAGATCAATGAGGCGAAGAAGATCCTTGCGACCGAAGTGACCACGCTGCTCCACGGCCGCGAGGGTGCCGAGCAGGCCGCCGAAACGGCCCGCAAGACCTTTGAGGAAGGCGCACTTGCCGACACGCTGCCAACGATCGAGATCGCCTCGTCCGAGCTCGATGCCGGGATCGGCCTTCTCGCACTGATCGTGAAGGCGGGTCTCGCCGCCTCCAACGGTGAGGCGCGTCGTCACGTCCAGGGCGGCGCCGTCAAGATCAACGACGTGGGCGTCTCTGACGAACGCATGTCCGTCGGCAGTGCAGAGGTCACCGGCGATGGGGTGATCAAGCTTTCTCTCGGCAAAAAGAAGCACATCCTGGTCAAGCCAGCCTGACGTCTCAAGGCTCAAGATTGGAATACCAAAAAAGCCCGCAATTGCGGGCTTTTTCATGCAGGACGCACGCTCTCGGCCGTGCCTTCTTTTTTGCCACACCAAGGAACATGCCGCAAAACGCAGCATGTCATGCACAAATGCATAGCAGTCGCATATTAATTGCACTGCACAATCTTGTTTTACGGGCGTATAAGAAGGCCAATCGCTGATGCGGGAAACACCGCAAGATCAGCCAGAACATCACCGAGGAAACGACCATGAACCCGATCCGCATTGCCAAGAACTGGATGAGCTACCGCCGTACGATGAGCGAACTGGGCAACCTGTCCGCACAGACCCTGAACGACATCGGCATCACCCGCTACGAAATCCGCAACATTGCTTCGCGTTCTTTCCGTTAATACGGAACTGATGCGGCAGAGTGTTTGAAACGGCGCCGCATGGTGCCGTTTTTGATTCTGGCCTTTCGAATTGTGGGCCCTGCGGCCACGTGACAGCCAGACAGCCGGTGGACCTTCGGCGCCGAGCCGTGATAAGGAGCCGCCCATGACGAACAGCACCTTCTCCCCCATTCACATCATCGGCGGCGGCCTGGCCGGTTCAGAGGCTGCCTGGCAGGTCGCCGAAGCCGGCGTTCCGGTCATTCTGCACGAGATGCGCGGTGTCCGCGGCACCGATGCGCACAAGACCGACGGACTTGCCGAACTGGTCTGCTCGAACTCCTTCCGCTCGGACGATGCGACAGCCAATGCCGTCGGCGTCATCCATGCCGAGATGCGGCTTGCCAATTCGCTGATCATGGCCTGTGCCGACAAGCACCAGGTGCCAGCCGGTGGGGCGCTTGCCGTCGACCGCGACGGTTTTTCCGACGCGGTGACCGCAGCACTTCACCAGCACCCGCTGATCTCAGTGGTGCGCGAAGAGGTCACCGGCCTACCGCCAGAGGACTGGGATCTCGCAATCATCGCAACCGGCCCGCTGACGTCGCCGGCCCTCGCAGAAGCGATCCGCGAAAGAACGGGCAAGGATGCGCTCGCCTTCTTCGATGCCATCGCTCCAATCGTCCACACAGAATCCATCGACATGGACATCTGCTGGTTCCAGTCGCGCTACGACAAGGTGGGGCCCGGCGGCACGGGCAAGGACTACATCAACTGCCCGCTCGACGAAACCCAGTATAACGCCTTCATCGACGCCCTCATCGCCGGCGACGCCGTCGGCTTCAAGGAATGGGAAGGCACACCCTATTTCGACGGCTGCTTGCCGATCGAGGTCATGGCGGAACGCGGTCGCGAGACACTGCGGCACGGGCCGATGAAGCCCATGGGCCTCACCAACGCCCACAACCCGACCGTCAAGCCCTATGCCGTGGTGCAGCTGCGCCAGGACAATGCGCTCGGCACGCTGTACAACATGGTCGGCTTCCAGACCAAGCTTCGCTATGGCGCCCAGGCCGAGATCTTCCGGATGATCCCCGGCCTGCAGAACGCCGAATTCGCCCGGCTCGGCGGATTGCATCGGAACACCTACATCCATTCCCCGACCCTTCTCGACCACAGTCTGCAGCTTAAGGCACGGCCGGGCTTGCGTTTCGCTGGCCAGATCACAGGCTGCGAGGGCTATGTCGAGAGCGCTTCGATCGGACTGCTGGCCGGTCGTTTCGCAGCAGCAGAGCGCAAGGGCGAGACACCAAGCCTTCCGCCGGCAACGACCGCGCTTGGCTCACTGCTCAACCATATCACCGGCGGCCACATCGTCTCCGATGAGGAACCCGGCAAGCGCTCCTTCCAGCCGATGAACATCAATTTCGGATTGTTTCCGGAGCTTGAACCCGGCTCGATCGTCAAGCCCGAAGGCGTCAAGCGCTTTCGCGGCAAGGACAAGACGATCATGAAGCGGCAATTGGTGTCGGCCCGCGCACTGGCACATTGCAAGGACTGGCTCGGCCTCGCCTGAGGTCGCGGCCAGGCCGCATCCCGCAAGGTGAGTGGTCTATCCTTGAGTCAGGCCGGCATGCCGGGCATGTCCGGTCGATCGGCATGGCCGACATAGTTCCCGAGCAGCCAGAGCGATACCTCGGCGGCCTCTGCCGGATTGGCGAAAGTGAATTCGCCATTGTGAAAAGGTGCATCGAGGAATTCGACGGCAAACCCGTTGCCGGCAGGCAGGTTGCGGACGCGCACCATTCCCGGCTTGATCAGGTGGCAGGCATAGTGGCTGCGCATATTGCGCATGAAGCCGGCCTTGCTGTCATGCAGACGGACAAAGACTGCTTTGCCATCGGCCGTCGCATGCAGGCTGCGGATAGCCTCCTGCGGGAAGGCCCGACCGAACTCGACAATTGCAAGCCCGGTATCCTGAAGGCCCTCAGGCTCGTCACGGCGCGCCATCTTGGTGGAGAAGTAGGCAAGGAAGCCGATCAGAACCAGCACAATTCCCCAGGTGAACATGGCGCAGCTCCGTCTCCAAACGCACAAGGATATCGTATAAACCCGCCCTAACAGGCGAGACTTGCGCGAACGTGACCACGCGGCCAGCCGGCAGAACGCTCAGATTCTACCCGAAATCAACGTCGCAAGCAAAGACAGCTGACGGCGCCATTGAGGCGCTCGGATGTCCCGAACAAGCACATCTGCACCAGCCCGCCGGGCGCGTTTAAGGACGTTTTCCGTCAAGGCGGCCGGCAGATAAGCCGGCAGGAGCTGCTTCGGGATCGTGCCGCCGGCCCGCGCCTTCTCGAGGTGATCAAGTCCGTAGCCGATGAATGCGTCGAGCGCCGTGGCAATCCGCGCATGATCCTCGCCCGCCAGAAAGCCCGCCCGATCAAGCCCGGCAGCTGCGAGGATATCGGCGGGCAGATAAACCTGACCACGGCGACTGTGAATGGGCAGCATCAGCAGCGATCCCGCCACCAACTGCGCCACACCGGCATGACCGGCAATGTCAGAGGCGCCCTCAGCCGCTGCAGGATCAAGAACAAGACTGGCAAGCTGGATGAGCGCCGATGCCGTTTCTCCGGCATAGCCCTCGAACATCGCCGTGCTTTCCATGGGATCATCGTAGAGATCAAAGATGCGCGCATCGGCCATGCCGACAAGCGCGGCCACCGGCAGGCTATGCGTCCTGACGGTGTTCAGCAGTTCTACCGCGATCGGATTGGCAGCCGTCTCTCCATGTGCGCTGCCAGCCAGCAGATCGCGCCAATACTGCAGTCGCACTTCGCCGGTCAGGGGCTCGCGCGTCACGTCCCGCACCCGGGCCAGTTCGGCATTATAGGCATACAGTGCCGAGAGAGCGGACCTTGATTCCACCGGCGTCAACAGGGAGGCGAGGTAGCGGTCCCGGTCGTTGTCGCGCAAGGCGGCCAGACAGAGCATATCGTTGGAGGGCTGGGTGTCGCTCACTCTCGACCTTTCAGGATGCTGGGCGTCACCACGTCAGACAGCGATCAGGGCTGCTGCGACAGGGCGCGATTCGGCCAGCATGATGTTGTACGTACGAATGGCCGCACCTGTGCTCATCGTGTCGGTGGAAAGCTTGGCAGCCTTCAACGAAGCTCGCACATCCGGCGACAAGAGCTTGATCTGTCGCCCGGTACCAACAAGCAAGAATTCCACACCGGTCTCCGCCATCACCCGCGAGAAGGAGGCCGTGGTCAGGTCATCGTCTTCGCCCTGCTCCCAGCCATAGATGCCGGAGGGCAGCAGGAGCAGCGACCCCTTGTGCGACATGTCGGCGAAGCGGAACCCGCCATTGCCATAGGAATCAATCGGCGCTCGCCCCGGGAAGTGGGCGTCGCGCACGACGACGTCCTTGTCTCCGAATCCGAACACCATGACCTTAGACCCCTGCCTTTGCGCCCTTGCCCGCCTCGGCCTCATCCTGCTGGAACGTCTCGGGACGCAGGTTGAAGGCGATCAGCACGGGACCGGCAATGTAGATCGACGAGAAGGTACCGATCAGAACGCCGGCGAGCATTGCGAAGGTGAAGGACGAGATCACTTCTCCGCCGAACATGTAGAGAGCCCCGAGCGCCAGAATGGTACTACCCGCCGTCAAAACGGTTCGCGACAGCGTCTGGTTGATCGAGGTATCAATCATGATATCGAGCGGCATCTTCTTGTAGCGCCTGAGGTTTTCGCGCATGCGGTCATAGACGACGACGGTGTCATTCAGCGAGTAACCAATGATCGTCAGGATCGCCGCGATGCTGGTCAGGTTGAACTCGATGCCGGTCAACACGAACAGGCCCAGCGTGAATATCACGTCGTGCAGGGTCGCGATGATGGCACCTACGGCAAACTGCCATTCGAAGCGGAACCAGATGTAGAGCAGGATACCGAACAATGCGACCGCGACACCGACGGTTGCCGTGAAGGTCAGATCGCTCGATACGGCCGGGCCGACCACTTCGACGCGGCGGAAGTCGTAGTCTGCCTCCAGTTCGCCACGCACCTTGCTCAGCGCCGACTGCTCGGCATTCTCGCCGCCGTCCTGCGCCTGCAGGCGGATCAGCGCGCTCGATTCATCGCCGAAGCCCTGGGCCTGAACCTCGCCGAGGTTCAGCATGCTCAGGCGTTCGCGAATGTCCGAAAGATCGGCCGTGCCGTCACGGGCCTGAACCTCGATAATCGAACCACCCTTGAAATCGATACCAAGATTCATGCCGAGCGTTGCGAAACCAATCACAGAGGCAATTGAGATCGCGATGGCCACGCCGAAATTTATCTTGCGCATCGCCATGAAGCGAATGTTGCGATTGTCGAAGAAGCCGGTGCGGACGCTGGTCGGAATGCCTTTTGGACGCTTCCAGCGATACCAGACAGCCATGAGCCAGAAGGTCAGTGTATAGGCGGTGAACAGCGTGGTGATGATCCCGATCGAGAGCGTCACCGCAAAACCGCGTACAGGGCCAGAGCCGAGGAAGAACAGGACGACGGCTGCAATCAATGTCGTCAAGTTGGCATCGAAGATGGTGGCAAACGCCTTCTTGAAACCGATATCGATCGCTTCAACCAGCTTTCGTCCGCCGCGCACTTCCTCGCGGATACGCTCATAGATCAGAACGTTGGAATCGACCGCCATGCCCATGGTGAGCACGATACCGGCGATACCCGGCAAGGTGAGCGTTGAACCGATCAGCGACAAGCAGGCAATGATCATGACGATATTGGCCGCGAGCGCGATATTGGCCATGACACCGAACGTGCCGTAGAAGGCGAGCATGAACACGACAACGGCGATGGCACCGATGACGCTTGCGGTCACGCCGGCATTGATCGAATCCTGGCCGAGACCCGGACCGACCGTGCGTTCTTCGACGACGGTCAGTGTCGCGGGCAATGCACCGGCGCGCAGCAGGACAGCCAGATCGTTTGCACCTTCGATGGTGAAATTACCCGAGATCTGACCGGAACCGCCGATGATCGGCTCGCGGATCACGGGCGCCGAGATCACCTGATCGTCCAGCACGATGGCAAAAGGCCGACCGACATTCTGCTGGGTCGCCTGGGCAAAGCGCTGCGAACCACGGGTGTCAAAGCGGAAGCTGACAACAGGCTCATTGCTGCGCTGATCGAAAACGGCCTGGGCATCGACGAGGTTTTCGCCGGAAATCAGGGCATTGCGTTCGACGAGATAGGGCACGGCCGGATCGTCTGTCGAATAGAGAACCTGCGACTGCGGCGGCGGACGGTTGTTCATCGCCTCGCTGACCGGCATGCTCGTATCGACCATATGGAAGGTGAGCTTGGCCGTCTGGTTGAGCAGATCCTTCAGGCGCTGCGGATCGGTGAGACCCGGCACCTGCACGATGATGCGGTCATTGCCCTGGCGCTGGATCAGCGGTTCGGTCGTGCCGAGCTCGTCAACACGGCGGCGCACGACTTCCATCGACTGGGTCACGGCGGAGGATACCCGGTAATCGAGCCCCTCTTCCGTCAAGGCAAGCCGAATGGTGCCGTCGCCGGGCTGCTCCAGCGTCACCTCGACCACCGTTCCGCCCGTCAAACCACCAACGCTGACCGGTTGGGTCAGAGTGTTGAGCGCGTCAGCAGCGGCCTGGACCTTGTCCGTATCCGTGATCCGAACCTGAACCTGTTGACCGACGCCAGACAAGCCCGTGTAGCGGATGCCTGCATCCCTCAGCGTCTGGCGAACGTCACCGACGACCGTTTCCAGCCGTTCCTTGACGATATCCTGACGCTCCAGCTTGAGCATGATATGCGAGCCGCCCTGAAGGTCGAGACCGAGGGTCAGCTTGTGGCGCGGCACCCAGGAGGGCATCGCATCCAGTTGTTCATCGCTGAAAGCATTGGGTAGCGCCAAGACGACGGCCAGGGCCACAAGCCCCCAGATCAGCAGTGTCTTCCAGCGAGAAAAATGGAGCATGGAAATCTCGATTTATGCAGAGGATATGGAAAAGGCCGGCATTCAGCCGGCCTCTCTAACTCAGGCAGCGTTTTCGGCTTTGACCGGTTCGCCCTTGACGCGGACTTCCGCCACGTACTGGCGCATGACGCGGACCTTCACGCCATCGGCGATCTCGGCTTCCAGCTCCTTGTCGTCGATAACCTTGGTCACCTTGGCAATGATACCGCCGCCCATGACGACCTGGTCGCCACGACGAATGGAGGAGAGGGTTTCTTCACGCTTCTTCATCTGCGCGCGCTGCGGACGGATGAGGAAGAAGTACCAGACCACCATCAGCGGCGCGAACAGAAGCAGCATTTCGAAGCCCGAACCCATGGCGCTCGGTGCAGCGGCTGCATCCTGTGCAAAAGCCTGCGTGAATAACATGAAAAACTCCTATGAAGCCAATTGGGAGACCCCCACGGACCCCCCTCGTTCAGGTCGCCGGAATATAGTGAGGAGCCATGCGAATGCAACAAAAACAGCGCCGGGCCGTACCAATTTCGTGGCGCCTGCTCTTTCTGACGTCAATTCCGCGTGATACCGCCGCTCAGACGCGTTGAATGCTGCCAGTTCGGAAGGAGAAGGGCCATGACCGATCAGACGATTGCTGCATTGCTCGAAGAGGTTAGACGTCTCGCCAACGCGCTCGAACGGGTTGCGGGGCCGCCGCCGGGTCAGAACGACTGGGACGCCGCCGACTGTTTTGTCTGGAACCCGGCGCGCCAGCATCTCCAACCGGTTGTCAAACCGAACAGGGTCTCGCTATCGCTAATCCGCGGCGTCGACCATGTCCGCGATATCCTGCACGACAACACCCTGCGTTTTGCCGAGGGTTTTCCGGCCAACAACGTCCTTCTCTGGGGCGCGCGCGGCATGGGTAAGTCTTCCCTGGTCAAGGCCGTGCATGCCGATATCCGCAAGGAGACCGGTCTGGCGCTGAAGCTTGTGGAAGTCCACCGCGAGGACACATCCACCCTCCCCGCCTTGCTCGACATTCTGAAGGCTGCGCCTCACAGGGTGCTGGTCTTCTGTGACGACCTCTCCTTCGACCACGACGATACGGCCTACAAATCACTGAAAGCAGCCCTCGATGGCGGGATCGAGGGGCGGCCTGACAATGTGCTGTTCTACGCGACATCAAACCGCCGCCACCTCCTGCCGCGCCACATGATGGAGAACGAGCAGTCGACCGCGATCAATCCCTCTGAAGCGGTGGAGGAAAAGGTATCGCTTTCGGATCGCTTCGGGCTGTGGCTCGGTTTCCACAAATGCAGCCAGGACGACTATCTGACGATGATCGACGGCTATGCAGCGCATTTCGGCTTGCCGCTCACCCAAGCCGAGCTGCACCACGAAGCCCTCGAATGGGCAACCACGCGCGGTGGTCGATCCGGGCGCGTTGCCTGGCAATATATCCAGGATGCAGCCGGCCGCCACCGGATCAGCACGGACAGGGCCTAGCCGCCTGCACGCAAAACTATTGGAAACAAAAAAGCCCGGAACGCAGGTTCCGGGCTTTTTCACTTAGCTGGTACGAAATACCTATTCCAGATAAGTGATTGGGTTGACCGGTGCTGCGTCCTTGCGGACTTCAAAATGCAGCATCGGCCGCTTGACGTTGCCGGTCATGCCGGAGGCACCGATGGTCTGGCCGCGCTGAACCTTCTGGCCACGCTGCACCGAGAGGCTGTCCGCATGGCCGTAGACCGTCACCTTGCCGTCGTCGTGGCGGATCAGAACCGTGTTGCCCAGTTCCTTCAGGCCATTGCCGGCATAGATGACGACGCCGTTTTCGGCAGCCTTGATCGGGGTGCCGCTCGGCACGGAGATCGCGATACCGTCGCTGCGCTTGCCATCGATATTGCCGCCAAAATTGGCGATGACAGCGCCGCGCGCCGGCCAGCGATACTTGCCGATGCCTGTGCCTTCCGGCGAGACATCATCCGACTTCACCGAGGCAACTTCCGTGACAGACTTGGTCGCCGCAGGTGCGGCCTGAGCGGCCGGCTGCTGTGCGGCTGGTGTCTTCTGCGGTACCGAGGCAGTCTTCACCGGATCAGCCGAAGGAGTGGCGCTTGCAACCTGTGTCGGCTTTGCGCCGGATGCCGGGATCGCAAGCGACTGGCCAATGCGGATATTGCCGGTCGACAGATTGTTGGCGCGCTTCAGTTCATCGACGCTCACGCCATGGGCCTGAGCGATGCGAATGAGGGAATCGCCAGGCTTGACTTCGTAAGAGCCCGAACCGGCTCCGGCCGCCGCCTTGCCGGCGGCAGACGCGGTTGCATTCTGCTGCTTGTCACGGCTGCCAGACGTGCCCGGAAGCACACCCAGGTTCTGCGGCTGGCCGTCCGGCAATCTCTGCTTGCCGCCATTCATCGGCAGATTGTTGGCATCCGCCGAGGCTCTGGCCGCATTGACATTACCGCCGGAGGACGGGATCAGGACGAGCTGCCCGGGTGCGGCGTCTGAGGCCATGGTCAGGCCATTGGCCTTCAAGATTTCCCGTTCCGGCACGCCGTAACGGTTGGCCAGGGTCGCAATGGTTTCACCCGGACGCAGGGTCACGCGGGCAGCATTCTGCTTGGACCAGTTGCCGTTGCCAGGCGTTGTCGCGGTCGATGCAGGCTCCTGCAGCGTCTGCGACGGGGCTGCCATTGCCATATTGCCGTTCTGGCTGGCCGACGCGCTCGAAGGCGTGCTCGGGAATGGCTGAGACATGGCTTCTGCGCGCGAACCCAGCGGCCCTGTCGACGCCGATGTCCCCGGCGGGGGCGCGAGTTCGCCGCGCTGGATCGACGACGGCGTGCTCGCGGCGCGGGCCGAGGCCTGTTCGTATCCGCCGGAAACTGGGGCCGCCTGCGCTACGGGCTGCTGCGCATAACCGCCGCCACCGCCAATATCCTGCTGCGGAACGGGCGCCTGGCGCGGAATCGAGGCTGTCGTCAGGGTATCGGTCGAGAAGACGGAACTGAAACGAGAGGCATCGGAACTGCAACCGGCTGCCGTACTCGCCAGAAGGACGGCGCCACAGAGACGGGCGACCGACGAAGCTGCTTTTGGCGATACACTTTTACGCATGACTCGACCCACATGTGACACAGTTTGAAGTGGGTCCATTAAACCGCGTTAGTGTTACTGGTCAGTTAACCCTGCGGAATCCTTGGCAAGGAATTCGCCATTGGCGACATTTTCCGCCATCTGCGCTCAATCTTTGGCCGCTGCAGTGGGGATGCGCTCAGAGCTGAAGCGCAATCCTCGGCTGCAACGGCAGGAATGGGACGTCAAAGAGGTCCTCACGCTCGAAACGACTGCCGGTCTTGGTCAGTCGGACCATGACGCAGCGGTTTTCCTCAACCATCAGCGGCGCGAGCAACATGCCGCCGGACACAAGCTGTTCGGCAAAAAAGCGGGGCATGACCGGATAGGCAGCCGTTGCAATGATGCGGTCAAAGGTCCCCTCGCCCGGAAGACCATGGGACCCGTCGAACTGGCGAAGGATCACATTGCGCAAGCCCAGCGTCTCCAGTCGCCTCTGGGCGTCCTGGATCAGCGTCTTATAGCGTTCGATCGAGATCACGCGTTCAGCCAAACGTCCGAGCACCGCCGTCATGAAACCGCTGCCTGTGCCGATCTCAAGTACCCGATGCCCCGGCTTGACCTGCAGCATCGACAGGAGACGAACCGCCAGATCGGCGCCTTCGATGAACTGGCCACAGGCAATCGGCACCGAGCGGCTGGAATAGGCGCTGCTGGAATATTCCGGCGCAACGAAGGTCGAGCGCGGCGTCTGTTCGACAGCCGTCAGCAGATCCAGATTGGTGATACCTTCGCCGCGCAATCTCAAGACCAAGGCGGCAAAGCCTTCGCGCTCCAGAAGCTGCGATCTCACGCATCGTCTCCGCCGGCAATGGCAGCCGCAACCAGATCCTGGACGGCATAATCCGTCATATCGAGCTTGAGTGGCGTCACCGAAATCTTGTTGGACCGCAGCGCATGGATATCCGTGCCTGCGCGGAAATTGCCCTTCCGGTCGCCGAATTTCAGCCAGAAATACGGCAGTCCGCGTCCATCGTGCCGCTCCTCGACGCTGAGACCAAATTCCAGCTTGCCCTGCGCCGTCACATCAACGCCCTGCACTTCGGCTGGCTCGCAGTTAGGGAAATTCAGGTTGAGAAAGGTACCCGGCGGGAGATCCAGCTGGCAAAGCTTACGGATCAGGTCCGGCGCCAGAGCCTCGGCCGTATGGAAAGGGATCGGCGTACCGGCTGCGTAGCTATAGGCCTGGCTGAGCGCAATCGACCGTACGCCGTGAACCGTACCCTCAATCGCACCCGCCACAGTACCGGAATAGGTGACATCGTCTGCGATGTTGCCGCCAGCATTCACCCCGGAGAGCACGAGATCAGGTTTGCGATCGAGAACCTTACGGATCGCCATGATGACGCAATCGGTCGGCGTCCCGCGCAGCGCAAAACGCTGATCGCCAAGTTCGCGCAGCCTGAGCGGCTCCGACAGCGTCAACGAATGGGCAAGCCCGCTCTGATCCGTCTCGGGAGCCACCACCCAGACATCGTCCGAGAGACTGCGGGCAATGCGTTCCAGCGAGGCAAGACCCGGCGCATGAATACCGTCGTCATTGGTCAGCAGAATACGCATGGCCGCCGTTTCCCCTTTGTCTGCCCTTTGATCAGGCTGCCTTTTCGATGCGCTTGATCCCGCCCATGTAAGGCAGGAGCACGTCCGGCACAGTGATCGAGCCGTCTTCGTTCAAATAGTTTTCCATGACCGCGATCAGGCAGCGGCCGACCGCCGTGCCCGAGCCGTTCAGCGTGTGCACGAAGGTCGTGCCCTTGCCGTCCTTGTTGCGGTAGCGAGCATTCATCCGGCGCGCCTGGAAATCACCGCAGACCGAGCAGGACGAGATTTCGCGATAGGTATTCTGCCCCGGCAGCCAGACCTCAAGGTCATAGGTCTTGCGCGAGCCGAAGCCCATGTCGCCCGTGCAAAGCGTCATTGTGCGGAAATGCAGACCGAGCCGCTTCAGCACTTCTTCGGCGCAAGCCGTCATCCGCTCGTGCTCGGCAATCGAGCTTTCCGCGTCGGTGATCGAGACGAGTTCGCACTTCCAGAACTGGTGCTGGCGTAGCATGCCGCGCGTATCACGGCCGGCCGAACCCGCTTCCGAACGGAAAGACGGGGTGAGCGCAGTGAAACGCAGCGGCAGCTTCTCCTGGTCGAGAATTTCACCAGCCACGAGATTGGTCAGCGTCACCTCGGCGGTCGGGATGAGGTAGCGGCTGTCCGTGGTCTTGAACAGGTCTTCCTCAAACTTCGGCAGGTTGCCGGTACCGAAGAGCGCCTCGGCACGCACCAGAAGCGGCGACGACACTTCCGTGTAGCCATGCTCCGATGTGTGCAGGTCGATCATGAACTGGCCGATGGCGCGCTCGAGACGCGCCAGCTGGCTGGTCAGCACCGTGAAACGCGAGCCAGAGAGTTTGGCAGCGCGTTCGAAATCCATGTAGCCGAGGCCTTCGCCGATCTCGAAATGCTCAAGCGGCTTGTGGTTCCAGGTCGGCTTGTCACCCGTGACGCGGGCGACGACATTGTCGTGCTCGTCACGGCCAACCGGCACGTCGTCGTGGGGAATGTTCGGGATGCGCGACAGCGCGTCGTTGAGTTCAGCGGTGAGCTGGCGCTCTTCTTCTTCCGCAGCCGGCAGCGTGTCCTTCAGCGAGGCCACTTCAGCCTTCAGCTTTTCGGCGAGCTCCACGTTCTGTTGCGCCATGGCGGCGCCGATTTCCTTGGAGGCGCTGTTGCGGCGCGACTGCATGTCCTGCATCGCCTGGGCAACGGTCCGGCGCTTCTGGTCGAGCGCGATCAGGGATGCCGAAAGCGGCTCAGCGCCTCGTTTGGCAAGAGCGGCGTCGAGAGCTTCGGGATTGTCGCGGATCCACTTGATATCGAGCATGATCGTTCCAGGTCTTTGATCTCGACCGGGATCGGAGAGGGCCGGCGGCCATGTCCGGCCCCATGTCGGCATGGGTTGATGTGGCGATGGATAGACGGATGTCCGGCTATTCCTCGTCGCTTGCGGACGCTTCAGCGACTGCAGTGCCTGCACGGCTTCGTTCCACGAGTCGTGCCGCGTAGATAGCCACCTCGTAGAGAAGGATTGTCGGCAGCGCAAGACCGATCTGGGAGAGCGGATCTGGCGGTGTCAGGACGGCGGCAACGACGAAGGCGACGACGATGAAATATTTCCGCTTCTCGGCCAGCCACTGGCTTTCCAGAATCCCGACCCGGGCCAGAAGCGTGGTGACCACCGGCAACTGGAAGACGAGGCCGAAGGAGAAGACCAGCGTCATGATCAGGCTCAGATATTCCGAGACCTTGGGCAGCAGCGAGATGGCTACGCCGCCTTCTTCCGGTGCCTGTTGCATGGCGAGGAAGAACCACATGACCATCGGCGTGAAGAAGAAATAGACGAGCGAGGCGCCCAGCAGAAAAAGCAAGGGAGAGGCGATCAGGAACGGCAGGAAGGCCGCTCGCTCGTTCTTGTAAAGGCCGGGGGCAACGAATTTGTAGACCTGCGCTGCAATCACCGGAAAGGCGATAACCATGGCGCCAAAGGCGGCAACCTTCACTTGGGTAAAGAAGAACTCCTGCGGTGCCGTGTAGATCAGTTCCGCCTTGCTGAGATCCAGCCCCGCCCAGAGTACCGCCCACTTATAAGGAATGACCAGAATGTTGAACAGCGCCTTGGCGAAGTAGAAGCAGACGAGAAAGGCGACGAAAAAAGCGCCCAGCGCCCAGATCAGCCGGGTGCGCAGTTCGATCAGATGCTCGATCAACGGCTGTGGCTTATCCTCGATGTCGATCGTCATGCGCGATCCTCACTCTTGGTCTTGCGCGGCTTTGCAGCCGGCTTCGCGACAGACTTTGTCTCTGCCGGTGCGGCAGAAGATGCGGCTTTACGGGTTTTCTTCGGCGCAGCCTCAGCTTCGGCTACGGGCAGATTGGGTTTGGCTTTGGCGACAGCCGGCTTTTTCACGGCTACCTTCTTCGCCACAGCCGGCGCTACGCTGGACGGTGCTGAACTGGCGGGCGATGCCGCGGCAACAGCGGCCGTTGGCACCGTGGTAGCAGCAGCGGGTGTTGGCACGGATGCGGTGGGGCGCAGTTCTGCGGGCGGCTCACCCAATCCAACCGGCAATTCGGGCAGAATGGAGTTCTGAACGCTCGCCCCGTCCAAGTGCCCCTCGCCCGCCGTGATCGGCGTACCCGACGGAGCGCTCGTCTTCGGCTCGTAGCGCGTCTGGCGCTCGAGGTCGGACTTGATGTCCTGCCCCATCTGACGCAAGGGATTGAAGGTTTCACGAATGCTATTGGCCGGATTGAGCGAGCGGATGTCGTCGACCGATTTTTTCAGGTCGTCGAGTTCCGCCTCGCGCAGGGCTTCGTCAAACTGGCTTCGGAATTCACCCGCCGTCTGGCGCAGCCGTTTCGTCATCTTTCCGAAGGCCCGGATCATCGGCGGCAGGTCCTTCGGACCCACTACCACGATCAGGATGACCGCAATCACCAAAAGCTCGGTCCAGCCAATATCCAGCATTCCATCGGGCTCCTGATGCCGAGACGGGGCGCCGCCTGCGGGCGCCGGCATTGCCACACTTCCATATAAACACGGGCAGCCGAGGGGCCGCCCGTGCCATGACCACCGGTCAAATTACTTGATTTCGTCGCCCTTGTGGTCGACCGTCTTCGGAGAGACCGTCGAAGCCGTCGACGTGACATCCTTGTCGTCGTCCTCGCTGATGCCCTTCTTGAAGCTCTTGATGCCCTTGGCGACATCACCCATCAGTTCCGGGATCTTCCCGCGACCGAAGAGAAGCAGGACGATCGCCAGTACGATGATCCAGTGCCAAATGCTAAACGAACCCATGCCTGCAACTCCTTGAGCGTTAGTTCACCCCGATGTAGGGGTTTTCCTGCGTCTTTTCAAACACCAAAATATCTTTGGGCTCAACCGCAATCGTGACCTCGCGGATACCCGGCGACAAGATGTCCGCCCGGATGCGCGCACGAACCGGCCGTTCGGTCCCAGGAACGGCAAGATCCAAGAGCTCAACCACACCGACGAACCGGCGCGAGATGATCCGGGCCGGTATCGCGCCGCCACTCTCGCGCACGGAGACATCCGACAGGCGTACGGCGACATCGACTTGCGTGCCATCGGCAAGCGCGCCAGCGGCTGCGGACCCCAGCGGTGTATCGACCCGACCGCCAGAGACGCGGGCTGAAAATTCGTTGATCTCGGAGAAGAAGGCAGCAGCAAAAATGTCCTTCGGCCGGCGATAGAGATCGTCCGAGGTGCCGACCTGAACCAGGCGGCCGTCCTTCAACAGCGCGATCCGGTCGGCCATGCGCATGGCTTCCTCCGCATCATGGGTCACGACAACAGCGGTCGCACGGCTCTCTCGGAGAATAGCGAGGGTGTCGGCGCGCACCGTGTCCTTCAGGCGGGAATCGAGGCCAGAGAAGGGTTCGTCCATGAGAAGCACACTTGGACGCGGAGCGAGCGCCCGCGCCAGCGCCACGCGCTGCTGCTCGCCACCGGACAGGGCGTGGGGGAACTTTTCGGCGCAGTGGGCCAAGCCCACACGGTCGAGCGCCACCAGCGCTTCGGCGCTCGCTGCCTTGCCGGCCATGGCTGTCAGACCAAAGCGGACATTGTCGAGCACGTTCAGATGCGGAAAGAGCGCGAAGTCCTGAAACATCAGACCGACGCCGCGCTTTTCCGGCGGCAGGAAACCGGAAGGTCCGGAGACTTCGCGATCGTTGATCACGACACGACCGGCGGCTTGCGCCTCGATGCCAGCAGCGATCCTGAGCAGCGTCGTTTTGCCGGAGCCCGACGGCCCGAGCAGGCACAGAACCTCACCGGGCTCGGCCGTCAGCGACAGGCCACGGATCGTTTCCTTACCCTGGTAGTGATGGTGAATGTCGTCGAAGGTGAGCCGTGCGGCAAAGGTCACGCCGGCCGTTCGCTGAGCATCCTTGTGCAAGGTGATTGCCTGATCCATGCCGTCGTCGTTGCGGGCAGCCATCCCTTGTCGCTGCTCGGGCCACCGGCCCGCCAGGCGACCCGGGATCGCACCGGTTACCGTTTTAAAAAAGCTGACCCTATTCCTCTGCTTCACCGCCCGGTGTCAAGAGGCCGAGTTCCTCTAGGTCAAGCTGGGAGATCGGATCTTCGTCGTCTCCCAACTCGTCTTCGCCCTGTGGCATAGGAATATTGAAATTTGCCGGGATGCGGCCAGAGAGGAGCCCTGCCCCCTTCAACTCTTCGAGACCGGGCAAGTCACGCAGCTCCTCCAGACCAAAATGATCGAGAAAATCCCGCGTCGTGCCAAGCGTGACCGGTCGGCCCGGCGTGCGGCGACGACCCCGGAAGCGCACCCAGCCGGCTTCCATCAGAACATCGAGCGTGCCTTTCGAGGTGGTGACACCACGAACATCCTCGATCTCGGCACGCGTCACCGGCTGGTGATAGGCGATGATGGCGAGGACCTCGAGCGCAGCACGCGACAATTTCTTGATATCGGTCTCGTCGCTGCGGATCACGAAGGACAGATCTGCTGCGGTCCGGAAGGCCCAACTGTCCTCGATCTGAACGAGGTTGACGCCACGGCGGGCATAATCGTCTTTCAGGCGCAGAAGTACGGTTCGCGCATCGATGCCACGCGGAAGACGCTCCTCGATAAACCGCGTTGATACCGGCTGGGCAGAGGCAAAGACCAAGGCTTCGGCGATACGCAAGGCCTCTTCCTCGACACGGGGATCGACAGGGCGGGTCGACGGATACTCGGCGTCAACCACGGCCTCTTCGTCGTCGTTTTCGTCAGGCCTTGTATCGTCTTCGGCCATCGGCATCACTCGACGGAGCGGAGGGCTTCCGCCTTCGGCCCGCTGCGCATGTATATCGGCTCGAAGGCACCGTCCTGACGGATCTCCAGACGCCCCTCGCGCACCAGTTCCAGCGAGGCTGCAAAAGCGCTGGCGATGGCGGTGACGCGCTCCTCCTCGCTCGGCAGGTAGCGCAGAAGATAGTGTTCGAGCGTGGTCCAGTCGCCGATCTCCCCGATCATCCTGGTCAGGATGCCGCGGGCATCGGCGAGCGACCAGACCCGCCGGCGTTCGATCGTCACCTGCATCACGGCCTGGCGCTGGCGAAGCGAAGCATAGGCGGTGAGCAGGTCGTAAAGCGAGGCTTCGTAGGCGCTTTCCGAACGCACCGGCACATGTTCGGGCGCGCCGCGGGCAAAAATATCGCGGCCAAGGCGGTTGCGGTTGATCAACCGGGTCGCCGCCTCACGGATCGCTTCCAATCGGCGCAGGCGGAAGGCAAGGGTGGCGGCCAGTTCTTCGCCTGAAGGGCCGTCGTCCTTCGGCGCTTGCGGGATCAGCAGACGCGACTTGAGATAAGCGAGCCAGGCGGCCATGACCAAATAGTCAGCGGCAAGCTCGATCCGGATCCGCCGCGCACTTTCGATGAATTCGAGATATTGCTCGACCAGGGCCAGCACGGACATCCGGGCGAGATCAACCTTCTGGTTGCGCGCCAGATAGAGGAGCAGGTCGAGCGGCCCCTCAAAGCCGGCAACATCAATCAGAAGGGCCGGATCACTCGCGGCTCGGTCATTCGACGCATCCTGCCAAAGGCTATCCATCGGCGTCGGCGTGACCGCCTCGGCATTGCTCGGCCTGTTGACAATCGTCGGAAGGACCGGGCCGCGTGCCATCAGGAGGCCGCCATCAATGACTGGAACTCGTCCCGCAGAGCCGCTTCATCGGCATCGTCAGGCGTCGCAAAGGCTTGCTCGACGGCATCCGCACGGCTGCGCCCCTTGCCCGACAGTTCGGAAACAGCGGCGGCGACCGCCTTCATCTCGTCCATGTGACCATGGCAATGGAGCACGACATCCAGCACCGGCGCAATGCGTTGCGCGCGTTCGCCGATCGTGCCCTTCAAGGCATTCATTGAAATATCGTCCGACATCAGCAGCCCCTCGAAGCCGATCGCCGTGCGAATGATCTCCTCGGTCACGATGCGCGAGGTCGATGCCGGGTGATCAGGGTCGATGTCAGTATAGACGACATGGCAGCTCATGCCCATGAGTTCGCTCGACAAGGCGCGGAAAGGCACAAAATCATGCGCCTCCAGCTCAGAGCGCGGGACGGTGACCACCGGCAAATCGTGATGGCTGTCGGCCATGCCGCGACCATGGCCCGGAATGTGCTTCATTACGGGCAGCACACCACCCGCCTTCAGGCCATCTGCGGCCGCCCGACCGATCGCCGCCACCACATGCGGATCGTTGGAATAGGCGCGGTCGCCGATGACATTGCTGGCACCCGCAATCGGCACGTCGAGCACGGGCAGGCAATCGACATTGATGCCAAGGCGGTAGAGGTCGAAGGCATGCAGGCGCGACAGGAGCCAGGCGGCACGCAGCCCCTTCTCGCGATCTGCCGCATAGAGAGCGCCAATTTGAGCGCCCGAGGGATAACGCGGCGCGATCGGTTCGCGGATGCGCTGGACGCGCCCCCCTTCCTGGTCGATGAGCACGGGAACATGAGCGCCGCCGCCGACGGTGTCGCGCATCTCCGCCACCAGATCCTTCACCTGCTCCGCCTCGCCGATATTGCGGCCGAAAAGAATGAAGCCCCAAGGCTGTTCATCGCGATAAAATGCCTTTTCGTCAGCGGACAGGCGCTGGCCGAGGCAACCGAGGATCATGGCTTTGGCGGGACGATGCGATGCGGTCATGGAGAAACCTTAAGGGGCTGACGAAGAAAGCCGAAGCGGCACGAAGCACGCGGGCCGAATCATACACAGAAAAGATGTGGATAAAGAAAGAGGCGGGACATGATGCCCGCCTCCCGAATGCCTGTAACTGGCGTTTGCAATCACCGCGACACGAGGCAGGAGCCCCCGGCCGAACGATATTGCTCGCAGAGCGCCACGGCTGCATCACGCGACGAAGCGAGAATACGGACGCGGTAGTAGGTGCCCTTGCCCGGAATGGCCGCCTCGCGGATCTCATGCGGCTTGCCGCCGAGGATACTGCCGAAACGCGACGTCAGATTGCGGTAGCTGCGCTCCGCATCAGCCTGGCTGGGCAGAGATGCGATCTGGATGCCATAGCTGCCGGCAGCACCAGTCTCCGCCGGCGAGGCTGACACAGCCGCCGTCTGCGTTGGCACCGTATCCTGTGCGGTCGCGGGCTGAGCCGGGCGCAGATTGCCTTGATCCGTGACCGTCCCGACGATGTTGACCGGCTGTTCGGCCGGGCGGCTCGTTGGAATGGCGGAGGAAGCCGTCGGCGTCGCGGCAGCCGTTTCCGTCTGCGCCTGGGCTTGGGCTTGGGCTTGGGCTTGGGCCTGAGCTTCCGTCGCTGCGGCCAGTTGTGCTGCAGCACTCGCCGCCGGAGACGCCTGTGCCGTTTCCGCGGGTGCCGGTGTCTCAGCTGTCGGCGTCACCGAACGGGCTGCGACCGTGTTGATGTCATTGCCGGTGTTTTCGTTCGCAACCGACGGCGCGGCAAGAACGCCGGTCTTCGTGGCGGCCTGGAGCGGCGACGCCTCAGGCTCTGCTGGGACTTCCTGCGCCACCAGCGTTCCATCCGGTCGGACGATCATCGTGCGCACCCGGCGCGGGGTGATCGTTGCCGGATCTTCGGCCGCCGCCGTCTGGGCCTGCTGGCCTTCCGGGAGCAGGCGCGGATCTTCCGTCTCGCCAACCGGCGTGCCAAGGAAATCGTTCTCGCCTTCCATCGGCAAGTTTTCCGGGATCAACGTGCGCTGAACCACGTCCATCGGCTGTTCTTCAGAGGAGATCAGGTTTGGCTGCGTCGGATCATCACTGCCATTACCGGCAACGCGATCATAAACCGCCTTGTCCTGATTGGGCACGGTCTTGCCGCCCGGATCTTCCGGGACGATCTTCGTCGGCGTCTTGTCGGCGGCAATCACCACCGGTTCGCCACCGCCCAGTGAGCCCACCGCCCCGCTTCCAAGCCAGGCATAGATCCCACCAGCGCCCGCCAGCAGCAATACTGCGGCCGTGCCGGCCATCAGGTAGGGCTTGATCTTGCGATAGCTGCCCTGCCCGTGTCCGGCGATCTGGATATGGCCGCGATTGGGCCGCTCAACCGGCGCCGCCGGCGTCATGGCGGTGCGGAAATCCTCTTCCAGTGCCTTTTCGAAAGCTTCGAACTCATCCAGCGGACCGGCCGTGCGTCCGGCATCGGCGGCCTGAACGGGTGATGTTGCACCCAGGGCGACAGGCTGTTGCGGCGGCGCTGCGACCGGCTCATCGAGGAGGGTCGCAAGTTCAGCATCGAGATCAAGGTCGAAATCACTGGTAGCCGCGACATGAGGCTGGCTTTCGGCAACAGGCACCTCCGGCACATCCATGGGCGCGATCGTCTCGAGCATATCGTCCTGCTCGGCGATCTCAGCCGGATCGAAGCCGATGTCCTGCTCAAGGTCCAGGCCTCTTGGCGAGACCGAGACAGATGCCACCGGGGCGAAAGACGCCTGCACCGGCTGCGTAACAGTCGGCTGAACCGGCTGGACACGCATGGCCGCGAAGTCAGGCTCCAAGCGTGCAGATGCCTGCATGGTGGCCGTCGCCAGCGTCGGTGCGACAGAGGAGGTGCGTGTATCCGACGGGTGAACCGTGCGCGGGGCTTCGATCGCAGGGGCCGACAGGATCTGTGGTGCCGCCAGCATTGGCTGCACGGGCCGCGCGGCGACCGGCTCAATGTCGGAAAGGTCAATATCCAGCTCGTCAAGCTGGAGCTCGAACTCCTGATCGACGAAGGGATCAACATCCAGCGAAGCAAAGGTGGCCGACGGTGCTGCCACCAAAGGCTCAGCCCTCGACGGTGCGATCGTTGCCACAGGTCGCTGATCGAACTCTTCGGCTTCTGCCAGTTGCTGAGCGAAGTCGAAGGAGAAGACCGGGTCGTTTTCGACCGGGATCTCGTTGCGGCTCGGTGCAGCGAGCGCCATGGGCGGCTCGACGGAAGCCTGGACTGGTCGCTCCGGGGCAATCCTCGGCACGGGCTCGACGGGACCTGCCGCGACCTGCGACCAGTCGAATGCAAGCGGATCGACCTTGACGTCGACCTGCGGCACCACCGGCTGCACAAGCGGAGCATCTACGGAGAGGGGCAAAGCGGACGATGGTGCAGCCGGGGGCTGGGCCGCAGGTGGCGTCGCCACAGGGGGCTCCACCCGCCGGGCGGCGACCTGGAAATTGGCCAGGGGCAAGCGCAGCCTTGGTGGTTCTGCCTGCGGTGCAGCCACAGGTGCAAAGGGTTCCGACACCGCCATTTCAAGTTCATCAGCGAGATCGATGGGCTGAGATGGCTCATTGGCTGGCGAAACAGCATAGCTGGCCGGCTCGAAGTCAGCATCAAATCCATAGGGATCCGAGTGACCATAGTCTGGTGCAGCCGCGCTAAAATCGCTCCGCTGAGAAACATGCGCGACAGGTGCCGGCTCGGCATGCGAGCGGTAATGCGTCGGCTGCGCCTCGACCTGCGGCGCGTCATAGGCATCACGGCGGACAGAATAGGAGGCATCTGGCGCAGCATAGCCCGTCGGCTCGACATCGAAAGCAGGCGCTGCCACCTTCTGATGCGGCTCGGGGGCGAAGTATGCTTCAGCGGGTGCGGCATCGAAGAGGGGCTCGGGTGCTGCCTGGGCCTCGGATGCAAACCGGGGCTCCTCGCGCCGCACGTCGGCCTGCCACGACGGCTCATCCGCATGACGGACTACCGGTTCAGACGCAGCGACGAATGTATCTTCGCTGTAAGAACGAGCAACAGGTTCGACGTAGCCGTCGAACTCGCCCATCAACTCGTCTTCCAGGTTGAACTCGGCACTACCTGACGCAACATCCAATGAAGGCTCGCGCGGCGGTTCGCGTCGCTGAGGCTGGTCGAAACCGACGATCCGGGCAAGCTCCGCCAACGGGTCGTCGTCGGCGAAGCCGTCGCCCTGCGAGCCCATGCTGTTTGCAGCCTGCTTGTGTACCATTACCTATTCCACTTACTCACGCGACATGACGCTTGCCAGTGCAATGTGGGGAATTGGTGACAAGACTATCGCATCTCGAGAGGAGCGTCAGTACCGGTGATCGTAAGTCCAGACTTCAACACCGAAGCGACAGCATGCACCAGCCCAAGCCTGGCGATGGTCAATTCTCTATCTTTATCGTTAACAAAACGTAATTCCGGCGAATCCTTGCCCTTATTCCAATGACCATGCAACGAACTTGCGAGATCATGCAAATAAAATGCGAGGCGATGTGGCTCCTGTGACTGCGCTGCAGCCTCGACTATCCTTGGATATTCGGCGAGCTTGGCGACGAGTTGCAACTCAGCCGGGTCCGCGATGCGGCCAATGACGGCGTCGGCAAGATCGAGACTGGCAAGATCGAGGTCCGGGAAGGCTTCGCCCGCCTGACGGATGACCGACATGCAGCGCGCATGAGCATATTGAACGTAGAAGACCGGATTGTCCTTCGACTGTTCCGTGACCTTGGCAAAGTCGAAATCAAGCGGCTCGGAGCTCTTCCGGTAGAGCATCATGAAGCGCACCGAATCCCGTCCCACTTCTTCCACGACCTCGCGCAGCGTGACGAAGTCGCCGGAACGCTTCGACATCTTCACCGGCTCGCCATCGCGGTAAAGCTTGACCAGCTGGCAAAGCAGTACGGTGAGCTTCGACTTGCCTTCCGACACAGCGCGGTTCACCGCCTCCAGCCGCTTCACATAACCGCCATGGTCCGCGCCGAGCACATAGATCATTTCGCTGAAACCGCGATCGAACTTGTCCTTGAAGTAGGCAACGTCAGCGGCAAAATAGGTATAGGAGCCGTCCGACTTCATCAGCGGCCGGTCAATGTCATCACCGACTTCGGTCGAACGGAACAGCGTCTGCTCACGATCTTCCCAGTCCTCCGGCAGCTGCCCCTTCGGCGGCGGCAGCGTACCGCGATAGACATGGCCCTTGAAGGTCAGGTCATTGATCGCAGTGCGGATCTTGGCGGCATTGTTGGCATGCAGCGTGCGCTCGGAGAAGAACACGTCATGATGCACGTTCAAGGTGGCAAGATCGTCGCGGATCATCGCCATCATCGCAGCGATGGCCCGCTCCTTGACGATTGCGAGCATCTCGTCTTCCGGCATGCTGTGCAGCTTCACACCATACTCTTCGGCAAGCGCCTGCCCGACGGGTACCAGATAATCGCCCGGATAGAGGCCAGCCGGGATTTCGCCGATCGTCTCGCCGAGCGCCTCGCGGTAACGCAGGAAGACCGAACGCGCCAGCACATCAATCTGCGAGCCGGCGTCGTTGGTGTAATATTCCTTGGTTACGTCATAACCGGCAAAAGCGAGCAGGTTGGCAAGCGTGTCGCCAACGACGGCGCCACGGCAATGACCGACATGCATCGGGCCGGTCGGGTTGGCCGATACATATTCGACATTGACCTTGCGCCCGTTTCCGACCGACGAGCGGCCGTAATCGGTGCCCTCCCGGATGACGGTCGCCAGCAAACGCTGCCAGTAATCGACTGAGAGACGGATGTTGATGAAGCCCGGGCCGGCAACGCCGACCTCGGCCACATCGGGATCCCGCTTCAGCTGTTCACCGATGAGATCGGCCAGGGCGCGCGGGTTCATGCCCATGCCCTTGGCGAGAACCATGGCCGCATTGGTCGCAGCATCACCATGGCTCGCATCACGCGGCGGCTCGACGACGATACGGCTGAAATCAAGGCTGTCGCGCTTCTCGCGCACGGCGTCGATCTCATCGAGCGCTGCTTTGATCCGGATTTCGAAATCGGCGAAAAGGTTCATGTCGTGCCCCTGCGCGCAGGTGCCGAGCACCTGCGTTTCTTCAGAATTTGTCGGCTGACTATCGCAAATCGGGAGTCCGGTCAAACAGCTCCCGGTGCGTGCGCTCCGCATAGGTGTCGGTCATGCCGGCAAGGTAATCTCCGACATGGCGCGCCTTCTGGCCGTCGTTCAGGCCGGAAATATGGTTGACCCAGAAGTGGCTCTTCATCAGCTTTGGATCGGCCATGTAGGCATTGAACAGATCCGTGACGATCTGGGCTGCGGCCGCCCGGATGCGCATGATGTCGGGATGCCGGTAGATGCGGCTGAACAGGAGTTTCTTGATCTGCCTGTCCGTCTCGGCCATCGTGTCGGAAAAGGTCGCAATCGTCATCGATGCGGCCCGGATATCCTCGACACTCTGCGGGTCGACACGCCTTAACCGCTCCTGCGCCACGCCAATCACGTCTTCGACCATGCGGGTGATCTGTCGGCGCATGATCTCATGGGTGAAACGATCGGAGTCCAGATGCGGATAGCGGTCGCGCACTTCCTTCATCAGCGAGGCAAGGAAAGGCACCTCTTCCAGCATGTCGAAAGTCAGGTAGCCGGAGCGCAAGCCGTCATCGATGTCATGGGTGTTATAGGCAATATCGTCGGCAATGGCCGCAACCTGGGCTTCGAGGCCGGCGAAACTTGCCAGTTCCAGATCGTGGATCTCGCAATAATCAAGGATCGGCTGCGGAACAGGGCCCCGCGTCCCCTGCCCGTCTTTGGTCAAGAGCGGACCATTGTGCTTGACCAGACCTTCGAGCGCTTCCCAGGTGAGGTTCAATCCGTCGAAATCGGCATAGCGCCGTTCGAGCTTGGTAACGATCCGCAACGACTGGGCATTGTGATCGAAGCCACCAAAGGGCTCGAGCACTTCATGCAAGGCGTCCTCGCCGGTGTGACCGAAGGGGGTATGGCCGAAATCATGGACCAGGGCCACGCCTTCCGCCAGATCCTCGTCGAGCTTCAGGGCACGCGCCAGCGCACGGGCGATCTGCGCCACTTCGATCGTATGGGTGAGCCGCGTTCGGTAGTGATCACCATCGGGACCGATGAACACCTGTGTCTTGTGTTTGAGCCGGCGAAAGGCCGTGGTGTGCACAATGCGGTCACGGTCGCGCTGGAAATCGGAGCGGGTCAGGCTGCCGCCCTCTGCAAAGAGGCGACCGCGAGAGGCCCACGGATTGGTGGCGTAGATCGCCCGTTCGCCACTGCCGAATCCAAGGGCTGATTTATCAATCGTCATGCGCGTGCGGTCGCTCCCCATTGACGCAACTTCCATGCCTTCATACCTATAGCGAACGAAGCCGCAAGGCGATGCGGGTCCCGAACCGTCTTCGGCACCCATGACCTCGACGAAAATCGCTGTATTCTATGACAAATCAATGATTTTCGCCGATAATGACAGTTTTCACCGGACCTTGAATCCGGCAGGAGGCAGAATGAGCACCGAAACCGTGACCCTTTCCGAAGCCGCAGCCAAGCGAATCGCTGCTGTCGTCGCCGCCGAGACAGACAAATCGAGCCTCCGGGTCTCGGTTGAAGGCGGCGGCTGCTCCGGCTTTTCCTACAAATTCGACCTGGACCGCGAACCGCAGTCCGACGACATCGTTATTTCCCGCGACGGCGCCACCGTGCTGATCGACCCGATGTCGATCGTCTATATGGCAGGCTCCGAGATCGACTTTGTCGACAACCTTCTCGGCCAGTCGTTCCAGATCAAGAACCCCAATGCGGTGGCGAGCTGCGGCTGCGGCACCAGCTTCTCCGTGTGAGTGTCATGAAAATAGCCACCTGGAACATCAACGGCGTCAAGGCGCGCATCGA
Source organism: Rhizobium sp. G187 (assembly GCF_051549525.1). Taxonomy (NCBI): domain Bacteria; kingdom Pseudomonadati; phylum Pseudomonadota; class Alphaproteobacteria; order Hyphomicrobiales; family Rhizobiaceae; genus Rhizobium; species Rhizobium sp. G187. The sequence continues at coordinate 919,274 of NZ_JBPUGM010000001.1, forward strand.
GAACCTGTGTCAGTGGCTAAAGGATTCGAGCCCCGACATCGCCTGCCTGCAGGAGATCAAGTCGGTCGATGAAGGTTTTCCGCGCCTTGAGATCGAGGCGCTTGGCTATCATGTCGAAACCCACGGCCAGAAGGGGTTCAATGGCGTCGCACTTCTCTCCAAGATGAAGCCGGACGAGGTCAATCGCGGCCTGCCGGGTGACGACACCGACGAGCAGGCCCGCTTCATCGAAGGCGTGTTTTCCGTCGAGGGTGGCGTCCTTAGGGTTTGCTCGCTCTACCTGCCAAACGGCAATCCGTCTGACGACCCGGTCAAATACCCCTATAAGCTCGCCTGGATGGCGCGGCTCGAAGCCTTTGCGCGTGACCGCATGGCCCTTGAAGAGCCGCTGATCCTCGCTGGCGACTACAATGTCATCCCGGAACCGCATGATGCGAAGGACCCTAGCCAGTGGGTCACCGACGCGCTCTTCCTGCCCCAGACACGGGCCGCATTCCGGAGGCTGGAAAACCTCGGCTTCGTCGATGCGGTGCGCGCCACAAGCGACGAAGCACCGCTCTTTTCCTTCTGGGATTATCAGGCCGGCGCCTGGCAGAAGAACAATGGCATCCGCATCGACCATCTGATGCTATCGCCCGAAGCCTCCGACCGGCTGCGTTCGGCGACCATCGAAAAGCATGTCCGAGCCTGGGAAAAGCCGTCGGACCACGTCCCTGTCCTGGGCTATTTCGGTTTCTGACAAAAGCCCTCTGCCGCTCCATCATGGCCGGCATCTCGATGACGGTCCCAAAACGCAAAGGGGACGGATTCAATCCGTCCCCTTTTCATTGTCAGAATGATCTCCCGATCATTCGGCGTCGTTATAAACCTGCGGTGCCAGAAGCACTGCGACCCGCCTGTCTTCTTCATTGGCGAGCGAGAAGGCCTGCTCCTGGAGGTCCTGCATCCAAGGACAATCCGCAGCATGGCAGTGACTGAGGGCTGCCGTCAGGAAGGCCAGGCCGCGAACGGTCTGTCCCTCTTCAAAGAGCACATTGCCGAAGATCGACATGGCACCGGCATGCCCACTTTTGCGCGCCAGGTTGAGCCACTTCTTTGCCTGCTGGACGTTGGTGCTGCCACCCTCCCCGGCAAGGATCATCCGCGCCAGCTGAAACTGGGCTTCTGGCACGCCAAAGGTCGATGCAACCTGGAAATAGATCTGGCGGGCCTGGGCGAGATCTGCCTTCACCGGCGTGTCCGGAATACCGTTACGATAGTAGCGCGCCAGGGACAGAAGAGCGTTGACGAAGAAGCCTGTGTCGGCCGAACCGGGCTCGACGCCCTGATTGGCGATCTGGGCATAGATCTTGAAGGCCTCGAAGTCATTTTCCACGACGCCGTCGCCAGCCTCGTACATGTTCGCCAGCGCCCAGCGGGACCCGGTATGGCCCTTTTCAGCGGCGTAGCGATAGGCCTCGACGGCATCTTCCTTCTGGCCATTCTTGTAGGCGTTGAAGCCGAACTTGAAGAGATCGAAGGGGCCGGACTGGCTGTTGACACCTGCATTCAGGTCGAATGCACGTGCAGCGACGGGCGCGGCCAGCAGCATGGCTGCGGTGGCCCAAATGACTGCAGAATTCTTCCAATGACCCAACGGCATTGTCTTCCTGGTTTCCGTCATCCGCGCTGGCAGCATGGCCCTCACATGACCAGAGGCCGCACCTGCCATCGCACTCAAAGTCACGATAAACGCCGACGGGTGAAACAATCGTTCACGTCGCGCAACACCGCCGATGCCGAACGGCCTCTTGTTCAATCCTGTTTTAACCATGGGAATGAAAGTAGACTGGATTTCCGGCAATACTGGGACTGGCTTTCGCGAAGTCATTCCCCTGCCTGAAACCTTTGCCGACCGCTCCCCGACAGCGACCGCAAACACTGGATTCAGCACCCTAATCATGCCCTGAGGCTCTTTTCTAACTCGATACGCCGCACACATCTGAAACGGAACTTCCGTTCCCCGCATCCAACCGGTGCTCTTCCTTTGTGGCGGGAAATAGACAAAAGCAACGCCCCGCAGAGCCGTCCCACAAGGGATCCGAGCAATGTTGCAGAATCGTCACATTTGCGAAAGCTAATGGATTGGACATCGGGCAAAAAAGAAGCCCGGACAGAGCCGGGCTTCTTCAAGATCGAGAGGCTTAGGAAGACCTCAGAAAGAGACCTTGTAGGATGCGGTGACCGCATACGCCCAGTCGCCGTCCGCGGTGGCGTCAAAGGTGGCGTCATTGGCAACCGACTGACTACCGCTTGTCAGGTAGCTGACGCCAGCACCGGCGCGCAGCTCGCCGGGGCCAACCTTCGCCAAAATGCCCGCACCGAGGGTCCAAGTATCCGTGTAGATGTCGGCGCCCGAGTCGACACCCTTGTCCCAGGTCAGGTTGACGGTGCCGGAGATCTTCTCATTGAAGGAATGTCCAACGCCTGCCTGAACCGTCCAGCCATCTTTCCAGTTGTAGACGTCTTCCTGCGGGAGGTATCCGCTTGGCAGAGGTGGATATCCGATGCTGTAATTGAGGGATTCCAGAACGCTCCAATCAGTCCACTTGATGGAACCGTAAACCAACCAACCTGGTGCGACGCCACTTTGTACACTCAGCTTCAGAGACTGTGGCAAGGTGCCGTAACCAAATGCGTCTTGAAGCCCGAATGGCACGGGAGCATTCCAATCGAAGCTACCTTCATCAGCATCATGCTCAACCTTCGAGCGATACATCAACTGAACTCGTAGCGCATACTCCGGAATCGCATAAGCAACACCGAGGCGGTATCCATATGCCGCGTCATCTTCTAGACGCAGAGTACCAGCAGCAGCATTTGCCGTGTAGTCAAAATCTTGCAAGAACACGCCACCGAGCAAGTAGGCTTTCCCCATGCCGGCATCCATATTCACCGCGCAGGTGGACGCATATTCATTGGTGATGAAATCTTTGTGGATTGCAGCACCAGCCGCCTGAGCTTCCGCACCATAATCCGCATCCGCACCGAACGGTTGGGTGTAGGTAAAGGCACAAGCAAACCTGTCCGACACCTTCACCTTCGCGGCGAAAGATGGAATGCTGTAATTCTGCGAGAAATCGTCATCCGTTGCCGCAACACCGTCGATAGTATCGTAGCCACGCTTCGGCATAACGAACGTGTAGCCACCGCGCGCGACAATGTCGCCATCCTCAAACAGGATATCGGTATCCGCCTCACCCCGGTTCCAGCCGCCAGCCTGCGCGCCTCCCACGAATGCGCTGGCTGCGATCAGGCCGATGGCCGTGGTCTTCATTAGATGGTTCGCCATGTCTCTCCCCAATTCCGGCAAAACTGTGATTTGCGATTGTAACCATGTGCGACAGATTGACAATCGCGTGATCGCGCCGGTTGCCAAGAACAGATATCGAAATTTTTACGTAACGTATTTGACGTGCACGTCATTCACGACATGCGTTGGAAATTATTTGCGAAAAAACACCGCATACTGCAGATTCCTAGAACATCTTACCCTTGCGCTGGAATTCTGTGGCACGACAGACACAGTAAGACTGTTCGTAAAAATGGCAGCGAATGAACACCGTAAATTGCAGCAAACGCCAATCTTATCGTCATTCCAGCCGCTTATCGGGCTGAATCAATATGCACCGCAGCATAAGGACCGGCAGAATTGCGGGTTTCTCTGACGAAGAACGCCGGACTCAGAGAGCCCGGCGTTTAGAATTCCATTCCTTTTGAGGGGCGTGCCTCAAAGAGCTTCGAGAACCCTCTGCAGCGCCGTCTCAAGGCTCGCCTTCTGGACCACGAGTTCCTGATGGCGCTCGCGTTCGGCGGCAACCACCTCCGGATTGGCGTTGGCGACGAATTTCTCATTGCTAAGCTTGCCGGAGATGCGCCCCATCTCCTGCTCGACCTTGCCGATCGCCTTTTCGATACGAGCCTTCTCCGCAGTGATATCGATCAGCGCGCCAAGCGGCAGGCAAGCCGTCGCTTCACCGATCACAATCTGGGCTGCCCCCTTCGGCGCTTCGGCCGCAAGGGTGATCGTTTCCACGCGAGCAAGCCGCTTGATTGCCGCATCGTGACGCAGGACCCGGTCCTGGGTCACGCCGTTGGCGCCGACCATGACGAGCGGTGCTGTCGCCCCCGGCGGCACGTTCATCTCGGAGCGAGCCGAGCGAATGCCTGTCACCAGATCAATCAGCCAATTGATATCGGCGGCCGAGCTTTCGTCAGAAAACTCCGGAGCGGGCCAGGCTGCATGGCAGAGCAGCGTGTCGCGCGAGACGCCCTCACCCGCCGTATGCGCCCAGAGCTCTTCGGTCATGAAGGGCATGAAAGGGTGCAGGAGCTTGTAGGTCTCTTCCAGCACATAGGCCGCGCAGGCCTGAGCCTCGGCCTTCGCCGCCTCATCCTCACCCATGAAGACGGGCTTCAGGAGTTCGAGATACCAGTCACAGAACTGGTTCCAGACAAAGCGATAGAGGCTGCTGGCCGCATCATTGAAGCGATAGCTTTCAATCGCCTCGGTCACGTCGCGTTCCGTCCGCGCAAGTTCCGTGAGGATCCAGCGGTTGATGGCAAGCGACGCCGTTTCGGGCAGGAATTTCGCGTCCGCCTTCACGCCGTTCATCTCGGCAAAGCGCGTCGCATTCCACAGCTTGGTGCCGAAGTTGCGGTAGCCGGCGATGCGGGCTGGGTCGAGCTTCACGTCGCGACCCTGAGCTGCCATGATCGCCAGCGTGAAACGCAGGGCGTCCGCGCCATACTCATCGATCAGCTCGAGCGGGTCGATAACATTACCCTTCGACTTCGACATCTTCTGGCCGTTCTTGTCGCGAACCAGCGCATGCACATAGACCGTGTGGAAGGGCTCGACGGGATTGCCGTCCTCGTCCTTCATGAAGTGCAGGCCCATCATCATCATGCGGGCGACCCAGAAGAAGATGATGTCGAAGCCGGTGACGAGAACGTCGGTCTGGTAATACTTGGCCAGCTCCGGCGTGTTGTCCGGCCAGCCGAGCGTCGAGAAGGGCCAGAGTGCAGACGAGAACCAGGTGTCGAGCACGTCCTCGTCGCGGGTCAGGATCTCGCCCGGTGCGAAGTTCTCAAGCTTCTCCTCGACCCAGGCTTTCCACGGACCTTCATGGGCAATGTAGTGCTGGATGGCGGCGTGCAGCGCCTCTTCCTCGGTCTTCTCGACGAAGACCTGGCCGTCAGGACCGTACCAGGCCGGGATCTGATGGCCCCACCAGAGCTGGCGTGAAATGCACCAGGGCTCGATGTTTTCCATCCATTCGAAGTAGGTCTTTTCCCAGTTCTTCGGCACGAAGTTGGTGCGGCCTTCGCGAACGGAAGCAATTGCCGGCTCGGCCAGCGTCTTGGCGTCTGCAAACCACTGGTCGGTCAGCATCGGCTCGATGACGACGCCAGAGCGATCGCCGAAGGGCTGCATGATCTTCTTAGATTCGACGTAAGGCACATCGTTGCCTTCATCATCCTTGGTGGTGACGGCGAGACCTTCCGCATTGATTGCATCGACGATCCGCTTGCGAGCCTCGTAACGGTCGAGACCGCGATACTCTTCCGGAACCAGATTGATATCGTCGACCTCAGCCTCGTTGGGCAGTTCGCCAGATTTGGCGATTTCCAGCGCACGCGCGGCGTAGACGGCATAATCCTCGCCATCGGCGCGCATCTTCGCCTGGGTGTCCATCAGACGATAAAGCGGGATCTTGTTGCGGCGGGCGACCTGGTAGTCGTTGAAGTCATGCGCACCGGTGATCTTGACCGCGCCCGATCCGAATTTCGGATCCGGATATTCGTCGGTGATGATCGGGATCAGGCGGCGATGTTCCTTCGGCCCAACCGGAATCTCGCAGAGCTTGCCGACGATCGCGGCGTAACGCTCGTCAGAAGGATGAACGGCAACGGCACCGTCGCCGAGCATGGTCTCAGGCCGCGTCGTGGCGATCGAGATGTAGTTGCGCTCCTCCTGGAACGTGACGTTACCGTCCTCGTCCTTCTCGACATAGGTATAGGTCTCGCCACCGGCGAGCGGATATTTGAAGTGCCACATATGGCCTTCAACTTCCTTGTTCTCGACTTCGAGGTCGGAAATCGCGGTCTCGAACTTCGGATCCCAGTTGACCAGTCGCTTGCCGCGATAGATCAGGCCTTCCTTGTAGAGCGTGACGAAGACTTCGAGCACGGCCTTGGACAGACCTTCATCCATGGTGAAGCGCTCGCGCGACCAGTCGCAGGAAGCGCCGAGGCGCTTCAGCTGGTTGAAGATCAGGCCGCCCGATTCTTCCTTCCACTCCCAGACCTTTTCGATAAAGGCCTCACGGCCCATGTCGCGGCGGGTAATGTTCTGTCCGTTTTCGGCAAGCTTGCGCTCGACAACCATCTGGGTGGCGATACCGGCATGGTCCATGCCCGGCTGCCACAGCACATCCTTGCCGCGCATGCGCTCGAAGCGGACCATGATGTCCTGCAACGTATTGTTCAGCGCATGGCCCATGTGCAGCGACCCGGTGACGTTCGGCGGCGGGATCACGATGGTGAAGGTGTCCTCGCCCGGTTTCGCGTTGGCGCCGGCGCGGAAGGCGTCTGCCTCCTCCCATGCTTTCGCGATCTTGGGTTCGACAGCGGCTGAATCATAGGTCTTTTCGAGCATTTTCCGACCGGATTTTCGAGTTCTGGATGGGGATTGGTAAATAGGACTGGCAAAACCAAGTCAATAAAAAAGGCCGCTCTTGCGAGCGGCCCCCAATTCCCGATGGGATGAAGGATCAGCGCCGCGGGCCGCGTGCGACGCGTTCGATTTCTTCGCGCACGAGGCGCTCCACCAGCGTTGGCAGGTTGTCGTCGAGCCATTCCTTCAGCATCGGGCGCAACATGTCCTCGGCCATTTCATCGAGCGAGCGGCGCTGCTGGCCATCAATGGCAGCGGCGAGATCGGAGAAGGAGCGGGAAACCTGCTGTACGGTCGCGACGGAGACCAGTGCGGCAAGGTCGCTGTTACCATCGACCTTGCTCTCGATCTTTTCCTCGGCCGGCTGGTTCCAGGCTGCCACCGGCTCAAAAGCCGGCTCGGAACGGGACGCCATGCTCGACGCGGTATTTTCAAAAGACAAACGCTCACCCTTCTCAATCTTCACTTCAACGGATGCGATCCGTGTGGGCGGCACGTCTGCGCGCGGCTCCAGAATCGGCATTGAAGGTGCGATTGTTTCCGAGACTTGCGGCGGTTCCATGGCCGGCGCTGCATTCATCTGTGCGCGAAGCTCCTCGCCGGGCCGGCGTTCGGCATCGCGTATTTCAGAGAGCCTCGGCGCCTGGCTCGGCATTGGCCGCTCGCCGCGTTGCGAGGCCATCACAGAAGCCTGCTGCACCGGGCGCTCGGTGCGCTCGGCGGCCAGTCGGACGCGTGCGGCCAGATCGGCAAGCGAAACGCTCTTGGGCGCCTCGACGGGGGCGGCCGGCGTCAGCGCCTGGCGGACGGGCTCCGTGCGAGCAGGCTCGACGCGCACCGGTTCCATGCGGGCCGGTTCAATCATGCGTTCCAGCGCGGCAGACCGCTCGGACGTTGCCGGGCGATCAGATGTCACGGGACGCTCCGAAGCGAGGTTCGGCCGAAGATCGTTTGCGGGTGCAAACACCGGGGCATCGAAGCTTGTTTCCTGCGCGCGCTCGTCGGCTGCCATGGCCTCCGCCGAATAACCGTCAAGCTCGTCAACCACCTCACCGGCTGTCGCAGGATCATTGCTTTCGATGATCCGGCGGATCGATGCCAGTATTTCTTCCATAGACGGTTCACGCACTACGCTTGGCTGAGCCATACTTGTCCCCGTTGTCTTCATGGTATCCGGTGTCTTCAAAATGTCCGGCCAGCGAGCGGAGCCGCACCGATTCGCTGTACCCTAGGATACGCCGCTTGGGAAAAAAATCACGCAAAGGTCACACTCGCCCGGGATCGTTCCTGATGCACAGTTTTGTGTTGCCCAAAACGAAAGAGGCCCGCACGTGGCGGGCCTCTCGACTGTCGCGCTGATGGCGCGGATCAGAAGACGAATTCAGCAGCCTTGCGGAAGCCGGGCAGAGGCATCACGGCAGCGTTGAAGTACTCGGTATAGGAGACCTGGCCGGAATTCTTGACGTAAAGACGGGCGCGTGCGGCATTGCCATATCCGACCACCGCGACCAGGCGACCGCCCTCACGCAGCTGATCGAGAAGAGCCGCCGACATCTGCTCGACAGCGCCGTTGACGAAGATCACATCATAAGGTGCCTCGGCCGGATAGCCGGCCTCAAGATTGCCGGTGACGACAGCGACATTGTCATAGCCGAGCGAAGACAGCGTCTCGGTCGCCTTGGCAGCCAGGGCCTCGTCGGATTCGACGGCCACAACCGAGCCCCCCACCAGCGACAGAAGTGCGGCAGCATAACCAGAACCGCAGCCCACTTCGAGGACGAGGTCATCGCGACCGATCGCGGCCAGCTGCAACAGCTTGGCGAGCGGCGACGGCTCCATGACGTATCGGGCCGGATTGTTGCCAGACGCCGGACAGATCAACAGATCCTCGTCGATATAAGCAAGTGGCTTGAGCTCAGCGGCGACGAAGGCTTCGCGCGGCACACTCAAAAAGGCATTAAGTACCGAATGCGAGGTGACATCCGTCGTGCGGATCTGGTTTTCCACCATCTTGATGCGTGCGGCTTCGTAATCGATCATGTCCTGTCGCCCCATGTGGCCGGTCGTATTTCACCCCGTGTCTTAATTGCAGGGCGTCCGGCTTTCAAGTCAGGCCGCGCTGTGGCGAACAGTTTATCTGAAACCCCATGCGGCAAAACTGTCGCACGGGGCTGTTGCAACGCCTGATCGCGCGTCATCAATTGCCGATTGTGTAGCTGCCCGTCTCGCAGAAATCGACCTTGTCGCGCACGTCGTAATAGCTGTCGTCCTCGAAAACGGCGCGGATCTTGTAGACGCAGGCATCCGAGTCGTCGGAAATCGTCAGTGCGCGGGACTTGCCGCCGTACAGGCCCTTTTTCTTCAGAAGTTCGACCGACTTGCCGCCACCTTCCGGCGAGACATGGAACTGCACGATCATGTTCTCCGTGCCGTTTTCCAGCGTGAAGTTCAGGTTCTCGGCAGATGCGGCCAGTGGCGACAGAAGGGCAATGATGAGGGAAAGCGAAAGATGTTTGCGCATGATGGAGGCTCCGCGTGTTGATATCGCAAAGCCTCTAGCGCGCCCAGCCTTTGCCGCAAGCGCATGGCTCGACCAATATCGGGCCTATCCGATCTGGAGGGCCCTGGAGCCCGGTTAGGCGCAAATTTGGCCGATCATTGCCTCAACGACAAAGCGTCGCTTGCAACTATCACCATTCAAAAGGGACATCGGAAGATTTGGAGGCCTCGCCCGGAATTGAACCGGGGTACGAGGATTTGCAGTCCTCTGCGTCACCACTCCGCCACGAGGCCATCCGAGTAGAAAAGTGCGTGTGGTGGCGGTCGTTTAGAACCATCCCAGAAAAACCGCAAGAGGGATTTTCAAAAACCAGCGCTTTTCGTCCGCAACGAGACGCGCCACGCATTGTGGGTCACGGACAGCAGGCATCGCGGACGATCGCTACCCTGCCCCCCGGGAACATGCGGCCCCCTCCGCCATGGTGCCCCGGCAGAATCAGGCAACCTCCTGCCGGGGGGCGTGATCGAGCAAACGAGTAGCGGCCATGATCCTTGCCGCATCCGTCAAAAGGTCGGGATCGGTCATACCGGCCGTATAGAGACGGATGACCGCCTTTCCGACGGTCTCCCGATGGCCAATCGCCTCGGCACCGGCGCCGGTCGCTCCAACGGAGAGCATGGCGTGGGTGATGATCTGGAGATCGGCAGGCGTCAGGATCAACGTCCCGACATCCTGGTCCACATAGTGCATTTTTCCTCGCAATCGCCGGGAACCGGTACGGCCCATCGCCGTTCGGTTACTCCAACAGACTGCGAATCATACAGAGAGAGAGATACACCCGCATTTGCATTTGACAGGTCGGGCGCAATTAAATCGTGTATCGGCCCTTTTATCGTGATGTCGGCGCGTCCGTGTTCTTCGGCGCATTGCGCCTGTTCCACCATACGGCCATGCGGCGGCGGCTGCGGCGGACGGAAGACAGATCATGCGACAGGACCAGCAGACCGACCGGTACCATCCAGAATCCGAGTATGGGCAAAAATCCAAGCGCGCCGCCGCCGATAAAGGCCGAGCCGACGGCAATGCGTCCGGCGCGAGACTTCGGCACGGGGATCTCCACAGACCCGAGCTTCAATCGACCACGCGCATGATCCAGCCGGTAAAATCCCTTGGACACCTGTCGAACACTCCTGAAAACCAAGCCTTTTGCGCTATCAACGCGCAAGGCTGAGTTGGTGATCCACCGAAATAAAACAAGAAGACGACATTTTTTTTGAAAAACCGCTTGGCAAATCCGACGCGCATCAGTATTACCCCGCTCACACCGCCGCAAGCGGCTGTTCCCTGGTAGCTCAGCGGTAGAGCATTCGACTGTTAATCGACAGGTCGCCGGTTCGAATCCGGCCCGGGGAGCCATATTTTCTTGTAAGTGCCCGCTTTCGTTGAGAAATCCGAAAGCGGGCATTTCTTTTCCCACAATCCTTCCCCGCTTTTGGATCGTCCATCATTTTGTGATCCTCTCAGGAACCTCCCCTCCCCGCACTCGTTGAAAACGATCAACGGAGGAATCAGGCATGGGAATCGAAAACGCAGAGACGAAAGCCGGCGAGGATGCCGCAAAAGGCCTTCAGAGCAGCGCAGAAGCCAAGGAGCGCAAAACGGAGGCTTCGAAGGGGTCGGATTTAGCAAAGGGCGCCGACCGCTTTGAGGAGCGTTCTAAGAGCTCCGACGGTAAGAGTGCCGGTGCAAAACAGCAAAAAACAGACAATTAGGCCAGCACTACAGCGAATTTGGCCCGCTCAATCCTTGCGGAGAGCGGGCCGCGCCGTTTCAGTGGGATTGGTAGTCCCGCGAGGTGGTGCTTACGCGGCGCTGTCTGTGAAATTGGAAGCCCGCCCCCGAATCGAACGGGGAACATCCAGGGTAGAAAACCGGTGCTCTTTCCAGTTGAGCTAGCGGGCCGTTGGTTTAGTTCAAAGGCACTTGCCGCAGCTGGCCATCTTCATCCCGAACCTGCAGCCACTCCTGGCCGGTTTGGAGACTGCGAAGGTGGCCGACCGGCTGCTGCCTCTTCTCGGCAATGCGGTCCATGATGGCGTCGAGGTCGGCGGGGTCGATTGCCAGGCGTCTTTTCATGTTCATGTCCGTGGTCTCCGTTTCGATGACTAGAACATGGCGCCAAAAATCAGGGTCGTCAACATTCTAAGATATTGTTTTTGCTACTGTTCTACAAATTTGTCAAAACTCTAAAATGAGGTCAAGGACATAGCTGCTAGATTTTTTTCGCGTGTGGTGGGATGGTGGCGGCTCAACTATGGGGTGGAGTGCTGGCATGGAGCTCAAGGAGTTCATTAAAGAGACAATCGAACAGATTTTGGCAGGCATTTCCGAGGCCCAAGCTGGGTCGTTGGGGGAGAACGTGAACGCTTCGACGGATGGCGGAAGCGCAACCAAGGATCTTGGGGGTCACCTTATTAACCGCGGCAAGTTTGGCGTGTTCACTCGTATTGATTTTGATGTTTCGGTTGGTGCCGAGAGCGAGGGCAAAGGTGGGCTTCGCGTTGCAGTCTTCGGACAGGGCGTAGATGCTGGCGGCGCGCACAGATCATCAAATGCGAGCCGGGTTTTATTCAGTATTCCTGTTCGACTGCCAGACGGCGATGCGGAGAGGGCGGAAGGGATCATTGCCGAAAGACAGAAAAAGGCTGACGAGCGTAGAGCGGCGCGACCGAGTGGCGGTGGCTCCTCTTGGATGGGCTAGCTGGCGTTCTTGACGGCGAAGAAATTGCCAGAGCGCGATTTCAACCTGAAGTTTCCACTTTGCATTGCACAGCCTGTCCTTTACGTTCCGTCCAGAAACAATGCTGGGAAGCATCAATGAAGAAGCTAATCATCGCCGCGGCCGCACTGGCCGCGCTGTCGTCGTGCGCCAAGCGGCCAGACGCAATCGTGCCCGTCGACATCCCGATGGCGGCTTATCAAGGGCAAGGCTGTGAGCAACTGGCACAGGAGCTCATCAAGGAGCAGCGAAACCTGGCGGCCGTTTCCAAAGCCCAGAACGACGCAGCGACAGGCGACGCGTTCGGAGTGTTCCTAATCGGCGTGCCGATGTCATCGACATTCGGCGGCGACAAGGAAGGCCAGGTTGCTGTCAACAAGGGCAAGGTGCAGGCGATCAAGAACGCGTTGAAGGCGAAGGGCTGCAAATGAGCGATGAACTATGACAGAGCCGCACCGCGACAACGATAGATATTCATTCAGCCTAAAAATTGCCCTCGCCGCTTTGGCAATAACCCTGCTTGCGATTGTGCTCACAACGGTCGTATCCGCCGGTTTGTCTTTCCCCTCAATTGACCAAGGTTGGGCTACGCTTATTGCGGGGGCCATAGGCTTTGGAGCTATTGCCTTCCAAACAGACAAAGGATTTGAGAACCTTCGCCGCTCCGCGGTTGAGCAAGCCGAAGCAAATCGGGAGGCCCGCGAGCATCAAGCGTACCTCCAAAACCGGCTGGAATTGGAGCGCGAGCTTCGCAACAAAAAAGGTTTAGCAGGGACTCTGGCCGCTGAACTCACTGTACTTTCGGGACAGGTTACCAACCGCCTTCCTTTATTGGGCATCCAGCGCAAGGTCTACAAAGACATGGTCGGCACCAGCAAGGCTAATGTGGCCGACCTATCTCATCAGATTGCAGCATTTGAGGCTCCTATCTTTAGGCAGAGCGTTGGTCAGCTGGCTCTCCTTGGTCCGTCTACCGCACACGATGTCGTAGACATATACACCACTCTGTTAACGAGGCCGAGCGGTTCCACCGACACTCTTACGGGTGAGCAGATCGCCATGTTGTTCGAGGCGTGGGAGAAGATATACGCGACGTGGCTCTCGGATAAGGAAATCGTCTTCAAGCGGCTTATGGCCATCGTGGGAGACAGCCCTGATCCAGGCGCGTTGGTTGACTTCCGAAAGAAGCGATTGTCAAAAGACGTTTCGAAGACCGTTGCAGACGGCGAAATTTAAGCCCGTCGGATCACGTTCTCATCACTCGGCGCGCCTTCACCATCAGCGCCCCGAGCTGCACCTATTGGTGTGTTGTTAGTCCTGAAACAGGGGGCGACTACGCAAGATCAAGCTCAGGTTGCATTTTACAATTCTACTTAACCGAGCAAAAAGCTGAACCAGATAAATGGGCCGGTAAGCAACTGGAGTGTTTCATAATGAATTATCACCTCATCGCCCCTATCGCGATGGCTCTAGCCCTTTCTGGCTGCCAGGCAAGCAAAAGCGCTTCGTCCTACAACGAGCACGTTGAGGCGACCGCCTCCGCTTGCGCCGACGAGGTGGCCGCAAAAAAGGACGCCAAGAAGCTGATGGGCTCCATTATGTGGAATGCGAAAGCCACGGCAGGTCATATGGACAGCGTTGACCTCCCGTATGTCGAACTCGGCGCAGACAAGGGAGCCGCATGGCGCGCTTGCATGGCTTCGCGTGGCGTGCCGGTAGATACGCTCGATTTGGGTGAGCGTGAAGTGGAACCGCGTCGCCTGCCGGATATCGGTTAAATCGTCTCTATCCCTGCTCGACAACTTGAAAGCTATCGAGCAGGGATCTGCCTCGCCTTAAAAGAACGCAACTGAGAGATTTCTCGCCAATTCGCTGAAGCTCCTAAAGCGTTCACTTTAGCAGTAGATCAAACTGCAAACATGGACAGGTCGGAAAGGTCCGCGTCGTCATAGGACGACCGGAGCGAAGCGCCCTGTGATGCTCTGCCTGTTGCGATGATGGCCGCGACGGCCGGGTCAATCTTGTCTATGGACCGCTCTTTCAGTGGCCGCCTGTTGCCGCTTGCGTCGGAATAGAGCACGACGTTGCCAACAGCCCAGCGCAGCATTGGATTGCCGCCATGGACGAGACGGCGCTTGAACATTGACTCTTCAAAGTCGATGACCGGCCGCGCGAACGTGGCGATATTCTGCGGGAATTCAGCCACCGGCAGGCCGTCGGCCTCGAGCGACTTCATGATGTCCTGCGCATGCCACCTGTCGAATGCGACTTCCTCAACCTGAAAACGCTCGGACAGGCAGCGGATGTAACCTTCTATCATATCAAGATCGATGGTGTCGCCAGGGCATGCGGTCAGCCAGCCTTGCTCTACCCAAAGTGCATAGGGCACGCCGTCCGTGCGGCGCCTGATGGCACCCTCCGGACAGAATGACTGCACGTGGATGGCCATGCGATCGTGAGCCATGGGGATGGCGATGGCGACGGCACATAGGTCGATACGCTTGGCGAGGTCGACGCCGATCCATGCGGGCTGACCTTCCAACTCGGTTAAGTCCAGCGCGCCTGTGTTCTCGTCCCAGACATCGAGCGACCATTCCGGATTTGCTGCGCCATCAAGCCACACATTTAGGTGCAGCTGCCGGATCATCTCGCGATCGGACGGCCGGTGCTCAGCTTCCCGCACCATCTGGCGCAAGCCTTCGATGTCCGGATATGGCGGGCTGCACGACAGGCCAGGGTTCACGCGGTGCCACACTGCCTCGTCGCGCCAGTCTTCTTCCGGATCTGCTTCGAAGATGACCGGCAAGAAGGCGTCGTCCTTGATTTGCCCGGTGGCTACGGCCTTGGCGTATTTGTAGGTTTCATAGGCGATGTTCTCATGGCCAATGCCGGCCGTTGTAGTCACCACCAGAAGGCTGCCTGGCGTCTTAACAAGGCCGGTCTTGATGGCGTCCCAAAGATCGCGCTTCTTCCAGGCGTGCAACTCGTCGACCAAGGCAAAGACTGGGGTGCGCCCATGGGCCGTGGCAGCATCAGCCGACATGGCACGATAGAAGGCTGACGTCTTTGTGTGGGTGATGCGGTTGTTTGTGTCCTGCACCCGGAACGCAGCCTCGAGCTTAGGGTGCGCGTTGATGACACCCTTCATCTCTTCGAGCGCAATGCGTGCCTGGTCGCGGTCGACGGCTGCAGACACGACCTGGCTGCCGGGGATGCGCTCAGGACCAAGGTGCAGCAAAGCAAGCGCAGCGCCGAGAGTGGTCTTGCGATTGCCGCGGGGAATGAGGGCAAAGACGGTCTTGATGCGGCGGGTGCCGTCCGGCTTGGTGTCACCATACACGCGCCGGATTAGGCGCTCTTGCCAGCGGTCTAGCTGAAAAGCGCGGCCAGGCGCAGTGCTCTTGGGATGCTTCAACGCGCGCAAGAAGTCGATGGCGCGCTGTCCCTTGCCGTGCGGATCTGGAATGTGTGAACCGTCGAAGAGCCAGACGGGGTGACTAGATGCTACCGAGGGCGTCGTCATCGTCATCTGTTGCGGCGCCTCCCTTGTTCTTAGCCCGTGCTGCAGGCGTGAGTCCGAGCTCGCTGGCTAGCCGGCGGCTGGCCTCGATAGCTTCTTTGAGGATGGTGGTTTCCGGCCGGCGCTTGAGCTCGCCTGTGGGCGATAGGTACGTCAGCCCCTCAGCTTGCAGGATAGCTTCGGCTTCCCGTTTGCGCGCCACGCAGAGGCAATAGTCCTCGACCGTGGAGAGCTCGTGGTTGGCAATCCGGCCGCCCTGCACAAGCCGCGGCATGATGCGGCGCCACTCGGCTTTGGCATGTATAGGCAGCCACGACGGGGCGGCTGGCGCCTTGGTGAGCGCGCCGTCAATCGTCAGGAAATCGGGTTTACGTCCGCGGGCCATAGGTCACTCCCACGCGTAGGCGCGCCGCTCGCGCACCACGTCCCAGACACCCATCGGCACCTCGAAAACGTTCTCGCCGGTCGCCTCGCGGTTCTCATAATAGTGGGCCATCAAGGCCAGGATTGCGTGCTTGATGTCGGCCGGCGGCGCGTCGTACTCTTCGACAATGGAAAAGCCCAACAGCCGCTCGAGGTGCGCGATGGCGGCCTCAAGCTTGGCCGCAATGAATTCGTCATCGGCATCGTCGAGCACGCGGAGTTGGTCCCTTGCCTCGGCAACGGTCATGAACATGGGATGAAATTCCTATATTGGGTGAATACCGAAGATGCCTCCCACGCTGGTCCAAGCCGAGCGGCGGGAAATTGACGACGTACCGGGGGGTGGCAAGTGGAACAGTACAAAGCAGCGTGGGGGCGAATCGTCCCCGCATTGGACGCGGCGCTTTATCAGCTAGAGATTTCAATTCCTCGAGCACGTACAGTGAACACGCCGACAGGGCCGAACTATCGGTTTGTGGAGAAGACCTTAGAGCAGGCGATCTTGATCAAGTGCGTCAGATTGCTAAGCGCACTGAAGGCTCTCCGCCTGCTTCTGAGCAATGGACTCGCTCTGGATGCCGGCGCCTCAATGCGAGTGATGGACGAGGTCGGGACAGACGTTCTTTTTCTCGCGGGCCCGATTGTTTTTGGCAATCCACCCGAGAAGCGACATGAAATCTATCTGACTGAGCTTTTCCAAGAACAGTTCGAGGGGGTCGACGTTTTGACATCTAATGCTAAGCGGGTCCGAGTTTCTAGGAGTGATATTCGAGCCTACGTTGCGAGAACGTACTCCGGAAAAACGGACGTGCAAAAACATGTCAACGTTACAGAGGTTATCGAGCAAGTATTCTCAGGCTTCATCCATGGCGCTGCCATTCACACTATGGACTCATTTGATGGCGTTTCTTTCGCTGTACCATCTAACTTCGATCATCCACCTCTTCGTTCGACTGTCGATCAGTTCGGTCATTATTTTCAGCGCGCCATAGGGGCATTCTGTATTGCCTCTCAAGCATTGGGGCGACGCGACGTGTTCGACGTACTGTACAAACTTGACCGAGAAACATTCGACGAGTTTGGGGAGCTGTTGAAGCTTAACGCCCAAAACCACCCTCAGACTTAATGGCCTTTCGGCGGTTGCACGTGTCGTGATACGGCTGCCAGTTGGAGCGCGACCAGAAGAGCCGCTTGTCCCCTTTGGGGGCTTCGATGTGGTCGACCATGTTTGCTTGCTTGCCGCAGCCGCAGGCACACAGTGGCGCACCTAGCGATGCTAGCCAGGCCTTGGACTCCTTGGCCCACTTGCCATCATAACCACGGCTGGCCGCGCTTCCGCGTGCTGCATCGGCGGCTCGCTGACGTGCCGCTGCATTGCGCACCTGGCAATCGCAGCGCGTGCCCTTAGGGACGGCAAAGCCGCACGGGCATATGACATTGACCATTTGCCCCTCCCTAATAGATAGATCACCTATCGAGAGGACGATGAGATGAATTTTGATGAATTAACCAGCCTTTTCAGATTGATAACTGCTACGGCTGGCGCGGTGTCTGCTGTGTTGAAGGTGATGATGGTATTGGCGACCAGCATCTCGCTGGCCGCCACCACGCTGCGGGCACCACCCCGCGACTTGCTGCATCCGTCCCGTGAAAAGACCAACGGCGGGCGGAACGGGTGTTGAGGCTTCAGCCAAGGCCTAGGAAGATGACCCCGCCTTGGCTCGTCAGGCTACCGGCTTGGAAGCCGCGTTGCCTTTAATGATGACAGCGCTGGCCGCGATTGACGTGCCACTGTTAAGGGTCAGCACGGTTCGAAGGTAGCGGCGGTGGCCGATATAACCGACCTTGTATGTGGTGGCCGCGGCGAGTGCTGCCGGGAACGTGCCGACGAGATCGGCAGCGGCAACGTCCGTAAACGTCGAGTTGTCCGCCGATTCCTGCAGCTTCGGAGTGAAGTTGCCGGAGCCAACAATGGCGCCTGTCGAGATGACGACGGCAGCGGAATTGAAGCCCTTGAGGTCAATACCGCTGGCGGTGTTGGTGGCAGTGAGTACGGCGGGCGCAACGATGGTGACGGCGCTGATGTTATTCGCGAGATCGCGCATGGTATTCTCCTTGAATGATGGGAAAGGATGGGCCGCCGAAGCGGCCCGGTGCGCGATTAAGCGGCGATTTTCATCTTGCGGATGGCTTCAGCGAGTACCACGTCAGCACCGACACGGCGACGAGCATGGAAGCGGGTCTTGCCGGTCGTTGCCTGAGTGTACGGGTCACGCAAAATCGACATGGCGACACGGTCGAAAATTCGGTAGCCGCGCTGGAAGTCACCGAAAGCAATCGGGTTGCTGTTTGCAGCAATGTCGGGCATGTCGACCGCTTCGATGACGGGACGTCCGAGGATCGTCGATGGCATGCCGGCCTGCAGAGAAGGCTGCCAGACATAGGCGCCCGTTCCCGTTTCCTTCAGCTTCATGATGGAGGCGAGCGTTGTGCCATTCATCATCCAAACGCCGTTTTTGCGGTAGAATTCCGGCAAGCTGTACATGAGCGAAATCAGGCTGTCGCCGGTGAGCGAGCTTGCTCCGCCGGAATTGACTTCGGTAATGCCGGAAGCCGCCATCAGGCCGTTCGGCTTCTTGACTCCGTCGCCGAGCAGAAGGGCATTGCCTTCCAAGCGGCCAAATTCTTCACTGAGGTCGCTGGCGACTTCGGCCTCGACATTGATGGCAGCGTCTTCGAGAAGCTGATTGCTCACATCGACCCAAGCCGCCATTTCCCAGACTGGGATTTCAATCTGGCCGTACGTCGAGCCTGTTTCGGGGCGAGTTTCTGTCTCGCCAACCCAACTTGCAGTAGGTTTTCCGGTGCGTCGCGGTAGAATTACCGAAGATGCAGCAGTCGACCCGACGCGGGCTGCCTGGCGAACCGGGGAAATTTCGACGAGGTTCTTGATGATTTCTGCTTGGAATTCAGCCGGTGCGAGATAGCCGCCCTTGGAGTCATCAGAGACGACTAGCGCCTTGCGCTCTTCGGTCGGCATCAGCTCGGCGCCATGTCGAATGAAAGACTCGAAGGCCTTCCGCTCCATCGAAGGCTCGTTGTCATTGGCTGCCTTGCCGATAATGGCCGGGCGGGCGAGCGCCGTTTCGGCAGTTTCGAGACGCTTCGTGACGGCTAGGATGTTGTCGTTCGCGGCCTTGAGGTCGGTAGCGAGCTGTTCAACGGTCTTGGTTTCAGCGGTCATGGACAGTTCCTTGATCTGAGAGATTTGCGCGCCTGGGTGCGCGGGGATTGCGACGAGGGACACTTCCATGAGGTCCAAGTCGGTGATGGTGCGGCCGCCGCCTTTGCGAGGCGCCGCCTTTCTCGTCATGAAGCCAACAGATAGCCCCGTGACCGACTTCGCGCGCAGAAGCGCACGAACTTCTTTGGCGCGTGCGACGTCGTCGACGAGCAGCCGGCCTTTGACTTTCAGGCCATCCGCATCGACGCTGACGCTTTCCCAAGTTCCTAGAACCTGGGCTTGATCGTGGGCGAATAACATCGGAAGCGACTTGCCAACGGCGCTGGCGAAGGCTGCCGGCTCGATGACGTCGCCAACGCGGTCAGCGCTGGAGAAGTCCCATGCCTTGCCTTCGACGAGGCCGGTATCATCCGCCGTGAAGGCGGCCTTGAACTCTAGAAAATCGACGGTCACGCCGCCTCCTGTGATTGATTGTCGTTTGCAGGCTGCGCGGTGTCGATCGCCGGATTTGCAAACTCTTCGCCGCCTGGCCGGGGCTGCATGCCGAGCCAATCACGTGCCTCGTTCGGATTGAGAACGCGGGCCGCAATGAGCGTGCTAATAGCCGTCGCGCGGGCCGTAAGATCTGCTTGGCTGGTGTCGTCGATGTCGAAGGCAAAGCGATAATCGGCTCGCTCGGCATCGGTTAGGAGCGCGCGATTGAATGCGCCCTCAAGGATCCGCAGCCACGGGATTAGCGTGTACTGGATGAACTCCTTCGCCTGCTGTTCCGAGTTGCCCCACGTGTTGCGGGTGAGCTCGAAGAGCATGCCAGGCGGCACCCTGAACGCGCGCGCAATCTCCAAGATCTGGAACGTGCGGCTGGCCGTGAACTCGCCGTCGACGCTGGTCAGTGCCATCTGCTGGTAAGTGGCGCCCTCATAGAGCACGGCAGTCTTGCCGGCGTTTGCCTTGCCGCTGAAAGCTGCCTTCCAACCCGCTAGCATGGCCTTGACGCCCTCAGCGCCGAGCTTGTTTGGCGTCTGGATGACGCCACCGGGACGAGCTCCATTCGTCCAAAGGCCGTTCGCATATCCTTCCATGGCCGAAGCCGTGGCGATCGCACTGCGGGCCATCGTGAGCGGGCATTTCGTGAAAGGCCCGCGGACATGTACGACGTTGGCCGCCGGAACGGCTTTGCCTTCTAGGCGGTATTTGGGCTCGCCGGTCTTGTCGTCCGTGTCCACAGTGAACACACCGTCGCGATACAGGATGACTTCCCTCACCTCACCGCGGACCTTTGTAACGTACGCAACGCCACCCTGATCTTTGGTGAGTGCGCTCGCCACCAAGTCGCGGATGAGCTCAAAGCCGCTTGTCCATCCGTTTGCCTGACCGGTCAGCAGCTTCAGTGCGGGATGCTCGGTCACGTCCGTTTCGGCGGCCCCGACTTTCCGCTTCAGCCTGATGTCGAGACTGGCCGCCGCTTCGCTGATGATACGGACGGCAGCGGATACCGCAGGTACTGACAAGGCTTCCGCGTTGCTGATGGATGTGCCGGCTGGGATAGCGCCGAAGAGCTCCAGAAGCTCGGCAGTGGGATCGCCAAGTGACTTCGTGTCGGGCACGAAGTCGACGACAGGTGCAGGCTTAGTGAATGGCCAGGCCATCGATTGCCTCCTGAACTGCGGCGGCAATGGCGCCGATTGTAATTGTGATGAAGGACGTGGACGGCACAGGATCCGGCAGGCCGGTCAGCATGCGCCCTGACGTGCACGACACAGACGCCACAGGCACCACCAGAAGCGCATCAGGCGGCGGCGGGTGCTCCAGATGCTCAAACGCCTGGGCTATCGCTGTGGTCCAGTTGCGGCCCGCCCGTTCGAGCTCGACGGCAGTGCGCAGGACGGCGATGTCCTTCGGCGAGAACCAGCGACGGCCGCGCTTCTTTTCGGAAAACAAGACGTCGATGTCGCGGTTACGACTGACAACGACATCGAGGTGAGCACGTGAAAGGCCAACGACACGCGCGGCCTCAGCGACCGTGAGGTCGCGAGAAGTCCAGGCCATCGGGGCCTCCTAACAGTGGTTTGATTTTTAACAGGGCAAAACGAAAGCCCGGCCATCGGCAGGACACGCCGACGGCCAGGCTCGATCAACGAGATGCAGCATCCCGCTGCATATCGGATGATATTTGCCGGTTTTACATCCGAACTCGGCAAATGGGTGGTGCAGTAGCTATTGGAAACCTACCAGCGCAGGTTGATCTTAGATCGGCACTATGCAATCACTACTTTGATTGTCGACAACGGGGGAAACGCAAATGCCTGTAAGTCTTAAAGACCTAGATGAACGCATGAACGCTCAGGAGATAGCGACCAAAGCGATCGTTTTGGCTCTTACTGGATTGGTGAAAGACGAGACCCTGGCAGCCCGATCAATTAAGGCCCAGCTACGCGACGCAGCCACCGGACTACCGGACGGACTAACCAAGGATAAGATCCTCGAACTTGTTGCTCTTCATACTCCGCGTGATCAGCAATAGCCCTCGCGACCACCTCGGGAACTGGAACATCCGATATCGCCATGCCGATTGGATCAGGCCCCAAATGCCACTCGCGGAATGTTCGCGTTTCGACGTAATTACTCATCTACGTTTCCCTCTGCGCCAACTTGCTGCGATCTGGAGGTGAGCGACCGCGCGCGGCCACCCACCTAGTCAGGAAGGGAAAGCTTCCTGAAACGCAAAAGGCCCGCATCGCTGCGAGCCTCTTCTCTCCCTACCCATTTGGCGCGGGAAAATGGGGTACCCCTACGCGGCCCTGCGGTCTTGGGCTCGCCAATGCCGATCGACAATCTCGAAGCCATCGAAGACACGGGCACGGGCTTCGCCCTTTGCGCCCTTGCTGCCAGCGCCCAGCCGCTTGCCGATCTCCTCAAGGGTGAGGTTATCCACCACCGACCACTCGAATGCGTCCAAGATCTTCGGCACGTAAGCCAGCTTTGCGCGGATGATTGCCAACTCGCGCTTGGCATCAATTGCCGCAAGGATCGGCCAGTCGCCTTGCCACTTCTTGGGGACTGGGGCTGCTAGGTTGCGACGGGGCTGCACGTCGACGACTGCCTTCTTACCCTTCAACACCTTAGCGCCTTTGAGCTTGCCTTCTTCGTCGACGTTCTGGACGAGGTAGAGGTTATTCGCTTCCTTGCCGACGAGCTCGGTCGGCCGCGTAGCTGTGTCATGTAGATCGCGGTAACGCTCGGCGAGCGCGAGGCAATGGTCGTTGCGCTCGGTGCGCAGGAGCTTTGCGAGCGGCCAGTCTTGATTGTCGTTCGCAGCCTGCGGCTCATGGAAGCTAGAGGAGTAGACGGCAACGCCACGTTGGCGAAAGGCGTCGATATCGGATCCGGTGACTTTGGCGCCTTTAAGCGTTGCGGGCCGATGAGGCCCCATGTTGCTTGCCGGCCATTCCCAAACTTGGCCGTCGGTGTTCTTGCGTGCAAATTTGATTTTCAACGTCTTCCCCCGTTGAAAGAGTAGCGCTGCCATCCCTGGTCGGCGCCTTGCCGGTGTTCCCGGCGCTGCAAATCGACATGGTGTCGATTTTGGTAGTATGCGACAATTCTACAAATTTGTCAATATGCGCTTCACAGTTTTCTCAAAAAGTCAAGCTTTTTTTAATCGAGCTCATCTGGTGTGTTCTATACATTCAAAATTGACACCAGTTGGCGCCTCTACTATTTCTTGTATTGTTAATTCAGGGATCCTTGAGATGATCAGCCAAAATAATACCATTATTCGTGGACTCGAAGCTAAATACGAAGAAGAATTTAGACGGATTCAGTTGAGCGGCGGAGGGCATATGTTAGCATCTGCCGCTGATGACATAGCTACAATTCGCAAGATCCGCGATTCAGAAGCAGATCCAACTTTGAAGGCGAAATGTGAGGCTTTGCTTTTGAATCTTGGGGCGGATGGGTTCGTCGCTCCGTCGTTGAATTCTCCAAGATCACGCTAAGAGCTGCTTCGGACACTGATAATTCTGCGCACGTCGATCGTCTACGATTCTAGATACACTCAGGTGAAGATGCGCAATAGCATAGCAATAACCATAGCCGTCTGCATGCTTGCGCCGACTTTGGCGAGCGCTAAACCAATATACACCTCTGGCATTATAGATTGCGGTCTCTGGTCGCAACATAGACTAAGAGGCACTGCTGGCGTCTACGAAGCATATCTCCAAGGCACCATGAATGGGCTCGCGCTTGGGTCGGGTGTCGAGTTTTGGAATGCGACGGGCTCAAATCTAAAGCCAGAGCAAGTTTACCTTTGGATGGACAAATTCTGTCGTGATAACCCTCTCAATGGTGTGATCTCGGGCGCGTTCGAGCTGATCGACGAGCACACTAACGGCGCTTTTAAGCAGACAAGAAATTAGTTGCCTGCCCGCGCATACCGCAACCCACACCTCAAACCGTTTGGCGTCGGCGCGTTGATGAGTTCGCAGCCTTCTGCTTTGGCTAGCCGCCCGATCAAGTCGGGAAGCACTACGTCAGCGCCAAGTTTAGCAATCATGGCGTTGCCGTCGTACCGCCGCGAGATGCTGCAGCGGTCGCAAGTCACAGTGATCTTGTGGTTTCGGTAAGTGATAAGGCGACGGGCGCCTGGTCCAATCGACATAGGGTTCTCCATGCCGCCGCGAGTGTCGGCCACCGCTGGCCCTGTTGGGTGATTTAGTGCGGTGGCCGGCGTTGCGTCAAGCTTAGAAGCCAGACGGACCGCTGCGCTTAACCTCGGTTTCGATCGTCAGGCTTTGCGTCCCGAAATGATAAACTTCGACAACATAGGCCGGCTCGCCTTCATCGTCCTTGGTGATGCCGATGACCTTGCATTGCTCCCACGACGGGGTGCACTTGCCGCTAGGCTGGGTGCTGTAGACGCGGCGCTCGGCGATGTAGGGGTTTGGTAGTGCGAACATTCTTTTTCATCCTGGGTAATCTCCTCTGGTTCGGGTTTGTGAGGCGGACTGATTTCCAGCCACACAAGGGAATGCGTTTCCGGAAACGCTTCCCCCTGTAGGGGGTTATCTTTGGAAATCCGGAAATATCAACGTTTTCAATGACTTAGAACGTTTCCAGTTTCGTTGGAAACGGTGGAAATGGAAATGGAAAGCCAAGCCATTTCAGGCACTTAGTATTTCCATTTCCATGGAAACCATGCGTTTCCAACATTAGTGGCAATGCATATTCAGGCTCTAACCATACCTTTCCGGAAACCTCCGAGCCCGGTTGCGAACTGCCCGCCCGGTACGTCTAGCCACTTGGCCACGGTCCCACCAGCAAGGCATAGAACAATAGCACCACTGCTAATCGCTTCAGCAGCGAGCCCTTCAAGCTTGTGCCTTGCCAAGCTCTTTAGCTCTTCCGGCAAGCGTTCTCGCATCGCATACAGGCCGGTTGCCCCCGTCTTCGTGAACGGCTGGCCAGACACGGCAGCGGCCTCGACGGCAATCACCAGAGCGGCACGCAAGTCACCCTGATCAGGCGCCGACGAGCCAAGGCCCGCCGTCTTGTCGATGAGCAGGCCAAAGTCGTTTCTGGCGTAGGTGGATAGTATGCGGCGGGCCGCACCGTTAGCCTTGATCACGCCACCCATGACAATGCGGTTTGGCGCATATTCCAAGCCGAGCGTCTTGCACGTCTTGCGCGCCTTGTCCTGCTCTCCATACCAAAGGCCATAAGCGAGGCGCACGCCGTCGACGAGTGCAGTCGTGCCGCGGACAGCATCGCGCGCGTCTGACAGGTTTTGGATTTCTCGACCGCTCTTCTTCATGTGGTGAGCGAAGAAGATATTCGTCTTCAATTGCGCGGCGACCGTGGCCACCTGGCCGCAAACGAACTGCCCTGCGGCCGGATCCTCATTCAGGGGGATCGCAGCGAAAAGCTGCAAAGGATCAATGACGACAGATCGCAAATCACGGATATCGGCAAGCTGGCCAACGAAGCGTGCCCAGGCATCCGTCGGCACAAGTCCGCGTTGCTTGTCTTGGCGCCAGAACGGCTCGATTGCACCCACTGCAGAGGGCATCGGGATCACGAGGAGCTTGTCGCCCTTGGCCGTAAAGCGCTCGCCATCGGGATCGAGCGAGGCAATTCGGCGGTGCATGGCTTTCTGGTCGTCTTCGCCCGTGAGAAAGACGGCGGTGCCTTCCTGCACAACCTGGCCGCCAAAGATGGGCGGTGCGTATCGCGGCGAGCCAAAAGCGATGCGGCGGGAAAGCTCAAGGAGTGAATAGGACTTTCCGACCTCCCCCATGGCGGCAATCATCCCAGGGATGCCGGATTCAATAACGCCGTCGACAAGGTACTCGACTGGCTCGGGCTCACCAGCGAAACGGCTAGCCTTCCATGCGAAGATGTCCAGTCCGGCTGGCGTGGCCGGAACAGTCTGCGGGGCGTTGTCATTTGCGGCCGCAGGCTTCACCAGCTTTAGACCGCTATTGAAGATGAGGGGCGTGGTTCCGTCCGAAATGGTAACAGATGACATCCATTGGCCAGCCCGCACGACTACGCCACGACCGAAAACCTCATGATCAACCTCATCACCCGGCTCAAGTGGCGAACCGTTAGGCTGCGCTGCGGAATTGTTCATAGGCTTTCTCTGCCTCCTTTGTGACGCGGACTGCATAGTCATGGGTGAAGCTAGCGGCGCGATTGCCCCTTGCGGCAGGGCCGTAGGAGAAGCGCTTTCCGTCGGGTGCCTGCATTAACTTGCAGCCCAGAAGTCGAACTTCTGGCGTCACCTGTAGATCGAACTTCGCGACCTCTCTGACGCCCGGCCGTCCGTCATCCGGGGTCGGGGTTATGGATAGGATTTGCATTCGCCCTCCCGTGGTTGATCGACCCGCCGACGATAGCCGGCAGGCGGTTGGTGATTGATGGCGTAGTGGGGGCCTGGTTAGAGCGTCAGGTGAACAGAGGCACTCACAAGGGCGCCGCTCTTGTCTGTATCGTAGTCAACGCGCTCAACTCGGAATTTCTCTGCATTGTGGGAGTATCGCCAAGTGACGAAGTCGCCCGTACCGGGTATGTGCGGCCAGTCGACCTCAATTCCCTTTGGTTCGTTTTCAGTGTGGACGGCGATCTTCATGCTGCCACCTGCTGCCGGTTGGCAATCTTGCCCCTCACCCACTCCAGCACTTCTGCCCGAACAAACGCCACGCGCCTGTCACCTAGTTCGACAGCAACAGGAAAGCGTCCTTCCGAGCGGTAGCGGTTCAACATGCTGCGGCTCATGCTGGTGATTTTGGCGGCGTCGTTCAGGCTGATCAGAACTGGGAAATTATCGTTGGCAGCTTTTTCCATTTTTTTCTCCTCTGTGGGGTTGACACCTTTGTAGAATTCTGCAATTTTATTGACACGCATGAATAATTGGCTTACCTGTATCCATACGCAACTTACCAGTTAAGCCCATTCTACAAATTAGTCAACATGGATAAAGCGGTTAGAGGCAGTATTTTGCCCACTGTTCCATCAGTGTGTGGCGTCTTTGCAACGCATCCGAGCGCGCATAGCTTCTTTCCACCGCATCACCAACAGCATGAGACAGGGCAGCTTCCGCAATCTCTCGCGGCACGTGAGCGACCTCTGTTGCCCAGTCGCGGAATGTAGACCGGAAGCCGTGCGGCGTGTACTCCCCTCCTCCTGCAGATGCCAGCGCCTTGCCAAGCGCCATATCAGACAACGGCTTGCCACTTCGGACACTCGGGAAAACGTACTCATTGATAGACTCCGCTTTCATGCGGTCCAGCAACTCCACGACCGCCGCCGACAGCGGCACACGATGCGTCTTGCCGGTCTTCATGCGAGCCGCCGGCACGGTCCAGATCTTACCCTTGAAATCAAACTCGGTCCAAAGCGCACCTCTTGCGGACCCGCTGCGCGCCGCGGTCAGTATGGTGAACTCAAGGCAGCGTGCCGACACGCCCTGGAGACCAGCCAGAGACTTCATGAAGTCCTTCATCTGGTCGTGAGGCATAGCGGCATGATGCCCCTCGCCTTCGAGCTTGGCGGGCTTGTGCAGCACGTGCTCAAGATTGCCCCTCCAAGCAGCCGGATTGTCACCTGTGCGCAGCTTCTCGACTCGGGCCGCATCAAGCACCCGCTCAATACATTCGCGCAGCTTCTCAGCGCTCTCCTGCTTCACGCCCCACAACGGCCTTAGGACCGTCTTCACGTCGTCGATATCGATGTCGGCGATCGGCCTGTGGCGGATCGGGGCGGCGTGGTTGGCGATCATATTCCGCCAGCGAGCTTCCGTCTTGTTGCCCCGCCACCTGCCGTGCTTCACGGCCTCGTCAATGAAGCTGTCCGCATACTCGCCGAATGTCGTTGGTTGAGGCTGCTCGGCAAGTGCCTGGCGCTTATCGCGGATTGGGTCGATCCCTGCCCGAACCATTTCCCGCGCCCTGGCCGCACGCTCTCTGGCGTCGGCAAGTCCAACTGTATGAAGCGGGCCGACTCCCATCTCGCGACGACGACCGGCAAGCGTGTAACTGAAGATCCAATATCTGCCGTCGCCTTTCTGCACGAGCCATAGCCCTCCGCCATCGCGCAGTTTCTTAGACTTGCTGGCCGCAATACCCTTCACGGTCAGCACGTTCTGAGTATGAATCCCCATCGACCTTCCCCGCTTTTTCCCACTATTGGGTTGCGGTATGTAGATAGTGCGCATGGACGCAATGGACAAGCTAACCATTGAAAAACAATGCGTTTTAGACTCCGCTGTTGATGCAATGGTTATCTTGGTTGCTATAAAATCTCAGGCCCGGGGAGCCATCTCATTCTAAAAGGCCCGCGCTTTCAAAGCTGCGGGCCTTTTTCGTTTTGCGCGTCCAGACGGATTTTGTGTCGAAACGGTGCGATCATGCCGCCCGGCGAAACATCCTCTTCACCTTTGCCTGCTAATTCAGTCCCAGAACGAGTGGCACGAGAAGGAGATCGGCCAATGTGGCTGCAGCTTCACGACGGGGACGGTTTTCCCTTTTTCGTCAACATGAACAACGTGGTGGACTTCCGCTGGTACCAGCGCGAGGGCTATACATGCCTCCTCACGACAGCGCCCGTTGCCGAAAAGCTGCACCGACTTTTCGTGCGTGAAAGCGCTGACCAGATCATGGCCATGATCCGCGCCGAAGAAGCACGCCTCGCCGGACGCAGCCGGGTCGCCGCCTGACCCGCGACGGACCGATCCTCGGCGATTGCCGATATAATTCGTCCGTCGCAATGATCCTTCACGCGACGGGCTTCGTACGGCGTGGGTAAGCACCTTCTTATCCCGCCGCACAGGTCCCTGCCCCATGCCCGCATCCAATCCCTCTGAAAAGATCCTGATTCTCTGGTTCCGCAAGGATCTGAGACTGGCCGACAATGCAGCCCTCTCGACCGCCGTCGACGAGGGCTTTCGTATTCTGCCCGTCTACATCCGCGAACCCGAGTCGGCCGGCACCGGCCCCTTGGGAGCTGCACAAGCCTGGTGGCTGCATCATTCGCTCACCGCCCTTGCCGCGAGCCTGGAGACGCTCGGCGCGAGGCTTGTATTGCGCTCAGGTCCGGCCGACAGCGTTCTTTCATCACTGATTGCGGAAACCGGGGCCAACGCCGTCTTCTGGAATCGCCGCTACGATCCGCGAGGAATCGTCATAGACCGCGCGATCAAGGCTGAGCTTTCCGAACGCGGCCTCGAGCTGCGCAGCTTTGCCGGCCAGATCCTGCATGAACCCACCAAGTTGAAAACCGGGGCCGGCGGGCATTTCCGCGTCTACACACCCTTCTGGCGAGCGCTGGATGGATCAGGCGAGCCAGCGGAACCAATCCCCGCGCCAAAAGCGCTTTCTGCACCGGCGGACTGGCCAGAGAGCGAAGCGCTCGAGAGCTGGGCTCTGTTGCCGACCAAACCGGATTGGGCTGCCCCCTTCAATGACGTATGGACACCGGGCGAGGCTGGCGCGCATCGTCGTCTCGACGCTTTCATCAAGACGGGCCTCAAGGGCTATCGCGAACGCCGCGACTTTGCCGCTGAGCCGCATGTCTCGATGCTCTCACCGCACCTGGCGCTCGGCGAAATCTCGCCAGCGTCCGTATGGCAGGCAACGCGCGGCCTTTCCGACGACTATTCCAGCGAAGACACCATCCATTTCCGCAAGGAACTGGTCTGGCGCGATTTCTCCTACCACCTGCTCTTCCACTTCCCCGATCTCGCGACCAGGAACTGGAACGCCAAGTTCGATGCCTTCCCCTGGCAGGATGCACCGGACCTGCTTCAAAAATGGCAGAAGGGTGAGACAGGCTACCCGATCGTCGATGCCGGCATGCGCCAGCTCTGGCAGACCGGCTTCATGCACAACCGCGTGCGCATGATTGTCGCCTCGTTCCTGATCAAGGACCTTTTGATCGACTGGCGCGAAGGCGAGCGCTGGTTCCGCGACACGCTCGTCGATGCCGACCCGGCGTCGAATGCCGCCAGCTGGCAATGGGTCGCCGGCTCCGGCGCCGACGCCGCGCCCTTCTTCCGCATTTTCAACCCCATCACCCAGGGCGAGAAATTCGACCCCGAGGGCATTTACGTCCGCCGATTCGTGCCGGAACTGAAGGCAATGCCGAACAAATTCATCCACCGGCCGTTTGACGCACCGCTGACGGTGCTCAGGGACGCAGGGGTCAGCCTCGGCAAGACCTATCCGGCACCGATTGTGGATCACAGCAAGGCCAGGGACGCGGCGATGGCGGCGTTTCAGAAGCTGAGGGCAGAGTGAGCTGAGATAACCAATTGAAATCAAAGGTTGCGCGATAGGAACCATGGCGACCCGCAGAGACCCATGTTAACGGTTTGCAAGCTCATAACCCGCTGCAGGCATACCAATGACGATATCACTCCGCCGCTGGTTTATGGTCGCCGGCACATTCGTGATCCTGGCCGCTGTAGCCGGCATCCTTTCCCTGCGCCAACCCGACGCGGAAGCGGAAGACTTCACGCGTTTCTTCATCAGCGCGGTCGCAGACGGCGAGAATGACGACGATCGGATGGTCACCCGTTGGGGCAATCCTCTGCACGTCTGCGTGGTCGGCACCCCATCGGAGGCAAGCAGATCTCGCGTTCAGCGCTTTTTGTCGTTGATACGGACCAGCACCGCTTTGGACATCGAGGCGACCTTTCACGACAATGTCACAGCCTGTTCCAGTCTCACCTTCCTCCATGTGCATATTCATGCAGGTGGCCATGAAGCGAAACTAAAAATAATCGAAGATATCTCCTTCATTGCCAGCAAGGTTGGCGCGACCAAGCCAATTGACATTCCCATGGACACGAATGGCATGGGCGTCATTTTTGCAAATGATCGGCAAGAACCCTTTGCCTATGCCGCGATGTCGGAATTTGGTGGCGGGAAGACCGCTGAGGACGAGATCATCGCCAACAATGTCATTCAGCAAGAGATTCTCCAGATCCTTTTAGCCGCAAAAGACATAAAGGTAACGTTCAAGCCGCGATCCCTGATCCAAGAGCGCTGGCGGCGCGAGATAGGCGCGGAAGAGCTTGCCGAAAGCACGTCTGCAAAACGGCAATGGATGGCAGATAACGTGAAGAATATCTGCCTCTACGATTTAATCGCACTCAAAACACTGTTTTCGCGAGATACGTTTCGGTTCGACGGCACGCTCGGCGCCTATAAGAAGCACATAAGCGAGAATTTCGACCTTATGCAACGCGAAGCCAGAGAGACCCTTGCTGACCCCTATTATCAATCTCTGATACGCGAGCCGTGCTGAACGCTGGCAGGTCGCCGCAGAAGGCGTTGCGTGCCGTAAAGCAGCCATCCCAGCAATTGACCGAGGAACAGGATCGTCAGGAGGCCAACCAACAGCATCGTGATCGTGGCAACCTGATCCTGGCTCAGGCGACCGAATGTCGGCACTTCGCGCAACTGGTTTGCCAGCCAGACCACGCTGACGCTCCAGCGACAGCCCCAGCCTGTGCAGGCCGATTGAAGGCTTGGAACAAAGGTGACCAACCACGCGACCGAAACCAGGGCGGCACTTCGCCAAGAATACTGGCGAGTGACCAAGTCCCTCTGGATCTGAAGTCCCCTGGCGATCACCAGGAATACACATGCCATAAGCGAAAGAAGGAATATCATGGGGGACATCCTGACTGACGTGTGAGCCCTCAGGTTACGCCCGGATTCCAACCTTCCCCTTAATCAAACCCTTAAAAATTTAGGGAGTTACTTAATCGCATTCCCGATACTGAATTTAGCTCAAGCAGCCATCGCCTGTCGGTCACACTAGCAGCCAGGCGCCTCAATACCCTGGCACCGGCCCATTCGGATTGCGCCTGAAAGCCTCGACATCCCGTTCGATCGCGTAGAGATCGAATTCGAGATCGGCGATCTCGCGCTCGGCGCGGCGGATGTCGCGCTCCAGACGGTCGATCTCGTCGCGCAGGGTGCGCCGCATCTTGCCGTCCTCGGTCCGTTTGATGGCGTCATAATTGCGGTCGATCTGCATGTCCTTGAACGATACATCGCTCTTCAACGAGGAGATGCGCGAACGGGCGCGGTAGGCCTGTTGGCCGAGGCCATAGCCGCGCAGGAAGCCGGCGCTCGTCTCAGCCGGGCACACATTGTAATAGGCATCGCCCGCCTCGCCGCGGCTGAGGCCGTTCAGCGGTGTGCAATAACGGGTCAGGCCGACCTGATAGCCCTGATACCATTGGGTCTGGTCGGGCACGACATTGATGCGGGCGCAGGATTTGACATGGGCGGCGAACCGCTCCTGCGGATTTTCACCCGCCCCGCCATCCGCCTGGCCGATGACAGACCAATCGGCGGCCGCACACTCTTCCTTCGACATGGAGTTGCACGAAGATAGCGCGGCCAGGGCCATGCCGACTGCCGCCCAGAGATAGATACGCATGCTGACCCCCAAATTGACCTCAAACCTTGGCTGGCAACCATAGCGGGTCGCCGCATCTCATCCAAGCGCGCGGAGAGGGCCTTGCACAGACGTTCCTATGGAAGCGATCAGTGCTCCCTAAATTGGCCCGTGTCGATCCGTCGTTTCGGCTCTTCGACACCACGACCTGTGGTGAAGCAGATGGTTTTTCCCTCGCCCCGCCCACGCACGAAAAGCCATTCCTTGCCTTCTTTCGCCGTCGCGCCGAAAAGACCTGTTCACACGTTGCAACCCCGGCCCATCATATTCTTGTCCATACAGACGAAATCTCTGGCCCCGGTGGTTTTCTTACCCGCGCATTTGGTTCTAGTGTCCGCGTCAGACGAAAAGGCAGGCATCATGGCATTTCATCCCTCGGTTCTCGAAGCGATCGGCAATACCCCGCTCATCCGGCTGAAGGGCGCCTCGCAGGCGACCGGCTGCACGATCCTCGGCAAGGCCGAATTCCTCAATCCCGGCCAGTCGGTCAAGGATCGCGCTGCCCTCTTCATCATCCGGGATGCCGAGCGGCGCGGGTTGCTTCGTCCCGGCGGCGTGATCGTCGAGGGCACGGCCGGCAATACCGGCATCGGGTTGACACTGGTGGCCAAGGCGCTTGGCTATCGCACCGTGATCGTCATTCCGGAAACCCAGAGCCAGGAGAAGAAGGATGCGCTGAAGCTGCTCGGCGCAGAACTCGTCGAAGTGCCGGCGGTGCCTTACAAGAACCCGAACAACTATGTGAAGATCTCCGGACGGCTCGCCGCCCAGCTTGCCAAGACCGAGCCCAATGGTGCGATCTGGGCGAACCAGTTCGACAATACCGTCAATCGCGATGCGCATATCGAAACGACGGCGCGCGAGATCTTCGAGCAGACCGGCGGCGCGGTCGACGGCTTTATCTGCGCAGTCGGCTCGGGCGGCACGCTTGCCGGCACCGGCATCGGTCTTCGCAACAGAAAGCCCGGCGTCAAGATCGGCATCGCCGATCCGGAAGGCGCTGCGCTTTACGAGTATTACAAGAACGGCGAGCTGAAATCGGCAGGCTCCTCGATCACCGAGGGCATCGGCCAGGGCCGCATCACGGCCAACCTCGAAGGTTTCACGCCTGACTTCGCCTATCAGATCCCCGATTCCGAAGCGCTCGACATTGTCTTCGACCTTGTCGAGAACGAAGGCCTTTGCCTCGGCGGCTCCTCCGGCATCAACATTGCCGGCGCCATGCGGCTGGCAAAGGATCTCGGCCCGGGCCATACGATCGTGACGATCCTGTGCGACTATGGCAATCGCTACCAGTCGAAACTGTTCAACCCGGATTTCCTGCGCTCCAAGGGTCTGCCGATCCCGACCTGGCTCGAAAAGCGCGCCGATTTCGACCTGCCCTTCGAGACGGCCTGATCCTCATCCGAAAGCATTGCCATGACCACCATCGCCCTTTACCGCGACGATTTCTATCTGGCGACAGCGGAGGCGGTGGTCACAGCGGTGCATGAGGATGGCGCGATCGAGCTCGACCAGACCTGCTTTTATGCCGCGTCCGGCGGCCAGCCCGGCGATACCGGTTTCTTCGAGCGCGAGGATGGCAGCCGCATCCAGCTTTCCGAAACCCGCCATGGGGCCAGCAAGGATGTGATCCTCCACCGTCCGGCCGATGGCGAGCCCCTGCCCTCACTTGGCGAAAAACTCGTGCTGCATGTCGACTGGCCACGCCGCTACAAGCTGATGCGCATGCACACCGCCTGCCATCTTCTCTCCGTCGTCTGCCCCTATCCGATCACCGGGGCTGCCGTTGGCGAGGAGGAGAGCCGCGTCGATTTCGACATGTCGGAGACGATTGACAAGGATCAGGTGACGGCAGACCTGATGAAACTCGTCGGCGAAAACCATCCCGTTTATCTACAGTGGATCACCGACGAACAGCTCGCGGCCAATCCGGGAATCGTCAAGTCGAAGAATGTCCGCCCGCCCGTCGGCCTCGGCCGCGTTAGCCTTGTCTGCATCGGGGAAAACTCCGCCGTTGACAGCCAGCCCTGCGGGGGCACACATGTTTCCGAGACCCAGGAGGTCGGCGCGATTCATATCGCCAAGATTGAAAAGAAGGGCAAGGAGAACCGCCGGTTCCGCATTCGCTTTGGAGCCCCGGACGCTTCTGCCTGATAGAAGATACGGGAGAAGTGCATGTCCGGTGAGAAAAGCCGTTTCGTCGTGTCGGCGGATTGGGTCGAAAAGAACCTCGGATCTCCCGAATTCAAGCTTGTCGACGCCTCATGGTATCTGCCGTCCCAAGGCCGCAACGGCGCGGTCGAATATGCAAGCGGCCACATTCCCGGTGCCGTGTTTTTCGACCAGGACGTGATTGCCGATACGACAACCGGCCTTCCCCATTCGCTGCCCTCGCCGGCCTTCTTTGCCCAGGCCGTCGGTCAGCTCGGCATTTCCGCCGAGGATACGATTGTCGTCTATGACGGCCCCGGCTTCTTCTCCGCGCCCCGCGTCTGGTGGATGTTCCGCGTCATGGGGGCGCGCCGCGTCTATGTCCTCGATGGCGGCTTCGACGGCTGGAAGGCGGAAGGCCGCCCTGTTGAAACCGACCTGCCGGAACCGGCGCCTGTCACCTTCGAAGCAAAGTTCGACCGGGCAAAACTCACGTCCTTCGATCAGATGTCGGCAATTGCCGACAGTGGCGAAAAGCAGATTGCCGATGCGCGTCCTGCTGGCCGCTTTACCGGCGAGGAGCCGGAACCCCGCGCCGGCATGCGCTCGGGCCATATGCCGGCCGCACGCAGCGTGCCGGCCGCCTCGCTGTCGGAAAACGGCCGCCTGAAGGATCTCGCCACGCTGCGCTCGATCTTCACCAGCGCCGGCATCGACCTCAACAATCCGGTGGTCACAAGTTGCGGCTCGGGCGTGACGGCAGCGGTCGTGACGCTGGCACTGGAAAGCCTCGGCCATACCGACAATTCGCTCTATGACGGCTCCTGGTCGGAATGGGGGTCCAAGACCGACACGCCGGTGGCGACAGGCGCGGCCGATCAACTCGCGTCGAAAACCTCCGGCCCGCTCACGGCACATGTGACGAAGCTCGAAATGACCGCGCCGCCAAAGTCGAGCCTGCCGGTGCCGGTCAATATTCAGACGGCGATCATGCGCACGCATGAAATCCCGCTGTCCTTCTATCGCTTCCTGCACCGCCAGGTTGGTGCGCGCTGGCATTGGTATGAGCGTCTGCGCCTGCCGGATGCCCAACTGAAGGCGCTCATCCATGCGCCGAAAGTGTCGATCTCGGTGCTCTACGTCAACGGTGCACCGGCCGGCTTCTTCGAGCTATCGCAGGAGACGGACGATCTCGTCGAGCTCTCCTATTTCGGCCTCTTCGAGCATGCGCTCGGCCTTGGCATCGGCAAGTGGTTCCTGCTGCAATGTCTCTATGCGGCCTGGGCCACCAATCCGAAGAAGGTCACAGTCACGACCAATTCGCTCGATCATCCCCGCGCGCTGCAGCTTTACCAGCAGTTCGGCTTCTCGCCGGTCTCGACCTATAATGCGCTCGTCGACCCGATCAGCGAGGCGGAACTCACGGCGCTCGTGGTGCGTGGCAGCCTGTAGAGCCGTCCTCATACGAGCGGAATGATAAGGCATCCAGGCATCACGTTACGAGAATGCCTTCACGTTGCGCAATGCCGATGGTTGCGCGCGTGCCGCTGTTGAACTCGAGATAGTCAGCCTCGATCCCGTCGCTGAAGATAACACCGTTCTCCGGCATTTCGGAGAGGATTTCGAGCGGCCCATCGGAACCGAAGCGGCCGAGCACGAGCGAGGCTCGGGTCGTGCGGCTCGGAAAGGGCTCACGCACGGTGAAGTGCAGTTCAGGGGCATTGCGGGCAAAGGCACCATCCGGCAGGTCGCCGTCCAGCCCGCCAAGTTCCGACAGACCGGCTGCCATGCCCGCATAGATGCTGCGCAGCCAGCCGGTCGAGCCAAGGCCGGTCGAGACGATGATACCGCTGGAAGACTGGCGCTCGGATCGCTCCCCCAGGGTCAGCACATAGCGCGCAGAGACATGACTCTTCGGGCCAATGAAGAGATCGTTGACGGCCAGCAGCGAAGCGCCGTTGTTCAGCCGCGCCTCGGCCATGGTCACCGTATCCAGCATCCGTCTGCCGGCCAGCAGGTCCGGCATCAGGCGTCCGAGATCCTTGGGCACGAATGGCAGCAATACGCCGTCCCAGCGCGCAGGATCAGGATTGACGCCGATGACCGGCTGCCCGTCGAGATATTTCAGCGTATTGGCCACCAGTCCGTCCTGGCCGAGCACGACGACGATATCGTCCCCGCCAAAGACGAAATTGGGCAGGTAGCGCCGATCGAGCTTCTGGACCCGCAGCCGCTGGCGAAGTGCGGCCTCTGCCTCGGCAACGGCCTGGGCATAGTGTTCATGCTCAGTGAGATAGTCACCGTAGTCGGCGCCGAGATGCTCAAGGTAAAAGCGCGCCTGCTGGCGGGTGTTGAAGCGGCGGGTGAGTTCCTCCAGCCGCGTCTCCCTGACCACCAGGACAGCCTTGCGGTCGGTGTCCTTGCTCATCTCCGGCGCTCCGGTGCCTGCATCATCTCGCGCAGAAGGTCTGGCGACATGTTCAGCTGGCCGATCTTGCCCGCATTGTCGGCGAGATCGCGGAAGGCGAGCGCCATCAGCTGCTGCGGGTTCATGCCGACAGAGGCAAGCGCCTGCAGAAGTTTCGGCTCGGCCCCCTCGAAGGCCTTCATCATCCGGTCAATGCCATAGGCCTTGGCATCGGCTTCGGCGCGCTGGTTGGCGGTTGCCAGTTCGACGAGGTCACGGTTCTGTGCCTCGCGGGCGATCTGGGCGGCCATCTCGGCGCGCTCGATGTCGATCCGGCGCTCAAGCACGGCGCGCTCGGCATCCATGGCCGCTTCACGCACCTGGCGTTTCTTGTTTTCCACCGCCACTTCGGTGGCAAGCTCGTTCTCCCGGATCGACCGCTCCTGCTCGATGGCCGCATTGCGTCGCGCATAGATGGCCTCGTCCGCCGTCTTCAGCAGCTGCTCGCGAGTCTCGGCTTCCAGGGCGCGGGCGGTCTCCGGCTTCGGGCGGATGGCCAGGATCGAGAGACCCACGACATCAATGCCGAGCGAGCCGATGGCGCCGCTTTGTTTCAGGCTTGCCAGAAGGCCGTCGACCAAGCCTTCGCCAGCGCCAAGAGCCGCCCGCAGGTTCAACCCGCGAAGGGCTGCCCGGATTGCCACCTGCACCTGCTCGCTGAGAAGCAGTTCGATGCTATCAGGATCGTCAGAGACATAGGCGCCACGCCGATTAACGGTGAAGTTCAGCATCTCGGCCGTCCGCTCCGGATCGACAATGCGATAGGTCGTCTGCCCCTGGATCGTCACCTCCTGGAAGTCCGAGGTCGTTTCCTCGAACATGAAGGGTGCATGCGCCGTGCCGGTCGGGAGAATGGCAATCGAGCTGACCGGCTCATAGTACCACAACGACAGGCCAGGCCCCTTTCGGAAAACCTTGCCAGCCTTGTGCTGGATGACGAACTGGGTCGGCATCGCCTTCAGGTATCTTACTCCGAACATCGCATTCTCCTTCGCCTGCCTGCGGCCCGATCGGCCACAGCCATTGAACTATCCACCTTCGTTGATTTTGTCAACTAAGTTAGTTTTCACTTTCAACTAAGGTGCTGCGGCGCTATGAAGGAGGCGAAGGAGACTGCGTCATGACCTATCCCCAACTCGCCGTGACGGTGGATGTCGCCATCTTCCGTCTGCTCAACGGAGCGCTGCACTGCGCGCTGGTCCGCCGTGATGCCGAGCCCTTTGCCGGATCTCTGGCACTCCCCGGCGGCTATGTGCACGGCCAGGAGGATGGCACCTTGGAGGATGCGGCCCGTCGAGTCTTGCGTGACAAGACCGGGGTCGAGACCCCCTATCTGGAGCAGGTGGCAAGCTTCGGCGACATGGCACGCGACCCACGCGGCTGGTCGGTGAGCATTGCCTATATGGCATTGATCCGGCCCGCGGATGAAGTGGCGGAGATCACGCAGCAGGAGGGCGACCGGCTGCACTGGGTGCCAGCAGACGAGACGGCCCTGCCCGAGCCGCTCGCCTTTGATCACGCCCGGATCCTGGACGCCGCGATCCGCCGATTGCGCGACAAGGTGGAATACAGTTCCCTGCCCGCCCATCTGCTGCCCGAGCATTTCACGCTGCCGGAACTGCAGGCGATCTACGAGAACCTGATCGGGCGACCGCTCGACAAGTCCGCATTTCGGAAACGCATGGCGGAAGCCGATTTCGTCACGCCCGTCGAAGGCGTCAAACGCGCCGCCAGCCACCGACCGCCACAGGTGTACCGGCTGAAGGACGAGGCACGCGCCGTCCTGTTCAACCGGGTGCTCTGAAGCCATTCCAGCACATGTGCGGAGCGGTCTTGCCTCGGGACGTGCTCGAAACCAAAGAGCGAGAGCCTTCCCGCACCTCCGTTCATGCGCAAAGGCTTTGGCACGACAGCCGCTCGCGGGCGTCGGGAGTGGCTTACCTCACTTCGACTTCAACTTGACGGCGCCCAGGCCACCTTGCGCCTGATCTGCCGCATCGTCTTCAGTCTCGGTGCCATTGTCTTCGGCTGCCGCTTCCTGCTCCTGGTTTTCGAACCAGGTGCTGATCAGGCCGGCGTGGAAGGCTGCCATTTCGTAGCAGAATGTGATCTCGCGATCCTGGGCGCTCCAGAAGGCATTCTCGGTGCCGCAGGTCTTGCCGGTCAGCTTGATGCCACCCTTCAGGTTATAGCCTTCGCCAAACACGGTGGCGATCGTCTCCAGAACGGATGCCGACTTCAGGAGATCGGCAAAGCCCTGCAGGTCGGCATTGCCGGCCGGCTCGTAGGTCACGGTAAACGCGGTCTTCTGGCCTTCCTTCATATTGGCCGCCAGCAGGCTCATCCAGCTTTCACGGGTCTTCTGGTATTCGAAGACGCATTCCTGGCGACGCTCTTCGGGGAAGTCGAGCGAATCGGCAAAGGTCTTGAAGAATTCCGCATTGGCGCCCGTCATCATGCAGACGATGCTATAGGCCCGCTGCCGGTCGAGGCCGTGGGTGCCCATAAAATCGTCTTCCTGCGGCCCGTCCTCCTTGGCCTCATCAATCAGGAACCAGCCATCGGCGGCGTCCTGGATTGTGGTGTTCAACTCCTCGTCCTCGGCGCCGAGCAAGAGCACAGAAGACAGCGCATCAACCGCATCCTCCTCGCGCCCCAGCACAGGCAAATTGAGTTCGGAGACCAGCATGTGGCCTGCCTCGTGGAACAGGATGAAAATCGCATTGTTGACGACAAACCGCTGCCCTTCCTCAACCTGTTCCGCCGTCAGTTCGGCGGCCGTGGCGGATGAGACAGGCGTAAAGGCTGAGGCCGCAAGCGTTGCGAGCACGGCTGCGGCAGCGGACTTGAATGAAACCATGTGTGAGCCCCTAACCCCAATTGGATGCGCCCATTATGTAGAGGAGAGGTTAAGCGACCGGAATCGCCATTTTTGGTTTTGCGGTCGGGATACAAGGACATTGCTGCGCAGGAAACGGGTGGCGGTCGCGTGGTTGGCGCGCCAGTCTGCCGAGACGTTCCCCCTCTCACAGCCCGAGGCCCGCCAATGACACGACCGATCCAATTCCACGCCATGCCCTCCGACGACGCCGAGGCCCTTCGCAATGGCGGTCTCGACGCCTATAGCCTGGCACCGGAAAGACGCCTCTCGCCCGGCGGCTATCCGTGCCGCCATTGCCTGGACGAGATTGCCAAGGGCGAGGCCTACCTGACGCTCGCCTATCGCCCCTTCCCCGAACTCCAGCCTTATGCCGAGACCGGACCGATCTTTCTGCATGCCGAGATTTGCCCGCGCTATCAGGCGCTGGAAATCTTGCCGCCCATGCTCGTCAGTCCGGATTATATCGTGCGCGGCTATGGCGAGGATCATCGCATCGTCTATGGCAGCGGCGGCGTGGTCGCGACGGAAGCCATACCGGCGCGGGCCGAAGCCCTTTTCACCGATCCGCGGATCGCTTACCTGCATATCCGATCGGCCCGCAACAATTGCTACCAGTGCCGCGTCGACCGGAACCCGGCACCCCCCTGAACCCGCACCAACGCGTGGTTCAGTTGCAATTCACCTTCCCCGTGCAAAGCTCCTCCGATCGAACCAGAAACCGGAGGGCACATCATGGACAGACGCCAATTTCTCCTCGCATTCGGGGCCGCTGCCATCCTGCCGAGCGTCGTGCCGCTCGATTTCATCATGCCGGGTGCTGCCATGGCGCAGGAGGCCCCGAGCGAGGAGATGATCCTTCGCCGTCTCGATGCGGCCCCGCAGCGTCAGGTCGCGCCGCAGAACCGGGTGACGATCGACGAGTTCAAGCGTCGGCCGGAGCTGCGCCGCGCGGCCCCCTCGATCGACATCCAGGCAATCAATTTTGCCACGGGCTCGGCAGAGATCCCGCGCTCGGAATATCGCAAGGTGCGCCAGATCGCCGGCGCCATGGAGCGTATCTTGCGTCGCCGACGCGCGGTGCGTTTCCTGATCGAGGGGCACACAGATGCCGTCGGCTCCGCCTATTCCAACCAGATCCTCTCGGACCGCCGCGCCACCTCCTTGAAACAGGTGCTGGTCCGCGAATTCGGATTGCCGGCGCGCGTGCTGGATACGGTCGGCTACGGCGAAGACTATCTGCTCGTGCCGACAGAGCGGGACGAATGGCGCAATCGCCGGGTCACCCTGCGCCGCATCGACGATTTTGTTCGCTGAGGCGCGAGCCGCACGCCTCTTCGAAGGCGCTCTAAAAGAAGGCGCCCCCGCCATGGCAGGGGCGCCTTTCCGGTTTTTCAGCCTCGCGCGTTTCAGGCGACGGCGAGCGCCTTTTCCGGTGCCACGGCTTCGTATCCGAGCGCCTCGGCAACCGGCATATTGGTCACGCGGCCTTTGTGGACGTTGAGGCCGTTGCGCAGATGGCGGTCCTCGGCGATGGCGCGCAGACCGCGATCGGCGAGCGCCAGACCATGGACCAGCGTTGCATTGTTGAGCGCATGAGCCGAAGTCACCGGAACCGCACCCGGCATGTTGGCGACGCAGTAATGCACGATGCCGTCAACTTCATAGGTCGGGTCGGAATGCGTGGTGGCATGCGAGGTTTCAAAGCAGCCGCCCTGGTCGATGGCAACGTCGACGATCACAGCGCCCTTCTTCATGCCAGAAAGCATTTCGCGGGTGACCAGCTTCGGTGCGGCAGCCCCCGGGATCAGCACAGCGCCGATGACGAGATCGGCTGAGAAGACTTCCTGCTCCAGCGCGTCGATGGTCGAATAGACGGTATGAACGCGGCCGCCGAAGATGTCGTCCAGCTGGCGCAGGCGTGGCAGGGAGCGATCGAGAATCGTGACGTCTGCGCCGAGGCCAACGGCCATTTTGGCAGCATGCAGGCCGACGACACCGCCGCCGATCACAGTGACCTTGGCCGGCAGCACGCCCGGGACACCACCGAGCAGGATGCCGCGGCCGCCATGGGCCTTCTGGAGCGCAGTTGCCCCCGCCTGGATGGCAAGGCGGCCGGCAACTTCGGACATCGGCGCCAGCAACGGCAGGCCGCCGCGCTCGTCGGTGACGGTCTCATAGGCAATCGCGGTCACGCCGGATGCGATCAGGCCCTTGGTCTGTTCCGGATCCGGGGCCAGATGGAGATAGGTATAGAGAAGCTGACCGTCGCGCAGCTGCGCCCATTCGGAGGGCTGCGGTTCCTTGACCTTGACGATCATGTCGGACTGTTCGAACACGTCCTTGGCAGAGGCGGCGATCTTCGCGCCTGCAGCCCTGTATGCGCCGTCATCGGCGCCGATGCCCGAACCTGCTCCCGTCTCGATCAGGACCTCGTGGCCATGCGCCACATATTCCCTGACCGCGCCGGGGGTCAGACCGACACGATATTCGTGGTTCTTGATTTCCTTCGGGCAACCGACACGCATTCAGCGTTCCTCTCTTATATGGGCCTTGGCCGCTTGTGGATTGAGATGGTGAAATTGAACCATCGATCGCGCAGAATGTCCTTGCAAAGTGAAGGAGGCAGACGCAGAAATTTCGCAGAATATTGCGTCAACAACGCATTGAACGGAGAAAGCTACGAATGGCGGAACTCGATGCCATTGATCGTGCCATCCTGAGGGCGCTGCAGGAAAATGCGCGGATGACCAATGCCGAGCTTGCGGAGACGGTCGGCCTCTCGCCGTCGGCCTGCTCGCGACGGCATGACATGCTGGAAAAGGCGGGCGTCATCAGCGGCTATCACGCCAGGCTTTCGCACAAGGCGATCGACTACAAGATGATGGTCATCGTCCACATCTCCTTGTCAGGCCAGTTCGCCAAAACACTGACCGAATTCGAGGCTGCGGTGAAGCGCTGCCCCAATGTCCTGGTCTGCTATTTGATGTCGGGCGAGTATGATTACATCCTGCGGGTGGCCGCCAAGGATCTGGAAGACTACGAGCGCATTCACCGCGACTGGCTGTCGGCCCTGCCCCATGTGGTCAAAATCAATTCGAGCTTTGCGCTGCGAGAGATCATTGAGCGTCCTAATGTGGGACTTTGACGTCGCAATCGGGCAAAATTGTAATGACTGGATTCAGCCGGCTCTTACATGTCCCTGCTATAACTGTTGATGTTACGTCATATTGACCTCTATCAGGACGACAGGAATGGCCAAGACTCTCGAAATGGATGTTCGCAAGGCTCCCCGCAGCCGTTGCCGCATTGCAACCAAGGTTCGGTATTTCCAGCAGGAAGCCGCCGGGCGGATTATCGACATCTCGCGGACGGGTCTGGCAATCGAGCTGTCGACCAAGCTGAATGCCGGCCCCGGGAGCACAGTGGCCATCGAAACCGACGAGATCGGACTTCTGGAAGGTCTCGTTCGCTGGAATTACAGCGGCAGACTCGGCATCATGTTCCGTCCCAACAGCAATGCTGCGGCCAAGGTCGACGCCTATTTCCGCAACTTCCACCGCGAATACAGGCCCGTCCTTCATCGATGACAGCGTGAAAATCGCGCTGATTCGGCG
Organism: Rhizobium sp. G187; assembly: GCF_051549525.1. Classification (NCBI taxonomy): domain Bacteria; kingdom Pseudomonadati; phylum Pseudomonadota; class Alphaproteobacteria; order Hyphomicrobiales; family Rhizobiaceae; genus Rhizobium; species Rhizobium sp. G187. The sequence continues at coordinate 962,543 of NZ_JBPUGM010000001.1, forward strand.
CTTTCGCATCCCCCCGATCTCAAGCGGCGCCTCCCGCTGCCCTCCATAACCAGCCCTCCAGCGCATGGTATCCAATGGATGTCAGCCTGGAAATCTACAGAGATACACAACGCGTTTCCATGATACGCGGCATCTTAACGAATTCGCCAAGACGGATTTAACGGATTGCCGGGATTGTGGCGTCACGCATGACGCCGCAATTGACGGAACGCAATTCTATGACCGCAGAAAGCTCACGGCACTCCAGTGCCGCCATGCTCCGCATGCCCTGCCATATCCGGGCCATGCTCACCTATAGCGCACGGCAATATTCCGTCCGGATTCGAGAGATCGGCCAGACGATGCTTGTCCTCGATCTGCCCGCACCACTGTCGCTGCCCAATGATGCGGAAATCTACCTCCAATGCGCAGAGTTCGGTCGGCTGGATATCCGGCTCTCCTCCGTTGTCGACCGGACGATGACCGTCAATATGCTGGCGCCCAATGCCGCCATCGCGCAACTCCTCAGCGGCACGGGATTGCCACCACTCTAGTTGCGGCCGGCGCACACCATCACACAACCGTCATTTTGAGGATGCAACTCTCGGCTTTGCGATTAAGCTGGCCCGGTTTTAGAACCGAACCGTTCGGGAGTGTTTCATGACATTGCATCGGCCTTCGCCATTTTCCTCAGTGCTTACCCCTGCCCTTTCCACACCGCTCTCCCGCCGCGCCCTGCTCGGCGGCATCGCGGCGACTGCAGCACTCGTGACGCTGCATCCCTTCGCGGCCCGGGCCGCCGCCAACCAGGCGCATCTGAGACTGATGGAAACCACGGACATCCATGTCAACGTGATGCCCTACGACTATTACGCCGACAAGCCGAATGACACGATGGGTCTTGCCCGGACTGCGAGCCTGATCGACGCCATTCGGGCCGAGGCCGGCAATTCCATGCTGATCGATAATGGCGATTTCCTGCAGGGCAATCCGATGGGCGACTACATGGCCTATCAGAAAGGCATGAAGGCCGGCGACGTGCATCCGGTGATCAAGGCGATGAACGTGCTCGGCTATGATTGCGGCACGCTCGGCAATCACGAATTCAACTACGGCCTCGACTTCATGTTCAACACGCTGGGCGGCGCGCAGTTTCCCTTCGTCTGCGCCAACCTGAGCAAAGGCATGCTGGCGGCCGACCCAAAACAGGATCCGCTCTTCTTCAAACCTTATGTCATCCTGGAGCGGATGATCACCGATGGTGCAGGTGCGCAAAGCCCGATCAAGATCGGCTTCATCGGCTTCGTGCCGCCGCAGATCATGCTCTGGGACGCGAAGAACCTGGAGGGCAAGGCCCAGACCCGCGACATCCTGCAGGCCGCCCGCGCCTTCGTACCCCAGATGAAGGAGGAAGGCGCCGACATCATCGTGGCGCTTTCCCATTCCGGCATCGACGGCAGCGGCGAACGCGAAGGCATGGAAAATGCGGCCCTTTACCTCGCCGGCATCGAAGGCATTGATGCAATCTTCACCGGACACCAGCATCTGGTCTTTCCTGGCCCGAAGGATTTCGAAAACGTGCCCGGCGCCGATGCCACCAAGGGCACGTTGCTCGGCAAACCCGCCGTCATGGCTGGCTTCTGGGGCTCGCATATGGGCCTGATCGATCTTCTGATCGAAAAGGACGGTCAGCGCTGGAAGATCGTTGACTTCACCTGCGAGGCCCGGCCGATCTATCATCGCGGTGACGACCGCAAGATCGTCGCCGATGCCAAGGACAAGTCGGAGGTCGTTACGGCCATCACGACCGAGCATCAGGCAACACTGGATTATGTGCGCACGCCTGTCGGCAAAACCGACGCGCCGCTCTATTCCTATTTCGCGCTCGTTGCAGACGATCCGTCGCTGCAGCTCGTCTCCAATGCCCAGACCTGGTATATCCGCGAGATGCTGAAAGCCGGCGAGTACAAGGATCTCCCCATCCTGTCGGCCGCAGCACCATTCAAGGCCGGCGGCCGGGGTGGCCCCGACTACTTCACCGATGTTCCAGCCGGCGATATCGCGATCCGGAATGTCGCCGACCTCTATCTTTACCCCAACACTATTCAGGCCGTCGTGATCACGGGCGAGCAGGTGAAGAACTGGTTGGAAATGTCGGCCGGTATGTTCAACCAAATCGAAAAGGGCGCGAAGGATGCAGTTCTGCTCAATCCCGATTTCCCATCCTACAATTTCGATGTGATCGACGGCGTCAGCTACAGGATCGATCTGACAAAGCCTGCTCGCTATGGCAAGGATGGAGAGGTCGCGCATGCGGAATCGAGCCGCATCCTCGATCTCCAATACAACGGCAAGCCGATCGATCCGGGACAGCGCTTTGTCGTCGCAACCAACAATTACCGCGCCGGTGGCGGCGGCAAATTCCCCGAGATCGCCTCAGACAAAGTTGTCTTCGTCGGCCCCGACACCAATCGCGACATCATCGTCCGCTATATCGTCGAACAGGGCACGATCAGCCCGTCTGCAGATGGCAACTGGTCTTTCGCCCCGATCGGCGACACCAGCGTCCTCTTCGAGACCGGTCCCAAGGCGCGGGCGTACCTGTCCGCGATCACCTCGGTGAAAATGGAAGACGCCGGCGAAAGCCGCGACGGTTTTGCGAGCTTCCGCATTCAACTCTGAACCTCAATATGGCTCGCGATTCGTCGCGAGCCATTTTCCATAACTATCAGAGGCTTGCGGCCACTTTCTCCATTATAAGTTGAGGTGAGAAAGACATGTTCGAGTCAGGCGCGGGGCAGTTGGAAAGCTTGTCCCGGAACGCCTCGATCAACCAGGCTGCGGCCGGACCCGGCGGGGTCGCCGTCTTGCGGATAGCATAAAGCGTGTAGGATCCCTGCTCATAGGCGGGAACATCGAGATGCACGATCCGCCCCTTGCGCAGGTCCTCGCGGAGCACTGACGCGGGCAGCCCACCCCAGCCGAGACCGCCCCTGATCAATTGATGCTTGGTGGCCATGTCGCTGACCCGCCAGGTCTTGTAGGAGAGCACGTTGAAATCCCGACCTGCCGTCAGATTCGACGCGTCGCTGACGACGATCTGCGTTTCTTCACGCACATCGGCGAGCGTCAGTGTCCTGCCGAGTTTCGCCAGCGGATGATCGGCCGCAGCGGCCGGCAGCAGGAAATTGTGGCCGATCTTGTCGACAGTCAGCGAATCCTCCTGCTCCAGCAGGGCTCCGCCGATGCCGATCGAGGCGCGGCCATTGGTGACCAGTTCCATGATCCGGCCGAGTTCACCAACCTCGATGCGCAAGGAGACCGTCGGGAACCGCTGCTGGAAGTCCCGCAGGATCGACAGCGTCGCCCCCATCGGCACCATGACACTGATCGCCACCGAAAGCTCGGGCTCCAAGCCCTGCACCATGCTGTGCGCCTTGGCCCGCATGACCTGCAGATCCGAGACGATCCGCCGAGCGTCGCTCAGCATGGCGCGGCCGGCATCGGTCAGCAAGGATTGCCGGGTGCCGTTGCGGGCAAACAGCGAGACACCGAGTTGGCCTTCCAGGTTTCCAATGGTGTAGCTGACCACTGACTGGGCGCGATTGAGCTGGCGCGCCGCTGCCGAAAAGCTGCCGGCATCGGCGACCGCAAGAAAGACCTGCAACTGGTCGAGTGTGGGATTTGCATCCATGAGGAACCGTCTAGCCATCCAATTATTCGATAGGATCAATCTAGATTATCACTATTTTACTGATGACAACATCCCTCTAGATCGATGTCCCGGCCACTCCCGGGCCGACAAGTTCATCACGCAAGGATTGCTTCCATGTCCTCCATCCTTCTCATCACGTCCAGCCCGCGCGGTTCGGAATCGCTCTCCAACGCGGTTGCCCAGAACTTTGCCGACAAGCTGAAGGCGCAGAGCGGCGCGACCATCGTTCATCGCGACCTCGCCGAGAGCCCGCTCGCCCACGTTGACGGCACGTTCACCGCGGCTATCCGCAAGCCAGCCGACACGCGCACTGCAGAAGAAGCGCAGGCTGCCGAGATCTCCGACACGCTGGTCGCCGAACTCCTGGCTGCCGACACGATCGTCATCGGCACTGGTCTGATCAACTTCAACATCTATTCCTCGCTGAAGACCTGGATCGACCACGTTGCCCGCGCTGGTCTGACCTTCAAATACACCGAGAATGGCCCGGTCGGCCTTGCGACCGGCAAGAAGGCCTATCTCGTACTGGCTTCCGGCGGCGTCTACTCCTCCGGTCCGGCTGCCGCCATGAACCATGCAGAGCCCTACCTGAAGACCGTTTTGGGCTTCCTGGGCATTGATCTTGTCGAAACGATCTATGTCGAGGGTCTCGCCTACGGTCCGGAAGCTGCCGAAAAGGCTGTTGCTGCCGCCCATACCAAGGCCGAGGAACTGGCTCGCGCCGCCTGACCGCTCATCTGATCCACCGCCTCAGACGAAAAACGCCGACGGTCCTGCCGTCGGCGTTTTTTTTTTCATGCGCGATTGTCGCCAAGGGCGGAGCGGAGATGGGCTCAGACGCTGCGTTTGCTCTCGCCGTCCGAAAACAGGCTCGCGCCGTTCTGGTCGATGATCTGCTGGGCCTTGCGGAAGGCCCCTTCAACGGCATCGTCGCGAGACGTGAAAACATCGGCGCGGATGAAGCTGCGCTCGAGAAGCTGGCCCTCCATCTCCCGCTCGATCCGGCCCGCCAAGCGATATTGGCTGCCTTCGGCGATGGGAAGCGCAAGGATCCGACAATCCTTGTAGGACTGCGCGGCGGCTGGAGCCTCGGCGGCACTTGGAGCGCTGCCAGTGAAGATCGAAAGGATGCGAGACAAAATAGACATGGAATCTCACTAGCATGACCCATCACCGAGCGGAAGCCATGGCATCAGCGTTCACGCGCAGTGTGCCATCACATAGCCGGACAGCAGCGGCGCCTCAGAAATCGCAATAGCCCGCATCGATGCCGATGCCGTCATCCCAGAGAATCCGGGCCTGACAGCTCTCCCGATCGCGCGGGACGATGGGGCCCAGGCATTCCGTCCGCTCTTCGGAGGCATAGAGCTCCACCATCCATTGATGGCCGATATAGGTATCGTATTGCAGACTTTCCCCGGGCTGTAGCAGACCGTATTCTTCAAGAAAGCCATCAAAGCCGATCCAGAAGACACGGGCGGCGAAGGGTGTATCGTTGTGGAAGGCGATGCCTGTCGCGTCCTGAGAGGCGGGCGATGGATCATGGGCCTCTTCGCAGGCTGCCGCCTGTGCCACTCCTGCGCCAAGTGCCAGCCCGCCGAAGAGGCCAAAGATTGCAGCCACGACCGCAATCGCGGACCTCGACAGACCTGGCATGAGACGCTTCATTTTCACCTCGGAGCAGTAGGAAAGATCGTCGATGGCGAAACGCGACCCAGCGATGCCGTGTGGAACATCAGCATCACTTGAGTATCAACTGAAATAGCGATGTCAACAGGCCGGTGCCTGTTTCAATTTCGACATCGAGCAGGCCCGTGTCCTGCTGCCTGAAGTGCCTGGAAGAGCAGGCAAAATCAGAGCGATACGGCTTCGACTCCCGCGCCCGGAACGCGCCGACAGGATCGACTGGTCAGATGATCAGATTGGCCAGGATCTCATTTTCGGTAATATCCTCAAAGCCGAGCCCTGCGGCTTCGAAGCGCTGGAACAGATCAACAAAATTCTCTCGCCGCCCGGTTTCGATCCCGATCAGGATGGAACCAAAATTTCGCGCGGACTTCTTCAGATATTCGAACCGGGCAATGTCGTCTTCCGGCCCGAGCAGGTTCAGCACGTCGCGCAGCGCACCTGGCCGCTGCGGCAGGCGCAGGATGAAATACTTCTTCAAGCCCGCATAGCGCATGGCCCTTTCCTTGACGTCGGGCAGCCGCTCGAAATCGAAATTGCCGCCGGAGACCACAGCGACCACGGTCTTGCCGGCAATCCGCTCTGCCGGCAGCATCGACAGAGCTGCCAGCGATAGCGCGCCTGCCGGCTCCAGGACCACACCCTCGATGTTCAGCATCTCGGTCATCGTCACGCAGATGGCATTTTCGGGCACGATCTCCACCTGATCGGGGCGAAACTGCTTCAGTGCTTCGAAATTGTGGTCGCCGATCCGGGCAACGGCTGCACCGTCGACGAAATTGTCGACCTTGGGCAGCGTCACGACCTCACCGCGTTCGAGGCTTGTCTTCAGGCTTGGCGCACCGGCCGGTTCACAAAACAGGAAGGTGTCCTGGCTGAGCGTGTCGGCAAAATAGCCGGTCATGCCCGAGGAAAGCCCACCGCCACCGACCGGCATGACGATCAGATCGGGCGTCACATCCTCCGGCAATTGCTGGCGAATTTCTGCAGCGACGGTCGCCTGCCCCTCGATGATGTCGGGATCGTCGAAAGGCGGCACCATATGGCCACCGATTGCCTCGACATGCTCACGGGCCGCCGCATAGCACTGATCGAAGATGTCGCCGATCAGGCGGATGGTGATGAACTCACCGCCAAAGGTGCGGGTCTTGTCAATCTTCTGCTGCGGCGTCGTCACCGGCATGAAGACAATGCCCTCCACGCCAAAATGGCGGCAGACATAGGCAAAGCCTTGCGCATGATTGCCCGCCGAGGCGCAAACGAAGGTGGTGCCAACAGGACTTTCAGCGACGATCTTGCGGAAGAAATTGAAGGCACCGCGGATCTTGTAGGAGCGGACGGGTGTGAGATCCTCGCGCTTCAGATAGATGTTCGCGCCGTATCGCGCGCTCAGGTGATCGTTCAATTGCAAAGGCGTTTCCGGAAAGAGACCACGCATCGCCTCAAGCGCTGCTTCCACGTCCATTGCCTTCACCTTGTCCATCCGTTGAAATTTCAGCCGGCTCCCGCTATGGCATAGACGCGGGGCAGAGACAAAGGCTCTTTGTCCGCCAAATCGCGGATGATTTCCTTGAACACCAATCTGCTGCGCTCCGTCGTCTATATTGCTGCGCTGTGCGGGCTTTATCTGTCCACAGCCATGCTGATCCCCGCCATGGTCGACCTCTATTATGGTGACGATGGCTGGTCGCTGTTTGCCATTTGCGCAGCCATGGTTGGCGGCATTTCGCTCCTCGCCTCGATGGCGACGCGCGGCCCACCGCCCGCTTTTTCGAAGCGCATGGGCTTCCTGCTCGTCAATGTTCTCTGGGCTGTCTTTTCGCTCGTCGGCGCCATCCCGCTCTATTTTTCCAACCTCGACCTGACCTTAGCCCAATCGCTCTTCGAAGCGATCTCCGGCATTACCACCACGGGATCGACGGTGATTTCCGGCCTGGACAGGGTCGCGCCCGGCATACTCATGTGGCGCGGGCTGCTGGCATGGCTCGGCGGCATCGGGATCGTCGCACTCGGGCTCTTCGTCCTGCCCTTCCTGCGCGTCGGCGGCGTCTCCTTCTTCAAGATGGAATCCTCGGATATCGGCGACAAACCCTTTGCCCGGATCGCCACCTTTACCCGCGCCTTCATGGCCGTCTATGTGGCAATCACGCTTGTCTGCATCGTCTCCTACGATCTTGCCGGCATGAGCCACTTCGATGCAATCATCCACTCCTTCTCGACCGTGGCGACCGCCGGCTTTGGCAATTATGACAATTCCTTCGCTGCCTTCGACAGCCTGACGATCCTGTGGATCTCGACCTTCTTCATGACGGTCTGCAGCCTTCCCTTTTCGATCCTGATCGTGCTTCTGGTGCGCGGCCGTCTCGATGCGTTGCGCGATCCGCAGATCTTCGTTTTCCTCGGCTATGTGGCAGCCTTCGCGCTGATGGCCGGCATTTACAATCACGTGCGCAACGACATCGCCTTGCCGCTGGCGCTGACCCATTCCTTCTTCAATTTCGCCTCGATCCTGTCGACGACAGGCTTTGCCAGCGAAGACTATACGCTTTGGGGGCCGTTTGCGGTCGCCGCCGCCTTCTTTGCCACCTTCATGGGCGGCTGCTCCGGCTCGACCGCCGGCGGCATCAAAGCCTATCGCTTCATCATCCTGTTCAACATCATCGTCACCGGCCTGAAGAAGCTCATCTATCCCAATGCGGTCTATTCGGTCCGCTACGGCAAGCAGACAGTGGACGCCGAGACGCAACGCGCCGTCTTCCTCTTCTTCAGCGCCTATGTGTTCATCTGGGCCATCGGCTCCATGGCCATGGCGCTGGCGGGTTATGATTTTGCCACCGCGACATCGTCCGTGATCACGGCGCTCTCCAATGTCGGCCCCGGTATCGGCCCGCTGATCGGACCTGTGGGCAATTTCGCCATGATGAACGACCCGGAACTCTACATCCTGTCGCTCGCCATGCTGCTGGGCCGACTGGAAGTTCTGACCGTGCTGGTTCTGCTGGTGCCCCTGTTCTGGAAATCCTGATCCGATACGCTTGACGGCAGACCTTTCCCTTCCCACCCTCAATTAAACGGGTGCTGCAGGAGAATCAGGATGACGGCACGGATCACGGTCGGGCGAACGGTTGTTAGGCGCTGCTCGTCCATCGTTTCCCCTGTCGTGCTTGCCCTCTTTCTCTGTCCTATTCCGGTTGCGGCAAACGCGCTGGCGGGCCCTCTCCTTGACGCTGCGATCGAAGCCGAGAAGCTGGCAGCGGGTGGCGATGCGCCAGCCGCACTGGCGAAGATCCAGGAAGGCATGGCCCGTTTTTCCGAAAGCCTGCCGCTGACCGTGCCGCGCGCCGTCTTCATCACCGAACGGCCAGCCGCCTATGGCTCCTACACCGCCAAACCGAACACGATCTTCCAGCCCGGCGAACCGCTGATGACCTATATCGAGGTGATTGGGCTGCGCTGGACCAAGCTTGCCGAAGACAAGGTTGAGACCCATTTCACCATAGATATGCAACTCACCAGCGCGTCTGGCCGCCTCGTGGCACTCAAGGAGGGGTTCGGCAATATCCGCTATCCGAGCCGCGTCGCGGCGCAGGAAGTGTTCACCCACCTGACCCTTGACCTCGGCGGCGCAGAGCCCGGCGGTTACGTGCTGCGCTACACGGTCAATGACATCGTGTCTGAGCGGTCCGTCTCCTTCGAGCTGCCTTTCTCGATCGCCAAGCCGGGTTAAAATCCGTCACTGTGCCATGGTCGAGCGATGGGCCCAGCCCGTCATGCGCTTTTCCACCCAGGCCATCAGCGCGTACATGGCAATACCTTCAACGGCGAGCGCGAGGAGCCCGGCAAAGACCAGCGGCACGTTGAACTGGCTTTGCGCCGAGCTCATCATGTTGCCGAGGCCATAGTTGGATGCCACCGTCTCAGAGACGACCGAGCCGACGAAGGCGAGCGTGATGGCGATCTTCAGCGAGCCAAAGAAGTAAGGCATCGAGCGCGGAATGCCGACCTTGAGCATGATGTCCATCTTGCGCGCACCAAGCGCCCTCAACACATCCTCCGTCTCCGGCTCAATCGTGGCGAGACCGGTCGCCACATTAACGACGATCGGGAAGAAGGAAATGAGGAAGGCAGTCAGCACCGCCGGCACCGTGCCGATGCCGAACCAGATGACGAGGATCGGCACCAGCGCCACTTTGGGGATCGCGTTGAAGCCGATCATCAGCGGATAGAGCCCGGCATAGATGGTCTTCGACCAGCCGACAAAAAGACCAAGGGCGAGACCGGCGACAACCGCGATCAGGAAGCCGAGCGTCGTCGTATAGAGCGTCTGCAACGAGTTCTTCCAGATCGGCGACCAGTATTGCACGATCGCCTGAAAAACCCTGCTCGGCGCCGGCAGAACCGTCGGCGGCGTATCGAGCAGGATGACCGCCAATTCCCAGAAGGCAAAGAGGCCGACCGTATAGAGGACAGGGGCAGCCTTCACCCAGTCGATCCGCTGCCCCCAGGGCTTTGCGCCCAGCGCTTTATCGCGCGTTTGAAGCATGGTCATGCCACCACCCTCGCCTTTGCGATCTCGCCATGCAGGACATGCACCATGTCGTTGAAGGCGTTGTCATAAGTCAGCTCGATTTCACGCGGACGGGCAAAGGGCACCGTGTGTTCCTTGACCACGCGACCGGGGCGCGCACTCATCACGAAGATGCGGTCGGCAAGGAAGACCGCCTCGCGCAGGTCATGGGTGACAAGCACGATGGTCACGCCTTGTGCCGCATGCAGATCGCGGATCACGCACCACAACTCTTCGCGGGTAAAGGCATCCAGCGCGCCGAACGGCTCATCGAGCATCAGGAGATCCGGCTCATGGATCAAAGCGCGGCAGAGATTGGCGCGCTGCTGCATGCCGCCGGACAGTTGCCAGGGAAACTTCGAGCCCACCCCTTTGAGACCAACAATCTCCAGAAGGTTTTCCGCCTTCTCGATGTATTCTCGCCTGTTGGCCCGCAGCCGATGCCGGTGTTTCTCGACGATCTCGAGCGGCAGGAGAATGTTTTGAAGCGTCGTTCGCCAGGGCAGCATGGTCGGGTTCTGGAAGGCCATGCCAACGATCGACACTGGCTTGGTCACCTGCTGGCCAGCGACGATGACCACGCCGGACTGCGGAATATGCAGACCCGTTACCAGTTTCATCAGGGTCGACTTGCCGCAACCGGAGGGTCCGACCACGGCGGCGAACTCGCCCTTCTCGACGCGCATGGTGAGACCGGACACGGCCAGCGTACCGTCGGCGCCGCCATAACGCATGTCGACATTGTCGATGGAAACCAGATGAGACATGGGGGCTCCGGTCAAGAGAGGATTTCCCAACCTCCCCTCAAGGGGGAGGTCGCTACGACGTGGCGGGTGGGGTGATCTTGCGAAAGGTCACCGCACCCCGGCCCTGCGGTTAGACCCTCCCCCTTGATGGGGAGGATCAACCCATCAAGGCAGCATGCGCTCTTCCTTGGCCGGCAGGAACGAGGCGTCAAAAACCTGCTCCGCCTTGACATTGCCCTTGAGGCCCATCGACACTTTCAGCGTCTCAATCGACGCACCAAGACGGGTCATGTCGACGCCGCCTAAGCCGTTCTCGACCACATAAGGCGTCTTGATGTTCATGGCATTCGCCATGCCCAGGCGTTCCGCCTCGATTTCGGGATTGAGTGTCTCGTTTCGCTTGAGAACGGCCGCCACGCCCTCTTCCGGATTGGCGACCGCATCTGCAAAGCCCTTGGCAAGTGCCTTCAGGAAACCCTTTACCGCCTCAGGGTTCTCGGTGGCGAAATCGGTATTCACCAGAACGCTGTTGCCATAGAGGTTCAGCCCGTTCTCAGCCATCAGGATGGTGGCAATGTCGTCGTCGGCAATGCCTTGCGCCTTGAGGTTCAAGATCACCGAGAAGGCGAAACCGAAGACGGCATCGACATCGCCCTTGGCCAGCATTGGCTCGCGCACCGGAAAGCCGATGCTCTCGATGGTGATGCTGCTGTCGTCGATGCCGGCGACCTGCTTGAAGGCCGGCCACTGGGCAAAGGCCCCATCCGGCGGCGGCGCGCCAAGCTTCTTGCCCTCAAGCGACTTGGGGTCCTCGGTGATGCCAAGGGACTTGCGACCGACGACCGCAAACGTCGGACGTTCATAGATCATCATCACCGCCTTGATCTTCTGGCTCGGATCCTCGTCGAGGAACTTGATCACCGAATTGATGTCACCGAAGCCCATCTGATAGGCGCCGGTTGCGACGCGCGGGATCGCCTCGACCGAGCCATTGCCCGAATCGATCGTCACATCGAGCCCCTCCGCCTTGAAATATCCCTTGTCCAGCGCCAGCAAAAAGCCTGCGGCCGGGCCTTCAAATTTCCAGTCCAGAGTGAACTTGATGGCCGTCTCAGCCCGGGCTTGCGCCAGCGGCAGCGCAAGCCCGGCCGTCAGGCCCGTGGCCAGAAGCGCTGCTGAAAAGAGACGTCTGGTGATCATGATTTTGCTCCCCTTGTTATTTGATGGGCACATCAAAGCAGGTTTCAAAGGAGAGGCAAAGCCGAAAATGCTCAAACTTTCGCCAAATCTGGACGTGCTTATTTTATAGCCGCAGGGGCCCTGACTTGCACAACGATACTGACGCCTCCGAACGAACGGAAAAGGCTCTCAGGCACAGATGGATCATGATTGAGGTTGGTGCGGACGGCGGGGATCGAACCCGCATGACCGAGGCCGAGAGATTTTAAGTCTCTTGCGTCTACCAGTTTCGCCACGTCCGCGTCGGCGCTTTGTCAGCGGTCTCGGCAAAAAATGCAAGGCGTGTTTCACACCTGGCGCGCAATGAACCCCGGCTAAATGCACCGGCAGACCGGCTGAAAAGCAAAGCAGACGCCTGCGGCAAAGCCCGCGTCCTTTCATGAGCAAGGAGGGTGATGAGGGACACAAGAGGACGGTCACGCCAAGGGAAAGGCCACGATCTTGCCGCGATTGCGCCAATATTCCCCTAGATATTAATGGGAATTAACAGGTGGTGGTGCGGTTATTGCGCCCGGCTCTACAGGCATTTGCGATGAAAAAATTGATTTTTCGCAGCAGCGACATCGGGATGTTCGTTATGCTGGCGCTTTATCTGGTCGTGGATTTCCCAACCGCGGATTTGGCGGGGCAATTTGCCACCCTGCCGGCGATCCAGTCGGCCCTTGCCATGCTCGCCGCGATCCCGGCACCGCCGCAGGGATTTCAGGTGCTGCTGATGGCAACACTGCTGACCACGTCGTTGTTTGGCCATCTCAGCCAGCCGCGCCAGGATTGAACGGCCGGCCGGTGGGCAAAGAGCGCCACTGCGGCGACGCTCAGGCTTGAACGTCGATGAACACCACACCCAGTTCCTTGGGTGTGCGCCAGCGAACCTCGCAGGCGTGCTGCGTCCCGTCCTCGAAGCGCAGATCAAAGACATGCGGGATCGGAACCGTTGATTCGAAGACCACCTTTGCGCCGCCCACCGACAGATTTCGGATGGTGCAGTCAAAGGTAGAATGGCCGTTGCCGATGACGGCTCGGGCTGCTTTCAGTGCCCGCATGCGCGGGTGCTGGCGTTTTTCGCTGGCCTCCTGCATGGCCTGAAACCTTCCGTTCGCGAGATGTGACGTTCCGCACATCCTGCCCAAAAGAGTTAAAAACACTCTCAACAAGTCGGAAGAAATCTGGCCCTTTGCAGCCATGACGCGAAAAAGGGCGGATGAACCGCCCTCTTTGCTGATCAATTGCACCGAAAATTAGTCTTAGACGAGCTTGGCGGCAAGCTTTGCGACATGGGCACCCTGGAAGCGAGCACCTTCGAGTTCGATCTCGGAAGGCTGACGCGAGCCGTCGCCATGGGTGATGGTCGACGCGCCATAAGGCGAGTTGCCCATGACTTCCGTCACGCCCATCTGACCCTGGAAGGCGTAAGGCAGGCCGGCATAGAGCATGCCGTGATGGAGGAAGGTCGGAATGAAGCCCATGATGGTGGTTTCCTGGCCGCCATGCTGGGTCGCGGTCGATGTGAACATCGAGCCGAGCTTGCCGACAAGCTTGCCCTGCGCCCAGAGGCCGCCGGTCTGGTCCCAGAAATTGCGCATCTGCGAAGCGACCGTGCCGTAACGGGTGCCGGCGCCAACGATGATGGCGTCATACTGGTCAAGTTCGGCGGGCGTTGCGATCTCGGCCTTCTGGTCCATCTTGTAGTAGGAAGCCTTGGCGACCTCCTCGGACACCAGTTCCGGCACGCGCTTAACGGTGACGTCCGCGCCAGCCGACTTTGCCCCTTCGGCAACGGCATAGGCCATAGTCTCAATGTGACCGTAAGCCGAATAATAGAGAACCAGTACCTTGGCCATGTCGTATCTCCTCTTGAATGTGCCGGGACCCGGCGTGTTCGGTAAAAGACTTAGCGCAAACTGGCGGCACGACCAGCCCCGTGGGTGGCAACGCAGTGTTCACCCGAACGATGCCTTCGCTTCTCATCGCCGTCACAAACCGCTAGGACAACAGCCTCTCAATCCTTAGACCCCGAAATCTCTGAAGGACCTTCCGATGAGCGACACCATCCAGACTGCAGCCATGCTCGCCATCGGCGACGAACTCCTGTCCGGCCGGACCAAAGACAAGAATATCGGCCATCTCGCCGATCTTCTGACGGTGGCGGGCATCGATCTCAAGGAGGTCCGCATCGTCTCCGACGAAGAAGAGGCGATCGTCGAGGCGCTCAATGCACTGCGCGCCCGTTATACCTACGTGTTCACCTCGGGCGGCATTGGCCCGACGCATGACGACATTACCGCCGATGCCGTATCGAAAGCCTTTGGCCTGCCCTGCCTGCATGACCCGGATGCGATGAAACTGCTCGGCGACATGTATGCCGGGCGCGGGCTCGAATTCACCGAGGCGCGCCAGCGCATGGCCCGGATGCCGCAAGGGAGCCGCCACATCCCGAACCCGGTCTCCACCGCCCCCGGCTTCATCATTGGCAATGTCCATGTCATGGCGGGCGTGCCGCAGGTCTTCCAGGCCATGATCGCGCATGTCATCGGGACGCTGCCGGCCGGGCGCCGCGTCTTGTCACGCTCGATTGCCTGCCCCTTTGGCGAAGGGGATATCGGCACGGCCCTCGGCGCCATCCAGAAGGCCCATCCCGAGACCTCGATCGGCTCCTACCCGCATTTCGACGGCCTGCGCTTTTCCACCGAATTGATCGTGCGTGCCCGTGATCAGGCGGTCGTGGATGCGGCAGCCCACGATGTCGAGGCGATGATCGAAGCGATCAGGGCCGAGAAAAACGCCGCGTCAGAGCTCGATCTCGGCACCGGCGAAGTCGCCTGACAAAGGCAGAACCGCCTTGACCAAGGTCAAGGCGGAACCCGGCCATGACCGTCATAGTTGTCCCCATGCCGGCCACGAACCGGCGCTGCAAAGGGAGACTGCCATGACCTATCGCACGCTACTCGCCATTCTCGACACGCCGAAGGACGCCCGCCAAGTCATCGATTTCGCAGCAGCCCTCGCCAACCGATCCGGTGCACATGTGATCGGCGCGCATGCCGAGGCCATGGCCATGGTGCCGATGGTGGCGCCGATGGAAATCCCCGATCCGGCGACCGTTCAGGCGCTGCAAGACATGGCGCATCACGAAACCGAAACGGTCGAGAAGATCTTTCGCGACATGGCCACGCGCGAAGGGCTTTCGCATGAGTGGCGCAGCTTCGTGACCTCTTCGGGCATCAACTCGGCCTCCCTGATCGAGAGCGCGCGCAGCGCCGATCTGGTGATTGCCGCCCAGGGCGAAGGCGGATTGCTCAGCGAGACCCGCTCGGAGCTTGAAAGCTTCCTGTTCGAGAGCGGTCGCCCCGTTCTCCTCATTCCCTATATCCTCAAGGAACCGCGCCCTATCCGACGGGTCCTCATCGCCTGGAACGGCTCGCGTGAGGCCGCACGCGCCACTTTCGATGCCCTGCCCTTCCTCAAGGAGGCCGAAGAGGTCGAGATCTTCAGCGTCGACCCGCCGGAGACACCGGCTCAGTCAGCCGCCATGGCCGGCGCCGAGATTGCGGCTGCGCTTGCCCGCCATGGGATCAAGGTCACGGTCACCTGCCAGGAAAAGACGGGGCTTTCCCCGGCGGCGGCCATCGAGAACCGGCTGTCGGACAGCTCCATCGACCTTCTTGTCATGGGCGCCTATGGCAACAAGCGCTGGTGGGAAGTCCTGTTTGGTGGCGTTACCCGCACCATTCTTGATTCGATGACGGCGTTGACGCTTCTGTCGCGTTGAGAGCGACCCACTTTCGGCGCGGTGCCCGGGTCTTGCCAGTCGCGGCCAATTGCCGTTAATAGCTCGGCCAATGTCGGGAGCCCTGCGGGGCGAATTCCGCGCGGTCCATTGCCGCGCGGACAGCGTTTTCGGCCCGCTCTTGCGGTCGCTCCCGTCGAAGACGCCATTCTAACGCGCCGATGACAGGTGCGCCCAAGCGGAGCCAAACGCCGATGTCCCTTCCCGATAAAGCCTTTCCCGTTTCCTGGGACCAGTTCCACCGCGATGCCCGTGCGCTTGCCTGGCGTCTTGCCGGTCTCGGCCAGGAATTCCGTGCCATCGTCTGCATCACCCGCGGCGGCCTGGTCCCGGCGGCGATCATCTCGCGCGAACTCAATATTCGCCTGATCGAAACGGTCTGCGTCGCGTCCTACCACGACTATGTCAACCAGGGCGAAATGAACCTGCTCAAGGGCATCACGCCCGAGCTGATGGAAAATGGCGGCGAAGGCGTGCTCGTCGTTGACGACCTGACGGATACCGGCAAGACGGCGCTGGAAGTGCGTCAGATGATGCCCAAGGCGCATTTTGCCTGCGTCTATGCCAAGCCGAAGGGCGTACCGACGATCGATACCTTCGTTACCGAAGTCAGTCAGGACACCTGGATCTACTTCCCCTGGGACATGGGCTTCACCTATCAGGAACCGATTGCCAAGGGTTCCAAGGGCTAAGGCAGCTTGAGAATACAGGATCCGATGGATCAATCAGAACCCGCGCATGGCGCGGGTTCTTTTCGTTTCAGAGCCCTAATCGGTCACCGGTCAAGCCGGCAGGCGACGATCATATTCGCCCTTCAGGCGCAGCCAGCCGTCCCAGAACGGTTCCGCCCGTCCACCCGAAAGCGTCGCCGCCAGAATGTCGAGATGCATGTGCCAGCCTGCACCGACCATCAGGAGATTGGCCCGATCGGTGATCCGACGATGGGTGACGGTGAGCAGAACCGCGTCCCCCTCGGGCCGAAGGTCGAAACTGACTTCTCCACTCTCGCCCCAGGTAAAGACGAGCCGCTTTTCCGCCTGGAGTTCCAGAACGCGGCTCGTCATGCGCATCTCTTCGGCAAAACCGTCCGGCCGTGCCCCAGGCGGCTCGGTCAATTCGTCATTGCGCCAGACAAGTTCGAACGTCGCACCGGCCTTCTGCTCCATGGCGCCGTCAGCCAGCCATTTGCGACGCTTGTCGGCGTCGATCAGATAGGCCCAGATCCGCGAGGCCGGTCCCGGCAAAAGCCGCTCGATCACCAGCGTCGCCGGTTCCGCAAGCCGGCCATAGGGGTGGACTGCAAGTCTTTCCGTCATTCTCAGTCTCCATCCGTGTTTGGGGATAATGCGGCATCCTCCGCTCGGAGAAGCCGTTCGAGAACATCCAGCCGGCCGGTCCAGAAGCGCTCATAGGCACTCAGCCACTGGTGAGCGCTGGCCATCGGCTCCGGCTCCAGTCGGCAGAGATGGGTTCGCCCCCGAACCTCGCGGCGCAACAGGCCAGCGGCTTCCAGCACCTTGATATGTTTGGAGGCTGCGGCCAGCGACATGGCATAGGGCTCGGCCAGTTCGCTGACCGTTCGGGTGCCATCCGCAAGATCGGCCAGCATCCGACGACGCGTCGGGTCGCCGAGGGCATGAAAAACTCTATCGAGTGACAAAGATGTTTGCTCAACCATACGGTTGAATATGCGAGGCGCGCCGATAATTGTCAACCAAATGGTTGAACATTATCGATTGCCGCTCAAAGGCTCAGCCCACCGACCATACCGCTAACCATCGCCAGGAAGATCGCACCCCAGAAAAGCGACCATCCCGAGAAGACCTTGCCCCGCCAGGAGCCGGGCCGTTCCTGCCCGCGATAGGCCGTCTCTTGATCCGTTTCGCCATAATGCTCTTTCGGTTCGTCCGACATCATTTTTCCCTTTCGTCGTCGCCAGTCTGAAGGCGCAACAGCCGAACAGCGCGTGGGTTCCGCCCACACCCTGAAACTCCGGCCAAATGCCGTGGAACCGAGCCCCCTCTCCTCCGTTTCTGAAGCAGGACATGGAGAGGCATCATGCAAACTCAATCGAAATTCGGCTGGATGGCACGGACCGGTTACAGCGCCCGTGGCATCGTATTTGTGCTGATCGCCGCGCTCGCGCTCGCCTCCGGCATCGCAGGCGGGCAACCGGACACGCAGTCTGCCTTCAGGGCACTGCTGGAGCAGCCCTTCGGGCGGATCTGGATTGGCCTTGTCGGGCTTGGCCTTGCAGGATTCGTCGTCTGGCGTCTTGCCCAGTCATTGGCGAATGCAGACGGGCAGGACAACGATGCCAAAGGCTATCTGATCCGGGCGGCGCTGTTCGGAAGCGCCATCACCTATGCAGGGCTCGCCGTGACGGCACTCACCCTGGCATTGCAGCTCGGCGGCGATGGCGGATCGGGCGGCGAGCGGGGACTGGCCGCCTGGATCATGGCACAGCCCTTTGGCCGCTATCTGGCCGGTCTCATCGGGCTCGGCTTTATGGTCGGCGGGGCGGTGACAGCGGCCAAGGGGATCAAACGCAGTTTCGGCAAATATCTCGATCTCGACGCAAACCGGAACACGCCGGCCGTACTGATCTCGATTTACGGCCTTGTCGCTCGTGGCGTGGTCTTCGCCATCGTCGGTGCTTTTTTCGTCTATGCCGCCTTTATGGTCGATCCCGGACAGGCTGGGGGCACGGCAGAGGCACTCGCCTGGGTCCGACAATTGCCCTTTGGCGGCGTGATCTATGGGATCGTGGCTCTCGGCCTTGGGGCGTTTGGCCTCTACAATTTCGTCGAGGCGCGCTACCGCCGGATCCGCACGCCGAGTGCCGGCGATCTCCGACAAGAACTGATGCCGCAAAGGCCGGGCTTGCTGTGATACAAAGAAGGCGCCGCAGCGATGCGGCGCCTTTTATCATGCGTCTATGGGCTCCGGTCATCGACCAGACCCGGGAACGGATCAGGCAGCGGTCCTGTAGGAGGACGATCCCTGGGTCGCGCCGCCGTCCAGTTTGAACTGGGCGAGCTGGGCCTGCAGCTGACGGGCTTCGCCGGCGAGAACCTGGCTGGCAGCCGTGGTTTCCTCGACCATGGCAGCGTTCTGCTGGGTCATCTGGTCCATGTGATTGACCGAGCTGTTGATCTCGCCAAGCGCCATGGACTGTTCCTGCGAAGCACGCGCGATCGTCACCACGTGATCGTTGACACGGTTGACCAGACCTTCGATCTCACGCAGCGCATCACCCGTCGACAGCACGAGCGAGACGCCGCCCTTCACTTCCTCGGCCGAGGTGTTGATCAGGGTCTTGATCTCCTTGGCGGCATTGGCCGAACGCTGAGCCAGTTCGCGAACTTCCTGGGCAACGACGGCGAAACCGCGACCAGCTTCACCGGCACGCGCAGCTTCGACGCCGGCGTTGAGCGCCAAGAGGTTGGTCTGGAAGGCGATCTCGTCGATGACCGAGATGATCTGGCTGATACGCTGCGAGGACTGCTCGATACGGCCCATGGCATCGATCGCGTTGCGAACGATATCGCCCGACTTGCCAGCGCTGTTCTTCGTCTCGCTGACCATGTGCGAGGCTTCCTTGGCGCGTTCGGTCGAGGTCTTCACCGTGGTGGTGATTTCCTCAAGCGCTGCGGCCGTTTCTTCGAGCGAGGCTGCCTGCTGCTCGGTCCGGCGGGCCAGCTGGTTGGCGGCCGAAGACAGTTCACCGGAATTGCCGGTGATCGTGCCAGCCGCATGCAGGATATTCTGCATCGTCTGACGAAGGACGGCCATGGTCTGGTTCACATTGGCCTGCAGTTCGGCAAAGGCGCCCTGGAAATGGCCCTGCATATCATGGGTCAGATCGGCATCGGCAAGGGCCGCAATGACGCGGCGAACTTCGTTGACGCCACGGTCGACATTCTCGACCAGTTCGTTGACCGAACCGGCAAAGCGCTGAAGATCGGCATCCTCATAGGCCTTGGAAATGCGCTGCGAGAAGTCGCCGGCGGCGGCGGCTTTCACGATGACGCTGATTGAGGACTGCAGGTCCTTGCTCTGGGCAGTCAGTGCCGCTTCCTGCGCTTCCATGGCGCGCATCTGCTCTTCGTTTGCACGGAAGACTTCGAGCGCGCGGGCCATCTCGCCGATTTCGTCCTGGCGGTCCGTGCCCGGAATGGTGCTAGCGCGGCGGCCGGATGCCATCCCGGACATGACCGAGGTCAGGCTGCGGATCGGATTGACGATGCCGTTGCGGGCAATCAGGAAACTGATCGCAACACCGGCGACAATACAGATGGCCGCGGTGACGATCTGGAGCATCATGGTGAAGCTGGAAGCTGCCAGCGCATTGCCGCGCGAGGTCGCAAGCGACGTGGCGGACTGGGTCGAATATTCCTTGACGACGGAGGTTACGGCCTTCTGGGCATCGAGTGCCTTGGCAAGCTCGGCCTTCATCACGGCAGGATCCTGGCCGGCCGGGGTCGCCGCGACAGACACCATTTCCCGAACCTGGGTAAAGTAGGCGTCGAGGGCGGTCTTGATGCGATCGAGGATCTGGGCTTCGGTCGCATCGGCGGTCGTTGCGATCTTCGGCAGGCGAGCCAGCATTTCGCCGGCACGCTTATCGGTCTCGGCGGCAAAATCGGCCGCCTTTTCCGGCGCCATGGCCAGCTGGTAGGTCATGCGCGAAATGGCGATGATATCGACGCGCAGGTCCATGGCTTCGCGAGCGACTTCCTCGCGGGAGCCGGTGTCGCGCAGGGCTGCCCCCAGCGAAGACAGGCCATTCGCGCCAACGGCAGCGATTGCGGCAGCCGCGACGCCCATGAGGACGACGACGAGACTCACCTTCTTCAAAATGGAAAGATTGGCAATGGCCATCAGAACAAACTCCGTCAGACCCTCCTTCCTGGCGGGCGGCGCTCAAGGCCAGGCATGGAGTTCATTCCATACGTTCAGCTTTCAGTTCTAGCCTGCACTCGTTTCGAATTGGTTGACCGGCCAAATCCGACTGTCGCAACCGTTGCAATCCAGTGACAGTCTTTTGCTCAAACCTCACAGAACGATCAGCAGAGCTGATATTTTTGCGCTCTGAAAATCTCATCCCCAATTATTCCCCAGAGAATGTGGATCCGTTGCAACATGCCCGCAAAACGCCGCTTTTCCGCCGCTTTTCGTGCCATTCCTGAACGTCTTTCCTGCTTGAGGCACAAAGTCACTCGCCGGCGGGGTGACGCCCCTTGACGCGCTGCGTTCGAGAAAGCGCTGTGATTCCCGTCACTTCCCCGCTTTTGCCCGTTATCCACACCCTGGAACACAATATCTAGCGTTAATAATTCAGTCACAGACCACCCCTTGACGGAATCAACCCTTAAGATGTTAATGGACCCCGTTGCGGCGGCGACGACCCGGACATGAACGAGACCGGGTTTCATCAAACATTGTAGCAGTTTCTTTGTAAGTGGAATGGCGTTCTGAGGACGTCGCCCGCGGCAGGAATTCTGTGCGATTTTTGACCGCCCGACAGAAGTTGGCGGGCTGGAAGTTTTTCGCTGTTGATACTATATTTAGTGTTTGCAGCCACATTCTCCACCATATACAGGGTCATCATCTCCGGATGAATCACCCAACGGAAGAGTTCAACGGCTGCGCGGTTTTGCGTGCGGACGAGCGGAAATTATTGCGCCGGTGAACGGCGCCAGATCGAGGGATTAAGGCAGATGCGCATTGAACGTCGCTTCACCAAACCGGGACAGTCCGCCTATGCGGAGATCGAGTTCCGCAAGGCCATCAGCGAGATCAAGAACCCCGACGGCTCAATCGTATTTCGTCTTGCCGATATCGACGTCCCCGCCCAGTTCAGCCAGGTGGCGGCCGACATTCTCGCCCAGAAATATTTCCGCAAGGCGGGCGTCCCGAAGGCGCTGAAGAAGGTTGAGGAAAACGACGTTCCTTCCTTCCTCTGGCGCTCGGTTGCCGATGAGAAGGCGCTGGCCGCTCTGCCGGAAAACGAACGCTACGGCTCGGAAACCGATGCCCGCCAGGTCTTCGATCGCCTGGCCGGCACCTGGACCTATTGGGGCTGGAAGGGCAAGTACTTCACCTCTGAAGAAGATGCCGCCGCCTTCAAGGACGAGCTTGCCTACATGCTCGCCACCCAGCGCGTCGCGCCGAATTCCCCGCAGTGGTTCAACACCGGCCTGCACTGGGCCTATGGCATTGACGGCCCCGGCCAGGGCCATTTCTACGTCGACCCCTTCACCGGCAAGCTGGTCAAGTCGAAGTCGTCCTATGAGCATCCGCAGCCGCATGCCTGCTTCATCCAGTCCGTCGAAGACGATCTGGTCAATGAAGGCGGCATCATGGACCTCTGGGTCCGTGAAGCGCGTCTCTTCAAGTACGGCTCCGGCACCGGCTCCAACTTCTCCTATCTGCGCGGCGAAGGCGAAAAGCTGTCGGGCGGCGGTCGCTCGTCGGGCCTCATGTCGTTCCTCAAGATCGGTGACCGGGCTGCCGGCGCCATCAAGTCGGGCGGCACCACCCGTCGCGCGGCCAAGATGGTCGTTGTTGACATCGACCATCCGGATATCGAAGCCTATATCGACTGGAAGGTGAAGGAAGAGCAGAAGGTTGCAGCCCTCGTCACCGGCTCGAAGATCGTCGCCAAGCACCTGAAGGCGATCATGAAGGCCTGCGTCAACTGCGAGGCCGACAACGGCGCCTGCTTCGACCCGAACGAGAACCCTGCCCTGAAGCGCGAAATCCGCGCCGCGAAGAAGGACCAGGTTCCGGAAAACTACATCAAGCGCGTTATCCAGTTCGCCCAGCAGGGCTACAAGGATCTCGAGTTCAAGACCTATGACACGGACTGGGATTCGGAAGCCTACCTCACCGTTTCCGGCCAGAACTCGAACAATTCGGTCTCGCTGAAGGACGACTTCCTGCGCTCGGTCGAAGCCGATGGCGACTGGAACCTCACCGCCCGCAAGGACGGCAAGGTGATGAAGACGCTGAAGGCCCGCGACCTCTGGGAGAAGATCTCCTATGCCGCCTGGGCGTCTGCTGATCCGGGCCTGCACTTCAACACGACGATGAACGACTGGCACACCTGCCCGGCTGCCGGCCCGATCCGCGCGTCGAACCCTTGCTCGGAATACATGTTCCTCGACGACACGGCCTGCAACCTGGCTTCGCTCAACCTCCTGCAGTTCAAGGATGCGGCAACCAAGAAGATCAACATCGCCGATTACGAACATGCCGTCCGCCTGTGGACCGTCGTGCTCGAAGTCTCCGTGATGATGGCGCAGTTCCCGTCGCGTCAGATCGCCGAACGCTCCTATGAATACCGCACGCTCGGCCTCGGCTATGCCAATATCGGCGGTCTCCTGATGTCCTCGGGCATCCCGTACGATTCCGACGAAGGCCGCGCCATTGCCGGTGCGCTGACCGCCATCATGACCGGCGTGTCCTATGCAACATCAGCCGAAATGGCCTCGGAACTCGGCCCCTTCCCGGGCTTTGCGCCGAACCGTGACAACATGCTGCGCGTCATACGCAACCACCGCCGTGCCGCCCAGGGCCTCGCCTTCGGTTACGAGGGCCTGTCGGTCAACCCGGTTCCGCTGATCCATGCCGATTGCACCGACCCTGCCCTTGTCGAACATGCGACGGCGGCCTGGGACAAGGCACTCGAGCTTGGCGAAAAGCATGGCTACCGCAATGCCCAGGTCTCGGTCATCGCACCGACCGGCACGATCGGTCTCGTCATGGACTGCGACACGACCGGCATCGAGCCTGATTTTGCGCTGGTGAAGTTCAAGAAGCTCGCCGGTGGCGGCTACTTCAAGATCATCAATGCGGCCGTTCCGGAAGCGCTGCGCACGCTTGGTTACTCGGAAAGCCAGATTGCCGAGATCGACGCCTATGCCGTCGGCCACGGCAACCTCAACCAGGCGCCGGGCATCAACCCCTCGACGCTCAAGGCCAAGGGTTTCACCGATGAGAAGATCGAAGCCGTCAATGGCGCGCTGAAGGCTGCCTTCGACATCAAGTTCGTCTTCAACCAGTGGACCCTCGGCGTCGACTTCCTGAAGGACACGCTCAAGGTCTCCGACGAGCAGCTCGCAGACATGAGCTTCAACCTGCTCGACCATATGGGCTTCTCGAAGAAGGACATCGAGGCTGCCAATATCCATGTCTGCGGTGCCATGACGCTGGAAGGCGCGCCCTTCCTGAAGGCCGAACATCTGCCGGTCTTCGATTGCGCCAATCCCTGCGGCAAGATCGGCAAGCGGTATCTCTCGGTTGAATCCCATATCCGCATGATGGCAGCGGCCCAGCCGTTCATCTCGGGCGCGATCTCCAAGACGATCAACATGCCGAACGAAGCCACCGTCGAAGATTGCGGCTCCGCCTACATGCTGTCCTGGAAGCTGGCGCTCAAGGCCAATGCGCTTTACCGCGATGGCTCCAAGCTCTCCCAGCCGCTCAATGCCTCGCTGATCGAGGACGAAGACAACGAAGACGCGCTCGATGATCTCCTGGCCCAGCCGCAGGCGGCCCAGGCGGTCACGGTCACGGAACGCATCGTCGAGCGCATCGTCGATCGTGTCGTGCGCGAGCAGGAAAAGCTCCCGGCCCGCCGCAAGGGTTACACCCAGAAGGCCAAGATCGGTGGTCACACCATCTTCCTGCGCACCGGTGAATATGACGACGGCCGTCTTGGCGAAATCTTCCTTGACATGAACAAGGAAGGCTCGGCTCTGCGCGCCTTCATCAACAACTTCGCCATCTCCGTTTCGCTCGGCCTGCAGTATGGCGTGCCGCTCGAGGAATATGTCGACGCCTTCACCTTCACCAAGTTCGAGCCGGCCGGCATGGTCACCGGCAACGACGCGATCAAGAACGCCACCTCGATCCTCGACTATGTCTTCCGGGAACTGGCGATCTCCTATATCGGCCGCAGCGATCTGGCCCATGTCGATACGTCCGACTTCTCGACCACCGCTCTTGGCCGCGGCGTCAAGGAAGGCAAGGCCGATGTCGTCTCCAAGGGTCTGACCCGCGGATACAAGCCGACGCTCGTCTCCAACCAGGCCCTGTCGGCCGAGCCCAAGGGTGCAGCCATCGCCGCCCCCGCCAAGGCCTCGGCCACCGTCACCGCCTTCTCCTCTTCGGGCGCCACTGCCCGCAAGCTGGAAGTGACGACGGCCATCTCCACATCGGAAGTCGTGTCCTTCAAGCGCGACTACGAGGAACGCGCCGCTGAACTGGCTGAAGAGATCGCCGAAGAAGGCCTGTTCTCCGACACCGCCGCCGACGACGCAGCCGCCGCCAAGGCCGAAGCCAAGAAGCTCGAAGCCTCGCGCCGCATGCGCTCGATTGCGCAAGGGTATACGGGCAACATGTGCTCGGAATGCCAGAACTTCACCATGGTGCGGAACGGCACGTGTGAAAAGTGCGACACGTGTGGTGCGACCAGCGGGTGCTCTTGAGATAATTATGAAAGGGGGCGAATGACGCGAGTTCGCCCCCTTTCACCAACTGCCATTTGCAGAGCCGTGGTGATTAAGTTCATCGCGGCTTTCTTCATTTGCGGCTACAATCCGGCCCGTATTTTTAGGTCCCCCTAAGTGCAATTATTTTCTTCCTATCGTCGACGTCACCCGGCTTGGGCCGCTGCCATAAGCTTCATATTGTCGCCTGAGTGCGGAATGTTTTATCTTGGTCGAGGGCGACTGGGCATTGCCTTCGTTTTCGTCAGCGTCTTCATCGGCTATTCGGCGTTATATGGCGCGAGGCTTCTGGAGATAGAATATCCGGATTGGGTGGCGACATTGGTGTTGCTGACCTACAGGACGGTCGGTGCCGTCTATGTATGTGTCACGGCAGCAAAACAAATACCGCTCGATCGCTACCCATGGTTCGCGAGAACCTACAACTGGCTGTTAGTGCTTTTTATTGCACCAATGCTGATCGCAATCTTGATCCGCAACTTTGCAATCGAACCTTTTTCAATTCCCGCGAACTCAATGCGGCCCACTCTACAAGAAGGCGACTATGTCTTCTCCGAGAAACTGACCTACGGTATCAGCCGGTACTCACTGATGTTTGGCTGGGGCCCAAGCCATCGGTTCGGGGGCAGGTCGCCCAAACGCGGCGAAATTGTCATATTTGCATTTCCGCCGGAACCAACGACCAGCTATGTCAAGCGTGTGATTGGTCTGCCGGGCGATCGTATCCAGATGCGCGACGGCAGGCTCTTCATCAACGGCATAATCGTCGAAAGGA
The DNA here is from genome assembly GCF_051549525.1 of Rhizobium sp. G187. NCBI lineage: Bacteria > Pseudomonadati > Pseudomonadota > Alphaproteobacteria > Hyphomicrobiales > Rhizobiaceae > Rhizobium > Rhizobium sp. G187. The sequence goes on from NZ_JBPUGM010000001.1 coordinate 988,555, forward strand.
AGCCGTCAGAGGCTGATAACATCGAACTGCAACCAGATGAAATGCTCTATACCGAATATCTCCCCGGGGGCATTGACCACCAAATCATAGAAACGAGCGACACTTCTCGGGGTGATAGCTCCTCTGAATTCTTGGTCCCCGAAGGCCATTACTTCGTAATGGGCGACAATCGTGACAACAGCCTGGACAGCCGTTTTGACGTTGGCTTCGTGCCCGGGGAAAACATTGCCGCGCGGCCCTTCCTGATATTCAGCTCTTTAAGGGCCGATCGTTTCTGGCTGAGCGTCCAATAGACTTGGGTCCTCAATGAACCAGCGTCCTCTCACTCGGTAAATTCCGCCCTCTCGCAGCGAGCGAACGGTGGCACTCCTCCTCCGCCTCCTGAGCACCTCGAATTGCGCGCACCGTCTTCACTGCCCCGAGGGGGAGATGGGCCGCGCAAACCGAACCCTTTACCCCTCATCCTGAGGCGCCCGACACAGTCGGGCCTCGAAGGACGAGGCCCATCTTCCAGCCATTGTCTGGATCCTTCGAGGCCCTCGCTCTCGCGAGGGCGCCTCAGGATGAGGGCGTCACCCAAGCCGCCGCCCCATCATCCGCGTCCTGAGCCTGTCGAAGGGCAGGACGGTGCGGCCCCCTCTCCCCTTGCGGGAGAGGTTGCAAAATCGAAGGCTTAGCCCGATCAGGGCTAAACTTCAGATTTTGCTGGTGAGGGGATCCGTCCCGTAGCCCCGACATAACAGACCACCTCACTTGCGATTTCTGATGTTTAGGCGGCTTTCGCGCGCCTAATTCATCGAAATCGCTTTCTCCCCCACGAAGGGGGAGATGGGTGTCGCGCGAGCCGATTGCCCCTCATCCGCCCTTCGGGCACCTCCTCCCCGCAAGCGGGGCGAAGGCCACAAGCGCGGTGCCGGCCGCAACCACCCAAAAAAGCCCCTTAATTCCCGCAGAGGCCCGGGGATGAGTTTCGGGAAATCTCCAACGAAATCAAACCCGGACACATTTTTTAATCCCCGCCCATTTTTCCTCTCGTAGACTCACCCCGTTCCGCCCTCGGATACACCTGACGATGCGATGTCAGGCGAGGCGGGATCGGCGCCGGGGCGATGTGCTGTCGCAGGCACAAAACCCCGGCCCGCTTGCAACGGTCTCCCTCCGG